>JAGFZX010000071.1 GCA_017889585.1 Bacillota bacterium
CCACAAGTGATATCGAATGTCATATTCGAGATATTTACGGGATAGAGGTATCTGACAGCACCATCAGCCGTGTTACCGATAAAATCCTCCCCGTAGTGAGGGAATGGCAAGTGCGGCCCTTAGAGAGTATCTACGCTGTTGTATTCATGGATGCTATCCATTTTCATGTTCGAAGTGAAGGCCAAATTCTTAAAAAGGCTGTTTACATTGCTATTGGCATTCAAATGGACGGAATCAGGGATGTCCTAGGAATGTGGGTAGGAGAAAACGAAAGTGCCAAGTTCTGGCTCGGAGTTTTAAACGGTCTAAGAAATCGTGGCGTAGAAGACTTTTTAATTGCCTGTGTAGATAGTCTTACTGGTTTTGCCAATGTCATTGAAGTGGCTTTTCCAAAAGCAGAAATCCAACAATGCGTAATTCATCAGATTCGCAACTCAACGAAATATGTTTCGTACAAGGATATTAAAGAAAGCGGTATACACTGCTGTGGATGAACAGACCGCCTTATATCAACTTGATGCATTTGATGAAAAGTGGAGCGGAAAATACCCGAAGATTGCCCTATCTTGGCGGGCTAATTGGGCCAATTTATCTACCTATTTTAAGTACCCGCAAGAAGTGAGGACGTTAATTTATACAACGAATGCGATAGAGAATTTCAACCGCCAACTGCGTAAAGTTACAAAGGCTAAATCGGTTTTCCTCACCGATGACAGCTTGTTAAAAATGCTATACTTGGCGATGATAGACATTACGAAAAAATGGACAGGGCGTCGCAGGGACTGGGGACAAATTCATTCCCACAGCCAGGCCTTTTTCAATATAATACAAACAAAGGGGCAACCAGCCCAAATGACTGCTTTGCCCCTTAAAAATATTTGCTCTTATTATGCCAATTGGAGTTTATACAAAATCAGGGATACATCCCAAAAAACTTAATTGTTTTCTCACTTATTTCGTGCAAACACGCTCTAATAGGCAAAGCTATGAGGCTTTGCCTATTTTCTATTGGATATTATTAAATTATTCCCTAAAATGCAAAATTTCCAGTTTTAAAGACAGGTATTTCCACTCCCGCAGATGTAATTCCTATTATCTCAAGATCCTGTGTGCCGATCATAAAGTCTACATGTGTAAGAGAATCATTCACACCTGCTTTCTCCATTTGTTCCTTGTTCATGGTTTCACCGTTTTTTATACAGATAGGATATGCCTTGCCTAATGCTAAATGGCAAGATGCGTTTTCATCAAAAAGAGTATTAAAATACAGTATCTTCGCATTTGAAATGGGAGAATCATAAGGAACCAAAGCCACCTCACCAAGATAACAAGAACCTTCATCTGTTTCAATCAGTTTCTTTAGGACCTCATAACCCTTCTCGGCAGTAAAATCAACAACTTTTCCATCTTTAAAAGTCAGAGAAAATTGTTCAATAAGATTGCCATTATAATTTAGAGGCATGGAACTAACTACAATGCCATTCACCCCTGTTTTCTTAGGCAGCGTGAATACCTCTTCTGTTGGCATATTAGCAATAAACTCGACTCCCTCAGGTGTAAATTCTGAACCACCAAGCCATATATGGCCTTCTGGAAGCTCAATTTCCAAATCTGTACCTAGGGAATTTTTGTAACGAAGAACTTTAAATTGGTTGGAGTTTAAAAAATCTGCACTTACTTTCAGATTTTCTTTATGGTAATCCCAGGCAGCAACAGGATTTTCAGTATCCACTCGTACAGTCTTAAAAATAGCTTCCCAGAGTTCCTCAACAGCTTGATCTTCTGACAAATCAGAGAATACTTTCTTTGCCCAAGACTTTGTTGGTATTGATGCAATACACCAGGCATTTTGATGGTTCATAATTCTTTCTCTATATTCCTGTAGTGCCAAATTACTAGTTTTCTGTAGCTTCGCTACGCGCTCAGGATTTACGTCCTTCAGCAGCTCTGGATCAGAGGCAGCAATACTGACAAAAGCTGCTCCTTGTTTTACATAAGATGTATAAAATTCTTTTTGCCAATTTGGAAATTCTTCAAACACCTCTTCAGGTGCATGTAAAAATCGAATCTTAGAGAACAATTCATCTCTCCAATTCATAACTACATCTCGAGCTCCTGCCTGATAAGCAATTTGACTTATCATTCTAGCAAAAGGAGCACACTCGATAGGGGACGTGATAACCAGGGTTTGCCCCTTTTGGATGTTAACCCCTGTTTTTACAATAAGATCAGCATATTTTTCTAATGACATAGTATTCATCATTTATCCTTAATGCATTTCATATCCAATATAATAGAAACCATTAAGTTTCACTCCCCTCTTATTTGTGAACACTTGGATTCACAATGTTCTTTATGCGACATACCATGTACGCCTTCGACATTTGCCGCCAATGTCCTGTAATAAATCGTAATATTTTTCCATAGTCAAGGAAAAAGAGGAAAAACAACTTACTTAGCGTAATTAAATACATTATTACTATCCTTATATCACAAGGAGGCTTACATGTTATCAGCTTTTAAAACTTGGCTTACAGACACTGATCGAAACTATCTTATTTTCTTGTTGGCAAGTGTTTTTTTAGGAATTGGCCAGAGTGTTGACGGGGCTACGCTGACAAATTATCTAAAAGAAAATTTCCAAATGCTCATTCTACAGCGATCGGCTCTGGAATTTCCCCGGGAACTTCCAGGATTATTGGTTGCTGTTATTATTGCCTCTCTCTATTCCTTGGGAGATATGCGAATTGCTGTCATCGCGAATATTTTAGCTGCTATGGGTATGTTTGCCCTTGGTATTATTCCACCAGAGTACTCCCTGGTTGTAATAACTATCTTTATCTATAGTATGGGGCAACACATCTATATGCCTTTATCTAATAGTATTGGAATGAGCTTCGCTAGCAGCGGACAACTAGGTCGCAAACTTGGGCAAGTGAGTGCAGCAAATACAGCCGCCCTTGTTATAAGCGGCATCATTTTGTGGGCGTTATTTAATTTTTTGCATATCAGTTATACAACATCATTCTCAATCGGTGCGGTATCCTTTCTGATTGCCGCTATGCTACTTAGCATGATAAAACCTGCCAAAACAGTGAAAAAACAAATTCGCTACATCTTCAGAAAAGAATATAGATTATACTATTGGTTGTGTGTCCTATTTGGTGCCAGAAAACAGATTTTTATTACCTTCGGTCCCTGGGTTCTCGTTGATATTTTTAAAGAACCGGTCACAACCATGGCTCTGCTATTTTTCATTGTCTCTGTGATCGGTATATTCACAAAGCCTTTCATTGGTCACTTGATTGATAAAGTAGGAGAAAAATTTGTGCTCAGTAGTGAGGCCATCGCCTTCTTTTTCGTATGTCTTGGTTACGCCTTCGCCGAAGATATGTTCAGTCATACATTTGCTCTACTCCTAGTTAATACCTGCTATGTGCTTGATCAGGCATTAAGTTCTGTCAGTATGGCAAGAGCAACATACCTAAAAAAAATTGCCCTTGCAGATGAAGACGTTTCCCCCACCCTTTCCCTGGGAACAAGTATTGATCATGTTGTTACCATGTTTCTACCCATTATTGGCGGACTGGTATGGTACAACAACGGATCACATGGGTATAAGTATGTATTCCTCGGAGGGGCCGTTATTGCAGTGATAAACCTTTTATCTGCAAGATTTATCAATACAACACTTAAAACCTAACTTGTACTCACGGCAAATCTACTCTTATTCATCATTAATAGCCTTAGCGTTCAACCCCTCAATTAGCTTAACACACAGGTGTGTGTTTTATGCAAAAGAGGGGTTTGACTATCTTATAATGATGTTTTCATTATAAGAAGCTAACAATTAACTGACGTTAAACGAGATAGTCGAAGAGCTTGTATTTCTTTTGTCTCAATGCCACTAACAATATAACCTGCTATCATTTGTCCGGTAATAGGTGCTAATGCAATACCATCGCCTTCATGGCCGGCAGCCATAAGAAACCCTTCCAAACCATCCACTGGCCCAAGAATTGGCATGCCATCCACAGTATAGGGACGCAAGCCGGCGAAAGTACGAATAACATGAACCTGACGTAGAGCAGGTACAATATTAACTGCATGCCGTAAGATAGCCGCAAAAGCTTCAGGTGTAGTCTTGACATCATATCCTACGAATTCTCGGGTTCCGCCAAAAAGCAGCGTCCCATCATGGGTTTGTCCTGCCGCCAATCCCACGCCTAAATCAGCAGCCTCTGAATCTTCCTGGCGAATAAGCTCTGGATTATATTTGGCAACAATATAGCGAGCACTCCATAGATGTCCTTGAATAAAGGGCGGCATGGGCTCAGTTATGATAATCTGTCCGCGCCTAGGCTTTATGGGAATATGAATACCTACCATCTGTCCGATAAAAGGCGCGTATACCCCAGCAGCGTTAATAACAAGATTTGTCTTATAGACTCCTTTATTGGTAATAACACCCTCTACCTTACCGTCCTTGACCATGATACTCCTTACTTCTACACCACTATGAAGACAAGCCCCCTGACGCTGAGCAGCTCTAGCAAATGCAAATGTTGCCTTTAGGGGACTGACCTCGGCATCTACAGAACTATAAGTAGCGGCAATTAAGTTAGGAGATAATGCAGGTTGCCTCTTGCGGGCCTCTTCTATGCTAACAAGATCCACTGTTAAACCAAATTTCTTTTGCCGTCTAACAAAATCTTCCATAATAGTTAACTGACTTTCATTCTCGATAGCGATCATGCCACCACATTGCTTATACTCTAACTCACAGCTAAGCTCTTCCCCGAGGGTATGATATATAGCAGCACTTTGTAACGCTAATTCCAAGTGTAAGCCAGGATTTTTCGATTGTAAACTAATGGCCTTATCACAGGCACCTGAGGTACCACTGCAAATATCCTTGCTTTCAAGGAGAGTGGCTTTTATTCCCTGTTTTGCCAAATAGTAAGCAATGGAAGTTCCAATAACTCCACCCCCAATAATAATGACATCAGCACTCTTGGTGACCAAATTTCCCACTCCCTTTCATCAAGTCCTGGTCTCCGTAACCTCTTTTTTCTCTTTTTGCTGACAGGGGCATAATAATGAGTCAATCTGGATGGGGCGTACAGGTATCCGGGTAGTATCAGTTTCAACTTCTGCTGGACTGATACCAGTTTGCTGAACAATCATATTGGTTATTAAACGCCGACAAGTACGTCCTTGACACAATCCCATGCCTGCACCTGTCCGCCGTTTAACACCGATTAGAGATCGAGCGCCATCTTCAATCGCCTCACTGATTTCCAGCTCGCTGATCTCTTCACATCGACAGATTAGCACTTCACTCATCCCTATCCCCTCCAATCAATCTAATACCCCGCACAATATTAACAAACGCCTTAGGTACAAGGATAGTCAAAACTGCAGTATGATCCTGTATGTTGACTCTATCAATAACAGCCTTGGCAACTAGGAAACCTTTCCGGTCCACTGCGTCAACTATCTGCCCAAATTCTGGCAAAGGATAGTATTCGTAAGGTAGTTGTACAGTACCCATCTCTCCTGGCCTAGAGCAATCAACAACAAAGATGGCGAGTCCCGGACACTTAGGGATACAAGCACCACAGCCTATACATTTATCCTCATCTAGAACTGGTAAAGAAGTAATGGGCTTACCTATGCTGATGGCCTGAAAAGAACATGCCTGCTCACATGGATTACATGGAATGTCCTGAATACATTCAAGAACCCCAACAGGTCCTTTCTGCAATCTTGCCTGGGTTGGCAATAAATCGGCCATCTCTTCATCAGACAAATAGCCATTGGTCACTAATTTAGTTGACAATTAGGGCCCTCCTCTCATTCATGATCTTACCTTTGGCCTCTTGACGATATTGTCCGAATTTCCCTGTACGCAGGGTATTAATCCTCGACCAAACCTGAGCCTTCATCAAATTAGCCTTTTCAGCTGAGACATGCCCCAGAGCCGCCGCAGCAGCTATACCAGCTAGGCGTCCTTCTTCCATGGCGGTGCTGGCCTCCTCCACTCCGGTAATATCACCAGCTACATATATACCAGGCACTGTTGTCTCCATATCCTCACTATGAATGGGCAGCATTCCACCTAGGCGCGGCACATAAGTAAAGGTGCAGCCACACAAGGAAGCCAATTCGGCTAATGGCGTTAAACCTGTCGCTATAGCGATACATCCTACTGAAAATTCTCTTTCGGTCCCACCTATGGGCTTAAAACTGTCATCAACAGCTATAATGGTAGCACCTTCCACCTGATCAGTGCCATAAGCACATTTGATAGTATAACGGGTTAAGATAGGCACGCCAGCTCGGGATATTTTGGCGGCGTGTACACCATAGCCACCGATTTGCGGCGCTGCCTCCACTAATGCCCTTACATGACCGCCAGCCTGAAGTATCTGGTAACTCACAATCAGACCTACATTACCGCTACCAATCATTAAAACATTGGAGGCAGGTAATACCCGATGAATATTTACCATTGTTTGTACTGCGCCTGCACTCATGATTCCCGGCAGTGTGCAGCCTGGGAAAGCCAGCACATTTTCAGAAGCACCAGTGGCTAATATAATTTTTTCAGCCTGCAATAATTGATGACTTTTGTCTGCAGTAATAATCCCAACTTGACGATCAGGATAAATTCCGTAAACTACTGTATTTAAATCTATTTTAGCTCCCATTTCAACCGTATTCTTCAGCAAGGCACTGCCGATTTCATACCCCCGTGTACCTGCCAGATGGTCCTTCGATCCAAAAAACTTATGGATCTGTTTAAAAAGCTGGCCGCCAGGCTTTTGGTTTTCATCAACTACCCGAACCTGAGCCCCTAATTTTGCGGCTTCCATGGCTGCAGACAAACCGGCAGGGCCCGCCCCTACTACCAAAATTTCTACTTTTTCCACTCCTCTGCCTCCCCGTCACCGGTCATTCCCTGTGTCTGAATTTTCATTCCTGCCTTGACGGCAGTAACACAGGTGCGTACATTAGACTGACCATCTACTGTCATAACACAATCCGTACATCGGCCTATACCACAAAAAACACCTCTCGGCTCCTGTCTTTTTCGAGTGTGGCGCAATTTTAACCTTCCATTTGCCATAATGGCTGCTGCGATGGGTTCACCCTCCCGGGCACAAATCGTTGTGCCATCCACTTCAATATTTACCCATACTTCATCTTTGAGCGCTCCTAAAATAGGATGCTGATGTACTCTCACATTTTCACACCTCACAGAAATTTGTCTGGCAGTATGGTGAAATGAGGTAAGTTTCCTTACCTCAACTTCAACCTGTTTATAGCTGTTGATTCGGCCTATTGGTCTTTTTTGCATTCTCAATTAAACTAATACCAACGGTAAGTATAGCAGATACAAAAAGGCCAGGAACAATACCACCACCGAACATCGTAAAAAGACTAGGTATACCCTGAATAACGGCAGCTGTACCTCCGCCCAATAAAAGGGAAGCCATCGCAGCATTTTTCGTGACATAGGTTTTTCCATTGTTATCTTTCCACAACAAGCCAAGGATTAGGGGTAGAAATAAACCGCCACCTGTTGCTGCATAGCCAAATAGCGCTGCCGAAAGCACCGTCGGAAACAGGAAGGCTACTCCTACAGAACCGATACCAAGGACTAAGGTCAGCCATCTTGCATCTCTGACTAATTCCTCATCTGGGGCATTGGGTTTAAAGAAGGGTTTTATAACATCCATCAATAACAATGTTACGCCAGAGTTGAGTAAACCTGCCGATACTGTCATGTCGGCGCCAATAATCGTAACAACCATTAATGCAGCTAGAACAGGATTCAGCCAATTAGTGAGTAGCCAAGGGAAAGCCATATCAGGCCTGGCCAGTGTAGGATTTAGGGTATAAGCTGCCATACCAACCATGATGCTGGCCGAACACATAAATACCGCAAATAATGCTGTATACAAAAAGCCTTTCCTGGCTGTCGCTGCATCCTTGGCAGAAAAACAACGTTGCCACCAAGCTTGATAGGTAAACTGACCGCATACCGGGGTTAAAAATAGAGCGAATGCTGCGCCAAAACCGATACTGCTCACTGACCACAGTTCAGGCTTTGTCGCCAAAACAGCAGCCTCAATACCACCCACACCTTTTACACCCACATACACAACACCAAAGAAGATAAAGCCGACAACTACCCTAATAATACCCTGTATCAGATCCGTCCAGGCAATTGCCCACATGCCGCCCATCACGGTATACATGATAGCAGTCAAGGAGGCAACCCAAATACCTGTTGTAGGGTCAACGCCCATGACTATGGCTAACAATGATCCTATACCAATAGCCTGAGCGCCAACCCAGCAAATCATAGGGATAGTCATAATAATTCCACCCACTGCCCGTAACCATTTATCGTGAAACATCTCCTGCTCGAGAAATTCATTAATGGTATTATAGGCATATTTACCAATAAGCCCGGCAAGAAATACGGCAAATACTACCTTACTGCCTTGTTCCCCGAGTAGCATCCAAAATTGACTCAGCCCTATTTGGTAACCCTTGCCAGCATATCCTATGAAATTTCCCACACCCATGACTGTAGCAAAGTCTGCAAAGAAGACTAAAATTAACGGTAACTGTTTGCCACTTATAAAGTAATGGGCTGCACTCTGACCGCTTCTGCGAGCCATTAACGCTCCGATTATGAGTTGTACAGGAAGTAAAATCGCCAATATCCACAATGCCAGAACTCCGATTTCGGTCAAATTCATTTTACTCACCCCTTTTTCACTTCAATTTACTCTATATTAATTAACGCCCTTTTGTTTGACCTCCTTCCCTCCTTTCAATAACAGCCCCCAATTACTTGTAGAAATATATGTCGAAACAGGAATAGATTATTACATCCCAAAGACTCCCCCCCCTTATTAGAGAGCATTTATTATTATTTATTGTCTTAAGATAAACATTCTTTCCCAAGATTGCATTCTTCTATTATCTTCTATATTTATTTACAAATTCCTCCTATAATACTATTTATATGGTAATTTACCATCAATTACTATTAATGATAAATATTTTAAAAATAAAAAAGCAACCTTAAAAAGATAAGGTTGCTTAAATCACTATTATTAATAAATTCAATCAAATTACAACATTACTTAATTTCCCGATTCCCTCTAGTTCAACTGTTACAACATCTCCCACTTCCATAGGTCCTACGCCTGAGGGAGTACCTGTTAAAATTACATCACCAGGATAAAGTGTCATAAACTCAGTAATAAAAGCTACTAATTCAGGTACTTTAAAAATGAGGTCACTCGTATTCGAAGATTGCTTCAACTCATCATTAAGATATAATTTGATATTGATGGAATTTGAGTCAATATCTGTTTCAATACAAGGTCCTAATGGCAAAAACGTATCGAAGGATTTCCCCCTTGTCCACTGGCCATCAGCTTTTTGAATATCTCTGGCAGTCACATCATTAGCACAGGTATAGCCTAGAATATAGTCAGCTGCATCTTCGGTTTTTATATTTCTAGCCTGTTTCTTGATAACCACAGCAAGTTCGGCTTCATATTGTAGATCATGACTAATAGTAGGATATTCAATTTCACCTGCAGGATGGTTGAGCGTTGATGATGGCTTCAAAAATATCAAAGGCTTGTCTGGCAGTTCAAACTTCATTTCCTGTGCATGACCACGATAGTTGAGTCCCACACAAACAGCCTTAGTTATAACGCATGGACTCAAGAGTTTTACACCTTCTAAAGTCATAACCTGCTCTGAAATTTGATAATCGCTAAAAATATCACCCGTTACTACATTAATTTTTTCACCATGTAAGATCCCAAATTTAATTTCCCCAGCATGTTCAAACCTAACAATCTTCATCTTTCTCCTCCACTTAATTAAACGTAATATTTACACAGATAAATTATGCCAATAGAGTTCTTCCTTACAAGAAAGTATTTTATAAATTTTTAAATATTCCTGCTTTTTTATGACTTAATTTCATATTAGCTAAGCAACATTAATCTTTTCCTCTGCATATTATCTCTGTACTCTCTCCTTCTCCCACTACGTCAAGAGAGAAATACACATACTATTAAACCCTCTCCTTGCATATATTTAGCTGTGAGAGGTGTATACGCTATGAAGATTCTATACATTGCCAAACGTCACTTTATCTTACTTTTATTACCTATGATTCTATTAATAGGCACACTATATGCCCATGATGGCATGACCTACAAACTGTCCGGAAAAATCATTGTCGTCGATGCTGGCCACGGCGGCATTGATCCCGGCGCCAATCGTCCAGGTGTTCTCGAAAAAAATATTAACTTAGCCATAGCATTAGATCTTAAGAATGTTCTGAATGAGTATGGTGCCAAAGTTGTACTATCACGTCAAGGGGATGTTGAACTTAGTACAGAGTGCGACAACGAAAAAGTCAGAGGGCGCTATCACCGAGATTTGACTGCTCGCGTCGAAATGGCTGAAGAATCGGATGCAGATTTATTTATTAGTGTTCACGCTAATGCGGTTTCCAATGTCAAACGACAAGGGGCAGAAGTTTTTTATTATGCTAAATCTGATGCTAGCAAAGCGCTATCAGATTCTATTCAAGCTGAACTCGGCAAAGTGGCAAAAGCTGCCCCAACACCAAATACTGCTGACTTCTTCGTTTTACGTCGTAATAAGATCCCTGCCGCACTCATTGAAGTTGGATATATCACTAATATAGAAGAACTCTCATTATTACAGTCACCTGAATATCAACAAAAACTGGCGGAAGCAATAGCAAAAGGTATTTATAACTATTATCATTAAGAAAAACGCTTCACGTGTCCTTTAATATAAACTATCGCGAGTAAAACCCACATTAACCACAAAGATCACAAAGGAGCGCAAAGAACACAAAGAGTAATTGTTGTTATAATATCCCCTTTGTGTTCTTTGCATCCGCATAGCGGCTTTGTATCTTTGTGGTTAAAACGTTGTTTTCCATTTGTTTCGCAAAATTTATAAATGATACTATAAAAAAAGACTTGGCTTGTTCCAAGTCTTCAAATACCTTTTTTCATCTATTAAGTTAGTACTTCTTGAACTCTACCAACAATGCCATCCATCAAGCGAACTTTGATACCACGATGATGCACCGCACTACTTGTAAGAATATCTTTTACTACACCTTCAGTCAACTGTCCTGTACGTTGATGAGGTTTTTGCACGATTTTTACCCGAGACCCTGGATGAATATTTCTACGCTCTGTTCCATTCATAATAAAACTCCTCGTCTGTTTTATTGATTTATATTCTTCCCATATTTAACTCGCCACCACGACATAGCGCGCCGTGCGTCAATATCCTGCTGCACAGCATCCTCATCAGGAGGCGGCATCACATTATTCCTAGGTATCCCCTCCACAGTATGACCACCAATTTTTCCTACATAATCATGAGTCATCCAAAATCCATAGTTAAATCCCAGGCTATTACCTAAGGTTAAACTATCACCTAAAGAATGATAAACAAAGCCTTCGGGGGCAATTAATTCTAGCAAGGTGGGAGTAATATTAATATGACTGCCTGCAGCATTTTCCGGCAAAGTCTGTTTAGTAATACCTTGCCCATAAACAATAAATGGAATTCCATAGCGTTCATATAAACTTGGATTAGAATCTAGATTTAACCGATCAGCATGATCTCCTACAACAATAAATAAGCTGTCAGGATAAGTTTGCCTGGTATTTTTAATAAACTCACTCAATACTTTGTCAGCATACCAGAAATGACCCAGCTTTTTGATGAGTTCTTTATCTTCTTTTAGTTTCTCAGGCAAAGCATCGATGACGCTGCTTTCATCAAAACCTTCCTCCTGCAAATTAACAGTATAGGGAGCATGATTGGAAATATTCAACACAATATTAAAGCTAGGTTGATCTTGAGTTATGCCAGAACTAACGGCCTTGAATAAATATTTATCATCGCAACCCCACACATTTCCCGCCTTACTTTCAATATCACCCATGCCATAGAACTCGTCGAATCCTTGAGCCAAGGTAAAATCTTTTACCTTTTCCCAAGAATTAGGACCTGCATACCAAAACCGTGCTTTATAGCCTAGTTTTTTCATTTGAGGAGCAATTGCCGTGGAATAAGGTTCTTTATATGATTCTGGCAAATAAGTAAGATACAAATTGGCTTCCGCTAGTCCTGTCACAATGCCCATTACGCCTGAAATAGTACTCATACCATTGGGTAGAAAAGTAGATACGTAAGCCGCGTCCTCTTGCTTAATAATATTTTTTACACCATTGGCAATATTCAAATCTTTATATTGAGGTAATAATGGCCAATTGGCATAACTTTCGCCAACAATCAAAAATACATGCTGCGGTTTTTCTCTGGTTGTGCCTTGTGCCTGTTTTTTCAAAAAATCATCTACATTGGAAGTCATAACTTGATGACCAGCCACATAAGTACCATACTGGGCCATCTGTTCTGGATCCATATCAAGGCCTGTGGATGCCACGATTCGCTCATGCAGTGTATAAGCCCGATATAAGGCCTGAACATCATCTAAAATGGCTTCATTCAAAAATTCATCCTTAGTAACACCAGAATTTTCCCAGTCAACATTATAGGCATAGGTCATACTACCACCAAACCGTATAAAAATCATAAAATAATAAAGTGCTACCAGCAAGGAGGTCCGAAAAGCAATATTCTTATACCATGTAGCGAAACGTGGCAAGTGATAAGTTTGCGTACTTAGCCATACCTTTAACAACTTAGATAGGACAATTCCAGTCACAGCAGTCATTAACAAACGCATGGGCAAATTATACTGCTGTACTAGTGTATAGAAAATAGCAGTAACATCATCATTAAAAGTATTAAACAGCAACTGATTAAAACCAGCATGAAATTGCTCATAATAGGGAATTCTAGCATAAAATAATAAGCTGAGTACACTAATATAGAAACAACCCACCACATAGCGGATATTCCTGATTGATTCATTTTTCACGAAAAAAGCGAACATCGTACAAAAAACTAAGGACACTAACGTCACTATTCCCGTACTTTTTAAACTAATCCGCACACCATAATATAACGCCATGAAAACATCTTGTAATACTGTAGCCTCACTGATATATGACTTTAAAACAACAATAAATCCAATACGAAATAAGCAAAAAACTCCTAGCACAAATATATATAATTTAAAATCCTGCTGGATATTCTTAAATAACTCTTCCCACTTTGACACTTAAAAAAACACCCTTTCTACTAGCGGTCTTTGCGCATTCATTTATTTCTACATTCTTTTACATTATCCTGCATAACTTAACATCTTTTCCTGATTGTTGACGGCCAGTGGAGTAGCACTCCTATGAACATAAACATAAAAGCTAGCTGATTCTGTAAAGAGTCAGCTAGCTTTTATATTTTAATATAGTAAAACCTTAGGTTTTATTATATTATTCTATATATAATATAATAAAATTTTAAGAATGTACTGATAATTTTCTGCGTTAGGGGGATAATAAAATGATTAAAGTCAAAGTAGAAGATCTAAAAATCGGAGACGTTATTGCCGAACACATTATAAGTTCTGAAAGACAAGTTCTGCTGTCTGCAGGTACCGTCCTGAACCATAAAAACATCACGCTGCTGAAATTACGGGGAATAAATGAAATCAGATTGCGTGAAGAAAAAGATACAGATGATGCCATACGTTTATCACTAGAATTCGATGAAATAATTCACAATAATAGCTCTATGTTTGATAGCCTCAAAAAAAACGAAGGAGTTATTGAAGATAAAAAATTCCCTATCGTACTTTCATCTATCATTAGCGAGAAGCCACTAAAACAGTATGATGATATCATTCAAAAAATCTCGCAAGTTTTCGCAGCTATACAAAGCCTTAAAAATACGGATATACTAGTGGCAATATCTAATGTTATCTATCAATATGCTACAACTACACCATGCGTCATGGGCTACACTTTAAAACGCCAATTTAAAAATATACATCATGAAGACTTAGTCAATCATAGTATGTCAGTTGCCATTATTGCGGCAAAAATTGCTAAGCTATTAAATTATTCGCCAGATAAAATACAAACAATCGTTTTGGGAGCCCTACTTCATGATATTGGCAAAACTAAACTGCCAGATAAAATAAGCCATAGAAACGGCTATATCAACCCGGTCGATGAGGCACTCTACCAAAGCCACATTCAGTTGGGATATGATTTAATTAAAAGCCTCAATCTTCCCCGTGATATTACGATTATTCTAGTACAACATCACGAATATAATGATGGCAGCGGCTTTCCACTCCAATTAACAACAGCCAAAATTCATCCATTCGCACAAATTGTCGCTTTTGCTAACATGTTTGACATCCTGGTCCACGAAAGCAATGAAATTCCTAACGTTTTTGATATTCGTACCAAATTGCTAAACAATGGAGCCAATAAAATTAGTCCAACAATTATTGATATTTTTGATCATTATTTAAACGACTTTATTTTTAATGTCAATGTTGAACTTAGCGACGGTCGCACAGCAGAGGTTATTTATACCCATCCTTCTTACATGTCCCTTGTTGTACGCACAACCGACGGTGATTTTGTGGACCTGAGTAAAGATAAAACCATTTCCATAAAGAAAACTTTTCTATAACATATCATAAGAAAGACAAGAACCATCCTTTTTAGCCGCAGAGGCACAGAGAACGCTGAGGATAAAGCCACACATCATATTATTCCTCCTTCTTTTCGAAGGTCTTTTTAAAAAATTGTCCACCATCTGTCCGAGAAACCGTCCGCTTATCTTTAGTGAGAAACCTCTGACCACTGACTTTATGTTTCTCAATAGATACGCTAACCCCTGCTTCAATCATCCGTACATAGGGTTCTTCATGAGGATCAATAAGAGTAATGGCCATACCCGTTTCTCCTGCACGTCCAGTGCGCCCAATACGATGAATATAACTATCCACATCACGAGGAATATCATAATTAAACACATGAGTAACGCCTTCCACATCAAGTCCGCGGGCGGCAATATCAGTGGCTACCAAGATCTGAATCTTAGCATCACGAAAACGTCTCATAACCTGTTCGCGCTGAGGTTGAGACAAATCACCATGAAGTTCATCAGCGTCATATCCCTGTTGTATAAGGGCGGAAGTAACGGAAACGGCTCGTTTCTTAGTATGACAAAATACAATTGCCAAATAGGGCCGATATTCCTCCATTAGACTGCATAATTTATCAAGTTTTTCCGATTCAGGAATCTCTACAATAACTTGCTTAATTTCATCTAAAGTAACATTCTGTGTTTGCACACGAATATCCGCCGGATTGCGCATATAACGTGTCGCTAATCCACGAATTTTCGATGGCATAGTTGCAGAAAACAACATGGTCTGACGCTTTGGTGATGTTTGCCTAACAAGTTCTTCTACATCATCCAAAAAACCCAAATGTAACATTTGATCAGCCTCATCTAGAACTAGCTTTGTTACTCCAGACAAATAAATAGTCTTACGCCGTAAATGATCCATTAAACGACCAGGCGTACCAATTGCGATTTGCGTACCGCCTCGCAACTTCTTAATCTGCCGATCTACATCTTGTCCACCATATACTGATAAAACATTAATACCTAGCTTATCGGCCAGTTTCGTTACCTCATTTGTGATTTGCAATGCCAGCTCCCGGGTTGGTGTAATAATCAAAGCTTGTACATGAGTCTTGGTACTATCAATTTTCTCCAACATAGGTAGCACGAAGGCTAATGTCTTACCTGTACCTGTTTGAGACTGACCAACTACATCTCGGCCAGCCAATATCATAGGGATAGCCTGGACTTGTATAGCTGTTGGTTTCGTAATTCCATTTTCTCGCAAAATATCATTTATCTCACGCCTTATCCCTAGCGCCGAAAAGTCTGTAGCCATTAAAAGACACCTCTTCTTCATTGTTATATATTATTCGCCATTATACCAGTTTGTACATATATTTAACAGCATATGCTCTGTTTAGCGTAACTATATTTACCAAAAAATAGTCAAAAGTCATTGTATCACATATCAATAAACCTGTATATATAAATCATTAATGAAAAACCACCTGGAGTTCCAGATGGTTTTTCATTAATGTAAATTCACTTTTTCTTTGTGTACGATACCGCCTGTAGCCTGATTGGTCGGCGTAACAGTGACCTCACAAATCTGAACATGTGGTGGTGCACTGGCGGCAAAAACAACAATATTGGCGATATCCTCAGCTGTTAACACTTTAATCCCCTCATATACGCTATCAGCTTTTTCTTTATCACCATGAAATCTAACAACACTAAAATTGGTTTCCACCATACCAGGCTGAACGTTGGTTACTCGTATGGGTTTATCAACTAAATCCATTCTCAGACCATCACTGATAAACTTTACGGCTGCTTTAGTAGCACAATATACCGCACCACCCGGATAAGCATGAATACCAGCTGTTGAGCCAATGTTGATTATATGACCATTCACTTGATTTTCCAGCATAAAAGGAACTATCTTTCGGGTAAGATACAATAAGCCTTTAACATTAGTATCAATCATTGCATCCCAGTCATCAGTATCTCCCTGATGTAATTTCTCTAGTCCACGGGCCAATCCTGCATTGTTAACTAGAATGTCAATTTTTCGCCAATTTTCCGGCAATCTGTCAATAACTTCATTAACTGCCTTTTTATCTTGTACATCTAATTTGCAAGTCAGTATTTCAACTTGATATTGTTCTTTGAGTACACTAGCAATTTCTCTGACTTTTTCAATGCTTCTTGCACACAAAATCAAATGAGCTCCTGCACGTGCGAATACTTCAGCACAAGCTTTACCAATTCCACTACTTGCCCCACTAATAAAAATAATTTTATCTTCTAACATTTGCATATTTTAGCACCTCTTTTACTTATTTTACCCTTATAAAATCAATTTTAATAAAAAAAATTAGATGATCGCAATAAATATCCCAATATTAAACTCCGCTGATTTCTTATAAAATTCTTATATGTTAGATAATATCATGCACCATCATCCATCACCTGCAGGTATGAATCATTTAGTACATTTCTCCATTTCATTGTATATAATAAGCAGATAAAATAATTAATATTAAAGGAGCTAAACCGATATGAATTTCACTATAGAATGCCCTATCTGCAAAAATAATTTTCGTGTAAACTCTAAAGAATTGGCCGAAAAAGAATTCTCTTTTAAATGCCGTGCCTGTGGCACTACCCCTTCCCCTGATATCATGACCGCCTACCGAAATGTTGGTAAAACCATGGCTGACCTATACGAACATCAGAATTGCGAAGATGAAGAAGAGCTAACGAAATAATAACCTTATGGATTCATCTAACAGGCTGTTATTTTGTATCTTACTCATTTTTTCAATGCAACTGCGCTATCAACCTCAGCGAAACTCTCAATAATCTTATCGGCCCGCGACAAATCCTGCTTGCCCGAATTAGGATTATAAAAAGCAATACATTGCATTCCTGCCGCCTTGGCTGCCACTACCCCATTTCGCGAATCCTCAAAAACTAAACATTCCTCTGGACAAATATTTAAAAGTTTTGCTGCCCGCAAGAAGATATCAGGAGCAGGTTTACTATTTGCAACCTCTTGGCCACTCACTTTAACATCAAAAAACTTATTCATATCAAACATATCTAAAACAACATTGATTTTTTCATTAGTAGAAGAAGAGGCCAAAGCCAGTTTTATTTTATTTTGATGGAGATTCTTCACCAAAACATCAACACCATGAATTGGTTTTTCTGTTTTAGAGGATAACAAAAACTCAAGACATTTTTCTTCATATTCCTCAACAATTGCTGCTAAATCCCCTTCAATATTATACTTTTTTTTAAGTGTTGAATAGATATGATCATTTGTAGTTCCAATAAACCGATTGTACTCCTCATCGGAAATAGTTAACCCGAATTTACTCCTTGTATAATCCATGAATACCTTATAATGCAACGGTTCACTATCAATAATAACGCCATCCATATCGAAAATCACAGCTTTTATCATAATCCAACTCCTCCTAAAGCTAAACCTTTAGTCCCCAACATCAACATACGCATCGCAGACATTTTCTATACGAGAGATTAAGTTATTCCATTCATCACTATTCAAAAATGCTTGCCCATTTTTTATCACATACGCTGGCATCCTAGCTGTAATACCTTGCCCAAAACTAGCTACTGCTAAAACACCATCAGCGATCAGAACTGATGCACCATAGTCAGCAGGAATAATGGAGATGTATTCCATAAAAAGTTGTCGATTCACTGTTGCTTTCATCTAAGAATTTCTCCTTATCATCTTATAGCTACCACTTTTATCATGAACAATATTTATATACTACTTCAAAAACAAAATTCCTTCTTTAAAAACAATATGTTCCATTAAATTCCAACTAAAAAACGCCCATCCCCTGAACATTCTAAGGATATAAGCGTTCATTACTTGTGAATCTAAAGCTCATTCATTTTGCACTATCTGCGATCTATTTACGGAATCAGAAAGTATATCACTTTCTCGATTCCAAGTAAGAACGACTAAGACTTCTGCCTGCGTCTGAGGACTTGGCACAAGCCAAGTCTTTTCTTATATTTTGAAGTTGTGATAACAGCATGCCGACAAGCATAATAGCACATCCCAAAGTCTCCTGAATTCCTAGTTTTTCATTCAAAATAATCCAGCCGCCAAGAGCGGCAAAAACCGTTTCCATACTAAGGATAATAGCGGCGTGAGATGGCTCAGCATTTTTCTGCCCAACAACCTGCAAGGTATAGGCGATACCAACAGAACAAATCCCCCCGTAAAGAATCGGCACTATGGCTAGTCTAAGAGTTTCAATACTCATGGTTTCTATGAACAAAGCTGTAACTATACTCAGCACTGAGCAAGTAATAAACTGAACAAAAGACAATTGGAGTACATCTACTTTTCGGGAAAAGCGATCAATTACTAAAATATGAACGGCCCAGAAAAAAGCCCCAATAAGTTCAAGAATTTCCCCGTAGGAAATGAAGAAACTTTCTTTCACGCATAGAAGATATAATCCCACAATTGCAATAACACAGCCAAACCAAGTACTCATAGAAATGTATTGTTTTAAAAAGATGCCGAGCATTGGCACAATTACAATATACAAACATGTGATAAAAGCTGCCTTACCCGCTGTTGTATCTACTAAGCCAATTTGTTGTAAGGTTGCTCCCAGAAAAAGAACCAGCCCCGCTAACAGACCTGCTCCCAAAATACTTTTCAGATCATGGCAGGTATTGCTTGTATCCTGAGAACTTTTCTTATAAAAGAAAATCAAGGGTAATAATGAAAGGGCACCTAAAGCAAACCTCACACCATTGAAAGTAAAGGGCCCCACATATTCCATTCCCACCCTCTGTGCTACAAATGCAAAGCCCCATATTGCCGCAGCTAATAACAGTAACAAGTTCGATTTAAGTATAGTCATCAATAACGCTCTCTCAATCAAAATGTATTTTTCACTATTAATATCTTTCGTTATCTATCGACAAATCTCCTGCTATCATGACTCTTCACTCCTAGCCATCTCCATTCATGCGTGGAAAAGCGCGCCTTGTAACGTGCAACCTCTGCAAAATCAAAGTTTTAATTTACCATGAATTGCAGTGGCTAAAATAAGAAACACTAAAAAAAATAAGGAGGGAGAAAAGATATGAAAAAAATAATAGCTAAATCCAAAAATCTGCGCCACAAGTATAAACGCTACGCAGCTGTTTTAGCAGGTGCAGCCATTATGGCGGGAACCTCATTACCCGGTATCCCAGCTACTAAAGTTGCGGCTTCCGAAGTTCCTGACACTTCTCCTCCTATCACAACAGAACAAGTCACAACAGTTAATAATGATCAGCCAAACTTTGTTAAGCAATTTATTGCAAACAAGACAAATCCAATAAAAAGATTAAATCGTGGCTGGCATGAGCATATAGGAGGCTGGCCTAGCTCAGAGGATAATCAGGGATGGGTCGAAAATGGACATATCTATTATCGTCATGATAAAGATCATTCTGATGAATACAATAATGCTCTTAGCAGCCCCGTGGAATTTGTAAAAGAATACGCTTCCCTATACGGATTCGATCCTGACAATGATATTTTTACACTGCTTTCTGAATCAAATGGTGAAGCGACTGTCCAAGTAGTAAAATCTGATACCGGGCAACGATTTAAGGTCGATTTAGAAAATCACCTGGATTGGAGAATTGTTGCCATTCGCGGTATCGGCGACATGAATCATCCGGCAACCTATCACTCAACTCGAGGATTTTACCCTTATTAAATAAATCTATACAAGCAAAAAGCGTCTATCTCCTCAAATCTTTGAGGGCATAGACGCTTTCCATAATTTCCGGAGTAACTCTAAAAAGGATACTAGTGTTATAACTAACTCTCGTATGTTTTTATTTTTACTAAAAATCTAAGGTCATGTACTTAACCTTCACGTCAGGAATTGCCTTCAACTCATTTTCCATGTCACTAATGACAAGATCATCTCCGCAGAGTTGCAATATAATCATTCCACTGTTACTGCATTCATTCACAACCGCATCATGCAACCCCAACCGTACTCTAATATAACAACCATATTTCGTCAATACATCTTGCACCCCAGCAGCAGTTTCTACGCGTTTTTCCTGTAAGATCACCATAATAATTGAACAATTATCCATCTTTTTACCCTCCTTCTTACTTTCAATTTTTATGTCATTGAAATAGCTGAAACCCTATAATTCTTTCAGCTTTACAAAGGACATCTTCTAACAAATATGAATTATTAGAATATTACTTATATTCGCTACAAATTTATGTTCCCCCATGCTGGCCTCCCATATTTTATGTGTTTTAAATAAAAACAATCGTACATTTTTAAAACCAACTCATTTTATTTGTTCATATCTTACTCTTATTAACGTCTTCATACTCATCCAATATTTCTTGGGATGGCATTGCATCAGATATGCTGACAATATAAATTGCTAAACAGGAAAATATAAAGCCAGGAACTATTTCGTACAGCCCGAACAAGGCAAACTGCTTCCATATCAGCACTGTAATGCCACCAACAATAATTCCAGCTAAAGCTCCATTTCGTGTCATACGTTTCCAAAAAAGAGCCATTAGGAGTGCAGGACCAAAAGAAGCGCCAAATCCAGCCCAAGCGTAGGCTACCATATCTAAAACAAAGTTGTTAGGGTCAAGGCCAATAAGAACGGCAATAACGGAAACACCAATTACCGTCAGGCGGTTCACCCAAACTAGCTCTTTTTCACTAGCATGTTTGCGAATCAAAGCCTTATAAAAGTCTTGCGATACTGCAGAAGAAGTAACTAGAAGCTGTGAGGATGCGGTACTCATAATAGCAGCCAAAACCGCCGACATAATCAGACCAGCGAAAAATGGAGAAAAAATTTCAGTCGTCATGCTCATAAATACGGTTTCTACTGCCGCACCTTCAAGAGGCTGCTGCAAAAACACCCGACCGACCATCCCCACTAAGACAGCAGCCGCTAAAGACAGCACTACCCATGTCATGGCAATATTTGTCGCCTCCTTAATTTCTGAAGACGAGCGGATTGCCATAAATCGAACTAGAATATGTGGTTGCCCAAAATAGCCAAGCCCCCAGGCCATCAGAGATATAATGGTAATTAAGGACAGCGGCTTTCCTGCAGCAGAAGTAAAGGGGTTAAACATTTCAGCATTGAGTGTTGCCAAAGATGCAATCGTGGCACTAGGCCCCCCCATTAAAAAGGCCGCCGTAATTGGCACTGCGAGGATGGCAAAAAACATCATAACACCCTGAATAAAATCTGTCCAACATACAGCCATAAACCCACCAAGAAAGGTATAAAAAACTACAACCAAAGCACAAATCACCATTGCCGATACATACGGAATGCCAAAAACCGTATTGAAAAGCTTACCACCAGCGACGAATCCTGAGGAAGTATAAATTAGAAAAAAAATAAGAATAAAGACTGCGGAAATAATCCGAAGAGTTTGCGAGTTATCACGAAAGCGATTTTCAAAAAAATCAGGCAGAGTCAAAGAGTCATTGGCAATCTCCGTATACTGGCGTAAGCGCTTAGCGACAATCTGCCAATTTACAAACGTTCCTAAAATTAAACCGAGAGCAATCCAACCAGCCTCCAAACCAGACATATATGCATATCCTGGCAAACCCATGAGCATCCACCCACTCATATCCGAGGCCTCAGCACTCATGGATGTTACCCACGGGCCCAGTTGACGACCACCGAGTATATAGTCCGACACACTTTGTTCTTTCCGCCAATAATAAATTCCAATCCCCATCATTAGGACAATATAAATTGTAAAGGCTGCTAAAACTCCTATACTGCTTTCAATCATCTGTTTATCATCTCCCGTATTATGTTATATACAAATGTATAATTGATATGTCAAATTATACCTCTAAAGTATCTAAACTAGCAATACTTACCTTCAATAATTCGTCATAGTATCCTCCAAACTCATTTCCTACACATGAATTATCTGAAAATAAATAAAGGTTTATATTTATTTTTACCGAATATTCTATTAATTTAGGAAAGGAAGTGTTATTATGGATACCAAGGAGCTACAAATATTAAAATCTTATCATCATAAAATAGAGCAAAATGCCTTTGACGAAAAAGATATTTATTCTTTTTTAAATTTAATCAGAAAGTCGGCGAAAAAAGATTCCCCCACTTTTGAACTTGGTGATTTTATTGTCCAAAGAGAAAAACATAGAGGATATATTAATACCTATTTACTTGATGTGAAGGCAAAGCTAGATAAATCATCAAAAGAAAAAACAGCACTAGCTATTGCACCCGTTTATTCCTTTGATGAAATATCCAACAATATTAACGACATTATGCTACTACATAAATTATCTAGTTTTAAAGATGAAGTTATTTGTGGGATTATTTTATGCATAATCTCTTTGTTGCACGATGTGAAAATATTAAATAAGAAAGAACAGATTGGTAAGTTGACATTTTCTATTCAGCATGATCAAATTATATTATTAGGTATATTACATGGCAAAAATAAAATCGAGATAACTTTTCCTATAATCAACGTTAACAATACTTTCTGCAAAATAATGCATCAAACCAATGAACCGGTTTTATTTAATGACGGTGTTAAAATAAAGAATGTCCATAATAAATTGATTGTTAATTTCAACTAAATAAGCGTCAGCAATAACGTAATGCCTGGACTAATGTCCAGGCATTACGTTATTGCTTCTATTGCCACCTGCCTTTTTTCATATGACCTTCGGTATATCTGCGGGATAAACTAAATCTGCATACAAATGTATTTTGCAAGAGGACAAAAACGAAGATATACTTGTAAAAATGTATTGACAGAGGATGTTGTCCGCAATATAATAATTTTTAGTGACACAATACACCCTGTATGTACATACCTAATTTCGTTTTGATAACTTGTAAACTAATTCTAAGAACTGTCATATACGGGAAAACGTAATTTACAATTGTCGCTGACTGGTTTTATCTTGATCTAAATTTATTTTTGACAAAAGAGGAGATGACATTATGTTTAAGAAATGGCTAGCCTTAACTGCTGCTACAGTAATGTTGACTAGCTTGCTAGCTGGTTGTGGAGGAGCAACAACAGGTAGTAATGACAAAGAAATTAAGATAGGAGCTAACGTTGAGTTAACTGGCGGTGTCGCTGATTATGGAAAACAGACCCTTAATGGTATGTTATTAGCTATTAAAGAAGTGAATAATGCAGGTGGAGTTCTTGGCAAAAAAATTGTCCTTGTACAGGCTGATAATAAATCAGAAGCCTCAGAAGCTGGCAATGCTACCACTAAATTAATTACTCAGGATAAAGTTTCAGCAATGCTTGGACCGATCACAAGTTCCAATGCTCTGGCTTCTGTACAGATTGCCCAGGATAATAAGGTTCCTCTTATTACTCCAACAGGAACTAATACAAAAATAACTGTTGATGATAACAAAAAAGTACGCCCCTATGCCTTCCGTGGCTGTTTTATTGATCCTTTTCAAGGTGTTATAATGGCTAATTTTGCAACAAAGACATTAAATGCGAAAAACGCAGTTATGTATATAGACAGTAGTTCTGATTACTCGAAGAACTTGGGTGAATCATTTGAAGAAAGTTTTGCAAAAGTTGGCGGAAAAGTAATCGGTAAAGAAGCTTTCTTACAAAAAGACCAAGACTTTAAAGCTGCATTAACTAAAATCAAATCTATGAATCCAGATGTAATCTTCCTTCCTGCATATTATGAAGAAGTAGCTAAAATTGTTAAACAAGCCCGTGAAATTGGCATTACTGCGCCCATCCTAGGTACGGATGGCTGGGATAATGCAAAAATATCTGAAATTGCTGGTCCTGCTGCACTAAATAATACTTTCTTCAGCAATCACTATTCACCAGAAGACAATGAGCAACGAGTCAGTAAATTTGTTGAAGCTTACAAAAAAGAATACAATGAAGCTCCCAGTGCTTTTGCGGCATTAGGTTATGATACCGCTTTAATGCTGATTGATGCTATCAAACGCGCCAACAGTGCGGAACCGGCTAAAATTAGAGATGCTATGGAACAAACTAAAGATCTTCAGCTTGTCACTGGAATCTTGACACTTGACGCTAATCATAATCCTATTAAGAGCGCTGTCGTTATCGAGTTGAAAGATGGAAAACGCACCTTTAGAGAAAAAGTAAATCCATAAGGTAAAATAGATGCCCCCCGAGTATAGCAGACTAAGCTATACTCGGGGGGCTAATTAATTAGCCAATTGATCTATGAATATTATATACGTAAGATTAAAACTAAAGCCAAGAAACAAGCTCTGGGTGCAGTGATGAACAAGTTGCTACGCATCATATTTTCAATTTTCAAAAACAAGCAACCTTTCCGCTTGATTACCTCTGATCAGTAAGTGGAGATGTATCAGAAAGTTCGACCAGAAGCCGCATAACTTAAGGATAGGAGTTGAACATTATCTCTGCCTTTCTTAATAAATATTCTCTTTTAGGAAAGGTTTGTTTCCTATACTCTTTTTTATTTTACCCTTTATTGATATTTAGGGCTTGACTTTAATTAGCTGGTCTTTGTTTTTTTATAAAGACTATTTGAGCTTAAATTCTAAATTTCCGGATTTCAAGTTGTAATTCCTCTGCCATTTTAGCTAGGCTCTGGCTACTAGCTGCTATTTCTTCCATAGACGCTGATTGTTCCTGGGTTGCCGCCGAGACGTTTTGTGTATGTCCAAGAGCGTCCTTGCTTATATTGTCAATTTCGTTTACGGCTGAAACAATATGCTGACTATCCTTTGCCATCTGTTGCATGTTAGTAGAAATTTCTTTGATTTGTTCAGAGACTTCCGTCACAAGATTGGTGATATTATCAAAAGATTGACCCGCTAAAGTTACAACTTTCGTCCCTCTTTTTACTTCCTTAGTACCGTCATTCATAGCCACAACAGCTCTATCTGTATCAAGCTGTATTTCACTAATTAAGCCAGCTATTTGTTTTGCGGCTTTTTGAGATTGCTCAGCTAGTTTCCTAACTTCTTCCGCAACAACTGCAAATCCCCTTCCTTGTTCTCCTGCTCTAGCAGCTTCTATAGCGGCATTTAAAGCAAGAAGATTCGTCTGTCCCGCGATACCAGATATAGTATCAACAATTTGTCCAATTTCCTTAGAGCGCTCCCCTAGCTTCGCGACAACTATTGCGGAATTATTTACTGTTCTTTCGATACTGACCATCTGTTCGTTAGCGTTAGCAATAACCCCTAGACCTTCTAATGCCGTTTCAGCAGTTTTGTTTGTAGAGCTTGCAACAACATTACAGTTCGCCGCCGCTTGTTGGACATTACCCGACATATGCTTGATTGTAACAGAAGTATCATCAATAGCCTTTGATTGATTTTCTGCTCCACTCGCCACTTCTGTAATTGTTGAGGCTACCTGGGTTGCGGCTTGGGCAGACTGTTCCGCATTTGCCGTTAACTGTTCAGATGAGGCCGCTAGTTGCTCCGCCGTCTGAGCAACATTTTTTATAAGAGTGCGAAGATTTTCAGTCATGTTATTGACAGCTCTAATTAGCTGACCAACCTCGTCTTTAGAATCAAAACTAACGCCCTGTACGATTAAATTTCCATTTGAAATTTCTTGCACATTAGCAACTACTGCAATAAGTGGTTTGGATATTATTTTTGCTACCCACCATCCTAATCCTACCGCAAGTATGATAGATATAAACGGGATACAAATGAGCATTTTATTCGCAAAAGCAAAGTCTAAATTATTTTGGTTGCTGATCTCATCGGCTGTTTTAGCGTTGTATTCTGCAAGTTCGTCACCGAGCCCATTCATAGTATAGAGGTAAGGTAAAGCATGATTCCTATAGTATTCGTAGGCATCTAACTTTTGTCCATTAGATGCTATATCTAAAGATTTTTGTCGTTCGATTCTATAAGAACTTAGTGCTTCTTTTATTTTGTAAATTATTCCTTTTTTAGCCAGATCAAGATTTACTTTCTCATAATCAGCCATTATTTTGTCATTTTCATCTTTCAATTTAGCAAAATGCTGGTTAAGTTCTTGTTCTTTAGCTTTATCATTATTTAATAATATCAACTGTAAGGTAATAACTTCGCCAGCTCTAATATTGACCCTAAATGAATTTATCCATTTGATAGGTAGTAAATTATCTTCATAGATTTTTGTCATGTCATCATTAGCTTTTTGATTAAAGTAGAATCCTGCGAAACCGATTAATCCCATCCCAATTGCCATCAATACAATAAGACTGATAATTTTTGTTGCTGTGTTCAAGTTTTTAAACATTAAGTTCGCGCCTTCTTTCTTTTTATTACCGTTTCCTCATTATATAGGTCAAAAATCTTTTTCTAAAAATGTAAAAGATAGATACACTACTACATTTGACCCACTACTAAAAAAATAGACCACCAGATTGCATTGAGTTTTCTAACTCAAGTTGCAACCTGGCAGTCATAACATCTTTGTCTTAGACCCACGGTTTTGCGTCCTCATTTTTCAATGAGTTTGCCCAACACTCAATTCACTTTATGTAAATCTTACCACTATTTAAAGTACAAGTCTAGCTAAAAAGTTTATTATTAGCTGTTATTTCGGTCTTATCTTACATAAATAGCACAGTTGAATACTGGAAACTTGGATTATCGTTGGATCAGTAGTATATCTTGCCTATTTCGCAACTCTAGCTGGCTATGTTTTATGGGGCAAACTATTGTCCCGTTATCCAGCCGTCGTCGTCTCTCCTTTAGCCCTTATGGTTCCGTTGGTAGGTATGAGCAGTTCCGCATTTTTTTAGGAGAGTCCCTCTCTCTTGAGCAAAGTTTAGGTGCTCTATTGGTTATGCTAGGACTAGCAGTTCATGTGTTCAGAAGATACTAAATTTTTTTTCACTCCCCGAGTAAACTCAGGAGATTCTTGAGTGATGAGACCACAGAAAAATCGCTCAAACCGAAGTCTGAGCGAACATATTGTGCGACACGTTCCTAAATGAAAAGTTTAAGCATTGGCAGTAATGCCAAGAGAACTAACATCCCGATTAATCGACCCTGAAAGGCTCACCTCAAACGTCCGACGTGCATGGATGTCTTATGCACTGTGTGGATCGGAGGAAAAGGCGGAGATTATATCAAGACCTTACCTATTGATATACATACATATGAAATTTCCGTAAAACCCGCGAGACCCTTAAATTGAATTTTAATTTAAAAACAGAATCACGGGTATCTTAACTTGATATTCCGTATGGCGTTAGAAGCGCTTGTTGATCATATTTGTAAAAAGGGCAAAAATCGGTTTGCAAATCCTGCTCATACAGCCTCTTTGCTACAACAAGCAGCTCGTAATTTAACGCTTATCAATCTCTTTTGTCCATTCCGGGCATCGGCCCAGTTTATGCTGCCGGTATTATCGCTGAAATTGGTTCCATTGGTGCCTTTAATTCTCACGATGCTCTTGCCAAATATGCCGGTCTTGTTTGGCGGGAAAACCAATCCGGTAATTTTAGAGCAGATGACACCAGTCTGTCTAAAACGGGCAATTCGTACTTGCGGTACTATTTAATTGAAGCTGCAAATCATGTAAAGAACCATGTGCCTGAATACGCAGCTTTTTACTGTAAAAAATACGATGAAGTCAAAACTCATCAAC
>JAGFZX010000072.1 GCA_017889585.1 Bacillota bacterium
GTATTTATATTATGTATTGGGGGTGGGGTATTATACTGGGATAATTAGCGGTTATAAATTATGGTTATAATAGATGTAAAACACGAGGTGATTTGTCATGGAAAAATACTTTTCATGTGAAGATATAGCTGAAAAATACGGTGTAAAAAAAATTACTGTATGGTCATGGATTCGAGAGAAAAAATTGAATGCCATTCAAACGGGGAAAATGTATCGTATACGTCAGATTTAAAAGAGTTTGAAGAAGAAAGACGAACTAAGTGTTTAGTAGGTGAGGTCAATGTCTAATAAAATAACCATCAAACAAGCAACCGAAATCATGGGTAAGTGTCAGCCGTTTATAAGAGCGGGGTTACAACGAGGGCTATTGCCGTTTGGTACAGCTATTAAGGTACATAACGGATATAATTATTATATATATCCGAATTTGTTTTATGGATATGTTGGCGAGGATAGAAAGTGTTAGACGATTTAAAGAGTATTTAACCCTATTTTAGCCATTATTAACAGTGATTAGCAGTGAAAATCTTGCCCCTTACTCTGCCCCTTATCGCATGATTTAAGGGGCAGAAATCAGATTATAACTGATAAAATAGAGAATTGTTAAATTCGATAGAGAAGTCGTTGAACATTGAAATGACTGGATTTGTTGTCTTTTTTATCGCTATAATTTTTAGTCAACTAGATAAAAAATGACGTTGACATCGAAGAGGTCTGCGGTTCGAGTCCGCCTAACCCCACCATTTGATTTTATTAGCTCCGTGAGTATTCACGGAGCTTTTTTGTTCCTTAAAAATAGGTCAAATACAGTAAAATGTTGCTAATTTGTCCCTTACAATAGCAAGAGAGTGTCAACGAAGCACTCTAACAAACTGAGCTATAATCTTTAGAGGAAAAATATTCAGGAACGATTGAAATAAAATATTTTTGTAAAAAGTAAAACAACTCGTATTAAGCAGGAAATAATTACCTATATAGAGAAATGATACCTAAGTTCTATTATCGAAGGAGTTGCTTATGAAAAAGTTATTAGTGATATTATGCTTATTTCTTGGTTTGCACTCAATTGCTTGGGCAAGCCCCAACGACTCAGTGAATCCATCGAGTCAGCCAAATATATCTGTGATAGTATTGGCGAATCCGAGTATTCTTGTGGATAATAAATTTGTAACCGAAATAAGGGCTGCTTTGAAAGAAAAATTTAAGCAAGCAACTAGTGTAGTAATTTATGGAGATGACCAAGCCAAGTCACCTGAATTTTTGGAGTTTATAGAAAAAGTCCAAACAGACCCAAATAATGAAAAAGGAATAAGAGTAATCAGTAATACTGCGTTAGCTGAGTATGGAAGGGCCACAAAGTCTAATTATGTAATATTGATAAAAGTAACTAACTGTAATTATATCATTGGTTCCCATACTGATATGAAAGGACAAGTATCTGTAATTGATGTGGCGTCACAAAAATATGTGGAAAATCGAACCTGGTATAAAGAAGAAACTTGGTGGACTGAGGGAACTAGATATTTAATTAAAAGATTAGCCACTGACTTTAATTGGTCTCCGTCCATGGAGGTGGCGAACAATAACCAAACTAGTACTCAAGAAGACGAAAAAAAATCTTCTGTGGTTGTATTTTTGCCTGACGTCATCCTGGAAAAACCTGAGTTGGTCGAGCAGGTAAGGAAGACGGTTTCGGAAAAATTCAAAGTAAGTGATGTTCCCATTTTCATTGATGATAAGCCTAAATCTCCTGAGTTTTTGAAATTTATTGGCGATGTTATAACTGACAGCGCTAAACAGCAAGCCTTTGTCTTGAAGAAAGAGCGGCTTGTCGAATATGGAAAAAGCACCAACTCAAACCCAATGACAGTCATTTTAGTAAAAAGTGATTACAGAGGTGGATACAGTTATCGTTTAAAGGAAGAGATTCTCGTAGTCGACACTGATTCAAACAAGTATTTGGCAAATGTCGTTTATGATATGGGCGATGGTAACAACCGACGAGATGGCATTCATTTCCTAATGGACAAACTACAAAATGAGTTCAAGTTACCGTAAACTATTACTAGTGAAGAGGCGGAGTGAAGTGCCGCCTCTTTTCATTAGTTTACTACTTGGGGGGCACCTTAGAATTAGAGAAGGATTGGTTAATTATAAAACAAGGTATTGACTGATATTGCTTATTTTATGGATGGTGTTAATAAAGAAAAAATTGATTTTGTGATTAAAGAAGAGTGCAAGAATAATACGCCTTGAATCTTGACTGTTGTGTCTTACGTGGCAATGGATGATGGTTTAGGGTGGTTATAAGATGAAAAATAAGGTCACGACTGAGTCGTGGCCTTATTTTTGTTTATGTTTCTTTTGACAGTAAGCCATCCAATACATTAACAGCTTGACGTTTATTTGCCATTGTGGAATGCAGGTAAATATCTGTGGTCACACGGGTATTGGCGTGTCCTAAAATATCTGATACTGATCGGAGGTCGGTTCCATTAGTCAAAATTTATGACACTGATAAGTGCAAAAAAAGCAGAACCACTCTGAATGAACTGAACCCTGCTTTTTATACTAACTACTCATCCTTATCCTGTGAGCTGACTTCTTTTCCATCGTGAGGTAATGGTTTTGCTACTGCTGGCTGTAAGTTTTCAGAGAATCTTTTTCGTTCAGGTAAGACTAATCCTTCATCTTGCCACATCTGGTAAAGGTAAACTAACAAAAAATGTACTACAGTTGTTGAAAATGCCCCTATGCCCGCTAAAACGTTATTATGGTCAATATATACGAATATCCCTCTTATATGTAACCAGGGCTGAACTACAAGGACAAGCATTAAACTACCACCTAACTGAACAGCCGTATATAACCAAAACCGCCCGTACGTATATTTAAGAATCCACATTGACCCTACAGGTAATGCACCATAAGTAAAACTTATCATATGACCAAGTGGGTAAGTATTTTCATATGTTTCCCATATCCCCCAAGTAAAACCTACTTCATGGATTATCGTAGTCGTTACCATCACGAACAAGGCTGCAGGCATCCATCTTTTAATCTCCTCTCGTTTCATAAAGAAAAGCGTCAACCATGGAGGAATTAACATAGACCATACTATAGCTTGATTACTCAAATCCCAACCTCCAAATGTTCTTTAATTTAGACTAAGTATTCCCCATATGTTAGTAATTAATCATTGGTGAGACATACATCCAAAAGTCATCACATCTGGAACTGACAGATTCAGCTACTATAATTAAGGCATCATACGGTGTTATAAGTTAGTTTCAAAACGGGGTTGTGGTTTACAATCCCCACATCTGGTGCTAATCGATCATTAGAGTTATTAGGTAAAATCTTAAACTCTTTACTGACAAGACGGAAGTCGCTGGTGCTGGTGGTGGACCTATGGAATTAGCTATCACTATTGATTATGGTGATGGTAACGAAGGTGAGGAATGATTATATGAATAGTCAAATTGAAAAGTGTACCAATGATAAGGTAGTGAAATATTGGCAGGACTTAATACGTAAGTGCAAGCAGGGTGATATTTCAGCTATTAGGCGGTTTTTCGAAATGAAAGGCATGTTAAAACGTAAATAAAGCGCATATTTATTGCATGGACTTGTTATACATCTAATTGGTGCGTGGCAAGTCCTTTTTGTATTTTGGAGTATAGCCTAATATTGAATTGAGAATCCAATGATAAAGCCACTTCATTGTGTAAGTTTGAGTTTGTTTTAAATATATTTACAATATGTAATAAAAGTATGAGATTCTATATTTGAATATTTCAGTGCGGCGGAGCCGCAGAGTTAATTTCTTAGAGCCACGATGTTAATGAAATAAAACCACGGCTGTTAAGCGGAGAGCCATCAACCTACTCCATTATGTGGGGGCTGTAACCACAACCCTGTTTTGACACTAACTTATAGCACCATATGATGCCTTGATTATAGTAGCTGAGTCTGTCAGTGCCAGATGTGTAGATTTATGATACCGATCACGTAAACGAAAGGGGCTGTCGCACTAAGAAATTAGTGCGGCGGCTCTTTTGAGATGAAATATTCAATATGGAATAGATTGGTTGATATGTAATTGAAATGTACAATTGTAGACAAGGAGGATGTATCTCTTAACCTTCTGCAAGGAAATTCTGCTAGCTAGATATTCTGGTTAACAGAATTCTATTTTTACAGGCAAGAAAAGGTTGAATGGTTATTAGATACCAGTAAATGTGCATTGGAAACTTGTAAATTAGCCACTAAATGCTATAATTAACCTAATAAATAAATAATTTCCATCTATAATATATGTATAGCAATAACATCTTTCACTTCGCGGAAATTGGAAAAACAGGCGCACTTAGCTCATCGCAAAAGGAGTGGCCAGTATCTACGCCCACTCCTCAGATATTTTTCTTCATTCATTCCTGGCTAATTTCCTTATTCACTAATAATAAACGGAGGCATAATACATGATTTTCAATGGAACAGTATCTAAAGATAAACTAATTGGCACATCAGGCAATGATACTCTCGACGGTAAACAAGGCGCTGATATTCTAGACGGCGGACAAGGCAATGACCTCTTACTAGGAGGCACTGGTAAGGACATTTATACATTTAAATTTGGTTACGGTAATGATATTATTGCAGCCGATACTGACAATCATAATGATACAATTCACCTTACCGGCGCTACCCCTAATCTTGCCTTTAGGCAATCGAGTAATGATTTCATCATTAGCCTTTCTGCCACTGATAACCTAACAATAGAAAATTGGTTTAATAGTAATAATAATCATATTAACAAAATTCAAATAGGAAATACTTCTTTCGATATCCAGGTCGGGCATGCCACTGACGACACCCTTACTGGAGCTGCAAAAAATAATAATATGTTAATTGGTCTTGATGGGAATGATTATTTAATCGGTGGTATAGGTGCAGATTATCTCTCCGGCGGAAATGGCAACGACATATTAGATTATAGTAGAGGTAGTGATACTCTCTTGGGCGGTGCTGGTAATGATATTATAGGTTATGACCCCTATGATAATCATGTCAATGTAAAAGGTGGGGATGGTGTCGATACTCTATATGCTGGCTATTTTATCAAGGAATATAAAGTTAAAATTGATCTTACTGACTATTCTGACATTGAATTTCTTTATGGTGGTATTGGGGATGACTTCTTTGTTGGTAATGCAGGTAATAACACCCTGTATGGCGGTGCAGGCAATGATACCTTAGATGGCAAAGTTGGCAGCGATAGGTTAATTGGTGGTGGAGGTAACGATGTATTAATCTACGATGTAACTGATAATCTCGCTTTGATTTCTGGCGGTTCAGGTAGCGACACACTAGACGCTACTCGGGGCAACGATATAAGCATCAATCTTTCCTCGTATACCGCCAACGATATAGAAGTGGTCAAAGCAGGTAAAGGTAATGATACTTTGCTAGGCGGTGACCATGGCATGACCTTTGATGGTGGTAAGGGTAATGACGTAATCATTGGCGGCGCTGGTAGTGACATAATAGTCTATGATTCAAATGACACCCTTGAAGATGGTGGCGCAGGTATTAATATTTTAGATATGAGCAAATGGACTAAGACCCCTAAAACAATTGAGCTAAGCAGTCTCTACAGCGGTAATGACATTGTAAAAAACTTTTCTGGTGTGATTGCTTCTGGTATTAACAATATCATTAATGGCACTGACAGTAGCAATTACCTAGATGGCGGTCTAGGTGCCGACACCCTCTCTGGTGGTAAAGGCAACGACACTTATGTTATTGATAACGTCATGGATAGAATCATCGAAACAGGTACAGGTACAGATATCGATACCGTCATTTCCACTATTAGCTACACTCTCGAAAACGACGTAGAAAACCTCACCCTTGCAGGTACTGGTAACATTAGTGCCACAGGCAATGCCTTGAACAATCTCATTATAGGTAATGGCGCAAACAACACTTTAACTGGTGATGTTGGCAACGATACTTTAGCTGGTAATGGCGGTATCGACACCTTTCGCTTTGCCTCCGGCTTTGGTAACGACATCCTGTATGCCGATTCTGACGACATCCTCTTCTTCGACAAAGCCATAGCAGCAAACGACATTTCTTATAAATGGCAGAATAGTGATCTCATTTTCTCAGTAGGTAATACGGACAGCATTACCCTAAGATACTTTTCTGGCAATGACATATCTCTCAACATCAATAACACAAAAATAAAAAAAACCATCCTAACTAAGCCAGGTGATAAAATCGCCTCCTATGCTTCGAGTAAAGAAGCCAAAAACATCGAAGCAGGTAATGGTAATGATAGTCTTATCGGCTCTAAATTTGCAGACAATATCCTTGCTGGTGCCGGCAATGACACCCTCATTGGTAACGGCGGGGCTGACTCTCTTGATGGCGGCGACGGCAATGATTATATTGCCTACGATACCACATCAAAAAAAATCTCTGGTGGCAGCGGTTGGGATATTCTATACAATAACACGACTAAAGCACAAAGCATTGATCTATCCCAATCCCGTTATACCGACATAGAGCAAGTAAAAGGTAACAGTAGTAATGACACTCTTATTGGTAATAGCCTTGATAATATCTTAGACGGCGGTGCAGGAAACGACTCTATCAATGGTAAGGAAGGTAATGATACCCTCATTGGCGGCAATGGATCAGACACCTTTTATTTTTCCTCAATTTTTGGTAATGACATTATCACTGATTTTAGTAATGACGACATCCTTGCTTTTGACAAAACCATCACAGCAAAGGACATCGCATTTTCTTGGCAAGGCAGTGACCTACTTATGAATACCCATGGCGATAGTATTTTGTTAAAAAATTACTCCCTACATTCAATCACGATGCTTATTAACAATAAAAAAACCACCCTCATTACACCAGCAGCATCTAATGCCCCCATTATCGCTAGTTTTAAGGACTTGTATCTATCTATGTACCCTGTTAGTCAATCTTCGAATATTGGTTTTTCCTATGGAAATGATGGAGGTAGTTTGTTTGCAAGTAATGCCATTCACAGTTGGAGTTAGAGAGAAAGTGTTATACTTTCTGATTCTGTAAAAAGACTCAAGGGGCTGTCGCACTAGTGCGACAGCCCCTTTGGAAATATAGTTCAGTCTCTAAATATAAAACCTATTACTCTACCGCTAATGGCACCAAATACAGTTTCAATAACGGGAATAAATTATCCAGCAGTAGTTCCAGCAGCGACTACTTCATTTATTATTTATTGGCATGATCATAAGCACCTGCACCTACACCTACAACCGAAGATATTGATGCTCCTGTCGCTGTAATTACTCCTAGTAGACCTGCAATTGTAAAGCTACTAGTAGCTATTGCCCCCTTAGTCATGCTGCCGAATGGCTAGGGATAGCGACCAGACAATTTGATTGGGAAAGATATTATCTATTTCAATTGATTAGTGATTAAAGCGAAGAATTCAAGGTTTTTACCATCATTGCTTATCTACCATCATCGTCCACATTTTGAATCGTTCTGCGAATTGTTTTCCTTTTTATCCTGTAATGGCTTGGATATCGCAGGCTGGAGGTTCATAGAAAAGCTAGTTCTCTCAGACTTAGCGAATATTCCCTCTTGCCACATTTGATAGCCATAAAGCAAAATAACACGCACAGTCACTATTAAAAATGAAAGAAATGGTGTTATTCCTATAAATTGAAATATCCCCCTGCTTTGGTAAAAGTAATCTAGTGCGCCATAAACAAAGACTACGTTCATTATTACATTAACCCCTAAGTATAGCCCAAAATTCCCATATAAAAATTTCATGAGCCACATTGCAATAATTGGGTCTAAGCTATAAAGGTTGGAAAAGTTCTGGAAGGGGAATGCAGTTTCTTTAACAACAAACCACTGGAATGTGCTACCTATCTCCAAAAGCAATATTCCTGTAAATATGGTGAATAGGTTGACGGGCATATAACGCTTAATGTCTTCCTTTTACATGAAAAAAAGGGTTAACTAGTCTATGTTCTTCGCAAAACTTTCTTAAGAATGAATTTAACGCATGGGGATGACCAATACTTCCATCAGGTTGAGTAAAGAGCCACTTGGTATTGCCAACAGGATCATCTAAAAGAACAACCTTATTCCGTTTTGCTCTTCGTGCAGCAAGTACCTTTATTTCTGCGTTATAGTTTTCTCCCAGTTTCATGACAGATAGGGGAAGAGTAATCTGGCGATCACTGTTATTAGTTTTAGTTAACCCTACTTGAATTCCCTCCCCAGGAACGTAGGTGGCGGCTCGTTCGATTCTTATGCAATTTCTATCTGTATTGAAGTCACCTTGCTGTAATGCTGAAAGTTCTTCTCGCCGTAGTCCTCTTGCAAATGCTAACATACGCTTAATCGAACACCTAGCGAGTAAGTGTGATTTAGAAGTTAAGGAATTATTGGGTGGTGATACTGGTGGAAATTAAAGAGCTAATAAAACTATGTGACAATGATCCGCAATTACTAGGGGCGATACAAGAGCTTAAGCAATACCGTGAAAATCCACTGGCTAATATGCAACCGTGTTGGAAATATGTGAGGAAGAATAATATTGACCAACAACTTGATCACATTATGCAAGAGGTGATTGAAGCTATTGGGGAACTTAATTTTACAGATAAAAAGCTAGAATGTTTTGATATACTGCAGGAGGCCATTACTGGCATGATGATCCTACAGGTTAAATATGGTGTAAACCTTACGGAATTAATTCAAAAAGGTATTCAGAAAAATACTAACCGGGAAGGTGGGAGTTATTATGAATAAAAAAATAGCTCTCCAAAAGAGAGCTAACGAAAAGAAGATTAATGATACGTTATTATCTTAAGGTAAAGTTGTTATCTCTAGGATGGTAGCCGTGTCGGCCAATGAATATTTCTTTCCTTGCCATGTCATGGCCATCTTTATTGAGATCAAATGTTAAGGTATCTCCTCCTCTTACTTTGAAGTCAAATTCATCGATCCCGCGACCTGTGAAGTGGAAGCGGATTGTGTTACGGTCATGATCTACTTTGACGAAATCACCATTTTCCAGATTTTTGTCGTCAATGTCGTAAAAGCGTCCATCAGTTTGAATCACGCCAGAAAATACATGTTGGTTGCGGAAGTTAGTTGATTTTACATGGAATTCGTCATTGCGATCATGCCATACAGACACGCTAGGAGGATTTTGTTGGGGACGGCCCTCGGAATGATCGCTCCAAGCAAAAGCAGTTCCTGATAAGGTTACTAGGAAGCAGGCAAGCAGTGCTAAACAAGATAGTTTTTTCATATGTATTCATCTCCTCAATCTTGATTTGATATTACTATATCAGAAAACTTTGACAAAAATATGACAATAAAAGAAATAAAACCCTGGGGAATTTGCTCCGAAATGAGGGCGAAATAGATGAAATATATAAGCTGAAAAATGTTGAGAAGTAGTGTAAAATGCATGAGAAAAAAATGGCTACTCTACAAGAATAGCCAATTCAAAATATCGTAAATTAGTCAACTATTAATAAGTCATAGGTCATTATAATTAATAGAGCCCAAGGAAAAAAATGAGAAGCATTGGATAATAAATTGACGATATTTATTAAGTCCATTTAGAAACCTCCTTTGGAAAGATAAATAGATTTTTATTATATCAATATAATGAATAAATGTAAATAATTTACATTTGCAAATAAGATGTGGTGAGTTAATGATCTCAACACAGTCAGAACACGACATTCAAAACCAAATCCGCATAGCAATATCTTGTCAAAAACAGATTTATTTACCAATCTTGAGATATTTGATTGGATGGATCAATTTATTGCAGCTCGAAATGCGACAGTGAATACAATTAATCATCAAGCTAGACAGTATTTTGGGCGCACGGGTGATTTACCAGTCGTCGGGGATAAAATGATCTGTAGACGCAATGCATGGGACACTGTTTTAGCTGATGGTAAATTGTCTACAGCGCTGGTAAATGGACTAATAGAATACGTTACCAATGTAGAGGAAAAGCAAATCATAAGCAAGTTGCCATGGAAAACTGATGGCTTTATGTTTACTACTAACCAATTAAACTTAAGGCCTATATTTGAGGATGAGGCTGAATTTGAAGAACTTAAATATAATCCATTGGCACTTTGGGAGAATGATCAACAACGGCGCAATGCTCTCAAAGGTATTATCCTGCAATATGCTTACTGCATAACCTGCCACGCCTCACAAGGTAGCGAATGGGATAATGTAGTGTTATATGATGATAGTTGGCCCGATAAAAACGACCCCACACAACAAGCGCGGTGGCGGTATAACGGGGGTGACTAGAGCTGCTAAAAAATTAATTTGGATGAGGTAATATACTATGGAACTATCAAAAATAGGACAAACAGCCTTATATTATGCAGGGATGGGTTGGCATGTTATTCCTCTCGCCGAAAATAGTAAATTCCTGCCCAAAATAAAGCCACCATTGACGCAGATATTATCCGTGAATGGTGGTCTAAATGGCCCAATGCTAATATCGGTATTGCAACAGGTGAAAAGTCAGGGATCTTTGTCCTTGACGTAGATGGTCCATTACATGGAACTAATGAGTCGAAAGGTATCGATGGACATAATTCCCTTGAAGATTTGTTAAATGATCATGGTGGTGCTATACCAGAAACGACGGAAGCTATTACCCCATCCGGTGGACGGCATATTATTTTTAAATACCCTGCTGGAGTAATAATATCTAACTCAAACAACTCGCTAGGCGATGGTCTAGACGTTAAGTCTACAATGGCTATATAGTAGCAGCCCCGTCAATAATACCGGCGGGGGGAATATATTTGGGATTGTGGTTTACACCCGGATGATGTTGTGGCCGCCGAGTATCCTGCATGGTTATTATCTGTAATCACCACAGAAAAACCTATTAATACAGATAATCGTCCTCATTCGTTTGAGCGCAGGCCTACGGATGGACCGGCTATACACATGTTAACCAACTGCCAATTCATGCAACAGGTGCAGCTAAATTTTAAAATATTATCATATGGCGAAAAATTAGCAGCCGTTACAAATATTGTTCGCGCAATAGATGGTATAGAGGCAGCTCATAGCATACTGTCACTTTTGGAAAATTATAGTTTTAAAATAAGTGATGAAAAAATCAATGAGTGCTTAACTAACATGAATCCTCAAAATTGTGACTACATTCGTACTAGTGTTGGGTTTAAAGGTTGCCCATCGGGCGGGTGTGGTATAAAAGCCCCTTGCGGTTGGTCCTTGGGTACGGTTCTACAAGCTAAAATAAAAACCATTATTACGCCAACACCTGAAAACGTAAATAATCCGGAAATATTAGGCGCCTTAGCTATATTGCAGAAAAAAGAACTGTTAGTTTTTGATAAATTTATGGGGAGATATAGTGGTAAAAAATCATCATTAACGCAAGAATTAAAAAAGTAAAAAGTAGAAGCAGCTGGTTTTTCAATTATCGATAGTGGGCAAACTGAAAGTGCTCCTACTGGTGACCAACCTAAAGAGCGTTGGCTAAGTCAATCAGTGCCGGACGTACCAATTGACTTAGTCTTACCGGGTAATCCGTCCCAATATGCCTCATGGTCATTTAAAAATGATGGTGTGTCAGCTGTGAAAATTAATGATCAAGGTAATGTAATTTACACCAAAGCGACATATTCCCCTATCATCATCAATGAGCGGATCAGAAACATTGATACGATCCAAGAAAAGGCATCACTATCATTCAAAACCCACAGGGATAATTGGCGCAATGTTATATTACCCAAAGCCACCATATTCGATGCAAAAAAGATCATGTGTTTAGCTGATTCAGGGCTTGTTGTAACCTCTGACACAGCTAAGATTTTAACATAGTGGCTATCAGAGCTAGAGGTCGCCAATTCTCAGATTATACCTGATCGAGTAGGTGTTAGTAAGTTTGGATGGCGTAATAATGATACGGAGTTTATTTGCCCAGGGATGAGTAACAATTATGTACTGGATACGGATGATATTGCTCCGCAGTCAGTGATTGACGGGTATTCAGTTGCCGGAGATCATGGATTATGGCTACAGGCAATAAGTGAATTAAGAAAAAATCCTAAGGCTAGATTTATATTGGCTGCATCATTTGCAGCTCCATTATTAAAGATAACAGGCCAACGGATTTTTGGCATACATAACTGGGGTGACTCTCGAGACGGTAAATCAGCAGTACAATATGCAGCGTTATCTGTTTGGGGTAAGCCTGATACGATTAAAATATTGGCCAGTTCCAGCGAGACTGGTATAGAAAGAATGTCAGCGCTATGCTCAGACCTGCCGTTATGTATTAGTGAACTGGAAACATTAGATGAGCACCGGCGCGCAGAGTTTGAGAACAAAACAATATATATGGTGACCGAAGGTAGAGGTAAGCAGCGCGGTACCATTAAGGGGCGCCAGCAATCCGCATCCTGGCGTACCATCATGATCACAAATGCTGAATCACCTATAGTTAAAGATAATAGTAAGGGTGGTATTATTGAAATTAATGGAAGACCATTCATTAACAACCAAGACTTTGCCAGTTATTTATATGGTGTCATGGAGCGTAATTATGGCCATGCAGGGAGAGTATTTTTATCAAATATAATTACTGCAAATCATGCGGAAATAAAAGATATTTACAATAAATTGCGTCTTACTTTAAAGAAAAAGCACCCTAAAAAAATTGATTCTCACATCGATGCTGTATCTCATACGGCCCTGGGTGATCAGTTGTCCAGTATGTATGTCCATGGTGAGGATAAGGCCACTGCCAGCATTGGAGCATTGCAGACCGCGGAGTATATTATAGAAAATCATTTGATAAATAATAGCGATGCCGACGAGTCAGAGCGGGCATGGCAATGGATGCTTGGGTGGATCGCGGCGAACAATGGGAGATTTTCAAGGAGTGCAATGCCAATATTGGGTTACATTGATGGTGGTTATATTAATATTTTAAAAACCGAGATCAACAAGGCCATGAAGGAGCAAGGATTTAGTCCTGATAAAATATTCCCGAAGTGGGCAGATGTAGGCAGGATGTCAATCACAAAGGTTGGCGGTAAAAGAACATTTGCCGTAAGGGGTAAAAATATAAATGGGGTTAAACCGTGGGTGTTGAAGATTAAAGAAGAGGGTATGAGCGATTAATATCTAAAACTAGATTTACTCGGATAAAGAATCGTAAACATTTTGATTTCGGGTAACTGCAGGATCATCCCGTAAGAGTGATTTCTTCTTATTTTCTTTGATAGCCTCATCCATCTCCTCATTTGATAACATTAGTTTAGCTTGATGATCTGCTTTAATTTCATCCGGATATTTAATACCTGAGCCAGTCATAATTATCACCTCAAAATTAGTTTATGGATTGTAGTTATTTCTATTCATGAAATATAGGATATGTACGGAAAATGGCTGAAATGGTTAGTCTTTATATATATAAAGACTAACTGGACTAACTAATCCTCGATTATTCATGTAAATTCCAAAATTCGCCGCAACACCAATAGCATCAAGTGTTAAACGGCCTATAACATTTCACCCATTGAGTGAAAATAAAAAACATACAAAAAGAGTTTCAACTTTGTTAAAATGTATTCACCACAAACACAAACAACAAAGGAGAA
>JAGFZX010000073.1 GCA_017889585.1 Bacillota bacterium
TCAACGGTTGCATCACCACCGCCATCAATAAAAATAATGGCTTGATATTTACCATTGGGACTTAACTCACTCTTTACGATTTCTTTTACATATACTTCTTTATCAAAAATTGAACCACCTATATAAAAAATTAAAACTATGATACCTAGTAATAGGAACACCTTTGATTTCTTAAACATTATTAACGACTCGATCTACATTTATTATAAAATTTATATATTTCATTTTACTCCACCCCATAATGAATGCTTGAAGAAATCTCATCACCATGTTTTCTTTAGGTCTTCGTTACCCAATACTCCTTTTCCTTTATTTTGAAACAATTGAATTCGCTATTCATTTCTATCATTACGACTATTCCGGTTTTAGCTGGTGGATCTCCCCAAGACCTTCTAAAACCACATATAGCAAAAAAGCCACGAAATTCGTGGCTTCATAAGTAATCGGGATTTAATTGGTGGAGGCGAGCCGTGACCTTACAAATCCAGCCTATTTATTCTATTGCTAATCATATCGTTTAGGATTAACTGAGGATCTATGTATCAGGTATAATGGCATTTTTCCCTTAATATGTTCCCATAGACATACTGTGTTGTGATAGGAAGTTGATACCATTACACGAATGAATTATAAATTCGACACCCCTGTGATCCCCCTTCTTTTAGGCTCATTTTATAAGTTTGACTAATTTAAAATTGCCATGAAAACAAATTGCGGAATTGAAGCCATGCATATGATTATATAAGTGGCAGGTTGAAGAAATTCAATCTGCCACTCTGAGGTTGAGTTCTTTAATAAAATTTGGGGGATTTCAGCTTAACGCTGGGGTGAAATCCAGGATATTTTTGACTTTATAAATTTTTCGCACTAGAACCACCTGCTTTATAGGTAGCGTTTCTGGACGAGTTCTGGTGCAACTACTCAACATAATCAAAAATCATGGGTTTGTTTTTTGCACCAGAACCTTAAATTTATCACCAACGCCAAAAGAGGCCGCTTGGGAAACTCCTTCCAATATACGACCTCTTAGCTGATCTCGAAACTTGGTCTAGAATGCGTAAGTAACAATAACCCGCAGATTATCATTACTGTGAATAGTTCCATCTTGGTTTGGCGTAAGGGCTTTCATATTTCGCCAAAATAATGTTGCCGTGGTGCTTTTGTCAATTTTGTGATCTAGAATGTAATACATTCCCTTGAAGTCCGGCTCGAAACCGCCACCTCCAGGTTGATACGGTGCAGCATTGACCTGCCAGCCGCCCAAGTCTCCATTCATGCCTCCATCATAATGAATAACATTGAAGGTGTTCTTAGCGTCAGGCACATAAGTCAAACCTGCGGCCCAAGTTACATTCTCCGTACTGGCGTTTGATTTCCCATATTCTCCAAAGACTGTTGCCTTGCCCATGGTATAAGATGAATTCACCGCCCAGTTGTTAGTACTGGTATCGTAGGAATGTGCCTTATTTCGATCATCATATTTGGCCACAGTGGCTCCTAGCATCAATTCCTTGGTAGGGTTGTAGGAAGCATGCAATGCATAGACTCGGTTTCCGTCATCCAAATAACTATAATGCTCTTGAAAAGCTTGAAAGTCAATGTCGGTGACGCCTGATTTACCACTAATATGCACGCCATCAACCGATGAACGAGGCCCTACAAAATAGATACTGCTATATAATCCACTGATTCCGCCAATGTATGAATCCTGTCGACCAAGTTTGTACGACCAGCCAGCATTCTGATATAGCAAGCCAACTTGGTCGATCGAAGCGGCGTTCTTCTTGCTACCGTCAGCTGTACCATCATAAAAATCAATACCCATAGATGCTCTACTAACATTTTCAGCCCCAAATCGTGCATAAGCATCCAGATTTTTTGCCAAACCAGTTTTTGCATTCAAAATAAACTTCTCTATGTTGTTTCCACCGTTAACCCAAGGCACCGGTTTCGTATTATTATAGTTTTTCTCCCACCGATAAATATACTGCAAAGTCCCATCAAGCTCGACCGTACCGACCGGGGCTGCAAATGCGCTGCCCGACGAAATTACCACTGATGCTAACAAAGCTGATACAACGTATTTTTTCACTAAGTTCGCCTCCCGTAATTAACTTGATATCGTTTTATGTTTTACTCGATTCGCCGATATGCACCCTATGTACACCCGACTTGTCAAAGCATCCCTAGTTATGATTACTGATAGACCTTACCCTCTTCTTCACCGCGCAACACCCGCAATGCTCCTTCAACAAGTGCCTGTAATTCGTCCTCACCTGGATATACTAATACTGTCGCGATAAATTCAACTCGGGAACGAATCCAATTTGCGAGTCGTTTCGAATGTGCCAAGCCACCTGTAAGCACAATGCCATCGATATCGCCAAGCAAAGTAGTACACATCGCCCCGATTTCTTTCGCCACGCCATAGGCCATGGCCTCAAATGCAACAGCCGCCAGCTTATCACCTTGATCAATTCTTTTTTCAATTTCTCTACCGTCATTGATCCCAAGATGGGCGACAAGTCCGCCTTGTCCCACAAGTTTCCTTTTCATCTGTTCAACTGTATATTCCCCGGAAAAGCACATTTTCAATAATGCACTGGTCGGCAAACTACCAGCACGCTCTGGCGAAAACGGACCCGTCTCATTCGGATCAGCCACATCAATCATGCGACCCTTTCGCTGTGCCCCAACTGATATTCCTCCCCCAAGATGAACCATAACCAAATTTAAGTCGTAATAATCACGATTCAAATCCTTGGCTACACGGTGAGCGACAGCTTTAAGATTGAGGGCATGAAATAAGCTGCGCCGACGAACTTCCGGCAAACCAGTGAACCTGGCTAACGGCTCCATTTCATCTACACTCACTGGATCGACAATGAAAGACGGAATATCGACTGTTGAGGCTAGACCATAGGCCAACAATCCGCCAAGATTTGATGCATGTTCAGTTTGTACGCCAGTTTTTAAGTCTTCCCGCATCACTTCATTCACTGCATAGGTACCGCTGGAAATCGGTTTCAAAGGACCGCCGCGTCCGACCACCGCATCCAAAGAATTCAGTTTTATCTGCCATTTATCAAGAATTTGCTTAATGTCATTCAGCCGAAAATCATATTGATCATACACTTTGGCAAACGGAGCAAGTTCCTCCGTTTGATAACGAATCACCTCTTCGCAAAGGCATTGCTCATTTTCATACACCCCAACCTTTGTCGATGTTGATCCCGGATTTATCGCTAATACCCGAAATTTTTTATTCACCCTATTTCCTCCTACACCTACGTTATACTTCAATATTAAATCCTAAATAGCTTTGCTTGGGACCTTTGGCGCTCTCTTTTTGGCAAATCCAAGAATTCCCCCTAGGGCAATACCAAGAAATGCCGCCATGAGAACCCGATATTCCGGTGGAAGGGAAAAAGTAATGGTATGGGCTGGTATCCAGAAAAACGGGATGGTCCTGCAAACTACAAATGAAACAAAGCCAGTCCAATCAATTTTGTCTAAAACTTGTTTAAATGTTACTTGCGCATTTGCATATTCAAATTTTAAATCCAAATATGTATCCGTAATTCTATGCAAAGCCATAAAGGTAGTTCCAAAAACCGAATTCATAATAATACTTACAAATAATGCAAAGGCATATGGCGAACCATTCCCAGGTAATAAGCCCTTGGCCATCGCTGACTTAGTTCCAGCAGCAAAACATTCAAACATCAAAACCATACCCATGCCTAGCAAACCCCAGATAATGGATCGATAAACAAGAGCAGGGGGAGTTTTCCAAATTCCACTCACAATGCGTATTGCCAACAATTCTCCCATTGTCGCTAGGATAAGAAACTTTATAAATCCAGCATAATAAGGATGCCGCGCAGTAAACTGGATGAATACGTCATGCGTGATTGGCAATACTAAGAATGCTACTACTGCTAATAAGGTTAACACCCAAACAAAGTCGCCCTTTTTCATCTCCTATCCTCCTACCGCTGCCGCGAGGACTAATGACAAATATTTTTCCTCCGCCGATGAACCTCTAGACGCCAATACGATTGGCACCTTGGCACCGGATACAAATCCTGCCATTCTTGCTCCTGCCGTCCATAGGAGACATTTTCCCAGAATATTTCCTGCCGTGATGTTCGGTACAAGCAGTATATCAACATCACCAGAGACTAGACTTTCATACCCTTTGAGCGAAGACGCATCTTTGCTTAAGGCCAGATCGTAAGAAATCGGTCCCTCTACAATGCAATTATCAATCACTCCTGCCTGGTTAAGTTCCTTCAATTTAACTGCATCCTGGGTTTCCGGCATCTTTGAATTCACTTGTTCCACTGCGGCCAGTACGGCAACTTTAGGGTTCTCATAACCAAGTGCCAGCAATGCATCCACCGCATTTTTGAGAATTTCCTGTTTCTGTTTAACATCAGGATACATCATCATGCCGCCATCGGTGGTAAGCAAAAGCTTGTGATAACTTGGTACTTCATTGAGGACAACATGAGACATGATTTTTGTTGTTCTGATTCCTCTTTCTTTATCCACTACGGCACTAAGTAAATCTGCGGTTTGAATCTTCCCTTTCATAATGAAATCAATTCTGCCTTCATTCACAAGATCCACCGCTTTGTAGGCGGCAGCTCTATCGTTTTCTGCATCAATGATACATTCATCATCGAAGGATTGATTCATCTCGACCAAGATCTGCCGAATTTTCTCAGCATTTCCAATCAATACTGCATTAGCAATATTCGCCACTTGGGCTTTAATTACCGCCTCTAGTGTATGTTCATCCTCAGCAACAACTACGGCCATTCGTTTCTTTTTATCAAACCCCTTAACCTTTTCGATTAAGCCTTCGAAATCTTTAATAACCATGAATTCTCTCCCCGCTCTGTTTTCATCTACTATTCAAGCCACTGGAAAAGCACCTTAGTCCTTATTAAGCTTGTGAAATTACGTCAAAAATCTTTTCTTGTGCATGCCTTACTCTATACTATGCAAATAATTCTTCTGGATTATGGTATTTTGCATCTTTGATTGGATAACCAACTCGAGAAATATTAAGCAGATGCTCATAGGTTAGATTTTCTGAAATACTGTTATTTCCCCATGACCCACAACCGAGTGTTGTCGTTGGATTGAATCCATTGATTGGAGCTCCATTCACAAAAATGGATGGATAATTGACAGCAATTCTGCCTACTGGCAACGCGACTCCCACCATTTCAATGTGTTCATCATTGTTCGAGTGAATAGCGACCGAATGTCCGGCTCCTTCATACAACAGATTGGCTTTAGCGATATCAATGGCTTCTTCAAATGTATCGTAGGTTAAAGTAACCAAAAATGGACACATTTTTTCTTTGCACAAGATGTCTGCTTGACCTTTGCCTTTGCCTTTTAAAATTACGACCTGCGTACCTTCCGGAACTTCTACCCCTGCTTTATCGGCAATGTAGCGAACAGATTGTCCGACAATTTCACTGTTAATAGCTCCTTCTTTAAATAGAACATTTCTAAATTTTTCAACGGTCGTTTCATCTTCCACATAATAGGCCCCGTTTTTTACAAATGCGGCCATAACTTGGGCATGCTGTTCAATAGGAGCAATTATTGACTGTTCCCCTGCACAGATAACCCCATTATCGAACTTTCTCCCCATAATAATGTCTTTAGCAGCCTGCTCGACATCATAGTCGCGATCGATAATGACCTGTACATTTCCTGCCCCAACACCATAAGCTGGTTTTCCACTGGCATAAGCAGCCTTAACTAACCCCATGCCGCCTGTTGCGACGATAACATCGCATGCCTTCATCAAGCCTTGCGTTAATTCCATCGATGGTTGATCCATCAATTGGATCAAATTCTCAGGTCCCCCAAGTTTTCTAATGGCATCATTCATTAATCTAACTGTATGGATTGAGACTTTTACCGCCCTTGGATGCGGCGCAATAATAATTGAATTTCTTCCTTTAATTGCAAACATAGCATTACCCATTGGAGTGATAACAGGGTTGGTAGTTGGACTTACTGCCCCAACAACTCCTTTAGGTTTTGCTATGTATACTAATCCTTTTTCTGGTTCGCGTTTAATGATCCCGACTGATTTTTTATCTTTTAGGCTATTCCATATACCCATTGCAGTATTTATATTTTTAATGATTTTGTCTTCGTATACGCCCATGCCCGTTTCTTCAACAGCTTCTTTTGCTAACACATCCGCATTATCATAGACCGCTTTGGCTATTGCCTTCAGCAACGCATCGACTTGTGACTGCGAGTATTTTTCCAATTCCTGTTGTGCAATACGAGATTTTTTCATCATTTCATTAAGTATTTCCATGTTATTTCCTCCATTATCATATTTTTTAGCCTTTATCACCGCTAAAACAACTGGTCTAAAACGCATTTTCTAATATAGCCTGAATGTCCTGGGCTTCAACTTTTCTTGGGTTTGTGAGCAAACTAGGTTCGACTAGAGCCTCACTGACAATAGACGAGAAGTCTGATTTCTGGATATACTTCCTTAATTTCGGAATACTGATTCTAGTATTTAACTCGGCTATTTTCTTTGCTACCTGATCAGCCGTCATCTCTCCATCGGCTAAGCCCATCGCTTTTCCTATATTGGTAATTTTTATCCCATTTCCTTGTCCATTGAATGCGACAACATACGGTAACACCATGGCATTGGCAACGCCATGTGGGATATTATAGAGTGCCCCTAATGGATGGGCAATTGCATGCGCCAATCCTAACACCGCCGAATTAAACGCAAATCCCGCTAGCATACTTCCCAGCATCACAGCTTCTCTTGCTTCAATATCATCCCCATTTTTCACCGCAATCTCCAAGTTTTCATATAAGAGTTCAATTGCTTTTAATGCATTTACGTCCGACATTATACTTGCATTCGAAGAAAAATGGGCTTCAATTGCATGAGTCATTGCATCCATCCCAGTAGCAGCGGTAATCGCAGGCGGCAGTTTTACAGTTAACTCTGGATCAAGCAACGCAATCGTCGCCCCGACAAATTTGCCCCCAATGACCATTTTTCGCTTATTTAAACTGTCGGTTATGATTGAAAAGCTTGTCACTTCGCTTCCTGTTCCTGACGTTGTTGGAATTGCTATCAACGGCAGTGTCTGATGCTTCACCTGATCCATTCCTTCATATATCTGGATCGGACCATCATTTGTCAATAAAATATTAATAGCTTTTGCAGCGTCCAACGAGCTGCCGCCGCCCACCGCGATTACAATGTCCACCGACAAGTTTTTTGCATATTCAGCCGCCTCAGCGATCAATGAATCAGATGGATTAGCAGTCACTTGATCAAATACACTTACTGCAATTTTCGCTTCTTGTAGAGACAAGAAAATTGGTCGCATAATACCTGCCGCCTTAACTCCTTGATCACAAATGATTAGAGCAGCTTGGGCATTGAATGTACGGACAATGCTACCAATTTGACTGGCAGCTGATTGACCAAAAATAACTCTACTAGGAATTTCGAAAACTAACATGAACCGTCCCCCTCTTTCTATAATATTCTTTGTTCAGAAAATATTCACACCACCTCTATCCGTCTCTTGTAATAAAGTATAATTTAAAACACTATTGATAACTTGTAAAAATCGGAACAGTCAGATTATAAAAATCAATCAACTCATGCAACGTCAAATAAAAAGAACATCTGCAGCCGAACTAATCCGGCTGCAGATGTTCTGCGTAATATGGTTATTGGTATAAGCCCAATGATTCTTATTGTTACATGGCTTTGGCAATACCAGCTAATAAATTAGCAGTGGCATTTAATTCTTCCACTGCAGCATTAATTTCTTCTAATGCCGATGCTTGCTCTTGTAGTACATTACTTTCTTTCGTTATACCTTCCGCAACATGAACAATATCTTTTCGAATATTTTTCATCGTATCTTCAATCCGCTTGATGCTTTCGGTACTGGACATGGACAATTTCCTTATTTCCTCTGCTACAACAGAAAAACCGCGACCGTGTTCCCCTGCTCTAGCGGCCTCTATGGCCGCATTAAGTCCTAATAGATTGGTTTGACCAGCCACAGTTCGAATAAAACTAAGCACATTGTCCGTATCTTCTGTCTCAGCTTTTGTCTGATTCACTTTATCTAAATTTTGTTTGCTGTAATCCGCAATTTCTTGGACCCCCGTAGTAACCTGGGTAATAGCCTGGGCCATTTGCCCTAAGGCGACAGAAAGGTTTTGGGAGACTTCGGCAAGTTCCTTTTGCCGCTGCAGGTTTAACCCTGACGCCATCGCCCCAATAACATCGCCTTTATTATTTGTTAGCGGTATACTTAACGCCTTACAAGGAAAACCAAATAGTTCTTGCGGTACTACCGCTAATATGTTTTTGTTGTGTTGGATTGACTTCTGCAACGGCTCCCCTTCATTTAGTGATGCTCCCACTATTACTTTCATCGGCATTTTAGGATGAGGTACATGGCCGATAAACTTTTCCCGATCTGCTATTGCAAAATTCACCGGGTCAGGGAAAAGTTGTTGGATTAAAGGGGCAATCTTGTTAAACGCCTGCAACAGATCATATAATTCTTCAGACATCCTTTTTCCCCCCATACTTTTCAGAATTTTATCCTTACTTATTATAATGGATGCCATTTTAACCTGCCCTTTCCTTTAGCACGGTTAGACCATCGCCACCCACGGGATCTTTGGGCTTGTAATTTGGGGCACACAAAAAAGCATCCCCAAGCACGAAACACTCACGAATGCTTTGCCAAGCAAGCCATTGTAATAGAATATATCAACTTTATTAACAAGACATTCTATCAATTAACCTAATAAATTCAGTTGGCGCAGTAGTAGTAAATTTCTTAAATTGATGAATCAGATGTGACTGATCATAATAGCCATTCTCATATACGATATCCATTTTTGAAATATTATTTTTAATGATCTTATTCAATGAGCCTTGAAACATGACGATTTGAGCGAATTTTTTCGGGGATATTCCATATATTTCCTCATATTTTTTCCGCAAATACCGCTCTGAATAGCCCGAATTGCGAGCAATTTGCTCAATTTTAATGTTTCCTTGGGACCTACAGATTTGCAAAAAACAATAGTAGCTTAAATTCATTTTAAAATCCTGATCAACGAAATGATTCTTTAAATACTGCTTAAACTCATTGATTCTTTTTTCAAAAATTGCCGCCTGAGTCAATCTTTCAATAAGTCCATTATCAGAAAATACCTCGGAAAAAGAGATTTCGTCATTTACAATTTCTTTCATCGAAAAAGCATTTTGTTTTAATCCATCCACAGACATGGGGCGAAACCCAAAATAAGTACACCCTCGTTCTAATGCAATCGATTTACTGCTGACTTTCTTGCCGTAAATAATTGCCGCTGGTTTTTCAGCTGAGCAACAAAATAGCATATCCATGCATCCATCAGGCAGAATTTGGATGTATTGCCCTTCCATCTGCTTCGTCGTAAACTGATAAAAGATCGCTGCATTTTGCGTTATAGGATTCCATTCGACAATCTTTTCCACATATGAATTCACAGCCGCTTCAAAACCAGGCTGGACGGGAAACATCTCACCGTTAATTGCAACGTTATACCCATTCACAACAATACAGCTCTCCTTTACTTTATACAATCTTATACAAATGGATTAAAATTGCTTCAATAGTAATATCTTTTAAGGGCATTATATCATAATTTGTCGAATCGTCAACCAATTTCAGTGCTAGCAACAATCGCTGATTATATCGTATCGATGATTTCTTACAAGTTCAGTCAATTTTAAGAATTCCCTCTTCCGTCAAAGACTAGCAGCTAAATCTAGGAAATCTTTGGTACAAAGAGGGATCTTGTTATAATCAATTATTTTTGGGTAATTCATGCTCCTTAGCAGTATTACCTGGCATTTATTTGATAATCACGCCTGGGGAAACATTTACGAGTTCGCCATAATCCAACCTGTAAAGGAAGCCCTAGCACCGCTGATTCACGATTTCCGCACTGGAAGTAATGACAGACAACACCTTCATTACACGCTGATAAAGACTCAATTAACTGTGCAAAAATTACAATAAAACAGAGATAAATCACTAATGCGACTCAGTCTCTGAGAGGTAATCAACCTCTCAGAGGCCCAAGTCATTGTTCTAAGGCTGTTATTCTTTAACAAGACTATAATCGTATTTTGTAACATTTAGTTCTTTCAAATATGAACCAACTGGTATATCGATTACCTTTCCAAAATCAAATCCATCATAACCATAAATTGCACCGAACGATCTCTTCACATCAAAGTTCTCAACAACATAACCAATTGTTGGAACAGCCTTTTCCTGCCAGGAAAAGAGATATAGGTTGTTGTCAACTTTGAAGTATTGACAAACTTCAGTATCGGCATTACCTTTCTCGTTACCACTAATGCAATTCCAGACATAACTGTGATCATTCAGATAAATATGTTCATAGGCATCATTGGAGCTATAAGTAAACTGCACACGGTGACCAATCAAATCTGTTGTTCTCTCAATTTTGGGTGAGTCTTTTGTTAATGGTTTTTCATATGAAGCGTTAGCATATTCTACCTTAACTGAAGTCATCGGCATCTTACCCTGCGCTCTTTTCCACAAAGGAATTGACGCATCTTTTTCGCTTGGTAGATATCCTTCCTGTACCAAGGCGGCACCATTGTTGGTATTGATTAACATATTGACAACTTTTGCGTCACCATAGGCATTGACAAAACTAAACACATAAATGCCCTCTTTAGGTGAAACTGAGTAATAGCTGCAAGAATTTTTTTCCCCTTTGCCTTTTCCTTCAACTATTTCCCATGAAAGAGTATCCTTATCTAAGACCTTATGGTTTATTACCAGCCCATCTTCAAAATACAGCTTGAACTCTTTGCCCACATAATCCGCATTTTGCGGAACCATATTCTCGCTGAAACCTTTAGCCATATCACCGACTGAAATAAATTCTTTAACGTCTTGATCTTTCTCGCCTGCATAACCAATAACAGTCAAAGACATAAACGCACTAAAAATTGCAATTACAACCATCCAGAATTTCATTCTTTTCATAAATGTACACTCTCCTTTAATTAATTGATATGCCTCATTACTGCTGCTTTCTTTTGGAGTACCCGCTCCCGACTAGCAAAATCCCACCCCTCTCCAATTTTCTGGTTATAAAGTTTTTGTATCAAGTCTATGATGTTATTATGATATAGTTTCAATCAATAGGATTGTAAAATTCGGAACTGTATGATGAAATAAGACAATTGCGACTTTCTTCAACGACTGTAGCTAGAGGCTGCACATTTGTATTGCACTCTTGGTTTTCTTTCTATTATCCACACCCGCTAATTTACTTATATCAGCTTAGCAGATCATTCACTATAAATCAATTTATTGTAACTCAAGGCTGACCCTAAAATTCGATTCTGGTACAAAAAATAAAGCCGTGATATAATCATTACCCTAAACTTAAAAGTTGAGGTAAAAAGAATATCACATCATTTATTAACTTGAAAGAAAAAGCTGGAATTTACGCACACAAATAGAAACCAGATTTTTATCGTAAAAAAAATGGCTCAGTGAGATTTAACGACTGTATGTCATTAGCTTTATGGTGATCCATTCCCCTGCATAAGTTTTGTTACAACAAATCCTTGTGACTGAAGATAAAGTATAGCAATATCAATGCTCGCTGTTGGATGATTTAGATGATTACTTTTGGTGCTATTATTCCTTGTCAAATAATTATCATACCTTGAATTATCAAACGCTTCGTTTTTAAGGAGCATATTGTAGGTACAAGTCAGAACCATTCTTGCAATGGCAATAATCACTCTCTTGTGGCCCCTACGCTTTTTAATAACTTGATAACGATGATAGATAGAAATAGGGGCGAGATTTATCCCTGATAGCAGCATTTGCGCATTGAACAAGCAGTGGCTTAATGTAAACACCAGCACGACTTATGCGTACACTTTTCTTTTTACCAGCACTTTCATTATTCTGAGGCGCTAGACCTGCCCATGAACACAAATGTTTTGCATCTTTAAAAGCAGACATGTTTATACCAATTTCAGAAATAATTACAGTATCTGATTTTTCAGTAAAACCAGATACTGTAGAAAGAAGGGTTCTGGTGCAAAAATCAAAGCTATGTTATAATCTTACCCAAAACTTCGAATATGAGGGTAAGAACTTATGTCAGAAAAGCTATTTAAATGGAAACATTTTCAGTATGAATTTATAATATTATGTGTTCGATGGTATTTAAAATATCCATTAAGTTACAGAATGATAGTGGAAATGATGTGTGAAAGAGGATTGCAGTTAGCTCATACGACGATAATGAGATGGATACATCAATACACACCAATTATAAATGAGAAGATCAGAAAATATATTAAAGCGACGAATGATTCGTGGCGCGTGGATGAAACGTATTTAAAAATTAAGGAAAAAAACGCTTATTTATATAGAGCAGTTGACTCAGAGGGAAGCACTATTGACTTCTTTGTATCTGATTTTCGTGACAAAGATGCAGCAAAGAAATTCTTCAAAGAAGCCTTAAAAACTAGGCATAGTCAGCAACCGAGAGTAATCACAACCGACAAATACGCAGCAACTGAAGTAGCGATTTATGAATTGATCTATGGTGGTATCATATCAGTAAAAGCAACACTGCGGAAAGTTAAATATTTGAATAATATTATTGAGCAAGACCATCGTTTTATTAAGCGAAAGATTTAGCCTAATGTAACAAATAGATGCTCTTATTTATTAAATATTGCCTTTGTGTGGTGGAGGCGAAAATTTCAGTCAAAACAACAAAAAAAGCCACAATCACTGCCCACAAAGGCAGAAGAATCGCGGCTTCCCAATTTACTATATCTGTAAAAAAATCCGGATTTAGATGGTGGAGGCGAGGAGAATCGAACTCCTGTCCAAAGGCATCACTACATAGGTTTCTCCGAGCGCATTCTGCAATTTAAATTTCGCTCCAGTGACGCCCACAGACAGGCTTCACTGTTGCTATCTCTTTAAAATTTCCCAGTTGGTCCGCGGAGAATAAGACCTCAGGTATCCTGCTTCGTGACGTCCTATCCTTCTCCGCAGGCGGGGAGATGGTAGAACGTTAGCATTAAGCTGCTAAAGCGTATTCGTTGTTTGCATTTATATTGTCCCACCGTATTGACGGGCTGATGGAATCCCGGCTCGCTACCTATGCCACGACCACCCCTGTCGAAACCTTTACGCCCCCGATTTGGCAATGTATGACATTTCCCAGGAAATTTTGTCTACGTACGCTTCAACGTTTACAACTTTCCCATTTATGATTGTTCTTCATTATATCACATTAGCATGCAATTAGCCAATTATTAATATTACCATTTTTCCCGATTTATATAAAGAAAACTTGGCTTCTGCTAGGCCCCAGCGCAGGCTGAAGCCTTAGTTACCCTTACTTGGAATCAGAAAGTATGACGCTTTCTGATTCCGTCGGAAATTGTTATAATTTCTGATGACCTAAAGAGAACTTGCAGGACTCGCTAAATCTGCATATACTAGATAATGAAGGAGATGATTAGTTGAATCAACAACATCTAGGCGCCTTGCTGGTGCTAATTTCTGCTACTGG
>JAGFZX010000074.1 GCA_017889585.1 Bacillota bacterium
TACTGGTGGAGATAAGCGGGATCGAACCGCTGACCTCTTGAATGCCATTCAAGCGCTCTCCCAGCTGAGCTATACCCCCACACTATTAAATGTTATGTAGCAATATCACTTACAGCAATTTTTACTACCAACATGAACTATAATACCATATCTCTATACATAATGTCAACGAGATCATTCATAATTAAATATTTTTCTATAAACTTTTTGTATCAATCAAATCAATCAATTGAGCAATTTCCGGTTTGGATACTTGACCATCAGCACCAACGGCTTCCCCTTTGCGGCGCATTTCCTCGTTAATCAATGATGAGAAAATTACCACAGGTAGTTTATTCATTACTTGATCTTCTCTTATAAGTTTTAGCAAATGATGCCCATCCATTTGTGGCATCTCAATGTCAGTAATCAGTATACTTATTTTTTCATCAAGGGGAGATTCCGACTTTGATAATATTTTTAAAGCATCCCAAGCGGCTTTACCATCATTATAAGCAATTACATTGAGATAACCAGCTTCGTGAAGTGTATCAACAAGTAAGTCTCGTAGCATATGAGAATCTTCGGCTATCATTATTTTTTTGGTTTTCCGCTTAGCTTTTACATCGTCACTACTTCTAGGAACGTTCGTCAACTTAACATTTATCTCAGGATTAATTTCAGCTACAATTTTTTCAAAATCTAATAAAAGTACTAATTTTTCCGCCATTTTTATAATACCGACAATCATATCAGAATCGCTAATATTAGGAGCTGGCTCCATGGCTGTCCATGATATTCTATGTATTCGGGAAACTTCGTTTACTAAAAAGCCTACAAAATAATTATTTAATTCGCTGACAATGATATTGTTTGCAGTTGATCCATTGTCTTCCGCGCCCAAACATCTGGGCAAATTAATCAGCGGCATCAAACGTCCACGCAGTGTAAATACGCCATCAACATAAGGATGGGAGTTTGGCATTTTTGTAATAGGGACAAGATTAATGACTTCTCTTACTTTAGCTACATTAATCCCATAATTTACGTTACCAACAGCAAATTCAACAATTTCAAATTCATTTGTACCTGATTCTAATAAAATTCCTTTTTTACCTGTAACAGCATCATTCATATAAATGCCTCCAGTTTTTTATATTTATCTACTGCAATGACTTGCGACTACCTGTATCCTTTATTAGTCATATCGACAAGGATCTGCTAATTTTTTAAATTCTCTAAAAAACACATAAATCCTTCTTTACTAAAGAACATTTTATATAGTCCCTTACTAAAATAATAAAGACTTATTGCCGAATTTAAGCAATAAGTCTTATTTAGCATATAATGGCCACAGCACCCTCTATTTTTCCTCTTGGTTCTCTATAAAGAAAACTTGGCTTCCGCCAAGCCTCAGCGCTGGCTGAAGCCTTAGTTGCCCTTACTTGGAATCGGAAAGTTTTTTACTTTCTGATTCCGAAAGATATGTCCATCCTTCACGTTGCTCTACATATCCTGTTTTCATCAATTGCCCCAAAGCCCGCTTAAAGGCAGATTTACTTATCTTAAATCTTTCTTTAATGATTTCTGGTGCCGTATTATCACCATATGGCATTTTTCCGTTACGAGAATATAAAAGTGAGAGAATGTTTTCAGCATCAGCATCTATAGCTTCTTGTTTGAGTGGCCGCATGGAAACATTGATCCGTCCATCTTCGCGAACATGAGTAATACGAGCAGTAATTTCTTCCCCAACCTTAGGGCGCACTATGAATTCGCTATTATGCAGAAAAGCAATATAACGCTCTTTTGTAAATAAAAAGGCTCCCTCGTCGTTAAAGTTATACAATGATCCTGTCACCATATCACCTATTTGAGCATTAACTGCAGGTACAGCAGCACGCCTCAGCTCATCTTCCACTTCCATGGTAACAGCATTCCGTCCAGATTTGTCAGTATATAATTTGACCCATACTTTATCACCGCGCTTCAAGTTACCCCGCATACCAGCAAAAGGCATAAATACCCCGCGTTCAGCACCAATATCCACAAAAGCCCCATCTTTCGTAGTATTGATTACCTCAACTCTGGCCACCTGCCCAATTTGCATTTTCGGCAGACGCATACTCGCTGTAAGGCGACCTTTAGGATCAAGATACAAGTAGACTTTAACTTCATCCCCAATTGCCACATCATCCCGAGTTTGTTGCTGTTTATGTAATAGAATATCATCATTGGTATTGCCTGTACCGGCATCAAAAAATACACCGAATTCACTTGCCCTGACTACTTTTAATGTTACCACAGTGCCAGGAGTTAGTTTGTTGTTTTTTTCCATTTATTAATCTTCCTCATGTACAGGTTGATCAGTGCCCCATAAGCGTTCCAAATTATAAAATTCTCTCTCTTCTTCAACAAAGACATGTGTAACACAAGTACCGTAGTCCATTAATATCCATCGACCCTCACGATATCCTTCTTTGTGAAGTATTTTTATGCCTTCCTTGTCTAATTCTTTTTCAATATTATCAGCAATAGCCTTTACTTGTGTGTCGGAATTTGCACTGCAGATAACAAAACAATCCGTAACCGTGGAGATACCTTCCACATCCAGAACTCGAACATCTCTAGCTTTCTTATCCTCGGCAGCAACCACAATCTTTTCGGCTATATTTTTAGATATATCACTCATAAAATCCTCCTAGTTTTTCCACTTTTTTATTATTTTGCCCCATTTCTGCATTATTTAGCAGCTATGGAATAAATATGCCGCTCATTTTAGTATTATCACTTAAGAACATCCGTTCCACCATCAGCTTCGTCTGTTCTTTATTATGTACCCAGTAACTTACACCACCTATGGTGGCAAAATTCCCTGGTAACATTTCGGTAGACAGATCTCCTGATTTAAATTTTTTCAAACTATTCGCCAATTTAATCATCTTAAATCCAGTGATATCAGTTGTTATATATTGGTCAATTTGACTAATAACCACTGGCAGTTTTAAGAGATTACCAACTTGTAAAGTTTGTTCTGTCAATGCTTTTAAAAACCGTTGCTGACGCTGAACACGGCCTATATCACCAAGCTCATCGCTCCGAAACCGTACATACTGACCTGCATGGCTACCATCTAAATGCTGATATCCTTTAGTAAGATGAATTACTAAATTGGCATAAGGGTCCTCATAATGCATATTATTTTCCACATATAAATCAACCCCACCTAGCATATCAACCGTCTTAATAAAGGCCTGCCAGTTAATAACTACTGAATGATGAATATGGAGTTCCAGCAGATCTTCTACAGTACGGATAGCAAGTTCTGTTCCGCCGTAAAAAAAGGCATGAGTTATTTTTTCAGAGCCCTTGTGTCCCGGAATAGTAACTTTAGTATCCCGAGGAATCGATACGAGATGGATTTTTCCATCTTCAGGATTAATGCTGACCAACATCATGGTGTCTGATCGCCTCGGAGCACCTGGGTTTTCGTTATCTCCATCATCAACACCTAAGAGTAGTATATTTATATATTTACTGACTGGCTCTGACGGTTTGTTATTTTCTACTTTTGTACCAAAGGCAGGCGTAGATGATAGCTTTTTATAAGTATACACTGCCGCCCACGACAAGGAGGTGACAATCGTAAATAAAACAACCAACAACAATACCAGTCTTTTCCAACGTATTTTGCGACGCCGAGGGCGCTGCGGACGCATACTAGACATGCTTGTCCCTCCTCTCTAGTACGTACTACCTTTCCGCAATATTTCATTCCTCGCTACAATAGTAGCAGGATGAATAAGTCCGCGTCTTTTTACAATATAGCAGATGCTCTGATCCAGCGCTAAAAGCAGCGCCTCATCAAGGTCAGTATGTGCCACCTGCCTAATTTTGTCGATGCCTTTAAAGCTGCGGCTTGGTTCAATAACATCAGCTAAATAAATAATTTTATCAAGCCGCGTCATATTAAGTCCACCAGTTGTATGTAAAATAATAGCCTGCATAATTTCCGCATCATCAATTCCAAACTCTGCTTGGGCCATTTTCGCTGCAAGGGGCGCATGCAGTAATACAGGCTCAGCTTGTTCGATATCACACACCACTATACCAAAAGCTTGTGCTCTTTGCAAGAGTTCATTCACAGGCACCTCACGGGCCAAGTCATGTAAAAGCCCTGCAAGTCTAGCCTTCTCTTTATTGCAGCCAAAACGTACTGCTAAAGATTCTGCGGTCTGGCTTACACCAATAGAGTGACTTAAGCGCTTTGCTGATAACCTTTTTGTCAATTCACCTATAATGTCTGCATAATCCATTTTGTTCACCACAATATTATATTTTACGCTAACTAGCTTATAAGACTAAATTCGTCAAATTATATTCTTTTCCTGCTATTAGAAAGAAGCCTCCTCTAGAGAAGGCTTCTTTTTTTTCAATTATTGTTCTCGCGGTTTAGCCTCATTGACTACAATCTGCCGTCCGCCAAAATCCGTATCATTCATGGCAGCAACTATTTTTTCAACGTCAGCGTCATCGACTTCTACAAAACCAAAGCCTCTCGAACGGCCTGTTTCTTTATCAGTAATAATCCGACTTGAAAGTACATTGCCATGAGCTTGAAAAGTATCAGACAGAATACTCTCCGTCGTTGACCAAGGTAGATTACCTACATAGAGGGTTTTTGCCATAAGAGAATCACCTTTCTTATATTAGACTCTACTAACATTATTTGCGAATCTATGGTGTTTATGCATTACTTTATTTACCATTTCAAAATGACTATGGCCTTTACCGAATATATAAGCCTTCTTTTAAAATATAACTTTCTACACTTTCAGGTACAATATATTTGATTGATCGTCCTTGGCGCACCCGCTCACGTATATCTGTCGAGGATATTTCTAGTTCTGGAGTGGGTAAACGTTGAATGCGTTGCCGCCCTTTCATGCCAAAGTTTTTTATTACATGATCAAGACTACATATACATCCTGGACGAGTAGCTGCAATAAAATAGCATAAATCCAAAAGATGATCAATATTTCTCCATGTTGGCAAATCCTGAACAGCATCAGCACCTGTAATAAAATAAAACTCGGTCTTATCACCATATTGTTCAATGAGTGCGAGTACTGTATCAATAGTATAAGAAAGGCCAGGCCTTTCGATTTCAATTGGCGATACATAAAAATGAGAATTAGAATAGGTAGCCATCACTGTCATAATATACCTATGAATCGCTGGTGTTACCTGGGAATGTTGCTTATGAGGCGGATTAGCCGAAGGGATAAAAAGTACTTTATCAAGGCCATATTCAATACGCACGGCTTCAGCAGTAACCAAATGACCAATATGAATAGGATCAAAAGTGCCGCCCATTATACCTATTTTACGTTTCACATCCGACATTAAAGTTTCTCCCTATGGTAAAAACATTTTCTTTTCATTATATCACACACTAAAAGAACAATAACATAATCTATACGGAAAATATTCAAAAATATTACAAAATAATATCTACCAAAATTCTGATACCAGCCATAACTGCAAACATAATAACAATCGCCCTGATATAATCTAAACAATCATGCCGACCTTTATCAGTTTTTAAATAATTTACCAAAGAATAAAAATATCCCATTGTTCTACCCCTCATATTTAAGATATTCCTATTTTACCACAGAATACTTACTTTTTATTCATAACGTAAGGCGTCAATAGGATCAAGAAGACACCTTCATGTTTAATGGCTAGATATAATGCTTATATTTATATTGTATGGGCTCATGACTATTCAGTCAATTGACACTTGCAATAAATACCAATATATAAAAAGTAAGGCAGCATCATCGATGCTGCCTTACTTTTTTCCATTCAATTGTGTATTCCTATATACTTTTTCGTTTATTAGCCAATAAACTCTTGTGAAACCATTAGACCATAAGGTCCACCTTGTATAATTCCAATACCAATTTTAGTAAAGGCTGAACTTAAGATATTAGCACGGTGTCCCGCTGAGTTCATTAAATTAGTATAGACGCGATCCACTGTAGCCGCCCCTGCAATGTTTTCACCAGCAGTGTTAAAGGTAATTCCCATGGTTTTCATCATATCAAATGGAGAACCATATGTGGGTGAAATATGGTCAGTATAATTATTAGTAATCATATCCTGACTCTTTAGTCTAGCCATTTTAACCAAGCGCATGTCCACTTCTAAAGGCTTCAAACCAAGCTTAGTCCGGTCCTGGTTAACTAAATCCACCATTTGCTGTTCCATAGCTGTAAGGGCTGTCGGCAATCCACTAGGAATGCTTGATGAAACTGGAGTAGTCGCTGGTGTTGTAGTCGGTGTTGTAGTTGTAGTCGGTGTTGTCGTCGGCGTTGATGAAGAAGCCGGCTTTGTTGTTGTTGTCGTCCAGGTATTATAACCATATGGTACAAACTTGCTGCTAGTTCCTGAATTAACAGTAGACTGATTATTAACACTAGCCTGACCAACAGTACCAGTCTGGACAGTCGTATTGGTAGATGGAATAGTAACAATTGGCGTAGAAGCTGTCGAATTAGTTGTAACCTTAGCTGTTGACGTTGTGCCAAAAGTAGTACGAGTTGAATAATATGGTACATAACTGGAAGCAAACGCAGGTGTGATCGCTGTTCCAAGAAATAAGGATGTTACTGCTACTAAAAGCAACTTTTGTGGCTTATTAATAATATATTCCTCCCTTTTCTGTTTATATAAATACGTCGCACAGTCATTATAGTATTTTTGCTGGCAAACTGCATCCTTCATATTCATCCATCACCAGTCAATACACACACTGATCTTGGATATAGTCAGCCATCCTGCATTATGTAAACTTTATAACCCCTATGGTACTATCTAGCAATAACTAAAAGGTCAACTCCACTCGAAAATATTACTTTTTTTGGGGACAGTGGCACATCTTACGGCAAAAATCATACTATGTATTAAGAACATAACTTTCTTATGTACCAACAATAGATAACTATTGTTTATTAACTTAGGAGGGATGTTTATCGTATTGAATATTTATTCCAAAATCATCAAAATAAAAGGGAGGCTTTTGTTATGATAAACAGTCAATATTTTGAGATTCCCGATTTTTGTTCCCTAACCCGTCAGTGTGAGCCTAACTGTCCCTGCAATGGTTGCCTTACAACTTTCGCCGAATGCGGGCCCAACCTTGGTACAACAACTAACCCAATAAGTAAGACTCCAACATGCGAGTGCCATGATATTTGTGTTGAAGAGGTCGTACTTATCGGTAATTCCGGAGAGTTTACTAAATGTATTGCCTATCCTCCAGTGGGACGCTGCCGTGTACAATGCAATGGAGAGTTCAATTTCCCAACACTTACTGTAGGTGAACATTTCCAGGTTGTCCTGTGGTGCGCCGATGAGATAATAGATCCAGGTTGTAATAGCATAACTGTATCTATTGGATTAGTTGTCATTGGACCTTGTTCTCCTGGCCAAAACCCCCTCATAATACCTCTGCCAAACTTTACTGTACCGTTCCCATCTATTAAATTCTTCCGTTTCCCTGAATGTACACAACTCGGACCACTTGAGTTAAGAGATGAAATAACAACAATTGACGGTTCATGTATTCTAGCCCAGTTCAACGCCGTTGCAACTACCCCAAATCAAATCACTATTACAGGTAAAGTGATTGATAAATTGTGGAGAACTGAAAACCTATGGGTCGAAGGCATACGTCCTTTCGAATTAAATGACAATGCTGTAGCCAACGGTTTTTCATCCTTCACAGTTAAAGGAATTTTTGACCCCAGTCGTCAAATTGGCGGATGTGTTGACTTTTGTGTATAATGCTAAGAAAAGAGCAGACCGTTGTGGTCTGCTCTTTCTTATTATTTCTTCATTACTTCTACTTAACACTAGTTTGTATTGTTGCCTTTACTATATTCTCAATCTGCTGTAGTCTTTCTTCAACACTCTGAATACGCTCTGCCATTTGAGCCAATAAAGAATCCTGCTCACTACCTACCTGTACATCTGTCTGTTTCCACCATTGACTTTGACTGTATTCGCCTGTTACAGCACTTGGCAAATTGTCCAATAGTTTTTCCAATGCTTCCTGATCAGGAAGTATATAATATTTTTGTTCCCCATCCTGGCCGGCAAGGTTATCCTCACCCAATAACTTTTCCAGTATCTCCATCGTAATCCTTGGTTTAATTGAATCAGCCCTTTTTATATTCCCCAGACGAGCGGCCATTTGTTTCATCATATCTTCATTTTCATTTTTCACAGGGGGAACAGGCGGTTGCCACAATTTTTCCTGTTCGGACATTACATCTTACCTCCTTTTATAGGCATACTTTTTATTATTTCTAACAAGGCATCCTCATAAGACTGTTGTGCAGCAGGGCCATTAAACAAAACAGATCTAACCTGCTCAATGATCCTGTTCTTTACCTGCCACCTGAGTTCCCGATCCTGAGCAAACCGCACCGCCCAATCAACATACTCGCTTTCATTAGTAGCAATCCCCTCATGTATACCAAGTGCCTTTAGCATATGTGCCCCCCAACGACTGCGGGCCATATTACCTTCCTGAGTGACAATCGGTAATCCCATATACAGGGCCTCCATATTCGTCGTCCAGCCGCCATAAGGATAGGTATCTAGTTGAATATCAGCAATGGCCAGCAAAGCGTCTATCCTACCTAAGGGAGGCACAATAAACAATCGATTCTCAACACCTGCATTTCTAGCGGCGGCCATGATTCGTTCCCCTAGCCGATGATCCATATTGGAGACATGACATGGTTTCAGCAAAATACAGGCATTCGGAGCTTTTCTGAGTATATCTACCAAAAGTTCATCTCTCGACTGACTATGCTTAATGCCATTGGCACAAGAAACAAACACTACAGCTTCATCAGGTATCTTCCAATCCTTACGAGTGATGGGAATAACCTGGTCAAAAGGTGGCGGAAACTGGGCAGCGCCCAAATTAGGTAGCCTTATCAATTTTTCTCGATAATGATCTTCAGCATCAGGGGGTTCAAAATCACCGCTGATATAGTAATCGATTGTTGGTAAACCACTTGTTGTACCATGGCCGACTAAGGCACACTGTACAGGAGCCAACCTGAGACCTGCCAGCATATAGGTAAGGGGATCCATACCAATATCAGTATATATTAAAATATCGAGCTGGTTGTCGACAATGTATTCTACAATGGCATAAATATCTTCAATAAAATCAATATTCGCAAACTGCCTAAAATATTCACTGTGCCTACTAAATTCTTTAGTTATTTCATCATTAGCCTTCCCTAAAGCAAATGTATATACTGCAAACTTCTCTTTGTCATGATGAATGACCCTGTTGACCATATAGTAACTGACTGCCTGCCTGTAGAAAAATCGTGAGATATATCCAACACGCACTTTATGATCTGTGTTGTGGTCTGCCTGCAGAGGATTGCTGGTAGTATAGCTGGGAAAAAACCGCCCCATGTGTGAAGCAATAAAATCACCAAGAACAGTCAAGGCTGGTAAATTGTTGCCGCCAGCATAGGAAATACGCCAAAAGGCCTTGACAAATTCATTGACCACAGGAATAAAGAAATTGCTAGGCATGTCAATCTGACACAAGTCGGAAGCATATGTTAAAACTCTTTGCCGATGCCCTTCTTCAATACTGTAAGAAGGAGTATTTATCATCCAAAGAGTGATAATAACCTTACAGTATACTGGAATGATTGGATCCTTCCACAGTTCAGTAGCATGAATATCAAAATCACCGGCGGCCAACGGATGGTACATGCTGATGAGCATGAATCTTAAATATTTGGCAAACTCATTTCCATCTATGGAATTATCACTTATCTTTTGCTTATTTAATTGCTTATCTGCCTGTGATTGGATGGGTAAAGAGTCATTGAAAAATATTTGCTGGCATAAACTGCATAGATGATCCTGTGTATCCAAATCTAAATGTATTAATTCAGCGCTAGGCGCCATCATAAAATATTCATACAACTTATCCCGCAGAGTGGAGGAAAAATCGATAAGAGCCCCTAATTCCTCAGCTGGTAAACCACCGCAGCGCTCTGGTATCTGGCGGTAGCTCCGCCACTCCGCAATGATTGCCCACAATACATGGCTTTCAGAAACCGGGTTAATGATAGTAAGACTATAACTGAAAAACTGATCAGTAAATACTGACCGTTGACTCGCTTGTTCATTATCAATTTTTTGATACAAGTTACGAAAATCTTGCCAGACTGCATCCCAACTACGGCTTCTGTTTTTTTCCACCAGCCCAGGTATGCTATCTTTCATAGGAATTGGAAAATATATTTTGCCAGAGCTATTTTGCTTTTTCAATATTTCTTCATATAGCGTCATGTACTCATCTGCCATACGTCCGGTGCTGAAATGCTGCACAACTCTCATGCGTGCAGCTTCGCCAGCACGCTGCACAAAAGTAGCATCATCTAGAAAATACGCAATACCACGAGCCAGTTCAGCGATGTTCCCACGCTCTGCTAGATAGCCGTTTTCTTGATGAATCACCACTTCAACAATTCCCCCTGTAGCAAAGGCAACAACCGGTGTACCACAGGACATGGCTTCACAAACTGTCAGGCCAAAAACTTCAGTAAGGGTGGGAGAGACGCACAGATCAGCTGCACCATAGTAGTCTGCCAACAACTGCTGATTGTTAATATAAGGAATATCTAAGTGGGGAACAGATACGTTGCCAAAAGTAGCATTGTTAACTGTACCAATAGTCAGCAAGAACAAATCTGGATAACGAACATGCAGATTTTGTAGTGCTTCATATAAAAAATTACCGCCCTTTAATGGATTATTCAATCCGCCATGAGCAGCAAACATAATAATTTTTTTATCAATAGGCAGCCCCAGTTTACTGCGAAGCTCAACTTTATTGCCAGGTTTGAAAGTATCTATATCAACACCATTATAAATCAATCTAATGTCATGTTCCTGCATAATGCTTTGCTCAACCTGCTGTTTCAACCATGCCGATGGACATACTGCTGTAAAATCCGCCACTTTATAAATTGAACTCTTGATCAGTTGCACCAGCTCCCGCTGCGTGCCACTACCTACTTTCCCCGCATCTTGGGGGCATTTACCACACCAATCATTTTTCCAGCCATCACAAAAATCTGTATGTAAACACCCTGCTGTAAATGCTAAGGGATCATGTAGTGTCCATACCGTCGGCTTGGAAGTCACAAAAGGTAACAGTAAAAAAGAAAAATACCCGCCATTAATGCAATGAAGATGAACAATATCAGCCTGATCAAATAAAGGATGTTCAATCACCCTCCACAATGCAGCAGAATATAAGTCAAACAATCCCTGCTGTCGTTGCTGCGAGAGTAGTTTTTTTTGCCAACCAGTCTGTATAAATGGTATGGATATCACCCGAGAGTCCTCAGACGTTGTATGATGAGCGAAAATATTGACCTCATGCCCCATATTTGTCATAGAATCCATAAGATTCCAAGCAATTCTAGCCGCCCCGCCATGCATATCATAGAGATTTATATGTACTATCCGCAAATTCTCGCCCCCTTACACCTTAGACAAAATTATTCGCCTGCAAAAATGCATCAGCCCATCCATCACGAATGATAAAAGCTGGATGCCTGATCGGAAATTTCATTGCTGTTATAGGCAGATTTGCGAGAGAACTGGTTGCATTTTTAGTATGAGTCCCCCCAGGCCCATAACCAATGTTTGATATCAGATTTACATTGGGCAGAATATGCAAGCCACTTTGCAATAAAGAGGCAAAAGCGAACTGGAAATCCCAGGCATCTATTTTCTTGGTATAAGCAGCTTCAAACATGCGCTGCCAATACTGGGCAACATATGCTCCACCAATAACTCCGATCTGGCGCTGACCATTGTGAGTCACAGTCTGTATGCTAGCGAAAATATCAAACAGCCACTGTCCATCACGCACCGCTGGCCAAAGTTTCATATCAAAATCATAATACTTCCACACACGTCGCCATGTCGCCCAACCACAGGTCTGAGTATAACGAGAAAAATAATAGCTATCATTTGTCCGCCGTCTGCCATACTGAAAATTATCACCGGAAATACCCATAACCCGCCCATCATCGCGATATTTCTCCAATAATTCCTGACAATAGGGAAAAAATGTGGGGTGGGGCAGACAGTCATCCTCCAGAATAATGGCTTCCTCTACCATACTAAAAACCCAATCAAAGCCAGTGGCCGGTCGTCTCCCACAGCCTAGATTTACATTTGAATAATCTTTCAGTACTTCACAATCCCAATCCACACCTTCAATAATGGCCCGAACAGCAGCACACTTTTCAACATCATCTGGCCTATTTTCCCGGGGCCCATCAGCAATAACCAGCAATTTTGATGGCCTAGCCTTGCGGATTTCTGCAAAAACTTGCTCTGTAGTATCAGGGCGATTAAAAATAACAAATGCCACAGGTGTAGTTAATTTGAAGCCACTCATGGTAACCACCTCATTATCTTACTAACGCCATAGTTTAACTTATTCACAAGAATAGTAAAAAATGATGTTAATGGCGATTTGTGACAAACATTAAATCATCGATAATTTTTGCTTCTACCTCACTATTAATTACCTTCTTTATATTCAGACACCAGTTTGGTAAATTATTGCCGTAATTTTTATCATTATTTAAGTTTAACTCAACAGAATACTTATGAATGAGTCCCAGCATATAGTTGGGAGATATTGCCTCAGCAGTAAGTGGCTTAAAATACTTTAACAATACACCTTTGTATAATAGCTGGGATGCCCTATTATCCCAGTTCACCTGATGCTTAATGTGATAAGCATGTGACGTAACTAATTTTTTCACAGGTATACCATTAAACAGAGGAATAAGTACTGCCCAATAATCCCAACAGGGTAACCCGATAAACAGCTCAGACTGAGGATACAATGAGATAATCTGTTGATCAAAGAAAAAATAATCAAAGCCATCATATAACATTTGACCTTGTAGATTTTCCAGTGTATCCACATCAACCCGAGAACCATAAACTAGAGAATTAACTGCCTCCTTGCCAACAAAAGGATAAATCTCTTCACGCAATAAATGAATATCGGAATTGACAATTCCGCATATTCCTGACCCATATCCCTGAAAGTAGGCCAAAACATCATCAAAATAAACATACGGTTTGCCAAACTTAGTTCTGGCATCTCTGGCGACTTGGAGAAATTCAATATCAGGGAATTTCGGTTGTAATAAGGCTATTTCCTCAGCAGAATTTATTGATACTATGCTAAAGCCAATTCTTTGCCAGCTATTGACAGCAGTTCTTTGGCTGTCAATATTTTTGCCAGGTGCCAATGATGTGGCAATTGTTATCTGGTCAATCATCGGACCATCCTCCTAGCTAACAGGTTTCAGCAGTTGATATATCCTATTCCTAAAATAAATATCCATGCAAAAAAGCTCACCAAAGTGAACTCTTTTCAATATATTAAGTTATAAGAAAAACGCTTCGCGTCCTTTAAAAACAACAGAGAGAAAACCACGTTAAACGCAAAGATCACAAAGAAGCACAAAGGACACAAAGTTTATTATCCCCTTTTTGGTCTTTGTGT
>JAGFZX010000032.1 GCA_017889585.1 Bacillota bacterium
TAATCTGAATGGGTAAAGGAGTGAGTAGTATGTTTAGAAAACAAGTATTTTGTATAGTTCTATTTATTTGTCTATTTTCAATGGCTTACCCTATATGTTCCGCATACCATATGCAGAGGGTTGCAGTATTACCTGTATTTTATAGAAATAATATCTCTATTAATAAGGATGTAGAGAAAATCATCACAAAAGCTCTAGTCGATAAATTCCACATGCCATTATCCAATATAGTAACCTTTTTTGAGATTATCCCTGAGACAGAAGTATTCACTGCGCTACCTGTTCACCTAAAGGACAAAAAAAAGAGCAAGCTCGAAAACAATCTGCTTGCAGAGGTTGCGGATAAGTTGAATGCCGATATAGTAATCGCCGCAGAACTAACATCTTGTAGGTCGAATTCGAGAACAAATTTGGAAGGGGATTGGATACAAGAAACTGATCTAGCTATCAGAATAATAAGTTATCATCGTCCGTCGGGAAAGTATACGATACGGCAGGACCATCAGTTTTATTTGAACGATGATATACAATTGGGGCAACTGGAGTATATGGCCGACCATATGATATATGGCTTACTAAATAAGATACCAGATTATCGATGACCGCAACTCCACACTAAATGTTACCTCACTATGAGCGGCTCTACTTTAAACCTTGGCGGCAATCTTACTATTAATCAAACTCTAACAATGAACGGTGTTAACACGCTTTATCTCTATGAGCATGGCTAGACAACCCTGTGTGTACGAAAAAATGGTTAATGAAATAGCATAAGCAATGGAAGTTTTTTAGATGCGATTAACCTTAATTATCACAGCTGGAAAAAACACACTTGACAAAATAACATCTATTTCATAAGATGTAAAATGAATCCATAGTGAAAGGAGGCTAAGAGTGATGAAAACTGTTTTCGGTTGTATGCTGTCTTGTGACGTAAAATCACCTGTTCGCGCAAGCAAATTGGGTATTAATTGGATAGGTATGTCCTTTTTTAAGCAAACAACATATCGAAAACAGCTACCGGAATCTCTTGGCTGCAAATAGAAAAGTGCTTACTCTTTTCTAAAATAAATTACTGCAAAAAGACGCCGGTTATTCGGCGTCTTTTTGACTTTCACAGGAGGAAATACTATGAAATATATCATCAGTTACAAACAAATTGGTAAACTAGCTTTCCCTATTATCATTGCCCAATCAGTTGTATTAATAAATGGCATGATTGACCTTGCGTTTATCGGCCCCTATGGTACAGAGGCCATTGCTGCCGTATCAATAGCAAACGCCTTATGCGCTACACTATTTAATTTTCTGGAAGGCTTCAGACTCGGCACAACCGTTTTAATTTCCAAGGCTTCAGCTAAAAATGATGTGCCAAAAGTAACAGCCGTAGTAAATAGCGGGTTATTTCTGGCTACCATTATCGGTATCATATTCATTGCTGTCGCCCCGTATATTAGCGATAACGTTTACGCAATTGCCGGCAATGAGCAAATGAAGTATCACGGTATAGATTACCTGAAGGTATGGCTGTGGACATTACCGATTATATTATTTTCCTATGTACTTGTTGGATTATTTAGAGGGCTGGGTGATACAACAACACCGCTATATAGTACGGTTGTTATTTGCCTGTTGAATATTTTTTTCGATTATCTATTTGTCTGTGGTGGATTTGGCTTTCCTAGCATTGGAGTAAAAGGAGCAGCTTGGGGAACTCTGTTTGCCAATCTTGCAGGTTTACTGATTACAGCCTATCTGGTATTTGAAAAACCATTTACAAACAAATATATTCACTTGAAACAACCATTTTTCAAACACGTCCCAGAATATATTTCTCTTGCTGTAGATGTAGGACTCAACACAGGTTTCACACTCCTGGCCCTGTTACTTTTTGTTTGCTTAATGAAACCGTTGGGAGCTACTGCTTTAGCGGTACATCAAATTACCTTGCAAGCTTTTAATTTTGCCTATCTTCCTGCTATCGGCTTTCTAATTACAGCATCAATTATTGTTCCGCGGTTATTGGAGGATCACCAAGAATGCCTCTTGCTACCTACGGTGAATCGGATATGCAAAATGAGCTTTAGTGTAATGCTTGTTACAAGCATCCTGCTTTTTAGCTTTTCACCAACTGTCAGCAATTTCTTTAGTCCTGCTGACAAGCTAGTAGCAGAACAAGCGGCTCAAACACTAAAACTTATTTGTTTAAGCCAATTATTTTCTTCTATTTATTTGGTGCTACGTGGTGCGTTAACTGGCTGCAAAGATACCCGTTTTATCGTTTATGAAGGGTTGATGTCAAGTTATCTGATATTTCTTCCACTAGCTTATCTTTTTGCTGTAAAATCAGGCTACGGCGTATATGGTGGTTATGTGGCCTTCTTATTGTGGTGCATTACTGATTGCGTAGCACTTGTCTTTAGGTTTTACCTCCAAAAACGCTGGCAAAAAAATTCTCATATAGTCTAATGCAACGTGCTAGTATTCTTTTATGATTATCTGCCCTGAAGGGGGTGAAATGCACTAGATGCGAACAGCAACAAAGCACCATCTTACAAAGACGGCAATTGATTTTTCCAGTATTGTAAATCTACGGTGCTTAACGGCAGTTCAATGGCCGAATCACTGTTGACGTATTTAAAGGAAACTTTTATAGTTTCGGCATGGGATATTTCTTCTAGGACTTGCAGGGGGAAGGTGACAAATAAAGTATTGGCATGTTTAAAGCCTTTTCCTGTGGGAAAATCTTTAGGCGAATAAGTCGGCGGCTGGGCAGATATCTCAATACTATCGATTTTGTATGTTTTACCATCAATATCAATGATCAATAACTTTTCCAATGGCCTAGAATCATATCGCAAATCGACTACAGATAAGGTTGCACCAGTAACATTATTTGTTTGAGGATCGGTTACGCCACGAAAATCAATATTACAGTAGGCAGATAAGTTGTTGGCAGTACGATTGTCGTAAGAAAAAACCGTATACTTGCAATAAGCGACAATAGCGACTATAACGAAAACTAGAATGGCTGTCTTTTTACGCATAATAACTCCTTGAAAAGTTTGTTGTACTTATGGCTTAATGTTACAAGAGATTAGAATTTTTGTCTATATAAGTCGAATTAAGTTATAATAAATATTAGATATTAATTACTTACAACCCTTGTGGATTTTACTTGAATGGCAAGGGTAATCAAGATATTTGTTCATAGAATAGATACCCTCTTAAAATGATGAGAAACTTTTATCCTCTGAAAAATTGCCTGGGCCAATTAAACCATTATTAAATTTTGCCAGAGTTTTAACTAGAGCTAGCAGGCGTTCTTGTTCCTCTAGGTTTAACTCTTCCCAGTCTGAAGAATCATGGTCGGCTAGAATTTCTTCAACATGAAAGATTGCAGAGGCTACTGCGGTATTATCGGCTCCGCTATTGATGTTTAATTTAGCTGACAACAGATGGGCATATATGTGGTTTATTCCATTAGATAAATCTCTAATGCCATTAGATCCTTTAAATTGTAATAAAGCAAGAACTTGCTGGTGGCCGTTTACTGGTATCGCTATGCTTTTTGGTCCATGAATTTCACCTAACGTAATAGGTAGAAGTGGCGTTACTAGATCAATTTGTGGCCCAAAACCGCAATGGGCTTGCCAATAATTCGTTGTATGTGTATAACCAGTACAAGATCTCACCTTGATGAGCAATTTAGTACTATCTGTTGTGCTAGTATCATGTGTTTCAAAAGTTGAGACACTTTCAATTGTCGGCTCCATACATGTATAAAAAGGGCCAATTTGACGTATATAACAGAAATCATGGGCATTTTTATGAACTGTGCCAAGCAGGCCTTGCGAACTATTTCTTACTGTGATGTATTCATCCTGGTTGTATATTTCTGTGGTTGTATTGAATTCTACCGGGTTAGCAGTTGATAGAAAATAATGAGCAGCAGATTTTGAGTCATGATGTGGGATAACAGCAATTCTACTGATTCGCTCTAATTGATCAGGTAGGTTAACGCTAAATGGAAAAGACACTTGTGAATTAGCAGGCAACAAGGCAGGGAAAGAAACAATAGGCACAATCCAATCATCTGGTAAAAAATAGTTTGCGATTGTGATATAAGTAGGTTTAGGTGATGGATTGGTAATTGTGATGAGACTGGAGCATGTAAAGTTGTTGTCTACGTAAGATGGAATTACGTGGATTTTACAGTAAATGCTAAATGGTTGATTAACCGATAAGAGCAAAGAATCAATGGGTGTATATCGATCAAACATATCTACTGCTTCTTCTGTTATGGTCCACTTATAAGTTCTAGTAAAGGAAGTTTTTGGTATGGTTTGAATTACGGATAGGGTTAAGCCTTTAATCGTTACAGTAGCACAAGCTGTTTGGTTTGTCTCCCTGACTGTCGCAGTATTGACAAGCAGCTGTTTGCCTTCTTTATGGCAACTAATGTTTTTGGTGTAGGATTGGGAACCACTTTCGTAAAATGTATAGGAAAAGTCATCTGAGGTATCTATATTTATGGAATTACAAATTAACATTTCTGTAGTTGGTAAGATGATTTCTTTGCTAGAACTGGGGCCATATGGTTTCCCTGTATGTTCTGTAAAATTGGTTATAGTAGCAGAAACTGTAACTTTGTATTGAGCATTTGGGCTAACATAATGTATTGGAATATCCAAATGAAACTGATAGCAATATAAATCACCTTCTTTCATTATTGGATTTTCACTGATGTCGATAGATTGGTGAGTAATGAGTGTGCCATCTGGTTTAGTCAAATCAATGGTAATTTTAAGATTGTTAGTAGCTGATTTGCCTAAGTTAGCTATAGACACTTGACCTTCTATGAATCCTGCGATTGAACCATTATCTTTATTAGCATCGATGGTGTAGACGACGGTATCAGTGTCACCAAGCAATAGGTCTAGAGTATTGGGGACTGCAGTGGCGGCTATTGTCCAATGGAAAGTACGAAACAAGTGTCCTTTAGCAGTTACAGATGTTTTAATGATGGTATCTTTTTTCTTATGATGTTTATGTTTTCGATGGGAAGAGATGTTTTCCGTGGAATCATTCTGGGAGAGTTGATAATGGGTATTCCTTCCCATTTATATTCCTCCTATTTTATAGTTCCATCATAAATACTAGAAATATGTATGCAAGTAACGGTAGCACTTTGCTACCGTTATTTACATCTATAGGAGCCAAAAGCTTTAAGTCAATTCTATTCTGAACAATGTCCTGGGCCAATAAGACCAGTATTGTAATTTTCTAGAATTTTTGCCCATGACAGCACTTGTTGTTTTTGAGCCTTAGTGAGTCCAGCCCAGCTGGTGGAATCATTTATGCTTAGGAAATTGTTTACATCAACTAAAGTGCTTGCAATTGCTGAACCGTTTGCACCATCATTAATATTTAGCTGTGCGGCTAATAATTGGGCATATAATTTGTTAATACCATTTGCAGCATCAAATATTCCATTTGAGCCTTCAAAGCCAAGAATACTTACAGCTTGTGCTGCTGTAGAGACTGTAATACTTTGGGGACCGTCTTCATTACCAAGGATAATAGGCAGTAATGGTGTAACTAAATCGTTTTGTGGCCCAAAGCCTGCATGGGTTTTCCAAAAACCAATCGTATGGGTGCAGCCGCCGAAGCAAGGTACGCTGACATTAATATTCCAACTAGCCTTGCCAGTTGCGCAGGTTTCAGGAGGTGTAGGAATATCAGTAGTCGTGAAACTGGCTGTATTCGCAATTACCCTGTCGCCGCAAGTGTCAAATGGACCAATTCTCCGAGTATAGCTAAATTGTTGGCCAACCTCACATAACGTACCTAAAGTACCACCAAAACTATCCTCAACGTTAACACATTGGTTTGTAAAATTTGTAGGCTGATTAAACTCAAAAGGAACAAGATTGGAAAAGAAATTAGTAGTGCCGCTAGGGGTGTTTTGTAAAGTAACCCTTGCCTGATTCGTGCGGCTAGTGCCGTCAGGAAGGGGAATACTAAAACTAAAGCTTTGTTGTGATGATGGGTCAAGAGTAATGTTTGTAGCAATTGGTACGGCTATATTACCTGGAGTAATTAAATCTGTAATGGAAACAAGGGCTGAAATTGGCGCTGGGTTATTCACAATGATTGTGCCAGAAGCTACCCAATTACTATCTGTTGCCGATGAAGTTACATTTACTTTGTATAAAACATCAAAAGACTGACCAAGAGAGAGGATGAGATTCGTAATTTGTAAGGTTTGATTAGAAGGATGTACAGCCTGTTTATCAATGGTCCAACAGAAATTCCGTGTAAATGTGGTGATTACATCTTTGCTAACAGTGAGGGCAAAACAATTAACAGTGACAGATGCTGTAGCAAATTGCCCAGTTTCTTCAATAGTAGCTGTATTATTGTAGGTTTGTGTTGAAGAGCTTTGACAGGGTGTAGACGCTATAGAAGGCTGACTGCAGCAAAAAGACTTAGTATAAGTTTTAGATCCGCCTGCACTAAAAGTAAAAGAAGAGCCATTCGTATCATTGACATTGATGGTATCGTTGATTAATGTTGGGGTTTCTGGTAATGCACCAGTTGTGCTAGGGCTAGGTCCAAATGGAGTTCCAAGGTGGCCAGAATGATTGGTGATTGTTACATCAGCTGTTACTTTATAGGTGGCTCCAGGGGTTATGCTCCCAGCAGGTACATCGACCCTATAATCATAACAGAAGGTTTCACCAGGGGCGAGAACTGGGCGTTGACTTACGTCTACTACAGCAGTAGCAATTACATCGTTACTTGGCGGCTTAGTAAGATTAACATTAATTGCGAGGTTTTGGGTAGCAACGGCACCGCCGTTAGTGACGCAAACTTGGCCTTCAAAATAAGCTATATCAGTTCCTGAATCCTTTGTTACGCTGATGGTATAGGTGGCATCTTGGCTATCTCCGACAAACATATTAATTGTTTTAGGAGCAACCGTCTTATCAATGGTCCAATGGAAGGTGCGCTCCAGGTGGCCTAAGGTAGTCACTGAAGCTGTTAAATCTTCGTCAAATCGATAGAGCGACTGAGATATCATGAGGAATAGTATCCAAGGATTAATTTAAACGTGACGATTTAGTACCGTTCCCGTGACACCGTTCTATCGCCTAACACTGTAGGCTATGTGGACAAATTGATGTAACAATGATAAAATTGCATCGAAATCAATAAAATATTGGGCAAAAATTTTGAGAGAAAAGGATACAAAGCTATGGGTCTGAAGATAATAAACCGTTAGTTTTCTTTATCTTGATGTTGCTTTCACATAGAGTTTAGATGAATTACAATATTCAGCAGATTTAATTACAAAGAGGTTACTATGGCTAATTTATTTAGTGTTTTTAGAAACAAACAATTCCAGAACATTGCAATTTCTCACTTTAATACAACTCTTGGTATGTGCTTACTTGTTCCCATATTACCAGTTTATTTACAGAATAGTGGCTTTGGCGAGACGCAAATTGGCATTATTATGGGCGCCGCGGCAATGAGTGCCCTTCTTATACGACCATGGATAGGTTTTCAGGTGGATAGTAAAGGGAGTTGGCCAGTCATTCTGATTGGGCAAATTTTGCTTATTTTATCAACCATTGGATACTGGTGGGCTACTAGCTTTCTTACTTTTTTTACTTTGCGTTTCCTATACGGCATTGGGCAGGCCTTTTATGGTACAGGAGCTGTTACCTTTGCTAGTAGTATTGGATCAGGTGAAAGCAATTCCAATGCCATTGCCATGTATACGTTAACAACCATGTTTGGTCTCGGACTTAGCATGAGTATAGCCCAGGCAGCTTTTGATAGTTTTGGTTTTAAGGTACTAGTTGGTATTAATGTTATTCTGATAGGTATCGCCTTTAGTGTCATGAAGTGGCGTTCCCATCCAATTAAACTGGCGCCGAGTAACGCTCAGCGGGTTCCATTTATGGATGTGCTTAAATCCAATGTTGTTTTTGCATCAACGCTTTGTCAGTTTGCTGCAAGTTTTTCTTTTAGTGCAGTACTTACCTTTATACCACTTGCCGCTATTGATAAAGGTATTAGTTTTTATTCTATGTTCTTTATTGCCTTTGCTATTTCTGTAATTAGTTCTCGTGTTTTTGTACAGAGAATCAATCATAGTTTTGGCCTGGTAAATTCAACTGTATATGCTAGCATCACTATGTTGGTCAGCATATTACTGCTGCTTGTTACTATTTCACCCATGATCCTTATTTCATCAGGCATTTTGTTTGGTTTAGGATTTGGTATTGTTTATCCTACCTTAGTTATACTTTTGGTGGAACGTATTAATCAAAAAAATCGAGGTACGGCTCTTGGCATCATGATTGCCGCTGGAGATATTGGTAACGCCCTTTCTAGCGCGATATTAGGTGCTGTAGCTGAACATCTAGGATATGCTGTCTTGTTTGCAACGACATCGTTATTACTAGCAGTATGTATATATTACTTTTATAACATATTAGTTAAAAACGGTGAGGAAATGGAGTAATATTTTATGATTGATGTTAGTGGTACTTACATTTAAGGACGGTTAGTTGCGAACAACATGGTAGTGAAGGGGTATGTTGTAAAAAAAATTAAACCCGCAAATGTTACGGATCTTTTGTTTTGTGTGGAAATACAAGAGGACGATGGAATCTTCTTATCAAATTATGTTTTGATTTTAGACACGATATAGTTATTGACAAAAAAAGGGACTGGTGATATATTATACACTAATAGAATATTTGAAATGCAATGAGCAGAATAAAAATGTGGGGATTTTTCCTGCAGAGAGCCGTCGGGTGGTGAAAGACGGTGGAAAAACTTTATATTTCTCCTCTGTGAGCAGCATGCTGAACCAAAAGTAAGCAGTGCCCGGTTTTCCACCGTTAACAGGAAATGTATTCGGAAATTTTCTGATATAGTAGAGATGGTTGAGCAATCAGCAAATGAAGTGGTAACGCGGAGGAATAGTCTTCGTCTTCAACACGGTAACACGTGAAGAAGGCGGAGTTTTTTTATTGTATTTTTGCCCCCAAATTGCCCGCCTGCAGTCGTTATGATCGCGACATGGGATTGCAGAGCGTAGCATAAACAAACCAAGAAAGGGAGTTTTGAAAATTATGACAGGATTAACTTTATTGTGTATTGCGCTGCTTGTCTGTGCAAGCGGTTATTTCATCTACGGCCGCTGGCTGACCAAGATATGGGGTATTGATCCTCAGGCTAAAACGCCGGCTTATCGTTTTGAAGATGGCAATGATTACGTTCCTTCTTCTAAATTCTCGGTATTTGCTCATCAATTTTCTTCTATTACAGGTGCTGGACCCGTTACAGGGCCCATTATCGCCGCGATGTTTGGTTGGGTACCAGTAATGCTGTGGCTGATGATTGGCGGTATTTTTTTCGGTGCTGTTCAGGATTTTACAGCCCTGTATGCTTCTGTCAAAAATGATGGCAAATCAATAGGTATGCTGATTGAAAAATATATTGGTAAAACTGGAAAGCAATTGTTTCTGCTCTTTTCCTGGCTTTTTACTCTATTGGTAATAGCTGCTTTTGCTGATATTGTTGCTAGTACCTTCAACGGCTTTGGAGCCAATGGTTCACTGGCTACACCTAATGCTGCCGCTGCTTCTATTTCTATGCTGTATATTGTTGTTGCTATCTTCTTAGGACTTTTTCTGAAAAAATATCCACTGTCAGAAAAACCAAAACTGGCAATCGGTATTCTTTTGATTCTGGGCATGTTAGCGGCAGGTATTGCATATCCTCTTTATTTTGACAAGACAGCATGGATTTACGTAGTTTTTGCTTACATGTTTATGGCTGCTGTTCTGCCAATGTGGCTGTTGATGGAGCCACGAGACTATTTGAGTTCGTTTCTGCTTCTGGGTATGATTGCCAGCGGCGTCATTGGTGTTGTTTTTACCAATCCAACGATTGAACTTCCGGCCTTTGTTGGGTTTGAAGTAAATGGCAAGCCTATGTTTCCCATCTTGTTTATTACCATTGCCTGTGGTGCTGTTTCCGGTTTTCATAGCTTGGTTTCTTCTGGCACATCTTCCAAAACAATTTCCAATGAAAAAGATATGCTATTTGTCGGTTACGGTTCTATGATGATTGAGACTGTATTAGCTGTTGTTTCTTTGATCGTCGTTGGGGCTGCCGCTACCGGTGGTGTGATGCCCAAAGGTACGCCGTTTCAGATATTCTCTGGCTCTGTCGGTGGTTTTCTGTCTATGTTCGGTCTATCACGCCATGTAGCCACCTGTATCATCACTATGTGCGTATCAGCACTGGCGCTGACTACATTGGATTCTGTTGGCCGTATCGGACGAATGTGCTTCCAAGAACTATTTACGGGGGATGTGACTGATCCAGCGAAGATGTCACTAGTGCAGCGTGTGTTGACGAATAAATATTTTGCAACCCTCATTACCTTGTTCTTTGGTTATCTGCTTTGCCTAGGCGGATATATGAATATTTGGCCTCTATTTGGCGCAGCCAATCAACTATGTTCTGCATTGGTCCTGATTGCGTTGACGGTTTTCCTGAAAGTTACCGGACGTCAGGGCAAGATGCTTTACATTCCAATGTGTTTTATGCTTGTGGTTACGTTGCTTGCTTTGCTTATGTCAATCTACGGCATCGTCAATAAAATCATCTATACCGGCACCTTTTCTTTTTTGACTGACGGTCTACAGTTAATCGTGGCTATTGCGCTGATTACCTTGGCAATGCTGATCGTATCTAACAGTGTTAGAAAATTATTTGATTCTTCGGCTAGCGCTCCTGTTCAAGCCAATAAATAAAAATTCAATTGTATGGTTATGTGAGGAAGAGTCAAGGCAATGATTCCTCTGAGTTGACGACAAGAAGGAAATTTTACGATTATGTTTGATAGCAAGGTGGATTTGCATGCTCGCGACTCGCCGCTGCAAAAAAACTGGAAATGCTTATGAAGCCACGAATATCGTGGCTTTTTTGCTTTGTATGGGTTTAAAAGGCTTGTCCTAAAGTTCAAAACTAATGAACTTTAGGGTAGTTGCCGTAATAGGTTTTTATAGGTCGGGATGGAATATGAAAAAAGTATGCTAAAATTACCTATTTATAACTATTATTGTAAGAGAATGAAGGAATTAACGAAGCAGCTATAGAAACGATGTTTTAGTATGATAAACATCGAATGATATTGCTTAATTGAAAAAACCAACTAGATCTGTATCGCTGGATTTAATTGTTATATAATGCTTGATTTAAAGCAAAAAACAGTATATAGATAATGTAATATTACATAGTATGAGGTAAATATGATAACGTTAAAAACAATGGATTCAAGTATCTTGTCATTTATCATTTTAATTTTTATTTACATTAATGGATACAATCGTTTGGAAAAAGTATTTATTCAATATAAGCTATTTATTGCATTAGTCCAGGTCAATATGGTTTTAATAATAATTGATATTTTGGGTTGGGCTTTCAATGGACTACCGGGTTCTCTAAATATGATATCTAATACGGGATTTAATCTATTGCTTTATATAATTGAACCGATTGGACCCATGTTATGGATTCTTTATACAAATTTCCAAGTTCTTCATGATGAGAACCGAATAAGAAAATTGAAAAATGTTTTAATTTTCCTTTTTGCCATAAATGGTCTAGTATCGATAATTAGTCTCCATACAGGTTGGTTTTTTAGTGTTGATGCTAACAATATTTATCATAGAGGGGATTTTTTCTGGGTTCACACAGCATTTTGTTGTGCTTTACTTATTTATTCATTTTTTTTCATCATCATGAATCGAAGAATGTTAGAAAAAAGGTATTATTATTCATTGATATTATTTTTTCTTCCTCAGGCAGTGGGGACTTCAACTCAAATATTCTTTTATGGAGTTTCTTTTAATTGGTCGGGGATGATGCTTTCGCTTTTAATAATATATTTTAATATTCAGGATCGAGGATTAAATACGGATTATCTCACAGGAGCATATAATCGGAGACAGCTAGACAGCTATATCAAGGTTAAAATTCGGAACAGTACAGCAAAAAAAACTTTTTCAGCTATATTAATTGATCTAAATGAATTCAAGCAAATAAATGATAAATTTGGACACGATGTTGGTGATAAAGCACTACAGGATGTAGTCAAAATAATAAGGCAGTGTTTGAGTAATAATGAATTCATAGCAAGGTTTGGAGGAGATGAATTTTTTATAATTCTGGGAATTGATAATCATCAATTGCTTGAACAGACAGTTAAAAGAATACTGGAAAGTGTTGAAAAATTTAATAAAGATAGCCAAAAAGCTTATAAGATAAGCTTAAGTATGGGATATGATGTATATGATTATAATTTGAAGCTGAAGCCAGATGACTTTTTCAAAAATATTGATGTTCTTATGTATAATAATAAAAAATCTAATCGTACATCCAGGGACACCAGATCAGATGAAAAACTATATTATTAAAAAGAAAACGTCGCTCAATTTTCAGTGATATTTTCTTTTTTTATGATTTTTTCTTATTGAGATCTAATGTGAATCAAGATTCGAGAATATTGTTGGCTATTACAATTTTTGAGCTCCCTAGCATGCGACTGTAGCTCTAAAGCATTTTTATAAATATAGCCGCCATATTTGATTTGTGTTAATGTGGTTAGCGAATTACATGAATATTCCCAAGAAATAGGCTGAATTGTTGATGATAGTTCCGTTATAGGTGGCAAAAAAATCTGTACTTTTCATTTCCAAGCCACCTCATCATTTGTATTTCTAGTGTGCCTTTTTGAAGATCTTTGTACGCTTTGCTTGTTATTAACAATCGCCTCCACCATGTTTAAGTAATTTTCTTCATAGATAGTAAAAAGCTATTTGTCGCAATTGGACAAATAGCTTTTTTAGTATTGGGGTATAATCTCCGGTTATGGTGCTTCAGCTTAATATTATGGTGAACGATAGGTTTGATTTTATGAGATTTTTGTATCAGAGCCTAGCACTCTAGTCAGGTCATGTTTTATTGGTAATTTCACCGTAAATTTTGCACCATTACCTTGAGAACTTTCCACTAAAATCTCACCATTATGACGGTTAGCAATAATATCATAGGAGATACTTAACCCCATCCCTGTTCCTTGTCCGACAGTTTTAGTGGTAAAGAACGGATTGAAAATACTGTTCAAATTTGCAGGTATAATCCCAGAACCATTATCTTCAATCGCACAATAGACAAACTCCTTTTCATGCCATATTGATATTTTAATTACTCCCATTTTTGCAAGAGCTTTCTCTTTTATAGCATGTGCGGCATTTATAATGAGATTCAGTAATACTTGGTTAATTTCCTCTCCAACTGCCTCAATTGTCGGGATATTCTGCAACTGTTCTTCAATTGTAGCATAAGGTTTGATTTTATTTTGTGCCATCAACAACATACTATGTAATCCTTTAATTAGATCATATTGTTCGAAGGTACGTTGCTGGTCTATATGAGCGTAAATCTGTATGCCTTTAACAATCTTGTTTATTCGGTTCAGGCCTTCTAACGTATCTCGGAATAATTCAGGCAGATCATCGAGAATAAATGTTAACTCCCGTTCTCGTTCTTTCTTAATTCCTTGATCAATATTTTCTTTGTATAGTGGTTCAATAGTGGTAAAATCAGCCTGTAGTTTAAGTACGCTACTAAAAACAGCAAAATATTCTTCTAACATTTCAACATTACCTGTAACAAATCCTAATGGGGTATTGATTTCATGAGCAATTCCGGCAGCTAACTGGCCAATTCCAGCCAGTTTTTCCTGCTGGATCAGCTTATCTTGCGTATGTTTGACTGCTTCTAAAGCACAGACTAACTCCTTATTTTTTATCGTCAATTCTTCTTCTGACTGTTTTAAGATACTTTCGATTTTTTTTCTAGTTGCTATTTCATTTTTATTTTTCTGATTCGTTTGATGAAGCTTTAGAACAATAAAGGTAGTTATTGAGAACAAACATATTAAAATGACTGTAGTATGAATTATGTGTGCCAAACTGGCATAAATGATCACTGAACCATATAATTGATTATTGTATCGAATTTGAGCAGTTTGGCGAATGGATAGCATTGATGGTTCTAACAATGCTTCGCGATGTATTAATTGTAATGCATTGTCATAGACTTCTATGGCCTCTATTCCATCACCGCTCTCAATATCGGCAAAAATTTCGATAAATTTTTCAATGTTTAACTGCCAATATTCTGGATTTTCTTGTATCGCCTGTTTAAATTTCATTGCGTATTTTTTTGAATAGAAGGCAGCCCTTTTATTGCCATCCTGATACTCAAGAAAAAAATAAGTAAAAGGCGTTGCAATGGATAGTATCAGTATACTGGTAACTGCTAAAAAACTCATAAGTCGAGTAAACTTCTGCGAAAAAAATATCAAATTCATACCCTCATTTACTTAAAGGAATACATTCATTACTTAGCAAGATGTCTCTGCCACGCTGAGATAAAGTAAAATTGATAAAGGCGCCCATTTTGGGGTCAATTGGCTCTTGATACACATAATTCAACGTTTTGTAGAGCTTATAGCTATTATTCTCTATATTTTCACGCGATGGCATTATACCATTAACTTTAAGTACCTTTATACCTTCTAATGTAGCCGACATATTTATAAAACCAATGGAATTAGGTGTTTTCGCAAGCGCTTGTTCCTGAGATTGTTGGTTATAGAATACCTGCCAACGGTTATTACGCAGAGAATCTAGTAATGCCTCTTTAAAACCTGGTATTTCTCGCATTAACACTTCATTGGTGCTGTCTTTTTCATACATTACAAAGACAATGATTGGTACGCCATTGGACCATGTAGTTTTATCTCCTTGATAAATCCTAACCAAATCCTCATAACTGATATTATTATCTGGAACAGCAGAGCCTACTGCTACAATAAGGCCCGAGCGAGCGTAGGGGATTTCTTTTAACCCGTTTGTCTTCTCGGAATCTGCAAGCGGTCTTGAGGTAATCCCTAAATCAATATTACCATTTGCTACACCGCTTATACCTCCGCCGGAGCCAATACTAGCGGGAATTACAGCATTGATTTTTTGCTCTTCGTTGAAAGCTGCTAGCAACTTTTTTGTCACAGCAATATTGCTACCCGATCCGGCAATAATAAGTTTATCGCGCTTTTGTTCTGAAGTTGTTACATCGAAGTGCTGAGGCTGTGATGAGCATCCTCCGATAATTCCAGACAAGGCCATTAATAGTAGAAAAACTCCAGAAAACAACTTTTTCATACTAGGTACTCCTTAACACGATTTATACATTATATACTACCTATGTTAAAAACACGTTTCTCTAAGTTTGGTTTTATTAAGAGACGGGATTAGTAAGCAGTGGAGCTGAAAAAAGCATCTTATGAGGTCATTTTATGATACCATATAAATTATTGCAAGCTAATAAATAACCATTTTTGGGAAGAGTAACTTGTTAATTAACGATTCATTACATCCCACAAAAGGTGTGAGTAAAATTGGTGAACGTTCTAAACAAAGGGGCTCAATTTATGATAGGATTTCAGGTATTTGGCTTATCCTATCATAAATTGAGTACCATTAATAAAAACATTTGTTCTTTATGAATGTAATTTTACGAAAAGATACTACTTTTTTACTACTTTTTTCAGATTAATGCGCACATCTATTTGAAATTATTTTGTATATGTGTTATATTGATACCCGTGTGTGTGCGGTCTGTCATGTAAATGGAATATATCATCCAGTGATGAAAATCCCTTTTTCGGATATCGCCGTCAATTTTTCTTATATTATTACTACCGAAAGAAGGGAATCTAATGAATCTGTTTAGAATTAAAAGCCTTTCCTCCTTCACAGAAGGCACTAATAGGCAAAATCTGAAAAAAAATATGGGAGCCTTGGATATGCTTCTCCTGGGGGTCGGGTGTATCATGGGTACTGGGATCTTCGTATTCACAGGTGTTGTCGCCGCAAAATATGCTGGACCCGGCATTGTTGTTTCCCTGTTGCTATCCGCAATTGCTTGTGTATTTTGCGCATTATGTTATTCTGAGATGGCTTCTACCGTACCCTTTGCAGGAAGTGCCTATACCTATTCTTATGCAACACTAGGTGAGTTTATGGCCTGGATCGTTGGTTGGAGCCTGGTACTAGAATACTCCCTTGCCGCTAGTTTGGTAGCTGCTGGTTGGTCGGCCTATGTGACTGGACTCTTCAAGTCTGCAGGTGTCGAACTTCCCAAGGCGTTTACCGCCGTTGCCGCTGATGGCGGAATCATTAACATACCGGCGATGCTAATATTATTGTTTCTTAGTATTTTGCTTGTGCGCGGTACGAAAGAAAGCGCGACTATGAACAAAATCCTGGTCGCTGTCAAGCTTTTAGCAGTATTTATCTTCTTATTCCTGGCTGGACCCAAAGTAAATACTGCTAACTGGTCTCCATTTATGCCCTTTGGTTTTTCCGGGGTAATGACTGGGGCCGCTACCATGTTTTTAGCCTACATTGGCTTCGACTGCGTTGCAACAGCTGCTGAAGAGTGCAAAAATCCCAATCGTGATCTGCCCATTGGCATCATCGGCTCTCTGATGATCTGTGCGATTCTATATATATCAGTTGCTGCCGTACTCACTGGAGTGATACCTTATCAAGAATTGAACAATGCTGAACCGGTGGCGTTTGCACTACGGGAAATTGGATATAATATGGGTTCTGCCTTGGTTGGAACCGGTGCTATTGCTGGTCTCACCACTGTATTACTGGCAGTCATGTATGGACAGTCTCGTATTTTCTTTGCCATGTCCCGGGATGGATTGATTCCTGCCAGCATCTGTAAAATACATCCTAAATACGGAACCCCACATCTCATTACCATTATTTCCGGAATCATCGTTGCAGTGATTGCTGGTCTGACTCCGGTTGATATCTTAGCTGAACTTGTTAACATTGGCACTCTTTTCGCTTTTCTTACAACCGCTATAGGTGTACTCGTGCTGCGCAAGACAGCACCGAATACACACCGCCCATTCCGTTGCCCGGCTGTTAAGTTTGTTGCTCCAGCAGCAATTATCTGTTGTAGTTATCTCATGTATAGCCTGCCAATTCAGACATGGATTCGTTATTCTGTCTGGATCGCTGTTGGTTTGGTAATCTATTTTGTATACGGTTATCGCAATAGCATTTTAGAAAAATCCGACAAAGTGGTACTGAAAAAAGTCGTGTAATGTCAACGGACGATGGATTCGCCATATAGAATTAAATTAGTATAATTATCTTTAAATATTTAATAAGACAAAATCACCATTCCGATATCTTTGCTAAAGATTTTTATCGCAATGAGGGAGTGTTTGTATGTCTAAAAAAATATGGCTAATTCGTCACGGTGAAAGTACTGCCAACGCAGGATCTGCTACCGACAATCACGAAACTATCCCCTTGAGCCCAAAAGGATGGAAGCAAGCTGAGCAAATCAGCTTGCTTTTTAAAGGGGCTCCAAGTCTAATCATTACCTCACCTTTTACTCGTACTAGGCAGACCGCCGAGCCGACCTTAAGACGTTTTCCAAATGTAAGGCATGAGGTTTGGGATGTACAGGAATTTACCTACTTAGCTCCTCATACCTGTACCAATACTACTGCTGCCGAACGCAAAGCAAGAGTGAATGAATATTGGAATCGAGTTGATCCCAACGATATTGATGGTGAAGGTGCCGAAAGCTTTAGTATGCTACTATCCCGCGCAAAGATCGCTATCGATCATCTAAAACGACTCGAAGATGGATTTATAGTAATGTTCACTCACGCTCAATTTATGAGGGCTATGCATATTCTAAAAGCCAATAATACAGAAGATGCAAAGGCACTGATGAAACAGTTTAGAGAATTGCCACGATTTGAGAATTGCCAAGTTGTTGAATGGGATAATGATAAGACTGCTGACCAAGAATCAAATATATAATGGCAACTCCTGCAAGTAGTATATTCTTCTTGTAGGAGCTTATTTTTTAATAACAAATAGACTAAAAATACAGCTTTGCTAATTTTGTAAGAGATAGTTTAAAGGCTCAACCAGCAGTAGCCTTCTGCTTGTTGAGCCTTTTGTCGTAGAAAATTCTGATTGAATCTTGTAGGAACCGTACTGGATTATAAATCTTTAAGCTTAAACTGTACTTGGTTACGCCCGTTTCCTTTTGCTTGATATAAGGCTTCATCCGCCCTTTTCAAAACATCTTGAAATGTTCGATCCTTTTCCCACACTTTGGTTATCCCAATACTTACAGTGGTGTGTAACAGCTGGTTATTAAAATATACTTTTCTTTCGTCGCATAATCGCCGCAATCTCTCAGCCATCTCTAATGCAGAGTTAAGATTGGTTTCAGGTAAAATTAAAGCAAATTCTTCGCCGCCTAATCTGCCTAAAACATCATTGTTTCGTTTGTTTTCAATAATGATATTTGTAAATGTTTTCAGATAATGATCGCCAGCATCATGTCCAAACTCATCATTTAGATGTTTAAATAAATCCAAATCTAATATAATGGCTGAAAAAGATGTTTTATATCTGATAAATTTATCAAATTCTAAAGAGCCTAGCTGGAAGAATTTACGCCTATTTAACGCGCCTGTCAAATAATCAACAAATGCGATTTTTTCCAAATCCTCGCAAAGGTTTTGTTTCTGAAAAAAAGCATGGTATTGTTTTTGGCGAAACTGCTGTAGTCTATTAGCAATAAATAATCCTAATACATTAGCTACAATATAGGATAGTGCAATAGTCTTGAATGATAAATCACTAATTGGATTTTTAAAGAATAAAATAACTACTAAATCTCCAATGGTCAAAATACTCGCAAGAATACCCTTAATAGAGAGATTATTAGGAAAAACCAAAAATAATGCTAGGACTATTAGTGTGTCAATATACGTAAAATTAATGTTAGTTAACGACCGAGATGTATTTATATATATTGATAGTAATATGTAAATAGTCGACCAAAGAAAAACTAGATAGTCGAATTGCTTTACGGTTCTTACATGTTTTAATACAATAAGAATTATTGCTGAAAATACCAAAAAAACAACGCGGGCCAAAATTAACTCATAAAACTCATGACTCAATCCAAAATTTAAATAATCTCCATAGCCCAAAAAACAAACAAAAAAAAAGTTATCAATATTACAATTTTTGTTTGTAATAAGTCATCTTTTAAGTAAAATTGTTCGGCTAATTTATCTGGATTAGAAGGTAGTAGATTTGATTGCACTCATTTACACCTCTTATTTAAAGCCTAAATTAATTATAAGCAAAACATATTTATGCTTAGATAGTAATAATTAATCAACAAATATTGTATATATTTGAATATTATAACAATAAAAACCATTTTTCGTCAATAATAAGTAGGAAAAGCTCATTTTTAATAGAAAATAGCATGGAATTGCAAGGCCAAGGCTGGCCTTGCAATTCCTGAATACTTATGAAGTCACGAATCCACTGCTTTTCCCAGAGGAAGAATTTTCCTTAGGGAATTTGCTCTCTTTGAAATTTTACCATATAATAGTAGATGAGTAGATGAGTAGATGAAAAGGGGGAATAAAAATGGAGTGGTACTTAGATTATGACGGTAAGCAATTTGGCCCGCTGACTGTGACTCAAGCAAAAAGTTATGTTAGAGCTAATTCTAATGGTCTGGCATGGCGGGAAGGGTTTCCTGAGTGGGTTCCGATAAAAGCAATAAACGAATTAGCGGAAACATCATCTATTGTATCTGGTCCGCCAACACGTAGTGTGCTTCCTCCAAGTTTACGTACTCGTACTTCTGATGAAGTGGACTACCAAATATTTGGTACTGAAATGCAGTTTGTTGAAGTAGAACTTGATCCAGGTGAAAGCGTGGTTGCTGAAGCTGGAGCCATGATGTACAAAGATAGCACTGTGGAAATGGATACAATTTTTGGTGATGGATCGGCTAAAAGCAACCAAGGAGGCTTCTTTGATAAGTTAGTTGGTGCTGGTAAAAGGCTGCTGACAGGCGAAAGTTTGTTTATGACTGTTTTTAGTCACCGTGGTTATGGTAAAGCAAAAGTCGCTTTCGGCGCTCCCTATCCCGGCAATATCATACCGATGCCGTTATCTCAATTTGGTGGTACTATAATCTGCCAGAAAGACAGCTTTTTGTGTGCGGCAAAAGGTGTTTCAGTGGGGATTTATTTTCAGCGCAAAATCCTGACAGGATTGTTTGGTGGTGAAGGATTTATCATGCAGAAACTTGATGGTGATGGTCTTGCATTTATGCATGCTGGTGGCACTATTGTTGAACGTCAACTCCAGTCGGGTGAAGTATTGCACGTTGATACTGGTTGTATTGTAGCTTTTGAGCCTAGTGTTCAGTTCGATATTCAGCAAGTGGGAAACATCAAGAGTGCTTTATTTGGTGGTGAAGGATTGTTTCTTGCGGTTTTAAAAGGTCCAGGGAAAATATGGCTGCAATCACTCCCCTTTTCACGATTAGCGGGACGTATGCTGGCAGCAGCACCACAGAAAGGTGGAAATAGAGAGGAAGGCAGTGTGCTTGGCAAGGCTGTTCTAGGAGGCACTATACTTGGTGGTTTGGGCAGCTTCCTTGGCGGTGACGATGAGTAAGTAGCTAAAATAAGGTAATGAATATATCAAATAATAGGATGGATTTGTAAGGTCACAGATCACCCCTACTAATCAAATCCGGATTTTTTATCTATACATAGTAAAAGCTATTTGTCTAAATTATGGCAAATAGCTTTTTTTTTGTGTGCCCAGCATATATATTTACTCGTCGGTATAAGTTCGGATTGTCGTGCAAAAATTAAAGCCAGATTACTTATGAAACCACGAATTTCGTGGTTTTTTTACCTTGAGTGATTTTAAAAGGTCTCAGAATTTGCTCCTATGGTGAAACAAAAGAGTTGATTTTGTTAAGAAAGCATTAGCTGGCAATGAAACAGGGCAGTAAAGACGTGGAGCAAGGAATTGAGTTCATAAGTCATGCCAGGAAGGATTTACATTCCAGCATTGGCACAATCGGCAAATTGCATTTTTAAATAGTTATAAAATTTAAAATAATTAGTATTTACATTTAAAATATGATATGTAATAATAAACGTAGGATGTAGTATGTAATACATACTACAAAAAAGGAGGGCTTTTTTATGAAAGTAGCTTTGGTTTATACGGGTACTACACCAGAATTGATTGAGTTGGTAGAAAAAGAGGTTCGGCAATTGCTTCCGAAAGATACTGAGATAATCAGTAATCAGGATCCGTCGATTATTGCAGAAGTTAGAGAGGCCGGATATGTTACAGCACCACCGGCGGCTAGACTTGTTAGCATGTTTATGAAGGCGGTATGTGATGGTGCAGATGCGATTCTCAATATTTGCTCATCAGTAGGAGAGGTAGCTGACGCAGCACAAGATATTGGCAAATATACTGGTATTCCAATCGTACGTATTGACGAGGAAATGTGCCGGGAAGCGGTAAAAGAGGGAGCATGTATCGGTGTTATGGCTACGTTGCCAACGACTCTAGCTCCAACAAAAAATACTATCATGCGGGTAGCACGGGAAATGAACAAGCATGTAGAATTAGTTGATGTATTGGTTGACGGCGGTTTTGGCCTTGATCAAGAACAATTCAAAGAACTGATGACCAAATATGCAGGAGAAATTTCTGATAAAGTCGATGTTATTTTGTTTGCACAAGGTTCTATGGCTTACTGTGAAGAATATATTCATCACAAATATGGTAAACCGGTTTTGTCCAGTCCGAGATTCGGTGCATTAGCACTTAAAGAAGCTTTGGTGAAACAAGGTTTAATAAAATAAAGCTTGTATAAAATCGAAAAGGAGCGAAACAAATGATAGAGAGATTAGGGAAAATCGTAAAATTTATTACAAGGTTTTTCTCTTTGTGGATTATTCTGGGTGTTATTGCCGCCTATATGACTCCTGAAACGTTTAAGCCATTATCCCAATATGTTGGCTATTGTATTATGGCGGTTATGCTGAGTATGGGGCTTACTGTATCAGTGAACGATTTTAAGCTGATTTTTTCCCGGCCTAAAGACGTATTCTGGGGTATTGTTTTACGCTATATGATCATGCCGTTTATTGCATTTGGATTAACAAAGGTGCTTGACTTGCCGCCAGCTTTGGCTGCGGGGCTTATCCTTGTAGGATGCTGCCCGAGTGGAGTAGCCAGCAATGTTATGACATTTTTGGCTAAAGGGGATACTGCACTCTCGATAACGGTTTCTACCATCAATACAATTATAGCGCCTTTTATTACGCCGTTTATGTTTGTTTTTTTGGTTGGTACCATAGTCCCAGTTGATGCTAATAAGATTCTGGTAGATATATTAAAGATTGTTCTGATACCAGTAATTTTAGGAGCTGGTATTCGGGCGGTTGCGTCTGATTTTGTTGATAAGATTATGCCGATTATTCCAATTGTATCTGTTATTGCCATTTTTGTTACGACTAGTTCAGGGTTTGCCCTCAGTGCCGGTTCACTGGCGAATGTTGCTTTGATTGCTATTGTAGCCGTAGTTTTGCACAATATACTTGGTCTTACAACAGGATATTGGGCTGCACGTGGTGTAGGAATGCCTCATTTCAAAGCCAAGGCTATTTCTTTTGAAATAGGCATGGAAAATGGTGGTTTGGCGATGGCGTTGGCAATAGCGCATCTTGCCCCATTAGCCTTTATACCAGCTGCCATATTTAATTTGGTACACAATCTTACTGGCCCAACCTTGGCAAGTTACTGGCGAGAAAAAGAAGAAAAAAAAGCAGCTGTTGCAGAAAATGGGGAAAGTATTGTACAATCCTAAAATTCGCTTAATGGTAAAAGGGCCTCTATAGAGAAATAACTAAAATAAAAAGGGGTTGATAATAGTGGAGAATATTACACTTGCATTGGCGAAAAAAATAGGAAATTATGCTGAAGAGATCGTTGTGAAAGAATATGGGGCAAAACCATTTAGTGTAGCGATTTGCGATAAAGACGGATTTTTAGTTTTGTTCAGTAAGCAGGATGGTGCCAAATTACTGACGATCAATCTTACGCCAAATAAAGCTTATACGGCTGCAAGAATGGGAGTAAGTACGGCTGATTTTCTGCTGCGGTTGCAGCGAGACAATCTCAATATATCTTATTTTGCTGACGATAAATTTGTGGGGATGCCAGGTGGTGTACCGATATATAATGATCAACAACAGATCATCGGTGCAGTCGGCATTGGCGGGCTGAAAGAAGATGGAGAAGTTGCTGCCAAAGTCGCTGCTATGGCCGCTAATTTATAATGAATTACTTAATTGTAGTTAATTGTTTTTAAGAAAGTATTTATCAATAGAATAGGTCATTTTATTGTCTTGGACCGACGTATGATGTATACTTAAAAGCAAAATATCATTAGGGGGTCCAGGATGACAAAAGAAACTTTTTTAAAAGAAATAGGCGGCAAATCTGTTGTAGAGCAGATTGTTGATAATATTACAAATGCTATCATCAATGGAGAGTTAAAACCAGGCGATAAGATCCCTACAGAGAACGAACTTTGTGCATCCATGGGAGTTGGCAGAAATTCTGTTCGCGAGGCAATTAAGATATTAGGAGCATATGGCGTTATTAATATCAAACGTGCGGAAGGGACTTTTGTAACACAAAATTATGATAGCAAAATGCTATATCCTGTATTATATGGGATTATTTTACAAAAAGATTCTGCTAATAAAATTGTGGAACTGCGCAAAATAATTGATGTGGGGATACTCCAATTGGCGATAGATAAGCTGGATATGGAATCCTTACATAAAGCTGAACAAGCTATGAAGGATATTGAAAAAACGATTACAGCTTCCAGTGTAGAAGCAAAGGATATATTTGAAGCAGATATTGCGTTTCACATGGTATTGGTTGATATTACCGAAAATCCATTGCTAAAAGGAATTGGTTTCTATGTAGATCAGATTACTCGAAAATCCAGGATAAAAGCGATAGAAAAGTTTTTGAAGGACAATGCAACAGAGCAGTTTCTGCTAATGCATAAGGAAATGCTGCGTGTATTAAAAGAAAAAGATCGGAATCAGATTAATAAAGTAGTAGAAAATCATTATCAATATTGGGAAAAAGTAAACTATTAATCAGCCATTGATGTGTAAGCTTTGTTATAGGAGGAGAAAAATGGATAAAGTAATGATTTCAGTTGCTCCCGTAGCTAGTACAGATAAAAAAATAGTTCCGGATAAAATTGCTGAAGATGTTCTAAATTGCTGGAAGGCAGGAGCTTCTATGGTGCATTTGCATGTGCGCGATGCTCTGGGGAATCTGACTACAGATATGAGTCTCTTGGAAGAAACGTTGCGGATGATTCGAAGGGATTCCGATATCATAATCGAAGTATCAACTGGCGGTGTTTCCAATCTTTCAATCAAGGAACGTTGTGTGCCATTGTATTCGGATCTTGTTGAAGCCTGTTCTTTAAATGTTGGTTCCACGAATTTGGGTAAGGCCGTATATTGCAATCCAATTGATGATGTGGAATATTGTATCCGCGAATTATTAAAAATGAAAAAAACTCCAGAAGTGGAGGTATTTGAAATTGGCCACACCTTTGCGATGAAAGAACTTATGGCAAAATATGATTTTTGCAATCCGGTGCTTTTCAGCATTGTTTTGGGGCATAAGGGAGAAGCTCCAGCCACACCGCAAGCATTGGCCGCTATGATTCAGATGATTCCGTCGGAGGCTCTCTGGGGCATCACCCAAGCAAACAGAAGGGATTTTTCCATTATTGCGGCGGCTATTGGAATGGGGGCCAGTACCGTTAGAATTGGTTTTGAAGACAGTAATTATTTGGACGCTAATACAGTAGTCGATACCAATGCTCCCTTGGTAGAAAAGACCGTACGATTGCTTAGAGCTATGGACAAAGAACCGATGAGTCCTGCTGAGGCAAGACAACAATTTAATATATTCGGTAAATAAATAGGATGTTGAAAACATGAAATCATTATCAAAGCTTAGTACTGATATTTTTAGATCATATCCGATGGTAGATGAAAAATATGTACAGACGCTTTTAGAACAGGCTGCCCAGAATGATCGACATAAAATAATTGTGCTAGATGACGACCCGACGGGTGTTCAGACTGTTCATAATATTTCGGTATATACGGATTGGTCTTACGAAAGCATTAGCCGCGGATTTAAGGAAAAAAATAAAGTTTTTTATATTTTGACGAATTCACGCGGTTTTACCGAAGAAAAAACAATAAAAGCCCATCGGGAAATCGGTAAAATGATTGCTCAGGTCGCTAAGGAGCAGCAACAGGAGTATATGATTGTTAGTCGTGGTGATTCGACTCTCAGGGGCCATTATCCTTTAGAAACGATGATTTTGAAGGAACAATTGGAGCGTTGTTCTGGTCAAAGGGTTGACGGTGAAATTATTTGTCCGTATTTTAGGGAAGGCGGTCGCTTTACCATCGACAATATTCATTATGTGCAGTATGGAGATTTGCTTGTCCCAGCTGGTGAAACTGAATTTGCCCAAGACAAAACATTTGGATATCAGTCATCGGATTTGACTGAATATATTGAAGAAAAATCAAAAGGCTTGTATAAGAAAGAACAAGTTTTAACGATTTCACTGGAAGATTTGCGAGCACTCAAAATTGATGAGATTGCTAAGAGACTCATTAATGTAACGAATTTTGGGAAAGTAGTAGTCAATGCTATTGATGCTTATGACGTAAAAGTATTCTGTGTAGCACTTTATCGCGCAATTTCCCAGGGGAAATATTTTCTGTTTCGCACCGCTGCTGGATTTGTAAAAGAATTAAGCGCTATTGCCGATAAGTCACTTTTGACAAGACAAGAGATGATAACAAGCAGTATAGGCACTGGTGGGATCGTTATTGTTGGCTCTCATACGCAGAAAACGACTAGCCAGGTTGAGCAATTAAAAACTCTCGAAGGAATACGATTTATCGAGTTTAATTCGGATTTGGTTCTTGAGGAAAATCTTTTCCGAGAAGAAATCGCCTCGGTTGTAAAGCTGGAAGAAGATCTGTTAAGCCACGGTATTACGGTCGTTATTTACACTAAAAGGAAACTGTTGACCTTGGAAAATGATTCGAAGGAAGATGCGTTGGAGCGTTCCATTAAAATATCAGATGCAGTACAATCCCTAGTTGGCAGGCTCAATGTAACTCCAGCCTTTGTCATTGCAAAGGGCGGTATCACTTCTAGCGATATTGGGACTAGAGCGTTAAAGGTAAAAAGAGCAAACGTATTAGGTCAGATAAGGCCCGGCATACCTGTATGGCAAACAGGAGAAGAAAGTAAATTTCCCCATATACCCTATGTTATTTTCCCTGGTAATGTCGGTGAGCAAAATACGCTTAAAGAAGTTGTTGAAATATTATTAGCAAAATAATAAAAGTTAGGAAAACAATATAAGGTAGTGTTGTAAACCTCCAATATTAGGTGAAATAAAACTAATATTGGAGGTATTTTATGTTTTACGTGAGTCTGATGTGAAGTATTTATTTCTACCAATAAAATCCCAAGATATCATTTTTAGGTAGATTTTTACAAGGGATTAGTTCACATGATAGAGAATTTCATACTTAGCTTACTAAATAAAGGCTAAGTAGTTTATTTTTGATTAAATAATATTGAATAGCTGTTTGGCTACAAAAAATTGATTGTTTTTCTGGAAGGAGATTCTTATGTGTGACATTAAATTAGAAGAAAAGGTAAAATTTTGGATGATGCCTCATTTGAATAACCTTGAGCTACTTAGTGCAACATATATTACTCAATGTTTTGCAAAACACACTCATGAAGGATTCGGAATTGGTGTTATTGAGCGTGGCGCCCTTGAATTTTCTTATCGAGGTGAAAAACTGGTTGCTCCTTCTGGATATATTAATTTAGTTATTCCTGGCGAAGCTCACGATGGTCATGCTGCATCAAATATAGGTTGGTCCTACCGAATGTTTTATCTGGAAACAAAATTACTGGAACAAGCTGCTTCTGAAATTTCTAATAAAGCAAAAGGCATTCCCTTCTTCAGTGATGGCATTATAAAAGATACTTACTTGGCCGCCCTTATACGAAATCTTCATCTGTTACTGGAAGAACCGAGTATACCAATAATTGAGCAAGAATCATATCTTTTAACAATGCTTACTATGTGTATTTTGCGTCATGCTAATGAACGTTTAGTAATGGGGAAAATAGGTAAACAAAAAAAAGAGGTGAATCGGGCACGGGAATACATTGAAGACAATTATAAAGAGAATATTTCGATTGAGACATTATCTACTATTTGCGGTCTCAGTCCTTTTCATTTAATACGTGTTTTTGGGCAGAGTATTGGAGTTCCCCCACATATATATCTTAAACAAGTCAGAATTAAAAGAGCTAAGGAACTTTTAGCTAAGGGATTTCCGGCTCTTTTTGTTGCTCATGAAATGGGATTTGTCGATCAAAGCCATTTTTCTAAACAATTCAAGCAAATTACCGGAATTACGCCTCGTAAGTATAGCAATTTTATACAAGGATTCTCTCCGCATAAGGTATAAAATGAAATAAGGAAATGCAATCTGATTGGAAATCTAGGAGTAGTTCTGCTTTTTCAAATTGATAAAAAAGGAGATGGCTAATAAATTGTATGTGACAGAATTATGGAAGAAAACATACCCCGGAGCGAGTGTGGGATTAATGGTTATCAGTAATGTGTGTAATATGGAGCATTGTGAAGAGTTGGAGAACTGCAAGCGTGAATTAGAAATCAAGCTTCGAGCAAGATTTCTAAATGAGGGGGATTTATCTAGTTATAATCCAATTAAAGTCTATACCGAATATTACAAGAGATACTCTAAGACTTACCATGTGCTGCAACAACTGAAATCTCTTGTCTTTAAAGGAAAGTGTATTCCGCGTGGTGCAGGACTGGTTGAAGCCATGTTTATGGCAGAAATTGAAAATTGTCTATTAACCGCGGGGCATAATTATGAGGCACTCAAATTTCCTTTAAAACTTGATGTAGCCATGGGGAATGAAAAATATGTCCTGATGAATGGCAAAGACCAAATTGTGAAACCAAGTGATATGATGATTGCTGATACAGAAGGGGTTATCTCAAGTATTATACACGGGCCTGACTCACGTTCTCGAATTATGCCTGGTACTCATAAAGTTGTTTTTGTAGTCTATGCGCCTTCAGGTATTTCGAAAAACCTAGTAGTTGATCATTTGTCCGACATATATGCCTATGTCAAATTAGTATCTCCTGATGCCCATATAGAACGACAAGAAGTATATAGCTAAAACGATGTTTAGACACAAAAAAGTCTATAGTCTTTCCTTCAGAATCTACTGCCCTATAAAAATATCCATTTTTGCACCAGCCCCACCATGACGTGTGTCTATCTCGGCGAACTGAAAGCAAGATAGTTTTTACACTGCCAAGGCAGGAATGTTATGATGCATGGGGAATTATTCCATATGGATAGAACTAAAGTCGCGGAACCAAATAATTAGTAGACGAGGAGGAAAGCAAGTGTTAAAGGAAATAGCTGATTGGAGAAGTATTCGAAAGTTTGACCCAACAAAGCCGGTTACGAATGAACAGTTGATTAGCGTGTTGAATGCAGGCAGGCGGGCTCCTTCATGGAAAAATCTTCAGCCCTGGAAATTCATTGCTATTAGGAAAGAAACTGACAAGTTAAAGCTGTCCGAAGCTTTTTCGATGGGTGTACTTATCAGGAAAGCTCCTGCCGTCATCCTTTGCGTCGGCCTACTAGAGGCTTGGGTAAAAACCCATCAGCGGGATCGCTTAAAGGAACTGTTGCATCATAGAGGGTTTAATATGTCCGAAGAAGAAATCGATAAAATGTATCTTGATCACGAGTTAGCCCAGGCCCTTGCTATAAAGCCTTCCGCGCTTATGGCTCGCACGTTTGAGAATATGGGTATTGCCTATGGTTTCATGCTTCTGGAGGCCATGAACCAGGGGTTGGGAGCTTGCGTCGTAGGTGAAACCGCCAATGAGCTGATTGTGGAAAACAACAGTAAATATAATGAAATAAAACAGTATTTTGGATTAAATGAATCCCAATTCATCACGGCCGCAATTGTTTTAGGGGTACCGCAAAAAAACGAAGCCCTTAATCCTCGAAAACCAGTTGAGGAAACTTATGTTCTCTTTTAAATAAAACTAAAACAATAAAGGAAAGGTCAGTATTTTGTGCTGGCCTTTCCTTTATTGTTTTTAATTATTCCCAATATAAATTGGTATTTCAAATTTCCTGATATTATTATATTCATTTTAATGTATATCTTATTTTTTCCTTAAGTTTGTTGTCTGATATGCTAAATATAGAGTCTAAAAGTGTTGTCCTAAATGTTGCAGGCCCTTTCGTATTTTGGGAGAGTTCACCGCATATTCCCATCAAAGCGATTGCTAATATGGTTCCGCCCATGATGTTTTTACTGGAGAGAAAGGCTGCTGCTAAGACATTTAGCATGCAACCTGTTCCTGTTATCATTGAAAGCATTTCACAGCCATTTTTGATAAGGTATGTATCAGTCCCGTCGGTTATAATATCGACAGCTCCTGTTGCAGCCACAACAGAACCAGTCTTTGCAGAAAGGGATTTTAGCATAGCGATGTTTGGAGCAATATTATCATTCGTAACAGCATCCTTTTCGTCGACATCAATTCCTTTTGCACTACTTTCCATACCACAGAGAGCTTTAAGTTCCGACAGATTGCCTTTGATAACACTTGGATGACACTCAGAAATAAAGTTCTTTGTAAAATCAAGACGAAGGGGACTGCAGGCGACCCCAACAATATCAATAATCGAGGGAATACTTTTTTTGAAGGCGGTTTTGCCAGAAATCAGCATTGATTGCATGCGAGTGTCATTGATGTTTCCGAGATTTACGGCTAGTGCTTTGGAAGAGGCTGTTATTCCAGAAACTTCAGCAGGATGTTCTGCCATAATCGGTTTTGCGCCGACAGCAAGTACAACATTTGCACAGTCATTGATTGAAATATGATTTGTTATGCAGTGAATAAGCGGTTTTTCCGCCTTGACCTTGTGACGTATTTCCAATAGATCAGCTATGTTAAATGCTTGGTTTGTCATAAATTTTCGCCCCCAAGCTTCTTTGGAAATTTGCAAGCATACCTGATTTTCTTAATGTGGTAAGGAAAAAATATGCAATGGTTCCGCCAATAAGGGTTCCGCAAACAAATAGCGGAACATAAAACAACCATGTAAGCCCTGTTTTTCCGTAGATGAAGGCCATAACTGGGTAAGAAACAATAGCTCCAATGATGCCTGTTCCAATAACCTCTCCTACAACAGCATAAATTAGTTTTCCCTTAGACATTCTGTAAAAAATTCCTGATAACATTGCCCCAAAAACTGCACCAGTTAGAGCCAAAGGGGGAATACCCATCAGCATCATTCTGATTACACCGATCAATGTTGCACAGAGCAATGCATACCAGGGACCAAGCAAGACAGCGCATACGATGTTGATAAAATGAGCCATAGGACACATGCCTTCAATACGCAGAATTGGTGAAATTACTACGCCAAGTGCAATCAACATTGACAGCATGACCAGTTTTAACAGATTAGATTTCTTCTTCATAAAAAATACCTCCCAAACAATATTTATCTTTAAGCACAAAAGTGCTTAAATGCCTGTTGATTTACGGAATATGTCATACAGGCGGACAAATATTGTTCGTGAGGTATATTTTTATATCACTAAATAGCGTCCCCTGTAAGTCATAAACCATCTCAGGTCGGTCGAAGCTGAAAAGCTTCCTCTCATCTCGAAACACGAGCTCCCTCGCTATTTAGTTGTCTTTTTATTATACGGTGCAGGACGCTCCTCCTCCACCTTTTTGAAAACAATTATTTTTCAAAGCATAGTTAGGATTTTATTTTTTAAAATAAAAAATAAATGAGGGATATACCAATAACGGCATATCCCATTGTATTTGTAACACTATAACGTCAAAAACTGCATTTCCTACGTTGGCATTATCCAAATCAGGTATATGGGTCAAAGTTTGGTTACTTTTTCTCAGCCTGCTATACAAGCTCCCCAGAGTATTTAATTTTTATCTATTGTATCATAAATATTTATTTTAATCAAACAAGTATAATTTGGCTTTTAGGTAATAGTACAATTGGTGAGGGTTTTTTATGTTGTATAAGTGTATTAGCTTCTGATGAATTAACAACTGGAAGCATGAGTCAAGAGGTGATTTTATTGACGAAAATTTCCTACTGCCATACAATACAACTAAAAAGGAAAACCTGAGCATCCACCAGTTATTTCACAAAATTTGCATCAAGAGCTTGATACCTATTTTCACGCTTTTCCTATGGGGGCGACCAAAGAACAGGGCTTAGTTATGGTAAGCTGGCAGTTTGAGGCGGCGCAGCGTTCACCTAGTATTTTCAGGCCAATATCAATGCTCATCGATAAAATAATTTTGGATGGGGCGTTACCAAAGCAGAATATCGGCGTTTAAGTATGTAGATATATATGGAAAAGTAAAACAGGGAGGAAGATAATATGTTTAAGCATAAACTTAAGGGAATAGTTATCCACTGCAGTCTGGCAGTGGGTTTGTTAGCCGTCAGCCTTTTGCCGGGAATTGTTCAGGCGCAGGGGGTAGAAAAAGTAGTTGAGGGCAATAATCGGTTTGCAATTGATCTGTTCCAGAGAGTCAGCACGGCTCAAGGTGGTGACAATATCTTTTTTTCGCCGCTTAGTTTGTCAACAGCACTAAGTATGACTTACGCGGGCAGTCGGGGCAATACTGCAAAACAGATGGCGGATACCATACATTTTGGTTATGGACAGGAACAATTCCACCAGGATTATTCCAGGCTGTTGACAGCATTCAGTTCGGATGGCAAGCCGTATACACTGAGTATGGCTAATGCTTTATGGGGACAGGACAATTACCGTTTTGAGCAGAAGTTTATTTCTTTAATTGATAATTATTACGGTGGTGGGTTCAATAAAGTCAATTTTGTCACCCAACGGGAAGAAAGCCGGCAACAGATCAATCAATGGGTAGCGGAAAAGACCAGTGATAAAATCAAGGAATTATTGCGGGCTGATGATCTATCTGCTGATACTAGACTGGTACTAACAAATGCCATCTATTTTAAGGGAAAATGGACTCTTCCCTTTAATTCGGCAGAGACTTTGCTGCAGCCGTTTTATATCAGACCGGACGAAAAAGTAGAGGTGGGTATGATGCGGCAAACGGAAAAATTCCGTTATGTCGATACTGATGAGGTGCAGCTTATCGAACTTCCTTATGCTGGAGATGAGCTATCCATGGTAGTATTACTGCCTAAGGGTTCGCAAGGAGAATTCTCAAATTCATTGTCAACTGATAAACTGCAGCAGTGGTTGGCACAGTCAAAAGAGGAACGGGTAGCAGTATTTCTGCCCAAATTCAAACTGGCTGCCCGTTATTATCTGGAAGAAGAAAAGTTCTTGCCTGCGATGGGCATGATTGATGCTTTTAGCAAACAGGACGCCGATTTTTCCGACATAACAGGAGCTAAAGACCTCTACATCGCTCATGTTATCCATCAGGCAGCCATTGAAGTGAATGAGGCAGGCAGTGAAGCTTCGGCAGCGACTGCTGTGGTTATGGACGGTAAAAGCTTTATGCCGATATTCCGCGCCGATAAGCCTTTTTTGTTTATGATTATGCATAAACCCACCGGTGCCATCTTGTTTATGGGTAAGGTGAACAATCCTGAAGCATGATAAGCAGGGGGCGAGGATGATGCGGTGGCTGCTGCATTGAGTATAGTTATTGTATTGGAGAGTTTAAAATGGCAAAAAGAGTAGTTTTATTTATGCTTAGTGTTTTATTTATACTTTCAAATAACGCTTTTGCGGCTAACTGGGTCTATTTGCAAAGGCAGGAAGGGACACGCTACGGTCCATGTACCGAATATTTTGATACTGATTCAGTAGTAAAAGTGAAGGACAAAAGTCTATTTTGGCTGCTTTGGGTATTGGATGAAACAGGACCGTCTAACGATATAAAAAAACTTTTGTTTAAACAGGAAGTAATCCTTGACCAACCTATGAAGAAAAGAACATTGACCATGTATTCATATGATTCTGGGAATAATGAAATGAGCCGGTATCCAAATCTAAGTTCTTCATGATTTTATACTGTACGAACTGACTCTGTAGCACAAGAGTCCATAGAAAGGGTATTGCTGTATGCCAAAGAAGGCAGGGAAGTTGATGCGATCAAGCCGGATCAGATGATTGTGCCAGGTCCTGAATGGTACAAAGCAGCAGATTTTCTTGATTGCGAACTCTATTTTGATGTTAATTCTCTGGTCGTGTGGCCCCAGGATAGTCTTAATAAGCTTAATGTTATTGTCAAACTGGTATGGAATGAACAGGGACTGGAAGAACGCAAGGCGGAATTAGCTATGTTCAGTAAAAGATTCTATCCTCTTGCTTACGAAGATGTGAGTTATACACTACTAAGCTATCAGTTTTTAGTTGGTCAGAGCAAGGGAAGGATATTAGAGGTGACCGACTATAATGGGGCCGGACATAGAATCACTTTGCTTGACGGAAATGAATGGCGGGATATTGTGGAAGGCTCAAGAGATGACGTGGTGCTACAATTTATTTTAAACCGGTTGCCAGCCAGTGATAGTGAGCCATAAAAGATAATAAAAAGCCGTAATAGTAAAAACAAATTTAAGATCATCTGAGTCTGCTATTGTTGTTTGCTATGCTTATTTTGGGGATGAATGTCTGTGGTGCGGTCAACGAAGCTATACAGATGGGCTTTAGAGGTGACGGGCAGTTATTGACAAGATAATGGAGTTAAGGTTATACTATTCGTAAGAATGTAACTAAATTGTAAAAATATAGTACATTGTATATTTGAAAAAAATCCATTTAATTAAAGGTTTTCGTATTGTTAAATGGTTGGCAATGACGCCACAAAATATTGAAATGGGAGATCATTTCAATGTTTTGTGGCGTGTTTTTTTATTAGATACTATGTTTTTAGGCGATTTATACTCATTTTGATGAATATAAAGGGGAGAGAATGATGCCATTTTGGATAGTAACAGGAAAATCATATCGCAAATTAATCAATGCTGTACGAGAAATTTCAACGGGAAAGCTAGCGAGTGCATTTAATGTCAAGGAATATCCGAAGGAACTGCAGCCATTAGTCATACATATTGATAAATTAGTTGAAATGTTACGCAAATTTACGCGAGATACCCAGATGAGTTCTAGCAAAGTATTGGCAGCTGTGACTCAGGTAACTGGTGCTATTACTAATGCGACACAATTGGCACAGGAAATTGAGCATGAAGCCAATGAAGCAAGAAAATTGGCCTTATCCTTACATGAATCGTCACAATGCGCTAACCAAAAAGTTAATCAGGTCATGGAATCCTCAAGAACGATAACGATGCTTGCTGAGGGGATTCATCGTGATGGTATTGAGAGTAAAAAGGCGGCTGAGCAAGGCTGTTATTTTGTTTCGCAAGTGGCTCAGTCTATGCAGGATATTCGTAATTCTTCTGCTGATATCGAAGGGAGAATTGGTGCCCTTACACAAGTAGCAAAAGAAATCGACAACTTTCTCTCTACGATTAGCGGCATTTCAGCACAAACCAATCTGCTTGCGCTGAATGCGAGTATTGAAGCAGCTCGAGCTGGGGAGCATGGAAGAGGTTTTTCCGTAGTCGCTCAAGAAATTCAAAAATTATCTGATGCCAGTCAGCTTGCGGCTAATTCGGCTTTTGGCCTTCTTGCCCAAATTGACAGTGGGATCACAGCAGCAGCACAGGCAGTGGCCGATGGAACGAGACTAGTCCAACAAGGATCACAAGCTACAGCAAAAGCCAATGACACTTTGAAGACAATTCTAGACGCTAGTATACATGTGGAAACTCAGTTGTCTGAAGTGAGTGCTGCTCGGCAAGTTCAGCTTGAGGCGACAGAACATGCTGTAGATTTTTTGGAAGAAATGTCAATTATGTGTGGAAAAACCCTACAACATACAGACGATGTTGCAAATTTACTAGCTGAACAGAATATATATTTGAAAGAAACTACAAGTATGGGGCAAGTATTGACTGGGGTTGCCGATTATTTAGTGGAAACCACACAATCTCTGACCATTTTTGCTGTAGACGGCATAAAAAAACAGCAATTAGATTGTATTATTGCTGAATTAAAGGTGGATTTAATCAAATTAGCCAAGGAGACTCATATCAGAAACCTGTCTGTTACAGACCATAATAAAGTATTAGCAGATTTTCTGCGTCGTTATTCTAAGCTGGAAGCGGTATGGACCAATCAGCTTGATGGAAGATTTATTGTATCATTGCCACCAGCGGGCATTGCAAATGCGGGCTCCCGTGAGTGGTTTCAGCAAGCCCTTAAGGGGCAAGTTTACGTATCTTATATATATGTTTCCGCTATTTCGGGTCAACCATGTCTTACTGTTTCTGTGCCAATCAAGGATAGTGAGGGCAGAATCATTGGCGTCTTAGGTGTGGACTTAAAATTAGCAGCAGAATAACTAAGCTAGATTATCAATATATTAACTTCTAAAGTAGGCATCAGTTGTTAACTCGGGAGAGTCCCCTTGTTGCAACTGATGCCTTTTTCCATGCCAAAAGCATTAAGGAGGTGAAGGGGGCGGGAGGTTTGAGAATTCAATATAACTCGTATTCTCTGAAGACTGGAAATGAATATATAATACTCCTGGCTTTCACTAAGATAATCTCTTTCAATCTAATCAATGATATTGATCGTAATGATTACTATAATTCGTTTTTATTATAGGTATATAAATGATATACTGCAATCAAAGATAAGTTTAAAATAAAAAATATGAGGTAAATTTTATGGATATTATAGTAAGCAACACATTTTTCATTATCTTATTTTCATCATTGATACAGTCAATTACCGGATTTGGTTTTGCAGTTGTGGGCACGCCGCTATTGCTGTTTTTTATGGAACCGAGGCAGGTTGTTAGTCTGATGACATTTGGGGCTTTAATACTAAATCTTATGGTTATCTATAAGACAAGAGGAATGTCAGATCCTAAAGTGATATGGCCATTGTTTATTGCCAGTTTACTGGGGATTATACCTGGGGTATATATATTAAAGGTAATAGATCCTTTAGTTCTTAAACTCTGCATTGGGATTTTGATCCTATTAGTATCATTTTTAATGGCCTCCAATTATGTTGTGACCATTAAACGTGAAAAATTAGCGACAGTTTTAGTTGGCATAGTGAGCGGCTTTATGGGAGGATCG
>JAGFZX010000033.1 GCA_017889585.1 Bacillota bacterium
AACAGAAAATGCTGATAGCTTAAGTGGCAGCGCGGCAGTTGATCTCATGCTTGGCTATGACGGCAATGATGTGCTTAAAGGACAGGCAGGCAATGATTTATTGTATGGTGATGAGGGCAATGATACCCTTGATGGCGGTGCAGGAATTGATACTTTGGTTGGCGGTGACGGTGATGATATTTATGTAGTGGATAATAGTCTTGACATCGTCACTGAAAGTAGTGATGCGGATATAGACGAAGTGCGTTCCTCTATCACTTATACCCTGGGAGACAATCTGGAGAACCTTACACTTATCGGTTCAGGAAAAATTAACGGTACAGGCAACAGTCTGGATAATGTTCTGACTGGCAATAGTGGCGCCAATAGTCTCAATGGCGCTGCCGGTGATGATACTTTGTCAGGTGGTGCAGGTGCTGATACGCTTATTGGCGGTGCAGGCGATGATATCCTGTCAGGTGGTGCAGGCAGTGATTTCTACATTTTTAGCAAAAGTGATGGATATGATACCATTGCTGGTGATGGTGGCAATGCTAGCGATGTTCTGTACTTTAATGACAGCAATCTAAGCGAAGCTGTTTTTTCACAGGATGGCAACGATTTGGTGATCAGTCTGACAGGTGCCGGCAGTGTTACTGTGGAGAAGTGGATTGATAATAAGAATAACCGGATCGGCAAGTTTAAGTTTCTGGACGGAGTATATGTGCCCTTCCTGGGAACAGAAAATGCTGATAGCTTAAGTGGCAGCGCGGCAGTTGATCTCATGCTTGGCTATGACGGCAATGATGTGCTTAAAGGACAGGCAGGCGGGGCGGGAATTGATACTTTGGTTGGTGGTGACGGTGATGATATTTATGTAGTGGATAATAGTTTTGACGTCGTCACTGAAAGTAGTGATGCGGATATAGACGAAGTGCGTTCCTCTATCACTTATACCCTGGGAGACAATCTGGAGAACCTTACACTTACCGGCTCAGGAAAAATTAACGGTACAGGCAATAGTCTGGATAATGTTCTGACTGGAAATAGCGGAGCTAATATTCTCAATGGCGCTACTGGTGACGACACTTTGTCAGGCGGTGCCGGCAGTGATACATATTATTTTGACAGCAATTTTGGTAATGATATCATTGCTAAAGATGCAACAAATAACAAAGATGTCATTTATTTGAATGCAGAAATGGATATGCCTATTGTTAGTCAAAGCGATAATGATCTTATTATGCAGTTTGATAGCGGAAATAGCCTAACCTTTTCCGGCTGGTATGATGGTACACAATATCAGGTCACCACAATCGCTACATCAAATCCAGACATGCCGAGCTCCTTTAAGTTTGCTGTCGGTAACGATGCACAGGACGATAAACTAACAGGAGCCAGGGTGATTTGGGGTCTTGGTGGTAATGACACCCTTACTGGTACGGTAGATGGTGGACAACTGATTGGCGGTACTGGCAATGATATCTTAATCGGCTATTCTAATGGGCAAGACTATTATAATTTTTACTTAGGAGATGGCAATGATACTATTACTGCTAACGCGAAAAATGTCAATGATGTGATTGTGTTTAATAGTGGCATTTCCAATGATGACCTGATATTTACTTTTGATATAGAAAATGATGCTTGCATTATTACCTATAGTAATAGCAATGACAGTGTGACTATTTTAGGTGCCAGCATGGCTTTGCCAAAATACAAGTTTACTGGCAGCGATACCACCTATTCGATACCTGATACTGAGACTACTACGGTTGCTACAGGTTATTATGGTGATAATACGAAAAATACCCTTAAAGGTAGTAATGGCAATGATGCTATTTATGGTTATGGCGGTAGTGACTCCTTAAACGGTGGTGCTGGTAATGATAGTCTATACGGCGGTACTGGTGATGATACGCTGCTGGGAGGTACAGGTAGCGATACTTACTACTTTAGTACCGATATGGGCAATGATGTGATTAGTAAAGATGCAGGCAATAGCAATGATGTGGTTTATTTAGCATTAGATGTTGATATGCCAGTGGTCAGTCAGAATGGTAGCAATTTGTCCCTGAAGTTTGACAGTGGCAATAGTTTGACCTTTGCCGGTTGGTATGATGGTGCAGCTTATCAGGTAACTACCATCGGTATGAGTGAAAATGATGTAGTAAGTACTTTTAAGTTTGCTGCTGGTAAAGAGGCAACGGGTGATAATTTGACAGATGCCGAAGTGATCTGGGGACTTGGCGGCAATGATACGATAGCCGGTACAGTAGATGACGGGGAACTAGTTGGCGGTACAGGAAACGACTTATTAATAGGCTATGCTGCTGGAAGGGATAATTATCATTTCTATTTGGGGGATGGTAATGATACTATCACTGGGAGTGCTAGTAATGTCAATGATGTAATTGTGTTCCATAGTGGAATTGACAAAGATGATTTGACCTTTTCCACTGATTCTGCTACTGGCGCATATATCATAACAGTAGGCAATGATAGTATTACTATGTTAGATGGAACTGCAGCTCTGCCAAATTTATATTTTAGTGAGAGCGATACCGATTATTATTATAATACTAGCACAAATCAGTGGACGCTTGGTAACAGCAGTGAAGATGCTGAACAGGTATTTTATGGTAATGATGCAAATAATACGTTGACAGGTAGCGTAGGCGATGATACTATTCTCGGCTATGCTGGCGATGACAATTTGTATGGCAATGTAGGTAATGATCAACTGGACGGCGGTACAGGCAATGATACGTTGTGCGGCGGTGACGGCTATGATACCTATTATTTTAGTGGTAATTTCGGTAATGATGTTATTACTGCAGATATGGGTAACAGTTTGGATGTCCTCTATTTTGATAGTAATATCGACATCCCAGTTGTCAATACAAGTGGTCAAGACGTCATCTTGACATTTGATAATAGTAGTAGCCTAACCTTTAGTGGTTATTATAATGATGCACATTATCAGGTTATATCACTCTATAGTAATGATTCAGGTACTGTTGTTCCCTTCAGGATTGGCACGAATCTTTCTGATACCTTAAATGGTGGAGGACAAACCATTTTTGGCCTCGGCGGCGATGATACGATCATTGGCCATGCTGGCGATGAGACAGTCGCGGGATCTTATAAAACTGACGATATTATTGGCGGTACAGGCGATGATTTGCTGACAGGCAGTACTGCTGGTACCGATTACTATCACTTCTATGCAGGTGACGGTAATGATACCATCACTGCGAGTACTAGCAATACCAATGATGTGATTGTATTCCATAGCGGTATTAACAAAGATGATTTGACCTTTTCCGCTAATTCTACTACTGGTGCATATATCATAACAGTAGGCAATGATAGTATTACTATTTTAGGTGGAACCTCAGCTCTACCGTCTTTGTATTTTAATGATAGTGATGTTTTCTATTATTACGATATTAGCACAAGCCAGTGGACGGTTGGTAATAGCAGTGAAGATACTACACAGGTATTTTATGGCAATGATGCGAATAATACGTTAACAGGTAGCGTAGGCGATGATACTATTTTCGGCTATGCTGGCAATGATAAACTAAACGGCGGAACGGGCAATGACTGGCTGAGTGGTGGCTTGGGTAATGATACCTATCAGTTTGATACTGGTGCATTCGGTAATGATACTATTCAAACAGGCAATGATACCAATGTAAATTCTCAAGATGTTATTGTCGTTGATAATATTAACAATTGGAGTACGACTGCTAATGATGTAATTCTAAAAGTTTGGGATAAGACAACGCTAACTACTCAGTCAATTACTTTGCAGAACTGGCGCAAAACAGAGGATAACCAGATTAATACTGTGACAGTGACAAATAGTTCCAATTATGATATGCGAACCCGCGGTTCGATCACTTATACCCACTTATATGTTGGCAACGACAGTGGCGATAACCAAGATTTCAGTAGCATTACTGACAATCTTATTTATCTGAGCGGTGGAAATGGTAGTGATTCTGTCCAAGGTGGCCAAGGCGTGGATCTTCTGTATGGCGGCAAAGGGAAAGATACCTTGAGAGGCGGTAATGATGACGACTTTGTCAACGGCGGTGGCAATGATGATTTACTCTACGGCGAAGCTGGCAATGATGAGCTAAACGGTGGTGATGGCAATGACAGTTTATATGGCGGAGATGGTAAAGATGCCTTAAACGGCGGGAACGGCAATGACCTATTAACAGGCGGTGCAGGGAATGATGTGTATTTCACTGGCAACGGCAGTAGCTATAATATGGTCTTTGGCAATGACACCATTGTTTCAGCGAACAATAACAGTGATGATACACTCAAACTGAGAAACTGGGACGCTCCTTCTGACGCCGAAAAAAGCGGCAATGATCTGGTGATTTATTATGCCAGCAATGACCAGTTGTACTCCTCAGTCACTTTGCAGGACTGGTATTTAGGAGATGGCTATCAGCTTAGCAATTATCAAAATAAGTATGATGATGTAGTCCAAAACTTTACTCTAGCGGCTGGTAATGACAGTAATAACACTGCAAACTACAGCAGCAGCAGTAATAGTATTTTATACTTTGGTCTTGATGGTCAGGACACCATTACTGGTGGGACAAATGGTGATTGGCTGTATGGCGGGACTGGTGACGATTCATTGAATGGCGGCGCAGGCAATGATCTGTTGGACGGCGGCGTAGGCAATGATACCCTTACTGGCGGTGCCGGTAATGACACTTATGTCTTTACTGGAGGTAATGATGTAATCGTCAAAGATACTGGTAATAGTCAAGATATACTATATATAACAGGTGTTGAGGATGGTAATCCGTTTGGCAAACAATCAGGTAATGACTTTATTTTGACAATTGGTAATGAGTCATTGACTTTCCAAGGCTGGCTTGATGGAGAACAATATCAGGTTAACTCCTTTGTCTTTGAAGAAGAATCAGGGGACTTGGTAAAGGGTAGCATGATGGTAGGCAGCGCGGCTGGTGAAGTCTTGACTGCACCTGACAGTACCAAAACACAACTTGTATTTGGGCTTGGCGGTAATGATACTATCTATGGTGGCAATGGCAGTGACTATAATCTTATCGGTGGGCAGGGCAATGACCTACTGTTTAGCGGTACGGTGACAGAATGGTGCGGCTTTAACTTTGCGTTAGGTGATGGTAATGATACCATCAGCGTCAGTTCGGCTAGTACGGGGGAGACAGGTATTGTATTTGGGAGTGGTATTGAGTATGACGATTTGACCTTTACTGCCGATGCTGCCCATGGCACTTATGTCATTAGTATTAATGCCAATGATAGCATCACCATCATCGGCGCCAATGACGCGATGCCCAAATTAGAGATTGATGGTGTGGACGGTAGCTATGTGTTTGATCAAGATACAAATACTTGGTATCTAGCAGGCGCTACTGGTACTGTATATGGTGACGGAAACGATAACTATATCGATGGCAGCTGGAATGGCAACACTGATATGGATAATACTCTCGATGGACTTGGTGGTAATGACACCCTGTGGGGCGGTCTTGGCAATGATACCTTGAATGGCGGTATAGGCAACGATTTATTGATCGGCGGCGCAGGCGCAGACTTTTATGAGTTTGGTAGTGGTGCTACTGGCAATGATACAATCGCGGCGGGCAATGATAATTCGGAGGATATGATTTCGATCGATAACCTTGATGGTTGGAAGGTAAATGGCAATGATTTAATCTTACGCGTATGGAATAAATCTTCGCTGACAGATCAGGACATTACTCTACAGGGCTGGAATTCATCAGATACAGGTTACCGGATTACAAATATAGTAGTAACCAATAGCTCTCAATACGATATGCTGACGCGTGGTGCTGTCCAATATAGTAGCCTGTTGCTAGGGACTAGTAATGGTGACGTGACTGATCTCAGCAGTCATACTGAAAATCTGATCTACCTGAGCGGCGGCGGCAATGATTCCATTATAGGCGGTCAAGGCTCGGATATCCTGTACGGCAGCGGTAGCGGACGCGATACCTTAGCAGGTGGTGCAGGTAATGATTTACTGTACGGCCAAGGCAATGATGATGTGCTCTACGGCCAAGCCGGCAATGACGAGTTAAACGGTGGCGATGGTAAGGACAGTTTATATGGCGGCGATGGGAAAGATGCTCTTAACGGCGGGGCCGGCAATGATCTATTAACTGGTGGTTTAGGGAATGATGTATATTTCACTGGCAGTGGCAGTACTTATAATAAGGTCTTTGGCAATGACACCATTGCTTCAGCGAACAACAACAGTAGTGATACACTCAAGCTGAGAAACTGGGACGCTCCTTCTGACGCCGAAAAAAGCGGCAATGATCTGGTGATTTATTATGCTAGCAATGACCAATTGTACTCCTCAGTCACTTTGCAGGACTGGTATTTAGGAGATGGCTATCAGCTCAGCAATTATCAAAATAAGTATGATGATGTAGTCCAAAACTTTACTCTAGTGGCTGGTAATGACAGTAATAACACTGCAAACTACAACAGCAGTAGTAATAGTATTTTATACTTTGGTCTTGCTGGTCAGGATACGATTACTGGCGGGACAAATGGTGATTGGCTGTATGGCGGGACTGGTGATGATTCATTAAGTGGCGGTGCTGGCAATGATCAGTTGTACGGCGGTGCTGGCAATGATACATTATGCGGTGGTGCAGGCAGCGATACCTATTACTTTACTGGTAACTTTGGTAATGATGTCATCACCAAAGATACAGCTAATAGTCTGGATGTCCTTTCTTTTGTAGATGTAATCGATGACATGGTTGTTGTTAAACAAAGCAGTAATGACCTGATTATGCAGTTTAGTAATGGCAGCAGTCTGACCTTTGAAAGCTGGTATGATGGTACAGAAAACCAGATCGTTTCTCTCTATAGTGATGATAGTGATTCAGGCTTAGTAGAGACCATTGCCATTGGCTCTGATGCTGTGAATGATACCTTGACAAATGCATCAGGTCTTTTTGGGCTCGGTGGAAATGATACTTTGATTGGCAATAAGGAATATGAATCCTTTGTCGGCGGCACAGGCAATGATATATTGACAGGTAATGCTGCAGGTATAGACTACTATGATTTTTATCTAGGTGATGGCAATGATACCATTACTTATACCGAAAATAGTGCTAATGATGAGATTTGCTTCTATGGCACGCTCACATACAGTGATTTGAGCACTAGCTGGAGTGGCACCAATTGCATAATCAGCTATGGTACAGGTGGCGACAGCATAACTATTATTGGTGCTGGCACAGCTGCACCAAGCCTAGCTTTTTCCAGCACAGATGAAAAATATACATTCAATACGACAACAAACGTTTGGAGTAAAGTGTAAATCGGAAATTGATTCATAGCGCTGCATACCCATACTTTTTAGATCGTGCCCACGGGTACGGTCTAAAAAGTATGGGTATGCAGGCCAAACTGACAGTTTTGCCTGGGAACTTAAAGAGAATACCGCCTGGGCATTTTTTTATCATCATTTGGATACTTAAAGCCTCGGTCAGTCGATCTGTTTCTTATGGATGGGCAAATATAGTGTTGTATAATTTCCAATTTATGCGATAATTATAAAGTGAGCTCGTCCAGCTAAAGCTGGACATAGATAGAAAAGGGGGATTAATTTTGGGTATCTTTTCGTGGATGTTTTCAAAAAATACGGAAACCAATTCCCAGGTTCGCAAATGGGTAGCACAAGAAATTGAGAAGGTGGATACCGCTAATCCTGATGTTTACGGAATCTTTATAAAACTAATACACACTGCTACTCAGTATGGAAAGTATAGTATTGAGGAACAAAATGATAAATTTTCCCAGGCATCCCGACAATATTTAGGAGATGCTACTATCTTTGAGATTGCTTGCTATACCTATCATCGCCTGGAAAATTGGCTAGTTAGGAATCAACCAGAGCATAAAGCAGAATTAGCACTTCCGATTAGTAAATGGATAGTAGAGAAATTTTCCTTAACATTCTATTTGGATGAGCAATTGGTTAGCCGATTATTTAAAGAACAGTTGGATCGATACCAGACTATTACAGGGGCTGGAAAGGGCCTTGAGGAACTTCATCTTGAACTAGAAGAGCGCATCTTACTGACTAAAGGAGATAAATTTAATCAAAAACAGCTGCCTAAAGATCCCTCAAATATAGCCTTTGATTCTCAGTATATTAAATTCAGTCTATCAAATTATGAGAAAAATTATATACCATCAATAATTACTGATATACAGGATTATTGTAGTAAAAATACAAAAAAACAATCGATCCAGAAACAGAATCAGAATCAGCAGCAGGTCCAGGGAGAGCGAGATTATTTATATGGTATGGCATTAGTTGCGCAAGAAGATTGGGTAAGAGCGTGCACGGCTTTCACCAAGGTGATATCTGCCAATCCCAAACATTATGACGCTTTGGTACAGCGGGGCTTATTATATGTTACATTGCATCAATCGGTAGAGGCGGTGCAGGATTTCACGATTGCCATTGAGGTAAATCCTAATGAGCCTACCCCCTATCTTCATCGCGCTAAATGTTATCACCGGAATTTTCGACAAAAAGATAAGTCGTTGGCTGATTATTCCGCGGCAATTCGTTTAGCACCTAGGGATGTAGCAGGGTATTTTGGCCGGGGTGAACTATATGACGAAATAGCATTGCATGACGAAAAGCAAGCCTTAGAGAAAAATGATCATGTTAAATATGCTGAGGTTTCTGAGGAATTGTTAGCAGCAATTAATGATTATAGTCAGGTCATTGCTTTAGAGCCTGAACATGATGGTGCTTATACTAACAGAGGTTTAATTTATGCGCGCAAAGCGCGGGTAAATAAGAATGCTGATTTTATTGTAAAAGCCATTGCTGATTTTGAACAAGCGATGAACTTGAATTGGGAGAATGGCTATTTATATAAACAACAGAATGAAATGAAAGAATTATTAGAGAATGTCAGTCAATCTGAGGAATAGGCTGGTGTATATATTTTAGCGTTTTTGTTAGGAATAGGGGTGAACTCAATGGAAATTAGTAAAGTTTATCAAGGAACTGAGCAGAAAGTGATTAGTCCTCAGTCTGGTAGTGCCCAGCAGATTGGTGAAAATACCGAGGTAGTTGATAGTAATTTGGCTGTGCAAAAAGACTTCCAGGTTAATGTACAAGATGGACTTAAAATGAAATTGGCTGAGTTTGCAAATATACTACAAAATCGCGAGCAACTTATTCAGTCTCTACCTGATGATATTAGGAAAGCTGTGGTAGAATTGCTAGGGCAGATGTCAGCAGATACTGAGCTAACACAAGGGTTAGAAAATTTGCTTAAAGGACAGAAAATTGCGGCAGAGCAGCTTAAGGATATGAGTAATATATTGGAATTTAGTGCGGCGCTGCATCAGGATGAGTATAGTGAGATAAAACTTTTTTTGCAGAAAATTCTTGAAAATTTTACGAAACAGGCAGAAATAACTCCTGAACAGTCGGCAAAAGAACTTGTACAATTAGCCAAACAGTTGCCTGTTAGTAATACTGTGGCTCAAGAAAGTTTAAGCCAAGAACTGGATCAAATTCTGGAGCCAACGGTACAAAAAAATATACAACAGTTAAGCCAAAATGAACAAAAAAATTTAATAAAACTAACTAATCTGCTAGGACAAAATATGCCAAAACAATTACAACAATTGGCAAAGGGAAATAATTTACCTGAATTGCCTGGAGTGTGGGCAATATTTAAAATGGCTGATGCATGGCAGTTCAAAGATATACAGCCCAAGACATTGCAGGCAGCTGTAGATTTATTAAATCAGATAGCCCAAGAGATGTCCCATGAAAAAGGGACGGTAGTTGCCAAACTAGAACAGTTTGTACAAACTTTGCCTCCTGAGGTTAGCAATAAAGGGGGGATAGCTGCCAAACTAGAACAGTTTGTACAAACGTTGTCTCCTGAGGTTAGCAATAAAGAGGCGGTAGTTGCCAAACTAGAACAGTTTGTACAAACGTTGTCTTCTGAGGCCAGCAATAAAGAGGCGGTAGTTGCCAAACTAGAACAGTTTATACAAACGTTGTCTTCTGAGGTCAGCAATAAAGGGGCGGTAGTTGCCAAACTAGAACAGTTTGTACAAACGTTGTCTTCTGAGGTCAGCAATAAAGGGGCGGTAGTTGCCAAACTAGAACAGTTTGTACAAACGTTGTCTCCTGAGGTTAGCAATAAAGAGGTAGTAGTTACTCAACTAGAGCAGTTTGTACAATCCTTGCCCCTTGAGGTTAGCAATAAAGGGATGGTAGTTGCCCAACTAGAGCGGTTTGTACAAACTTTGCCTTCTGAAATCGTCAAAGCTTTGCAATTGTCTCTGAAGCAGGGAGGAGATATAGCTGACATTTTGCGCGGGTTTGCAAATAATTTTAGCAATGCTGTAGTCTTAAATGAACATATGAATAGCGAGATGCAGTCATTGGCAACAAAAATCATTGAAAACATGGGGGCAAAATCTCCTTCAATGCCAGTTGATACCAATAATATATTGTCTCAATTTACAAAACAGATGACTGATACTGCTGCAACTGTTGAACAATTAAAAACGCTCATACAGCAGTTGAAAACTCAATTGTTTGCTGGTGACCCTAAACTTTTAGAAAAACAGCAATATGCTTTGAATCAGTTGACTACGTTGTTTGAACAGAATATTCCCCAGTCATTACAGGAGGGGGCAGTTAAACACAAGTTGCCTGAATTACCCCAAATGTGGGTATTGTTAAAATCCTTAGGAACAGAACAATGGCAAGATATTGAACCGCAAAATTTACAAAAGTCAGCAAGTGTGATAAAAGAACTGGCTCAGTCTATCTATAAATCTACAGGGCTAACAGGGGAAAAACAGGCTGAGCATAGCGTCCTATCCTTTTCTATACCGCTACATGTTGCTGAGGGAATATATTATCCTGCTCATATTCATATTTATCATCAACAAAAAGACAACAGCAGTCAGCCGGCTGAACGGCAATTTGAAACATGGTTGCGTATATGTGTTGATACTGAAAATATTGGTATGGTGGATAGTGTTTTTCGGCTATATGGAGATAATAAACTAGATGTCCGAGTTAATTTTTCAGCCACGTCTGCCGCTACGCAATTTGCCCAGGATTTACCTAACATAAAAAAAAGCCTTGATGATACTAAACTTAATTTAACAGATATTATAATTAACAAAGCATAGTTTTTTGATGGAATCAGAAGGAGTAGAACAAGCCCAGTCTAAAAGAGATGGGCTTGTATTTTTTTGTGTTTAAAGTAAGTTAAAAAAGTAACATAACTTATACGCATTGGATTTTTTTTACTATAGCAAAAAGGCATAATGACGATTGAAAAGAACAATTTTACGTAACATGTATAATCGTGTACGATATAGAAAAGATAGAATAGTCAAGTGAATTTGAACATTAAGTTATTAATGGGTACATTAAATTGATGTAATATTCTATTGTTTTATTATGGAAGTACATTTGTACAGCAGTAAGGCATATAAGATGTTAACTGATAATATTGACTAGGCTTTACTAATAGTTGTCGTAGTTTGCACGAAATAACTTAGGAGGTGTGTTTGTTTGAAAATTATTGTACTAGTCAAGCAAGTTCCTGGAACTGATTCCGTAAAACTTGATCCTGTAACTGGAGTAATGGTGCGTACTGGTAAAGATGTAATTATTAATCCTTTGGATGAAAATGCATTGGCTGAGGCCATTCGAATCAAGAATACCTATCCTGATGTAACAATCACTGCGGTGAGCATGGGCCCAGTATCAGCAATGAAAGCCATCAAAGAAGCGATTGCTATGGGGGCAGATGATGGAGTATTAGTATCTGGCCGAGAATTTGCAGGTTCAGATACCATTGCTACAGCTAAAGTTATTGCAGCAGCCATCAAAAAAACGGGTACCTTTGATATGATTCTTTGCGGGGAACGTGCGACAGATGGTGAAACAGGTCAGACGGCAGCTATGATTGCCCATTACCTCAATATTCCAGCACAAACATATGTATCTGGATTGGAAATTTTAGAAGACGGCGTTATTGTTAAACGTACTGTTGAAAGTGGCTTTGAACGCGTTCAAGTAACTTATCCAGTATTGGTTTCTGTAAATAAAGATATTAGTGACACTGGATTCCCTACCTTGAGTGGTAAATTAAAAGCTAAACAAGTTCAAGTACCTATGGTAGGGAATGCTGAACTTGGTTTTGATAAGAGTGAGCTTGGGCTTACTGGCTCGCCTACGCGCGTAGTTAAGATTTTCAGCCCTAAACTTTCCCGTGATACGGTTATGGCTAAAGCCAATGGTACAATGCAGCCTATTGATGAGTTGATGTCGTTTTTAGTTCAAAAGGATGTTTTATAAAGGAGGTAAATAATGATGTCAAGTTATGTTAATTGCAGTATAGAGCAAGCGCAAAATATCGCCGATTTTAAAGGTGTATTCATACTTGGTGAACAACGTGATGGAAAGATTGGGGCTATTACTTTTGAACTCTTAACTTGGGGACGTGGGATTGCCGATGAATTAGGATGTGAACTTGGCTGCGTTTTACTGGGTGATGAAATCGAAAATATGCAGGAAGTTATTCAGCGTGGTGCAGATAAAGTATTTTTCATTCAAGATCCTATTTTCAAAAACTTTTTGACACAGCCTTACAGTAATGCCATTACTCGCTTAGTGAATGAAGAAAAACCAGAAATTATTATTGCTGGCGCGACTACCACTGGCCGTACGGTAATGCCCCTCGTTACTGCTAAATGCCATACGGGTTTAACGGCTGACTGTACTGAGCTTACAATTGATCCAGAGACTAAGTTATTATTGCAAACTCGCCCAGCGATTGGCGGCAATATTATGGCTACCATTAAAACTCCAGGCACTAGACCACAAATGGCGACAGTACGTCCTAGATCAGCTAAACAAGCTGATATTGATACAAATCGGACAGGTGAAATTATTGTTAAGAAGTATGAAGGCTCAACAATAATGACAGTTGAAAAGTTTTTGGAGTTTATTAAAGATACGACTCAAGCCGTAAGTATTGAAGAAGCCGATGTAATTATTGCCGGTGGTAAAGGTATGAAAAATGCTGCAGGCTTTAAAATGATAGAAGAATTGGCAGAATTAATGGGAGCAGCTGTTGGTGCTACTCGTGATGCAGTTGAACTTGGCTGGTCCACTTACCCTCATCAGATTGGTCTTTCCGGTAAAACCGTATCACCAAAATTAATCATTTCTGCAGGTATATCAGGTAAGATTCAATATTTGGCTGGTATGCAGACAGCTGATGTCATTGTGGCAATCAATAAAGACCCTGAAGCGCAAATCTTTAAAGTGGCAGATTTCGGTATTGTAGGTGACGTATTTGAAGTGGTGCCTATGCTAATTGAAACAGTCAAAAAAATGAAAGCTAAAGCATAAGGGGGTATAGGTAATGCAATTTAATAAAGTAACAGACTCCATTATTAAGGAGCTTCAAGAAATTATTGGTGCAGCTAATGTAGTTGTAGATGAAGAAAAAATGGAAATGTATTCTCGTGATGAGACTTCAGATAAACTCTGGGAAAAAATGCCTGAGGTAGTAATAAAACCTGAGAATGCTCAGCAAATTGCTGAAATTGTTAAGTTGGCCAATCGTGAACTGATCCCTATTACTCCTAGAGGCGGAGGTTCAGGTCTCGCAGGTGGTGCTGTACCAATGCATGGCGGTATGGTATTATCTCTAGAAAAAATGAATAAAATCATAGAAATTGATAACGAAAATTTGTTCATGGTTTTAGAGCCTGGCGTTACTACAGGTGAAGTACAAAAAGAGGCTAAGGTATTTAATCTATTTTATGCTGGTGACCCTTGTTCAGCTGAGTCCTCATTTATTGGTGGTAATGTTGCGACAAATGCTGGTGGTAACAAAGCTGTTAAATATGGTGTGACAGGCCGGCATGTATATGGTTTAGAAGTTGTTATGCCTGATGGTGAGATTGTTACCTATGGTGGCAAAAACGTAAAAGATGTTACTTTCTATGATATGGTGCATTTAATGGTTGGTTCAGAAGGTACTTTGGGGATCATTACAAAAATATGGCTAAAATTGATGCCTCTGCCTCAATATGTTGCCGATTTATTGATTCCGTTTCCTGATATGCAATCAGCAATTAAAGTTGTACCAAAAATTATGACTGCTGGTATTATTCCGACTGCAGTTGAATTTATGGATCGTATATCAGTTTTAGCGGCTGAACAATATCTGAATAAGACATTGCCGTATAGCCAAGAATCAGGCGCATACATCATTTGCGAAGTGGATGGAAATACGGAAAATCAAGTGCAAGAAGATTATGAAACCATTGGCAAGTTATGTATGGAAAATGGCGCTCTAGAAGTATTTGTAGCTGATAATATTTCTACTCAAGATCGCATTTGGAAATCACGTAAGGCTTATGCCGAAGCACTTCGTATGATTAGCCCAGTATACTGTATGGAAGATATTGTTGTTCCTATTTCTAATATTCCTGCAGCACTTGATGCTATTGAAAAAATTGCTGCAAAATTTGAGTGTAAAATTCCTAGTGCTGGCCATGCTGGTGACGGAAATATTCATGCGACTATTTTACGTGAAGACCGTGATGAACATGCTTGGCATGATCTTAAATATGCAGTCTTGGAAGAAATCTATGATGCTGTATACAAGCTAGATGGCAATTTGTCTGGTGAACATGGTATTGGAGCAAAACGTGTATCGGCAATGTACAAGCATATGACCGAAGGCCAAAAGAAAGTATTGCATACCGTTAAAAATGCTTTCGATCCTAACAACATCATGAATCCAGGAAAAGTTGTACTTCTTGGCAGAATCGCAGAATAAGCGTATAAAAAAGCAATCTGAATCTCTTTAGGGAGATTCAGGTTGCTTTTTTATAGAATGTATAAGCTTTAAGAACCGCAGAGGTTTTATAATAATAATCTTTCCGATGTGTTCTCTGCGGTTAAAAAATTCTAGCTATGTTTATTCTGAAAGACGCATAGCGCTTTTCTTACGGAATCAGAAAGTATAGCACTTTCCGATTCCAAGTAAGGGCAACTAAGGCTTTTGCCTGCGCTGAGGCTTGGCGAAAGCCAAGTTTTCTTTATCCATACCTAGATAGTTTTATTGTATCTACATATGATACAATAAGGTGACAATTTATTTGATAGTATCAGGAAGGATGGAGCTAGTGTTTGACTTTTCTACTGTAAATTTGGAAAATTTAATTATACATCAAGTAGGTAATAAATTGCGGGATGAAGGCCTCTTTGTGTCTCCTACGGTATGTGAGATGAAAGATGGCGATGTGGAAGAACTATTGCTCAAGTATTTTTTATCTTCCTTCAAGGAAGAAGCTTTTTATAAGTTTTTTCATGAAACAGATATTCATTTGAATGAATTATATATGTATATTAGTAACATATTTGTGGATCGTGATAGTTTTTATACGCAATCAATCAATATTTTAAAACATTTATATGAAAAATCCTCCCATCCGCAAATTAAAGGTGGGGAATTTTACATGGTATATTTTACAGATTGCATGGTCAATGAACAAAAAGCTGATGCGATTGGTATTTTTAAAACAGAAAAAAAAGAAACCTATTTGAAGATTACTAGATATGCAGATGAATTTTTTGTTGGCAGTGATAAGGGAATTAATATTAAAAAATTAGATAAAGGCTGTATTATTTTTAATATAGAATCAAATGACGGCTATCGAGTGTTGACTGTAGATGCTGTGAACAAAGGTAATAGTGAAGCATTATATTGGAAAGATGATTTTTTACAGCTTACCAATGTTCAGGATGGTTATTTTCACACAGAAAATTGTTTGACAGTCTGCCAGGATTTTGTTGAGAATATTTATGGTGAAATATATCAAGCTGATCGCAAAGATAAAGTTGTGTTTATGAATGAGGCTGTGGCTTATTTTGACAAACACAGTGAATTTAATCTTGAAAATTTTGTTCAGGAAGTGGTTAAGGAACCTGAGCTTATTGAACAATTTAAAGAACATAAACAAAATTATGATATTAACCAAGGATTTAATACTGCCGAAAGTTTTAGCATTTCAAACCCTGCAGTGAAAACCATGAAAAAGAAGTTTAAAAATTTAATTAAGCTAGATACTGAATTTGAAATCAAAATGAAACGCTCAACCCCAGAAACTGATAATATGCAGTTTATTGAACGCGGTTTTGATGAAGAAAAAGGTATGAGTTTTTATAAAGTTTATTTTAATATAGAAGAATAAATGATATATATATAAGCCTAGACTATCTTAGTAGGCTTGTATTTTTAGATTTTTGACGATTTGGCAGGGAATTTCAGTTAGTTGGTGAATATTAGATATTAAATATTTTTGGGGAAGGATGTATGAAATGATGGAATTAAATTTGCTAATTGAAAATAAGTTAGGACTACATGCTAGACCAGCCTCTCTGTTTGCACAAAAAGCTTCTGCTTATAAATCAACTATTATGATACTTAAAGGTGAAAAAAGCGTCAATGGGAAAAGTATTATTGGAATTATGGGGCTGGGCGTAAAACAAGGCGAAAGTTTGCTACTCAAAATCGAAGGTCCAGATGCTGATGAGGCAGCAGCAGCTTTGCAAAAATTAGTTGCTAATAAATTTGGGGAAGAGTGATAGTATGTGGAAAATAGAGGGGATTCCAGCATCTGCAGGTATTGCTATTGGTCAGATTGTACATATTCAGGAATGTGTACATGATTTTTCCCGCACAGTGACTCCTGAAGAGGCACCAAGAGAAAAAGAACGATTTTTGTCAGCGCAGCAAGTGGCAGAGACAGAACTTGATGAACTCATGGAACGTACAGCAGCTACGGTTGGAGAGCATCAGGCTGAAGTATTTGCCGCACATAAGCTAATGGTACAAGACCCATGCTTAGTTGAGGCTGTATTTGATGATATTGAAACAAATTATGCCAGTGCTGAAGCAGCAGTAGAAACTGCTACTCAGTCGATAGCGAGTATGTTTGCTTCTCTTGATGATGAATATATGCGTGAGAGGGCAGCTGATATCAAGGATATTGGTAAACGTCTAATGCGTATATTGCAGGGCAAAGTGGAAGATGTAAAATATGAAGGTATTTTAGTAGCAAGCGATTTGTTGCCATCAGATACGGCAGCCATTGATTTTGATCTTGTATCTGGATTTATTACAGCTCTTGGTGGAAAAACATCTCATAGTTCTATTTTGGCCAGGGCGGCAGGACTTGCCGCTGTGGTTGGTGTTGGCAGTGCGATAGACAAACTAATTAACGGGGATATGGTTATTGTTGATGGCCATGCCGGTCTGGTATTTGTCAATCCTGAGGAAGCTATGCTGGAAGAGTATCGCCAACGCCTGACAACAGAAAAAGCCAGAGCTGTAGCATTGGCAGAAGTCGGGCATTTGCCTAGTGTAACTGTTGATGGATCTCATATTGAGGTTGCCTCCAATATTGGCACACCTGCCGATATGAAAAAAGTAATTGCTGCAGGTGCTGATGGTGTTGGTTTATTCCGTACTGAGTTTTTGTTTTTAGACAAAACTACTGTACCAACAGAAGAAGAACAATTTCAGTCTTATCGTGCCGTACTTATGGCTATGCCAGATAAGAAAATTGTAATTCGAACGTTAGATGCTGGTGGTGATAAGCAACTACCGTTTATCGGTGGTCTGACAGAAGCCAATCCTGCATTAGGGCTTCGAGCCATACGACTCTGTATGGTATATCAAGATGTATTTAAAACACAGTTACGAGCATTACTTCGGGCTGGTGTGGAAGGCAACTTGCATATCATGTTTCCTATGATTGCTACATTAGATGAATTGGTAAAAGCCAAAGCCTTACTGAAAGAAGTGGCTGACGAGCTGGCACGGGAAGGAATAGCCCATCGCAGCGATGTGCCTGTAGGCATCATGATTGAAGTTCCATCCGCGGCTGTTATTGCTGATATACTAGCTGAGGAAGTAGATTTTTTCAGTATTGGTACCAATGATTTAGTTCAGTATACCATGGCTGCTGATCGCATGAATGAGCATGTGGCTTGGTTGAGTGATTATTTTCAACCTCCGGTTATCAGGCTGATTGCCAATGTTGCGAGGGCTGCACAAAAAAATGGTAAGTGGGTAGGGATGTGTGGTGAAATGGCTGGAGATCCTCTAGCTACACCTCTATTAATTGGACTTGGTTTAACTGAATTATCAATGAGTACACGCTGCGTTCCCATAGTTAAAAATCTTGTTCGTCAGCTTACGGTGCAAGAGGCTAAAGAGTGGGCTGATCATATTCTTACACTACGTACAACTTCAGATATTAAGAAAAATCTTGAAGAGATTGCTACCAAGTTTGATATATGATTCTTTTTTAATGTGATAAAAGTTGGCAGCTAAGGTTTGCACTTTGGCTGCCTAAATAATATATATTGGAATGTAGAGGTGAATGTTTATGTTAAAACGTATTGCCGTTATGACCAGCGGTGGTGATTCTCCTGGTATGAATGCTGCCATTCGCGCGGTTGTACGCGTAGCCATTCATGAAGGGGTAGAGGTATGGGGAATTTATAACGGTTATGCTGGCATGTATGAAGATAAAATGGTTCAATTGGATTCCAGGTCAGTAGGAGATATCCTGCAACGTGGTGGTACTTTTTTGGGAACGGCACGCTGTGAGGAGTTTAGAACAACGGAAGGACGCCAACGGGCTTTTGAGAACTTAAGGCGCCATGGTATTGAAGGTGTAGTCATTATCGGTGGCGATGGATCAATGACAGGTGCAGAACTATTGTCCGATCTGGGGATCGCTGTAGTTGGTTTACCTGGTACTATCGATAATGATATTTGGGGCACTGATTATACTATTGGTTTTGATACCGCTACCAATACAGTAGTGGATGCTATTAATAAATTACGTGATACTGCGTCATCCCATGGTCGAGTTATTGTTGTTGAAGTAATGGGGCGTAATTCTGGTTGGATTGCTATGACTGCTGGACTTGCGGGTGGTGCCGAACACATCCTGATTCCAGAGATAAGTGTGAATTTGGATGAACTATGCGAAAAATTGCGTCAGTCCCACGATTCTGGTAAGAAATACAGTGTGGTAGTGGTGGCTGAAGGAGCAGGCAGTGCAGTAGAAATTGGCAAAAAAATTGTTGATTGCAGTGGCCTTGATACACGAGTGTCGGTGCTCGGCCATATTCAACGGGGTGGTTCACCGAGTGTATTTGATCGTATTTTAGCCAGTACCCTGGGTGAACATGCTACATTAGCCCTGATTTCTGGAATATCTAATGTGATGTTTGGTTCGCGGAGCGGTGGGGTTGTTACCATTGACTTAGCTGATGCTATTGGCCATAAGAGGACAATTGATCCTTCTATGTTTCGATTAGCAAACTTATTATCAAAATAAAAAAGTTACAAGAAAGTGTTGGGGCATGACTCAATGCTTTTTTTTTGAAATCGGAAGAAATCGATAAGATGAAATACAAAGACCTAAAGTGTTTTATTAGGATATGAAAAATATTTCTGAAGGAGTTTATATAATTAAATGGAATAGTTTATGAGTATAACAAATTAAAATTAGATGTAAGGGCGTGAAATTTATGTTGATTAGCAAGCGATTATTCGGTGAGGCAAATGGCCAAAAAGTATACGAATATATATTGAAAATGCTAATGGCATAGTGATCATCCTTATGTTTTAGACAGTAATAATAGGAAAAGTACAATAATGGAGTGAGTACCGATATGACCCTTGTATCTCCGCCGACTTCACAGAATATCAATCTTACTTTTGAAGAAATATCTGCTGCGTTCGAGCAGTCCTATGATGGTATACTTGTCCTCGATGGTAATGCGGATGTAGTGTTGGTAAATGACGCCTACTTCCGGATAACTGGCCTTGGCAGAAAAGACGTCGAGGGTAAAAATTTTCGTGAGTTTGCACAAAACAGCCCTTATAAAAAAACAGCTTGCATTGAGGCATTGGATACCAAAAGACCAGTAACTCGGACCCATGTTAACCTTTTTCCGGGAAAGGTGGTCATGGTTACTGCCAAACCGATTTTGGATGAAAATGGACGTGTACGCCTGGTGATTGGCAATTGCCGAGACATGTCCGAGATGGTGCAATTACGGGAACAACTCGAAAGAGCGCAGGAAATTGAAGAACTATATTATAAGAGCCTGGAAGATCCTAAAGCAACAGCCCCTGTTGCCGTTAGTAGTAGAATAAATGAGATTTTCCATGCTGCCGCAAAAGTAAGTAACGTTGATATTACCGTCTTAATAACCGGAGAATCCGGTGTAGGTAAGGAAGTATTGGCAAGGTATATTCACGAAAATGGTTCCAGAAGAGAAGCTCCTTTTGTTGCCATTAACTGTGGAGCTATTCCGGATACTCTTTTGGAATCAGAATTCTTTGGATATGTTGGTGGTGCATTTACTGGGGCATTGAAGCACGGCAAGAAAGGTCTGTTTGAAACTGCTGATGGAGGAACGATTTTCTTAGATGAAATCGGTGATTTGCCATTTAGTTTGCAGGCAAAACTGCTGCGAGCACTGGATACGGGTGAGATTACCAGGGTAGGAGCCAATTCTCCGACTCTGGTTAATGTAAGGATCATAGCTGCAACCAATAAAGATTTAGGAAAGATGGTGTATGAGAGTAGATTTAGGGAAGACCTTTATTATCGCTTAGATGTTATCCATTTCCATATTCCGCCCCTTCGGGAGCGGCCAGAAGATATTCGGCCCCTTTGCATGTATTTTTTGAATGAGTACAATCGGCGTTATGGGCAAAACAAAAGGCTTAGTTTAGAAGTTCAAAAGGCATTGGAAAGCTATATTTGGCCCGGGAATGTACGTCAGTTAAAGCATATGCTTGAGCGGATGGTTGTTCTAAGCGACGGAGAACAGTTAGAATTATCATCTATCTCTGATGATGGCGATTTTTGGAGACATAAAAACTTAACCGATGCGTCGGTTGACATGATAATGGTAAATCGGTTCAGCCCGATCCCCCAAGCGATCGAAGAGGTGGAAAAGCAAATTTTATCTCATGCAATGAAATTTCATTCAAGTAGCCGCCAAATCGCCAAATCGACAGGTTTAGACCAAACTACGGTATTACGCAAGATCAAGAAATATGGTCTTCATCAAATATTGCCGAGGAAATAAGGAATTTGAACAAAGTAATAGTTGAGTAAGAGATGGTTGCGATGCAGGCGCCATCTCTTTTTTTTACGGAATCAGAAAGTATAAGTTTTTGGCTGTCATTGCGACGAGGTACGAGGATGCAATCCCCTACTTGTCCAGAGATTGCTTCGCTACACTCGCAATGACAAAAAAAGGACGCGTTAGCGTTTTTCTTATGTCAGGAGAGATATGCTTTCTGTTGTTGTGTGCTGAGGCAAAATGCATCATGATATTGGCAGATAATTAGTATGAGTCAAGAAGATCGTTGAATTATTACATTGAGGCAAAATGCATCAGATGAGGCAATAATCTATGTTCTGAATTGATGTTACTCAATGAAAGAAGGCATCTAGACTCTATTCCTTACTCGATAAATAATGAATAATGCAGATGTAGCGCGGAAGTGCTTGACAAGGGGGAAGAATGAATGCAATTGGCACAAAAATTGCATTCATACAGAAGCATATAGGAGTAAGAGCAGTCGATAGTTCTCCTTTGGGAGGAGATTAAGTGAACTTACACGCAAAAGCTTACGACGGCGGATCAGGCAGTTAAATTTGTAAAGTTAGATAATAGATAAAGGGACTATCATGAAAGGGGTAATTTGTATGGGTAAAGTAATGAAAACAATGGATGGCAATGAAGCAGCGGCATATATATCTTATGCCTTTACTGAAGTTGCAACTATCTATCCGATTACACCATCTTCTCCAATGGCGGAGAATGTCGATCTATGGTCGGCAAAGGGAAAGAAAAATTTATTCGGTCAAACAGTACGATTGGTTGAAATGCAGTCCGAGGCAGGGGCCATCGGGGCCATGCACGGATCCTTGGAAGCAGGGACTTTGACAACTTCTTATACGGCATCACAAGGATTGCTTTTAATGATACCGACTATGTATCGACTGTCCGGACAATTAAAGCCAGGTGTGCTTCATGTAAGTGCACGTACAGTGGGAACTCACGCTTTCTCCATATTTGGGGACCACTCGGATGTCATGGCTTGCAGGCAGACTGGTTTTGCCATGCTGTCTACGGGAAGTGTACAGGAGGTAATGGACTTATCCGGAGTTGCCCATCTTGCGGCTATTACAGGTAGGATTCCTTTTTTACATTTCTTTGACGGATTTCGAACGTCTCATGAAATCCAAAAAATTGAATGCCTAGATTATAAAGATCTGAGCTGCTTGTTGGATAAAGAGGCTTTAGAAGAATTCCGTAAAAATTCTTTAAATCCAGAAAGACCTGTACTAAGAAGTGGGGTAGAAAATCCAGATATTTTCTTCCAAGCAAGAGAAGCATGCAATCCTTATTATGATAAGCTACCTAGTATTGTAGAAAACTACATGAATAAAATAAATAAGGTGACAGGCAAAAACTATAAATTATTTAATTATTATGGGGCAGAAGATGCCGAATATGTGATTGTTGCCATGGGGTCTGTAAGTGGAGCCATTCAAGAAACAGTAGATGCTTTAAATAGGCAGGGGCAAAAAACAGGATATCTTCAAGTTCATCTGTACAGACCGTTTTCTCTGGAGCATTTTTTGAAAGATTTTCCAAACACAGTAAAGAAAGTGACTGTATTAGATAGAACCAAAGAACCGGGGGCGCTTGGTGAGCCATTGTATCTGGATGTTTGCTCGGCATTTATTGATAAGACAGTAAGGCCGCAAATTTTTGCAGGACGTTATGGCTTATCTTCGAAAGACGTTACCCCAGCACAGATTGTAGCTGTTTATAAGAATATGATAAATGTTGAATCAAAAAATCATTTTACAGTAGGTATTCATGATGATCTTACTTATTTATCATTAGCGGTAGGAGAAGAAGTAGATTTTGCAAGTGAGGGAACCATTAGTTGTAAGTTCTGGGGCCTTGGCTCAGACGGTACTGTTGGTGCCAACAAAAATTCGATTAAAATCATTGGTGATCATACAGATATGCATGTTCAGGCCTATTTTGAGTATGACACAAAGAAATCAGGCGGTGTTACAAAATCACACTTACGTTTTGGCAAAACACCCATTCGCTCCAGCTATTATGTAAAAACCGCAAATTTCGTAGCCTGTCATAATCCTTCTTATCTTGATAAGTACGATATTGTAAGTGATATCAAAAATAATGGTATCTTCTTATTAAACTGTAGTTGGACGGGTAACGAGTTGGAAGAAAATCTGCCAGCAAGTATAAAGAGAGCCTTGATAAAAAAGAATATCCAATTTTATATTATTGATGCAACCAAACTTGCCAAAGAAATTGGGTTGGGCAATCGTACAAATACCATCTTGCAAGCTGCTTTCTTTAAATTAGCGAGGATTATTCCTGTGCCCCAGGCTATTGAATACATGAAAGCTGCAATTCTCAAGTCTTATGGTCAAAAAGGCGATAAAGTGATTAATATGAATTATGCTGCTGTAGATCAAGGTATAACTGGTGCAAAGAAAGTTGAAGTGACCGCATCTTGGATCGATGCAGTAGATGCAGTGGTAGATACAAATCAAAATCTACCTGATTTTGTTAAGGATATCATGATTCCGATCAATGCTCAAAAAGGCGATGATATTCCCGTTAGCGCATTTGCTGCAAGGGCAGATGGTACATTCCCCATGGGAACATCCGCCTATGATAAGCGAGGGATTGCTGTTGACGTCCCAGAATGGATTGCTGATAATTGTATCCAATGTAATCAGTGTTCCTATGTTTGCCCTCATGCGGCCATCAGGCCTTTCTTGCTTACTGAGGAAGAAGCAGCAATAGCACCACAGGGATATAATACAAGAAAGGCCAATGGCGGACCTAGCTTCGAAAAATATAACTATAGAATGCAGGTAGACGTATTAGATTGTTACGGTTGTGGAAGTTGCGTTCAAGTTTGTCCTGCAAAAGAAAAAGCACTTATTATGAAGCCATTGGCAAGTCAAAAAAATGAGATCGAGAACTGGGATTATTCATTGAAGCTTTCCCACAAAGAAAACCCCTTAGATAAGTTTAGTGTAAAAGGAAGTCAGTTCGAACAGCCGCTCCTTGAATTTTCCGGTGCATGTGCAGGCTGTGGTGAAACACCATATATGAAGCTGATGACCCAGCTTTTCGGAGATAGAATGTATATAGCCAATGCAACTGGTTGTACACAAGCTTGGGGTGCAGCTGCACCATGCTTTCCGTATACCGTCAATAAGGATGGGCATGGTCCTGCATGGTCGAACTCTTTGTTTGAAAACAATGCAGAATTTAGTTTGGGTATGTGTTTAGCGGTTAAGCAGCAACGACAAAGACTTGCAATGAAGTTAGAAGAATTGTTAATGCTTACGAAGAATGAGGCTCTCAAAGAGGCAATCAGCAAATGGCTAAAGCATATTGACCAAGGTAGCATGAGCAAAATCGTAAGCAGCTCTTTAGTAAAAACGTTAGAGTCAGCAACTCTTACTGGAGATGAATTATCATTAAAAGAATACGTATTGAATAATCAAGAACATCTTGTGAAAAAATCCTTATGGATGTATGGTGGCGATGGATGGGCTTATGATATTGGTTATGGTGGTCTCGATCATGTGCTGGTATCAGGCGAAGACGTTAATATCTTAGTTGTTGATACTGAAGTATATTCTAATACAGGCGGGCAGTCTTCAAAAGCGACACCAATTGGTGCAGTTGCTCAGTTTGCAGCTTCAGGTAAAAAGATCCATAAAAAAGATCTTGGAATGCTTGCTATGACATATGGCTATGTCTATGTAGCCCAGGTTGCGATGGGAGCCAATCAGGCTCAATTAGTTAAAGCGCTAAAGGAGGCCGAAAATTTCAAGGGACCATCTTTAATCATCGCCTATGCGCCATGTATTAGTCATGGACTCTCTAAAGGAATGGGATGTGCTCAGTTAGAATCAAAAAATGCAGTAGAAGCAGGTTACTGGCATCTATATAGATACAATCCATTACGTAAAGAAGAAGGTGAAAATCCATTTATACTAGATTCTAAAGAACCAACAGCAAACTTTAAAGAATTCTTGATGGGCGAGGTGCGCTATTCATCCCTAGTGAGAAGTTTTCCTGAAGAAGCCGAAAAATTATTTACAGCGGCAGAAAAGGCCGCCGTAGAAAAATATGCAGTATATAGAGAATTGGCAGTAAAGAAATAAAATGAGATATGAGGATGTAGATGGCCTACATCCTCATACAATTTAAGTAATATGATGAGGTAACGCAATGATAAGAAAATTTCAAGAAATTCTAAAGACAGCACAATTAAAGGGACCAAAAACGATTGCAGTAGCAGTAGCTGAAAATTTGGAAGTGCTTCTTGCTGTAAAAAACGCTAAAGATTTAGGAATAGCCGATGCTATATTAGTCGGAAATGAAGAAAAAATTAGACAGATAGCACAAGAAAATCAGATGGATATTGATGGCTTCACCATCTTAGAACAAAACGATAACATCGAAGCATGCAGAACGGCAGTACAACTTGTTTCAAAGGGGAAAGCTCAGGTTTTGATGAAGGGAATGGTTGATACAGCAATAATTCTTAAGGCTGTACTTGATAAAGAAAACGGACTCCGCACCGACAAGGTATTATCTCATGTTGCTGTAGCCGACATAGATGGCTATGATCGACTATTCTATATTACAGATTCAGCAATGAATATTGCACCAGATCTAAATACTAAAAAGCAAATTATTGAAAATGGGATAAAGGTTGCAAATGCCCTAGGCAATGAAAAGCCCAAGGTAGCTTGTGTTTGTGCTACTGAAAAAGTAAATCCTAAAATGCAAGTCACCATTGATGCTGCAGAACTTGTAAAATTGAATGAGACCGGCCAATTAACAGGTTGTATAGTAGCGGGCCCTCTTGCATTTGATAATGCAGTATCTCTTGAGGCGGCTAAACATAAGGGAATCAAGAGCCTAGTAGCTGGTCATGCAGATATATTAGTCATGCCTTTTATCGAGGCGGGAAATATACTTTATAAATCCATAGTATTCTTTGCAAGGGGCAAAATAGCGGGAATTATTGTAGGCGCAAAAGCACCCATTGTGCTAACTTCCAGAGCTGATTCTGATATTGTAAAACTAAATTCAATTGCCATTGGTATTTTGATGGCAAGTAACAATGAGGGGGGATGTTGTGAAAAATAATTTTAGAATACTCGCAATTAACCCTGGCTCAACATCAACCAAAATTGCAGTCTATGACAATGAAGAATTACTATTTGAACAGGTAGTACGGTATTCCAACGAAGAATTGGCACTCTTTGAAAGCATAATTGGGCAATATGAATTTAGAAAAAATGGAATTCTTCAAATATTGAAAGACAGAGGTATATCTATTGAAAGTCTAGATGCTATAGTAGGGCGGGGCGGATTATTAAAGCCCATCGCAGGTGGTACTTATGCAGTCAATGACTCCATGATTGAAGCTTTGCGTCTTGCTGAAAGAGGCGAGCATGCATCCAATATAGGGGGAGTTATTGCAAGGGAAATCGCCGATAAATTAGGCATTCCTTCTTTTATTGTTGATCCTGTTGTTGTCGATGAGCTTACTGATATTGCCAGAGTATCTGGTCTGCCTGGCTATGATAGAGTAAGCATATTTCATGCTTTGAATCAGAAAGCTGTAGCCCGAAAAATTTCAAAAGAATTAGGCAAGTCATATGATGAAGCTAATTTAATCATTGCCCATATGGGCGGTGGTGTAACAGTAGGTGTCCATCAAAACGGGGAAGTTATTGATGTCAATGACGGCCTTTATGGGGAAGGGCCATTTTCGCCGGAACGGACAGGCGGACTACCCAATGGGCACTTGATTGATCTTTGTTTTTCGGGAAAGTATACTCCCGGCGAAGTTAGGAAAATAATTTCTAGCAAGGGGGGATTAGTGGCCTATCTAGGGACAAATGACGGCAGAGAAGTTGGAAAGATGATTGAGAATGGTGATGGGAAAGCAAAACTGGTCTATTCAGCAATGGCCTATCAGATAGCAAAAGAGATTGCGGCAGATGCAGCCGTATTGTTTGGAAAGGTGGACGCTATCGTTTTAACAGGTGGCCTTGCGTATGATAAAGTGCTTGTCGAGATGATCGCTGATCGGGTTTGCTTTATTGCCGATGTCAGGATAGTGCCCGGTGAGCACGAAATGATTGCTTTAACAGAAGGTGCATTGCGAGTGCTTCGAGGCGAGGAGAAAGTAAAAGAATATAAATAATGGGATAAAAAAATCAGCAGGTTCTCTTTATAAGAGATCTGCTGATTTTCTTGTCGAACCTTCGCTTCAATATTCAGTGCTAAAGGGAATAATTAATGGTTTATAACAACAGTTCACTGTAGTTATATCAGGTCCCCTCTATCATAAGTATAATCAAATTCCACATTTGAAATGTTGTTTGATACAATAGGATCTCTTACAGGATCAGGTAATAAGGTATAATCTTTAGCAGAATAGGCTTTATATAGTCGAGGTTTTTGCTCAAAATATCCCCGACCATTTGGCCCATAACCTACTTTAGATTTTTTCATATCAACAACTCCTTTAAAATGATTAAGTGGAACCATAATTCTTAGTGTTCCACTTAACAGGAGATATATTTAAGACCTTAGAAAAAGATTTCTTGTCCATTATGGCTAATTTCAACAGTGTTAATCAATAAATTTTTTGCTTTTTTAGCAAAGGCTTGGGTAGCAGCAAAATCTGTACCAAAATGCATTGGCACTAATAGTTTAGGCTTGATTTTGTCTGCGAAATATTCGGCACCAATTGAGTAGAATTCTTCCATACGACGATCGATTGGGAAAAAGGCAATATCAATCTTAATAGCTTGTGCAATTATTTTTTCCATCTCAGCTTCAAAGTTTAATTTAGCAGAGGCTTGCTCTTTTAAGCTTTCCCCTGACCAGTGCCACCAATTCAGGTCGCCGGCATGAAAAATGGATAGACCATCTACTTGTAACAGAAAAGATATTCCTTGGTCAGTAGAACCAAAGGCTTTAATTGTCACTTGGCCAACATTAATTTCTTCATAGGCTGACATTACATGACAGTTTAACTGTTTTGTATTTACCAAGATATCACTGCTTAATATATAGGTTATAGCTGGGTTGTCTTTTGCCCAGTCCAGTATAATTGGGTCAAAATGATCGCCATGATTATGGGAAGCAAATACTAAGATATTTTTTTTTGTTTTCAAATAATCTCCTGTGATAATTCCTTTAGTGATGCCATCATTTTTTCCAGGTATAGGCTGATAATAATCAAAGATCAGAAAATGCTCTGCTGTTTCTACCGCATAGCCGCTATGAAATAAATGGGTAATTTTGGCGTTATGCATATTCATTATATACACCTCGTATTTTTTATATTAATTATCCCATAATTGCTTACATTTTACAATCTTGGGATTGTCTTATTAACAACCGTCAGATTCTTGCTAGATATTATAAAATTACATAATCTAAAATCCTATTTCCGTAACTCAATAAGTTTGAAAAGTTCTACTAGATAATCGTTTATAATGGGGATATTTATCATTATTATGCGTCGTAAGCCTTCGACGACAAGTGCAAATATAATGGTTGTCCCTACGGCAAATCCTAAGCCACGAGCGACCCCAGCAATAAAATTGGTTGTGATTAGCTTCCAGGGCCTTTCTAATAATTCGATGTAATCAGCAATTCGTAGCGCCTCAAGGTGGCGAGTGAGGCGCTCTATTTGCTCGATAAGGTGATCAGTTCTCCGTCGTTCAATCTTCATAGATCCTCCATTGATTTATACAATTTATTATTTTATACAATTCTTTCTTTTGAGGAATAATCCTTTTGAAATGGAGAGTTATCTGTGGAAAAGATGAAATGTTAGCCATTGACTATATTTTTAAGCCTGTCAGCCCGCCAATTCTTAAGGCTCGAGCCAGGAATCATCTAGAGTAAAAAAAGTACAGGGATATCCTAGAGGAACAATCTCTGATGGATGATTTGACAGGTATCGCTAATCGGCGTTATTTTGACGAGACTTTTGATATCTTGAGTACAAGGATTTTCGTAGGATTTGTCGAAAGTATAACTTAATACATAGGAAAATTTATCAAATTGGCGGAGGTGCATGAAATGTCCATAATGGATTTAATTGAAAAAGGCAAAAAAAATCGCCAGAAGAAAGTACGCCAAAAAGTATTGAAGAATGTAGCAATCGGAGCCGCTATTGGGACAACCCTTGGAGCAGTTGCTGGTGTATTATTGGCACCTAAATCTGGTAAGGAAAATCGTCAAGATATTGTCAGAGCAGCTAAGGAACTTCCTGAGAAAGCTAAAGAAATAGTTGAAAAGACCAAGGTTAAGGTAGAAGAAGTTAAGGGAAAGATGAAGGAAAAACAGGCTATAGTCACCGAAGAACAAGAAGTCTAGGTATAATATTTCCACAAGAAGTAGGATGAGCGGCCGGGCAGTAATGCTCGGCCGCTCGTTAACGGAATCAAAAATTGTAATACTTTTTGATTCCAAGTAAGGGCAACTAAGGTTTAGAGCTGAGCTGGGCTTGGCGGAAGCCAAGTTTTCTTTATAATCTTTGCTGAAAGAAGGGATAATCATGTATATTTCGCTATATGATTTGGGACTGTTTATTATGTTTATAATCATCATTATTGCCAGTAGCTATGTGATCGCTGTTCTCCATCGAGCATTTCGTATACTCGGTCATATTCGGAATGTTCTCGATGCCCACGGCGATGATATTCGCCAAACAATTTCGGGGTTGCCTATAGCATTAGCGAATGTTAATGAGATGACCGTAAGTCTCAAAGAAACGGCTGATCAGACAAATCATGCTTTTGGGTCGTTGCAGAATAGTCTGACTGATACAGTGGACGATCTGCGTTACGGAATAGAAACATGCGTCGTCTATGCTAAAATCATTGGAGAAGTGTATAGGGCTATATTCCCCAAATCGAGTTAATAAAAGCAGACACAGGTTGCTTAAAGGGCGATGTGATAGGTTTTGTTCGATGTATTAGCAGTTGAGCATCCTTGTGCAAGCTAAGTTTTCTTTCGAAAAACACCTACAACTTACAGGAGTGTAGGTGTTTTTGTATGCTATTATGTATATAATAACAGATGCAATTAAATATAATATAAATTTTGGGAATAATGGGGTAGAGTGAGTATGGATGATAACAATATTGAATCTTATGGCTTTAGTAGGGAAATAATCAAAGCATTAACTAGCTTAGGATATGAACATCTTACTGAGGTGCAGGAACGGGTCATACCATTAGTTCTTATAGAGAAGGATATCATTGTGCGATCACAAACAGGTAGTGGGAAAACAGCCGCCTTCGCCATCCCGATTTGTGAAAAAATTGAATTAGAGCAAAGAAGTCCCCAGGTATTAGTTCTTACGCCCACAAGAGAATTGGCAGTACAACTCAAGCAGGATATTACAAATATAGGAAGGTTTAAGAGAATACGATGTGCTGTTGTTTTTGGTAGACAACCTATGGATATACAAACAAGAGAGCTAAAGCAAAGGGTACATATTGTTGTGGGTACACCAGGGAGAACCTTTGACCATATTGAAAGAAAGAATATTATATTGAAAGACATTAAGTATCTTATTATTGATGAAGCCGACAAAATGCTAGATATGGGTTTTCTAGAACAAGTGGAAGCCATTATAAAAATGCTACCGGGTAATAGAGTCACCCTGTTATTTTCCGCAACTATGCCAGACAAGATTAGCGATATATGCAATAAATACATGATTCATCCTATGCAGATTGATGTTGATTCAGAAAATCCCACTGGGGAACAAATTCAGCAAGGATATTATGAAGTCGAAGAAGTGAACAAATTCAATCTTTTAACAAAAATAATCTATAGTTCCCGGCCAGAAAGTTGTATTGTGTTTTGTAATACCAGGGAAAAAGTTGATACATTATTTGAAAAAATGGAAAGAGAAGGCTTTTGTTGTGGCAACCTGCATGGAGGGATGGAACAAAGAGATCGATTACAAACCATTCAAAATTTTAAAAGAGGCGCATTTCCTTTTTTGATTGCGACTGATGTAGTGGCTCGGGGTATTCACATCGACGAAATAGCGCTTGTTGTAAATTATGATATGCCCCTTGATCATGAAAGTTATGTGCATCGTATTGGCAGGACAGGGCGGGCGGGCAATATTGGTGCAGCCGTTAGCTTTGTAAGGACGGATGAATTGAATGTCTTATACGATATTGAGGACTATGTTCAGTATAAGATACCTAGGCAGAACTATCCAACAATTGAAGACGTGGCTACTGGCAAGGAACTTTTAAAAAGGAATAGTACAGTGAGGCCTATCTTAAAAGTTGATAAAAGCCAGGAGTTAAATAAGGAGATCACTAGAATTCGAATTAATGCTGGAAAAAAGACAAAAATGCGGCCAGGAGATATAATGGGAGCTATAAGTAGTATTACTGGAGTTAGTGGGTCAGATATTGGAGTGATCGATGTTCAGGATACATGTTCTTATGTTGAAATCCTTGGGGAAAAAGGTGATCTTGTCATGGAGGCCCTTCAGCATACAAAGATAAAAGGGAAGATACAGAGTATCAAGAAAGTAGGTTTCCGCAATATTTAGCGAAATTAAAGGGCTTGAACCATTTTAGACATGGTTCAAACCCTTTATGTTTTTTAAAATTATTTTCCGGTACGGGCCATTAAGCTGGCTACTTTATTAGCAAAGCTGATTGGATCTTCAGGCAGGATACCTTCAATTAACAATGCTTGGACATATAATAATTCACAATAATCTTTGAAGGAGTCTGAATTAGGGGCTGTTTCATGCAAAGCCTGTAATGTGTTAAACACATCGTGATTAGGGTTTAATTCTAGGATTCGGTTGGCCTTATACATGGTCTGATTCATTTCTGACAGGATTTGTTCCATGGAAAGGCTGATGCCGTTATCATCACTAACAAGACAAACTGCGCTAGATTTCAAGCGATTACTAATCTTGACATCGGAGATTTTACCCTCTAATTGCTCTTTCACGGCCTGTATTAATGATTCATTTTCCTTAAGGATAGCCTCTGTATTCTTTTTCGCTTCGGGAGAATCGATATCATCTAAATTCAATTCGCCGCGACTGATGGACTGGAATTTTTTATCTTTATACTCGTTTAAAGCATCAATAGTAAATTCATCAACTTGGTCAAACAGATAAAGAACTTCAATATTTTTTTCTCTCAGGAGCTCCATTTGTGGTAATCGTTCTACTGAAGCTTGATCTTTACCTGTGGCATAATAAATGACCTTTTGGTTTTCTGGCATCCGTTTTGTATAATCATCCAAGGTTGTTAAAGTATCTGTTGCATGGGAAGATGAAAACAATAATAAATCTTTTAGCTTGTCTCGGCTGCTATAATCTGTATAGGCACCAATTTTGAGAGCTCTGCCGAATTCTTTCCAGAACTTTTCATATTTTGGACGTTCTTTAGTGAGAAGATTTTCTAAGGTTTTTAGGACGCTTTTTTCAAGATTCTTGCCGATTAGTTTCAGTTGTTTACTATGTTGGAGGATTTCCCGGGAGATATTGAGGGAAAAATCAGGAGAATCAACAAGTCCACGGACAAATCTTAGATATTCAGGGAGAAGATCCTTGCAGTTGTCCATGATAAAGATCTGCTTGGAGTAAAGCCGTATGCCTGATGTAGAGTTTGGGCTGTAGAAATCAAAGGGGGCACGAGAAGGGATGAAGAGTAGTGTGGTGTATTCTACAGTACCTTCTGCCTTTGAGTGAATGATTTCCATTGGTTCTTCCCAGTCATGGAAAAGGTCTTTATAGAAATGTTGATATTCTTCTGTTGTGATTTCATTTTTACTCTTGGTCCATAAAGGCGTCATAGAGTTTAAGGTACGGATTTCCACACTTTGTATTGCTGGTGCATCTTCTATTTTCTTACCTTCAGAATCCAGGGGCTGTTCTTCTTTAATGAAGTTCATCTTAATTGGATAGCGGATATAATCAGAGTATTTTTTAATTAGATTTTCAATAGTGTAGCGTTGTAAAAAGTTTTCTTCAGGGCGACTAGCGTTGCGGAAATCTTCGTTGAGTGTAATCGTAATGGTAGTTCCGCGTTTTTCTTTATCACATTCTTCGATAGTATAAGTTCCATCGCCAGCAGATTCCCACTTGACGCCTTTTTCTTGACCTGGTGCGCGAGTGATCAGGGTTACTTTATCAGAGATCATGAAAGCAGAATAAAAACCTACGCCAAATTGACCAATCAACTCATTGTCAGTGGCTGTTTCTTTCTCCTTCAGTTTTTCTAGAAAACTCTTGGTTCCGGATTTGGCGATAGTACCAATATTCTCCACGACTTCTTCATAGGTCATGCCGATTCCGTTATCTGAGATGGTCAGCGTATGAGTAGCTTCATCGGGAATAATAAAAATTTCAAAGTTATTATCTCCTTCAAGCAGGTCATCGTTAGTTAAGGATTGAAACCGCAGCTTATCGATTGCATCTGAGGCATTGGAGATGAGTTCTCGTAAAAAAATCTCCTTATTGGTGTAAATGGAGTGAATCATCAGATCCAATAGTTGCTTGGTTTCAGCTTGGAATTCACGAGTTTCCTTATTGATTCTTTGCGTCATATGTAGAGTCTCCTTTTCATTTAAAAGTAATGTGCCCAGTAAAGGTGCTGTTGTTAGCACTCTCTGTATGTGAGTGCTAACTTTATTTATATAATACCTCGATTCGCGCAGGAAATCAATATTTAAATGGTAAGATTTAATAAGAATGGGTTAATAATAGTAAGCATATCACAAGAAATATAATAATGATTAGAAATGGATGTTGAATTTTATGGAATTAACGGAAATTTTAAAAAATTGAAAAAATGACATATTGCAAGCAGGAATATATAATAAATAATGGAATATATGGAAAGGAAGGGCCTGGATGGTAGATATTACTTTCCTGGTTTTGCAAAAATATGAAGGAGGTTAGTTATGAAAAAACTATTGGTAATTCTGCTGGCTTCAATACTGGTAATTGGTCTGCTTGCCGGTTGTGGTGGTGCACAAAAGGCGTCTGAACAGAAAGCACCCGACAAAAAATTCATTAACATTGCGACAGGTGGTACAGCTGGGGTTTATTACCCACTTGGTGGTGCAATCGCCGAAATATTGAATAAAAATGTTCCTGGTATCAACGCTACAGCTCAAAGCACAGGAGCCTCAGTAGCTAACATCAATATGCTCAAAGAGGGCAAAGTTGAGTTAGCTATGATACAAAACGACACAGCCTACTATGCTTTTAAAGGTACTGAGATGTTTAAAGACAAACAAGTTGCCAATATGAGAGGTGTGGCCACTCTGTATAATGAAACCATTCAGATTATTGTTATGGAAGATAGTTCAATTAAAACAATAGAAGATCTAAAAGGCAAGAAAGTAGCTGTTGGTTCAATCGGCAGTGGCACCGAGGCTAATGCTCGACAAATATTGGAAATTTATGGTATTGCATATAATGATTTAAAACCCCAATACCTTTCATTTGGTGAAGCTGCTAGTGGCTTGAAAGATGGGAATGTTGATGCTGCCTTTATAACTGCAGGTGCTCCTACTGCAGCCATACAAGATATTGCATTTCAGAAAAAGGTTAGATTGATTTCGATAGAGGCCGATAAAGCCGATGCTTTGATCAAAAAATATCCTTTTTATGCTAAGCAATTAGTAAAGGCTAATACGTATCCCGGACAAGTGGCAGATACTGCGACTGTGGCAGTCAAAGCCATGTTGGTCGTTCCAGAGAATCTTGATGCAGATACTGTTTATAAAATGACGAAAGCTATTTACGCCAATACTGACAGGCTGAAAGCAGCTCATAAGTTAGGCGAAGGTATCACGAAAGAAAGCGCCCTAGAAGGTATGCCAATACCTCTTCATCCAGGGGCAGACAAATTCTTTAAGGAAAAATAGAATTTGGGAGAAAATAAAATGCTGGGATTGTTTTTTATCATCCCAGCATTTTATTAGATATTATGGTAAAAAAAAATAAAAGAAAAATATATTTACTTACGATTATTTTCAGCTTATTGATTTGTATAGCACTTTATTGGTGGCTCACCCCATTAGCTATCATTGTAAAAACAGAATCAGGTACTTGCTTGACCTTACCTACGAGGCTTGGGGATACATTTAGCCTAAGGTTTACCCATTCTGTTCACAAAACACCCGTATGGGAAAATTTTGTTGTCACAGGTGTAGATGGACTAATGCTTACTTCGACTGAATATCGATCATATGGTGTTGGTATGCCCTCTCTTCCCTCTGAAGGCGTATTTACTCAATTAAACGATCGGTTTATTTTAACAAATCTGAATCGTCCTTTCAGCCAAATACCAGTAAGAGTTGGACCCGAAGCCCAATTATCCTTGGTTCACCATGGGCAGGAGTACCCTGTATACGAATGGTTTGAGCCTGGGACATTGGTAGTCGTGAGCACTAACTATGATTATTTATGGTTTATTTCTGCAATTTAAGAAAGTAAAGTGAAAGCCTGGCTTAACTAAAGGAGTGATTGAAGTGGCAGTAGAAGAAGAATATAAACAGTTTAACGCCGATGAAATACTAAAAGAGTTTGATTCAGAGGCTGACAAACGTACTTTAACAGGCCTTGTTGGCCGAATCGTATCAGCAATTGCAATTTGCTTTACCCTTTTTCAGTTATATACTGCAATTTATGGGGTTCTTGATGCCCAGTTGCAACGGGCAATTCATTTGAGTTTTGGTATGGGACTTATTTTCTTGTTATATCCTACCCGCCATTGTTGGTCGCGGACAAGTATCCATCCCTTTGATTTGCTGCTCGCCATTATTGGTGCCGCAATTCCCATGTATGTAGTTGTCACATATCAACAACTCGTGTTACGTGCTGGAACGGTTAGTGATCTGGATTATGCTGTTGGCGCCCTTGGAATTTTAATGGTTATAGAAGGCTGTCGCAGAGTCGTCGGCAAACCTATGGTCATTGTGGCGGTAAGTTTTATGGCATATGCCTTCGCAGGTCCCTATCTTCCTGATATGCTAGCCCATCGAGGTGTAAGCCCATCAGATTTGGTTGCCCATTTGTATTTTACAACAGAAGGTGTTTTCGGAATTCCCCTGGGAGTTTCATCAACCTTTATCTTTTTATTTATCTTGTTTGGCGCTTATTTAGAGTCAACAGGCCTGGGGAAATTTTTTATTGATATTGCGAATGCCATTGCCGGCTGGTCAAGCGGTGGTCCTGCTAAAGTTACCGTTCTCGCCAGTGGCATGATGGGTACGATATCAGGCAGTTCAGTGGCTAATGTTGTGGGCGTGGGAAGTTTCACCATACCCATGATGAAAAAGCTGGGCTATGACAAGGAATTTGCCGGTGGAGTTGAAGCCGCTGGTTCTACAGGCGGGCAAATCATGCCGCCAGTTATGGGGGCAGCAGCCTTCCTAATGGCTGAATTTATTGGGATTCCTTATCTTGATGTGGTGAAAGCAGCCGTAATACCAGCACTTTTATACTATACTGGTATTTGGATTTCTGTGCATCTGGAAGCTAAGCGCAAAGGATTAAGAGGTATTCCCCGCAATGAATTGCCAAAACTCAAAGATGTATTTTTTGATCGCGGGCATCTAGCATTACCCCTTATCGTAATTCTTTATTTGCTTGTAGACGGTGCGACGCCGACGAAAGCTGCCTTGTGGGGAATTATCATTGCCATTACTGCAAGTGCATTGCGCAAATCAACGCGCATGAAGCCCATTCAACTTATTGAAGGTCTGGAGAACGGTGCTAAAGGTGTATTAGGAGTACTTGTGGCGTGTGC
>JAGFZX010000075.1 GCA_017889585.1 Bacillota bacterium
GCTGCTCACAGGGATGCTGCTGGACAAGTATAGCTGGGATGCGGTGTGGATCTTCCTAGCTGTATGCTCCTTTTTGTGCCTGATGACCCTGTTTACTATCAAAGAACCAGTAGATGATCCATTGGTTTAACCTACTTCCATAATATTATCCCCAAATGGCATCTATAAGAGTTTGTTATAAAAATAATGCGTTTATATCGATATGTATGAAAATAAAAAAATTTTTGATAATCAAAAATTATAATTCTGCACATAGGATATATTTCAAATATATCCTATGTGCATTTTATCTAAGTATCTATGTAAGCAGGCTAACAAATAATGAAGGGAATTAAAGTCGAAAATAAAAAGGTAATGATGCTGTAAATTGGTATGTGCCACCTGAGGAAATAGAAATAATAGTTAACTAAATTTATTAAGACATAAATAAACTTGCAGAGTAGAAAAAAATTATTAATGAGGTGACTATTCTTGAAGCGTAAGCTTGTTGCAGTATTGATTCTAATTAGCTCTATCCCTTTATTAATCACCACAATCTTTTCTTATCAGTTATTCACTAAGTACCTTGAAGCTGATTTTCGGGACCTAAGTTTTAAGAAGGCGGAAACGATTCAAATGCAGGTTGATAATTATATATCCATGCATATGGATGTACTAAAGCTCTTAGCGCAAAATCCAACAATTCAAAATTTCGAGATCGCCAATAGTAAAGTAATATTAGAAAGAGCAGCACAAAATTACCCGAATTTTAAACCTATCGCCGTTGATAATAATACGGGCTGGCAGGTAGTAAAAAGTGATGCAACAAAACTGATTGAAGTAACTGATCGTAGGTTTTATCGCGAGGTACTCCAAGGAGCATAAGAAGCTATCTCCGAGGTTCTAGTTAGTAGAGCAATAGGAAATCCAGTTGTTGCTTTGGCAATTCCCATAAGGACTCAAGGAAGTAGTTCTGTAACCGGAGTAGTGCAGGGATCAATTGACCTTGGTGTGCTAACGACATTTGTATCAAATCAATCAAAAGAGGGGAATTTTGCCTTTATACTTGATCAGGAAGGGAAAGTACTAGCTCATCCCGATCGGGATATTTTAGAAGCACGCAAAGATATGAGTGGGCTGGAATTCGTGAAAAAAGGATTGGCTGGCGAAAGCGGCACAATGGATATAGTCGATGAGCAAGGAAATAAAAAACTCATTAATTATTTAGTAGATAAAAAAACTGGTTGGATAATTTGCTTAGAAGAATCGTATAGTGCTTATTCAATGAAGAAAAATTATTTATTATTTATAAGCTTTATTACGCTAACAATTACCATTGCTATAGTAAGTATTCTGGGGGTTATTTTGGCAAATAAGGTTGCAAATCCTATTATCCATTTGGTTGAAGCAACAGAGAAAGTAAAATGCGGAGATTTATCCCACAAAGTCGAAATAACTGGCTTCAATGAAATTGGAACCCTGGCTAGTAATTTTGATTCTATGACGGGAAATTTGCGTAAGATGATTACAAAGATATCCATATCATCTGAACAGATCGCTGCGGCTTCGGAAGAAATGACTGCTTCCACAGAGCAAACTGGCGTAGCCAGCACCCAAGTGGCGCAGACAATATCTCAAGTTGCTCAGGGTGCGGCGGTGCAGAAAGAATCAATAGACATTGCTGAGCAGATGTTGCAAAATTTGGCTACATCCATTAATACAATTTCGCAGAACGCCTTAGAGATTAAAGATTTGTCGGGTAAGGCTGCTGATTCTGTTCAAGATGGCAGCGGTGCTGTTAACAAGGCTAGGGAGCAGATGGAGAATAGTGAACAAACGGTATCAGAAGCTGGCAAGATAATTTATAAGTTGAATGATCATTCAGTGGAGATTGGGAATATTATTGCGACGATTTCTGGAATAGCAGGTCAAACTAATTTATTGGCGTTAAATGCAGCTATTGAAGCGGCCCGGGCAGGGGAGCAAGGGAAAGGATTTGCTGTTGTCGCCGATGAGGTCAGAAAACTTGCTGAACAATCAGAAATGGCCGCAAAGCAGATTGCCCAATTAGTAATAGGCGTTCAAAATGGTACAAGTAAGGCAGTTAATGCTATGAATGAAGGGAATTTACAAGCTCGTAAAGGATCGGAGATTGTAGGAATTGCTTGTGATGCATTTTCAAATATTGCAGGAGTAGTGCAGCAAACTTCTGACCAAGTTGAGCAAATTTCAAGGGCGATAGGAAAGATAGCAGGGGACAGTAAAGCAATTGTTAGCGAGATGGAAAATATCGAGGTGATTAGTAAAGACACAAGTGCTCAGACTGAATCGGTAGCAGCAGCAACTGAGGAAGTATCTGCAACTATGCAGGAAATATTAAGTTCCAGCCAAATCCTTGCTAAAATGGCTGCTGATCTTCAGGGGATAGTAAATGAATTTAGACTGTAGAAGAGAGAATTGAGAAGGAGGACTTTCTTTGGTTTTCACGGGAGGATGGTTTATATAGGGAACGATCGGAAATATTGCGAGACAAATGGCTCAATTGCTAGTATTAATATATCAACACCTGGCGAAATGGTAATAATGGCCATGAAAGCAGTTGTATTATGTTGATTATGTTATGTCAGTTGTATACAATGCATACATAGTACCCTTAGCGTACGAAATTCACGTTTTTCTGGACAGACTCCTGTTCAAGACATTAAATTTTATAAATTAGGTGATATAACCTAATGAAAGGGAGGATAAATTTTTGTGATATCCTTGTTAGAACGTACTCGTAAAATTAATAAATTGCTGCAAAAATCCGAAAGAGTGGAGTATATTGACATATCCAGTTTGCTTAGTACGGTAATGGGGGCTAATGTATATATTATTAGTAAAGATGGTAAAATTCTTGGCTATGCTTGTTTGGATAACTTTGAATGTGATTTGATGCGTGATAAAGTACTGTTACCAGGAATCTTTCCAGCGCACTATATGGAGTGGTTGCTTAGAATTTATGAGACTTCACCAAACTTAACTCTTAAAGGTGGACTGTGTGCATTTGCTGAGGGCGAACAATGTCTATTCAACGATAAGTTTACGACTATTGTACCTATTTATGGTGTAGGTGAACGTCTTGGTACTTTAATTGTAGCTAAGTTTCATACAGAGTTTAATGCCGATGATCTTATTTTAGCTGAATATGCGAGCACAGTTGTAGGAATGGAATTTTTAAGGGAACGTAGTGGGAAATTTGAAGAAGAAGCTCGTAAAAAAGCGACAGTACAAGTCGCACTCAGCACCCTTTCTTATTCAGAACTTGAAGCTTTGGTACACATCTTAAACGAGTTGGATTGCAATGAAGGATTGTTGGTAGCGAGCAAAATTGCTGATCGTGTAGGTATTACCCGTTCAGTGATTGTAAATGCGTTGCGCAAACTTGAAAGTGCTGGAGTTACTGAGTCTCAATCGTTAGGTATGAAAGGAACTTTTATAAAAGTACTGAATGATCGCTTATTTGAAGAAATTAAGAAAATTAAAAAATAATAGAGTTACTTAAAACAAACACATAGAAACAAGCGCGCAGTTTGGTTCTGGTGCAAAATTTTCACAAAGCTAAAATCACCCTATATTTCACCAGAATATCAAGCTGCGATACCCATAATCATATTTATAAACTTATGGATATTGACTCATTTGTCAGACTGCTACAATAGGTGGATTTGCAAGGTCACGCCTCACCTCCACCATTCAAATCCGGATTTTTATAAAGACTGTGGGACCACTAATTACCTGAGTTTAAAGGGTAGTTGGTGGTTTTTTTGTGATTATAGGAAGAATTTTTTCGCCTCCACCAGCTAAACCCCCGATTTTAATTTGGCAAGAAAGTTCATTAGATTCGATATAGATTTTAGTTTGACAGAAGGATTTAATTCTTCTCATGAGAATACACATAATAATTACTTCTGATTTCTATATGAAGATTTTTTGAAATATAATAAGTAGAGGAAAAGCTTTTAATATGAGTATGCCAAACCTAAAAGTGGATTTTCCTGATGCGCTTAATAAATTAGTAGAGTTGGTTAAGCATGATCGGATTGAAAGGCTGTAGCGAAGCAAAGCCTTTCCGCCATATAAGAGGCAGAAGGGCTTTGATAAATTTCTATTATAAGCTTGTTGCGGGTTCTTCGCTGTTTACTGATTATAAAAAGAATACCGGCTCCTTTCGCTCTTGATACAGTGTATTTAGTCGTATTGCAGCATCTTTGACCAGGCCGGTTTTCATCGTTCTGGCGTTTTGGGGACAGTTCTTGATGCAGGCACAACATGTGATACATTTTTCATTATCAATCAAATTACTATTTTCTGAAGCGATAGCACCAACAGGACACGTTGGCGTCTCGGAACTAGAAAAGGAGTGTTCCCCAATATATGCTGCACAGGTGATCGGGAGACATCCACATGTTATTAAAGTATCTTTAAGCTCAAGTAGTGCATCGTCATACACACGATTACCATAAACGACAATACATACAGTAGGCGTATTATGTGCTTTAATCCTAAGCAGCCATTCCATTAGCAGTGCTGGCACTCTTCCCATATAGACTGGCACTGCAACAACAAGTAATTCATTTTCCGACGTTTGTAGTTGTTGTTTTCTCGCATTTGGTTTGGTAATATCTATTAGCTCCACAGCGCTTTGATTGATTCCGCGCGCAATACCTTGAATAATCGCTTTTGTTGTCCCCGTAGGTGAAAAATAAACTAGTTTTAGTGATTGTATTTTCATGAGATGTCCTCCATTATCCTTATTTTGTTTACTTTACAAGTCTTACTAGAATAATAATACAAGTTTTATAATAGTAATAGGAGTGTAATTATACTGGTATAAATTATAATAGATAGGATTGATGACAATTTTGAATAATGAGAAACATCGCTATAAAGAACTATCTGATTTTTTAAAAACGCGCAGAGCAAAAATTTTACCATCGCAAGTAGGAATTTTAACAGGAATGCGTCGGCGTACTCCTGGCTTGCGAAGAGAGGAAGTTGCACAGTTAGCTGGTATTGGCGTAACTTGGTATACATGGCTTGAACAAGGAAGACCTATTCATGTTTCAGCGCAAGTAATTGAAAGCCTAGCAAAAGTTTTATTGCTTGATAAGCAAGAATGCATTCATCTTTACCTTTTAGCAAACCAGCCGCTTCCAGCAGATATACCAGGATACCAAGGAACCGTAAGTCCGATTCTTCAACATGTACTGGATAGTTTACTATTATGCCCGTCTTTTATCATGGATCAGCGGTGGAATGTTATTGCTTGGAACCAAGCGGCACGATTAGTCATTGGCGATTTCAGTGAAATGAACGGTCGGGAACGAAATGTAGTTTGGGCGATGTTCACCGATAATAGATATAAAAAGTTATTTGTCGATTGGAATCTGCATGCCAAGAGTCTACTTGGTCGATTTCGTTCAACGTGTGTGCAATTTATTGAAGATTCTTGTCTTGCTCAATTTATTGACGATCTGAAAATGCAAAGTAAAGAATTTGATTTTTGGTGGTCATTACATGAAATTCAAAGCAATAGCGAAATTTACAAGCAATTGACTCACCCTGTTGTGGGAACCTTAGATTTTGAAAGTAGTAGTTTCGATGTTTCTGATAATTCATATTTAAAGATGATTGTACATACTCCTTTGCCAGGAACAGATACGGCTATAAAAATGAAATCATTGTTGGACGAGTAAAAAAGATTCACAAACATAAGTAAGCTAATAATCACAACCGTTAGACTTTTTCAACCCATAAATTTTCATTTGTCGTTCTCTAACTCATAAACGGCAAGAAGAGAAGGGCGGATTTTTAAGGTCACGGATCGGTGTGCCAAGAAGCACATTCATGTATAACGGGTGGAATTCCCGTATGGTAAGGCTTAGCCAGCCACCATTATCCAGCCTTGGGGTGGACCGGGTAACCGTAAACCTAAGCGTAGGTAGGAGAGATAGTAGGCCGAAAGCGACAGCTAAAGATGTAGAGCCTCGAAATGACCAAGAAGGGAAAGGTCGATGCTTTCGATCCAGCAGAAGACAATACTGGACTGTGCGAGATGGCGAGTACAGTCTGGCACCCCGGGGTCGCAGGTCTTGGCATGCTATACATAGGTACGGAATAGTGAACTTGGGAGACCCTGCCGTCTCTTTTCTTTTATGAGAGTATGGCCGACAAGTTTAAGACGAGGAAGCCAAATGGTCAGCAGGGAGTCGGATTGCGTAATAGTACTGATGAAGCAGGGTAATGCCTGTGAAGGGAAGGCCGCAACATATCAAAGCCCTTAAAAAGGGAAACAATGCTACACTAGAGGTAGGGAAACCATTGGAAACAAAACTGACAAGGATAGCTGAATTAGCCAAAAGAAGACCAAGAATCAAGCTACAAACCCTCATTGATGTAATTGATGAAAAAGCTCTCGAAGCCTGCCATGAAAAGTCAGACGTACAAGCCACAACCAGTTAGACGGGCATAAGAGCACGGGACACCCCAAGGGGGTATCATATCCCCCACCTTAGCAAACGTATACTTGCACTATGTGCTGGATTTATGGTTCATCGTGAAAGTGCGGAAAGACTGCAGAGGTGAGGCATATCTGATAAGATATGCTGACGATTATGTATGCTTCTTTCAATATAAAGACGATACGGAAAAGTTTTATGGCAAGATGAAAGAACGGCTGAGAAAATTTAATCTGGAGATAGTGGAAGATAAAACGAAAATTATCGAATTTGGCAGGTATGCAGAAGAGAGAAGATACGAAAAAGGGTATAGTAAGCCGGAAACCTTTGATTTTCTTGGCTTTACGCACTACTGTAGCAAAAGCCGGCATGGAAAATTCAGAGTTAAGAGGAAAACCAGTAGGAAGAAGTTCAAAGCAAAGATTCAAGAATGCAAAATATGGCTCCGACAGAACATACATACACCGATAAAGGAACTGATAACGATGCTAAACCAGAAACTAGTCGGACACTTTCGATACTATGGAGTTTCTGATAACATTCAGAGACTAAGAGCATACAGGTATATTATAAGGCGCAAGTTATTCAGCATTCTCAATCGGAGGAGTCAGAGGAAGGGCTTCAACTGGGAAAAGTTTGCGAAACTCGAAGAAAGATTTCCGCTTGCCAAGGCAAAGATTTATGTGAATACTTATGGCTAATCAAAGCGAATGCTGATATGAAGAGCCGGATGCCTTAATAGGGCAAGTCCGGTTCTGTGAAGGTTGCGCGCCGTAAGGTGCGTTTCTACTCGACCCTCCACCATCTAAATCTAGATTTTTTTTCACAAATAGTTGAAATTATGGAGCCGCGATTTTTCTGTCTTCGTGTATAGAAATCGTGGTTTTTGTTGTTTTGAATAAATTTCTCGTCTCCACCACATGAATCAAGAAATTAGTATAGAAAGAAGGAAATGGCTATTTGTCTGATGATGGATAAATGGCTTTTTTTGTGCTTGAGGATGAATAGTGTATTGATTGTAGTTAGCATATATGGGATTTTTTGTGGGCAGTTGGGAGGTGGTACTAAAAAATGCAGGATTGCATGGATACATATCTTCAGCATTCTTTCTCCAATATGTCCATATGTTGACGAAATATGTGGGTAAGCGAGCTGCCCACATGCCCACAAAAAAATTATTGAACATCCGAAATGACCACAATTCTGGGGGCCGTCGACATGGTCGATGTGTGAGATAGGATATTAATGAGAATCAATCTGAAAAAAACAAAAAATGCACATATAGTCAAAAATGCGTAGTTCCAAAATCGTCAAATTTCCTCGTGGGGTGACAAATTACAGAAGTATTTCCCAGAGGAAGCCCCATCAGCCAAGAAGTCGGTTGATGGGTTTAGTTTGTATTGAGTATTGGTTTGAAATTGGCCATTTAGTAGCGCTCTGATTAGCCCCTCCTTGTGGATTTTTTGCATGTTTATTGCAAAATATGATGAATATTGAAATTAATGGAGGATTATAGAATAATATGTCGAAGGTCATTCGTAATGAGACAAAAGTCCTAGTTGTAATGTTAGGAGAAGTTGAGCTTTCTCAACGATTTACTGAGGGGATTCTTCCCCAAGTAAATCTAAAGCAGTGATGTACTGATCTAGGGGGTTTTGAGGTTTTTTTTCCATTTGACTTGATGTACGTCCGGTAGTTAAGCTCTTTAAGCTATTCAACAATTGTTCAAAACCTTTATCAACCATTGGCAAGTTTTTAGGGGGTGGGGAGATATAAGATCATGAGGTATGGATTCGCGGTGAGTGAGCTTACCACACTTAGAAGCTTTTTAGTGGAATCAGTGAAAAATTTACAAAGTTTAGAAGGCCAGATCCTGCGACTAATAACAACTGCTGATACTGCCCAATCCGATGTGATGATTGACAGAGTGATTGTCCATTTACATACTCTTAAGAGACAAGCCTTTTTCTTTGGTTTAATGGAAATGGCGATGCTAATTCGTCAGGCTGTGTTTATGCTGGAAGACATAGTTTGCAAGCAAATACCCAATCAAATAGAAAAAATTGATTTGCTATTAGATATTAAAAACACGTTAAAAATTATGATTCGTGAATTATTTGATGCAACTGAAAACATTCAAGTCGGTGAAAGAGTAGACATTCAACTAGCTTGTTCACAAGAAGTGGGATGGCTTGTTGATTTTATTCATGATTTCTTGCAGAAAAAATCAGATATTGCAATGGAAGTAGTCCCAAAGGTACTCATACAAGCGAATGAGGTGGGCTACTCAATTCGTGCTACGCCGGATGATGATGTTTCACCAGCGATAGCCACTGCTGAACAAGAAGGCGTACTAATGATTAGGAAGGTTGTCAATCAAACTGTTCATGGCAAGAGTGAAAATCTCTTAACGAATAAAGGGGGATATGTATTTATGGAAAAGAAATTAGCACAACCCAATGGAACTTTAAGTAAGCCGGTGATGACTAAATCCAGTTCAACGGCTCAGCAGAACAATGCTGAACAAATGAGTGCGAAACGAGATGTGGCGAAACGTCGCGCTATGGATAAAGTCCGTGCTAGAACAGTAGCCAAACAGCAACAGTTAGCTGAGCGTATTGCTACAGCTACAGAACAGCTGTCAGCAGGTGTGGAGCAAGCCAGTAATGCGGCTGAAGAACTTGCTGGTACCATGGAGCAGATTGCTGCTGGTTCAGAAGAAGCGGCATCCGCTGCTGAAGAGTCTAGGGCAGCCGTTAACCAGATTGAAAAGGCGGCAATTGTGGCTGCTGACCGATCCCAAGTATCTCTTGAGAAGGTGAATGTGACTCAGACACTAGTACGAACAACAAGTAACGATATTGAACAACTGATTGTAGGTATTAAAAATACCGCTGATACCAATGTGGAATCGGGAAAACTTGTAGCTGAACTAGAAAACCAAGCAGTGGAAGTGGGTAATATTGTGGAAGCGGTGGTGCGAATCGCCGATCAAACCAATCTACTGGCGTTAAATGCCGCCATTGAAGCAGCGAGAGCTGGAGAGCATGGTCGCGGCTTTGCCGTAGTGGCTGATGAAGTGCGTAATCTTGCGGAAATCTCAGAAAAATCAGCTCGTGATATTCGTACCCTGGTAGGTGAGATTCAGGATAATGTCAAAGTGGTTGTAAAAGATGTAGAAGATGCGGGTAACGCAGCTAATAACGAAGTGGAAAAAGCTAGAAAAATTACAGCGGATCTTGCGAAAATAGAAAAGGATTCAGCTATTGTGCAAAAAGGTGTATCTGAAGTGGCGCAAAATGCGAAAATCGCCGCTGAAGGTAGCAAGGAAATGTTGGCCATAACCCAGCAGGTAGCAGCCGCCAGTGAAGAGCAAGGCGCTGCCACCGAAGAGATTACTTCGACAATTACCGAACAAAATAAAGCCTTCAATGAAATGAGTACTGCTGCCAATGAACTTTCAGAGCTTGCTGAACAACTAAAAGTCTCTACCGATGCACAAAAATCTTCAGAAGAATTGGCTTCCGCCGCAGAACAACTGTCAGCCAATGTGGAAGAGAGTAGTACGGCGTCTGAACAAATCATGAAGACGATGGAGCAGTTAGCGGAAGGCGCTAGAATTCAAGCTGAATTGACAGCTAAATCGGCCAATATTTCCGAGCACTTAGCTGGAGCTGCTGTGCAGATGAAAGTGCGTGCCCAAGAATCAGAAACAAAAGTAACGGAGCTACAGGCATTATTAACTGTTAATAAACAGGAAATTGACGAGATTATTACAGGTGTTTCTAATGCGGCTGATGCTAGCATTAAATCAGCACAAAACATTAAAAAACTAGAAGATACGACGCGCAGAATCGATAAAATTGTAGATGCTATCGTAAATGTGACCATTCAGACCAACATGCTGGCGGTAAATGGCTCCATTGAGGCTGCACGGGCTGGAGAGTTTGGTCGCGGTTTCTCAGTAGTTGCTGGTGATATTCGCACTCTCGCCAACGAATCTGCCGATAATGCGGATAAGATTAAAGATCTAGTGCGTAATATTCAAAATCAAATTCGACAAGTGACGACTGATATTGAACTCTCAGCAAAAACCGCGACCCAAGAGGTGGAAAATGCCAGAAAATCCACTAAAAACCTGGAAGACATCGAAGAAGCCATCGTGCAAATTTTAAGCGGTGTTCAAGAAATCGGTAAGGGTGCAGAAGAGTCAATGGTTGCTTTAGAACAGACTAAACGGGCGATCGAACAAATTTCCACAGCAGCTCAAGAAGCGGATAAAGCCAATGCTGAGGCTACGTTAGCCGTTCAAGAACAGGCCAAGAGTATGCAAGAACTGGCAGAAGCCATTGAAGAGATTTCTGGACTCGCTGATGAACTGCAAAATATGTAAAGTAGTTAGTACGGAGAGAAAGGAGGAAAAATTATGGCTGAAGTTCTTGAAATAGAGCAAGATGATTTGTCGGAAAGGCAGTTAGTCACTTTTTATCTCAATAATGATGAGTTTGGCGTAGATATTATGCATGTGCGGGAAATTATTCGTCTGACCGATGTGACTCACATCCCCCAGGCGCCTAGTTATGTTGAAGGTGTATGTAACTTACGCGGCAACATTTTACCCATTATTGATGGACGAGATCGTTTAGGGATGCCTCGGCGCCAGCGGGATGAAAGTACCCGGGTATTAGTCATTGATGTGGGCGGTAAAGCGACGGGTATTGTGGTGGATAAAGTATCGGAAGTACTGAGAGTCAGTCAGGCCGATATTGAAATACCACCTGCCGTTATTCAAAATATGGATGCGAAATTATTAAATGGCATGGTAAAACTAAATGGTGGATCACGCATTATCATGGCCATTAATTTGGATAGTATGATTACGGTGGATCAAATCGAGGAATTGAAGCACGAGGCATTACAGGCAGCTGCCGTTCGCAATGAAAGTATCGCCAAAGTTGAAAACGAGGAAGATCAATTAGTAACCTTCTTGCTTGAAAACGAAGAATATGCCTTTGACATTATGCATGTGAAGGAAATTATTAGGGTAGAGCAAATTACGACAGTTCCCAATGTTCCTCATTACATCGAGGGTGTTGTAGCCATTCGAAATCAGTTGCTGCCCATTGTGAATATGCGCATGTTTTTTGGTCTTGAAAATAGTAAAGCCAATGATCAATCCAGAATCATCATTGTAGATTTAGGACAGATGTCGGTTGGTTTTCGTGTCGATAGAGTATCAGAAGTTGCAACCGTAGCTCGTAATGTCATTGAGCCGCCACCCTTAATTTTTAGCGATGGGGAGGTTGGCCAGATTCGTGGTGTAGCCAAACTCAATGGCGGTAAACGCTTGCTGATGTGTCTGAATGCTACCAAGTTACTCCCTACAGAGATAGTAAACCGATTATCAGGGGAAAAGGTGACTACCGAGCAGGTCGCAATTAAGCAGAATAGTGTAATTGAAGAGGAACAATTGGTGGCCTTTAAATTAGGCGAGGAAGAATTTGCCGTAAAGATTACAGATGTACAAGAAATCAATCGCATGACTGACATAACCCATATGCCGAATGCACCTGTCTATATTGACGGTCTGGTCAATCTTAGAGGTAATATTATTCCAGCGCTGAATCTAAGGCGACGTTTTGGTTTAACAGAGAAGCTGCGTGATGATACCACGCGTATTATCATTGTTGATATAGACAATCGCAAGACGGGTATCGTAGTGGATGCTGTTTCTGAGGTGTTACGCTTTGACCGCAGTTTGGTAGAAGAAGCGCCTCAGATCATTGCAGATAATCTTGACAGCAAATATATTAGTGGGGTTGGCAAACTAAATGGTGGTAAGCGTATGGTTATGATTATCGATCTTGCTCAGGTCTTGCGTATGGGGGCTTAAGAGTAAATCATATCGTTTAGGAGGGCAGGTGTTTGGCCTGCACTCCTAAACGATAATAATACACAAGTAGCAGAAGGTGAGTTATGAAGCAGATCAAAGTATTAATCGTAGATGACTCAGCGATGATGAGAAAAGCAATTCGACGAATTTTAGAAACAGATACTGATATAGAAGTCGTGGGTGTGGCTCGTGACGGTGAGGATGCTTTACGTAAAGATGCTGAATTATGTCCTGATGTTGTTACCATGGATATTAATATGCCGGTGATGGATGGGATAACCTGTATGCTCCATCTGTTTGAGCAGCATCCTGAGGTCAAAGTAATTATGCTAAGCTCCTTGACCCAAGAAGGAGCAATGACCACGTTTGAAGCCTTAGAATTGGGTGCTTTTGATTTTGTTGGGAAACCTTCGGGCACAGTATCAGCTAATTTGCATATTATCGGCAAAGAATTAATTGCTAAGATTAAATTAGCAGTAATCCAGAGAAAAAAGCACCGCCCTTCGGCCTTTAGCAAATCCCAGCCCATCAAGAAAGCACCTGCTAGAGCATCCTGCGCCATAGCAGGGAAAAGTACGCAAAAAGTGATCGTCATTGGAGTTTCGACAGGTGGCCCTAGTACGCTACTTGAGATTCTGCCTCATATTCCTCAGGATATCGATGCTGCGATTTTTGTAGTACAGCATATGCCGCCCATGTTTACAACATCTTTTGCCAAGCGACTAGATGACCATTGTAAAATTCCTTTCAAGGAAGCCCAAAATGGCGATATTATCTTCAAAGGGCAGGGTCTGCTGGCACCTGGTGGATTACATCTAATCGTGAGAAAAAATATACAACGTAGTGAATACATGGTCAGATTGACAACACAGCCAGAAGGAACGCTGTTTAGGCCCTCAGTCGATGTGACGATGCAATCTGTTTTAGAAATTTATGGTAAAAAAACTGTTGGTGTGTTATTGACTGGCATGGGGTCAGATGGTGCTGATGGCATGGTGGCCATTCGCAAAGCTGGTGGTATTACCATAGCCGAGGCGGAATCTACAGCCATCGTATTTGGCATGCCCCAGGAGGCCATACTGCGTGGCGGAGCTGAAATTGTTGCACCAGCTTATAATATTGCAAAAGAGATTGTAAAGGCAGTGAGTAGGCTGTGACGGAGATAAACGATAGTAATACACGAGAAGCAATAGCTCCTAGTAACAAAAGAACATCTCTTGCGACGGTAGCAGCTAGTGTTGCTCATGAAGTGAATAATCCCCTTACTTTTATTAAAATGAATGCTCAATTACTAGAACTAATGCTTGAGCGTCGGTGTAAAAATAAGGACGACTGTCCTGTTGTTGATCACAAGCGTTCGATTGACGCAATCATCCGTGGGACCGAACGGATTGCAGATATTGTGAGTAGTTTAATGTTTCTTGCTCGTCATGAACTACGGGAAAAAACATCAGTCAGCTTATCTGAGGCGCTAGATGAAGCATGGGTATTAGTTAAAACCAATCACGAGCTGTCTGAAGTACAACTAAAACGCACTGTTGGTCCAGATATAATGATTTATGGTAATCGGCAACAGATAGAGCAAGTATTGATCAATCTATTAGATAATGCCATTAAGGCAATATATAAAGCAGGACAATCTGAAGGTAATATCAGCATTACTGCTAGTACGGAGCATTCTGAAACAGAGTGGGTGATACTGAAGGTCACTGATAATGGTTATGGCATTGAACAGAGTGTAATGTCTAGAATATTTGAACCTTTTTATACTAGTGATAATGAAAAGGGAACTGGTATGGGCCTTGCAGTTGTAAAGGGGATTGTAGAAGAACATGGTGGTACTATCACAGTAGAGAGCATGCTTGGACAGGGGACGGATTTTACGATTAGGCTACCTGCATATAAGTCAACAAGGAGATGACAATTAATGGACGAAGTGCAACTTGATCAGCAGCTAGCTGAAATTTTCTTTCTTGAATCAGCAGAAATGTTGAATGATGCTTCCTTAACATTACTTGGGGCAGAAGCAGCGGGTAATCCTAGTGAGGCTATTCATAAGGTTTTTCGCGCCGTCCATAGTATAAAAGGGGGAGCTCAGTCTTTAGGCTTTGAAGAATTAGCTGAAGTGGCTCATTGTATGGAGGCATTTATGGTGCCATTTCAGCATGGTGAGGATGCTGTTGATGGTCAGACGGTTAGTTTGATGTTAGAGTCTATGGATGTAATAGAAGATCAGTTGAAAGCGTATCAATCAGGAGAAATGCCAGCGAAGTATACGGATTTTCTAGTCAAACTAGCTGAGGCTACAGCACTATTAATAGGCGATAGGAATAATGTGAAAAGTGACAGTGTTATAGTTAGTCAGCAAGAAGCCATGAATCGTAAGTCGCGCCTCTTGCACCTGTCTTTTATCGTTGATCAGACAGCAACGATGCCAGGTATGACGGCATTTCTATTATTAGATCGTCTGCGTAGCTCTGGACGGCTCCTCTATAGTCAGCCCGATATCGATAATTCATCCATGACGGCAGTAGGAGAATCTCTTACACAGGTTGCCATTATTGAGACGGATATGAGCAATGATGCAGTGAAGCAAGAGGCTTATAGTGTTGGTGATATACTCGATATAAAAATATCAGAAATAGATGGCAAAAAAAAATCAAATACAGATCAGCCCACTAAAGAGGAGATCAGTGATTTAAATTGTCTAGTGTCCATGATGTGGAAAGAATTGTGTAATAAAAAGAGCTATAAAGGACATGTAAAGGATCTGGCGCGACAAATAACAGCATGGGGAGCCGCGAGTAGTGGTGCAGCAGGTTGGTTTCATGGTGGGTTGCCTGCTTGGAAAAGGTTAACCTTATTATTGACAGATACATTGTCATTGAAAGAGACTGCTACGGTAACTAGCAAAGAACAAGCACTTGCACTCAAAGCACTACGGTTGTTGTGGGAAACCGTTTATAACGCATTGTGTGGCCAGACTTATTTTTATAGTTTTATTGCTAGTGATATGCTATCTGGAAATGGACTGCAAGTGATTAAGGAACTTGAAGCAAGGGGTGTAGATTCCCAGATCATTATCATTGATTTAAGTTCATGGGAAATTTTCGAGGCTAAACATCTTAAAACATTAGCGCAAATTAAAAATAAAATATTGGAAAACGGATGGGATTTGCGGCTTATTTCTGAGGGAGAGTATACAAGGCGTCATGTTAATGTGCTAGAAATTTCGAAAAATATTGTTGGACAGTTAGATTTTTATTCTAGCATTTATAGTGCAGTCATCACTAGGGAAAATTGTGACTAAAAGTAAAGGAGGCGAAAACAGCATGTATCCTCAAATGAGAGTATTAATTGTTGATGATGAGCAGGATGTAGCATGGGTTATAGAAGAGTTTTTACGAATGGAAGGTTATGAAGTTTATTCAACAACTTCGCCAATCATTGCCTTGGAGATGATAAAAAAACAAAAATACCATATTATTCTATCTGATATTTTGATGCCTAAAATGAATGGAATAGAGTTTCTTGTGCAAGTGAAAAAATATGATGCTCTTACACAAGTCATTATGATGACAGGTCATTCGACGATGAATTATACAATGCAATGCCTCGAAGCAGGGGCAAATGATTATGTTTTGAAACCTTTTAAAAATTTATCACAAGTGCTGGAACTGATTAAAATATCAGAAGAGAAGCTGAAACGATGGTGGGACAATATGCGCAGTAATTTATAAAATAAGCGAGTGAAATATGTCTAATAAACTCATAGTATATTTGCTGGGAATGCCGCTTGTTTCCTACTAATAGACGACTAGGGAATAGGCGGGATTTTCGGATTATAACGGTGTTATCAGTAAATCTGTTTATAGAATAGGTAATTAGCTAAGTGGTGATTCAGAAGCTGGGGATGGAGGACAGATAGATGACACTCACAGTGGAATTATATCGAAAATTTGTTAATTTGATTTATAAAAAAACAGGCATTTGGTTTGAGCCTAGCAAACGCTATTTCGTTGATAAACGATTGGATGAACGTATTGCAGAACTAGGATTGGAAAAGTATCAAGAATATTATCAGTTGTTAAAGTTCTCTAATGATCAAAGAGAGATGCAGCATCTTGTTAACCTCCTAACCGTCAACGAAACTTATTTTTTCCGGGATTTCCCACAGTTACAAGGGTTCGCTGAGGAAGTACTTTTACAGGTCGTTAAGGCTAAGGTAGCTAGCGGAATAAGAAAAATCAGGCTATGGAGTGCTGGATGTTCGACAGGTGAAGAACCTTATACTTTGGCGATTATTTTGCTGGAAATGCTGCCTGAGCCTGAACAGTGGACAATTGAAGTGTTAGCTACCGACATTAATACTAAGGTGATTGAAGCTGCGCGCAGAGGATTATATAATAGTCGCTCGGTAAAAGATGTCCCCCATGAGTACTTAGAGAGATATTTTGTGAAGCGGCGAGATCAGTATCTTTTAAATACTCAGGTCAGAAATATGGTTCATTTTAAACTCCTTAATTTAATGGAAGATCAGGAGATGGAGAATCAGTTAGAATATGATTTTATTTTTTGCCGTAATGTATTGATTTATTTTGACCCAGTGTCGCGCCTGAAAGTGCTAGATAGTTTTTATCAATCATTAAAGAATGGCGGTTTTATTTATTTAGGACATTCTGAATCGGTTGGGCGAATTACTGATCTTTTTAAGATGAAACGCATTGGTAACAGTATTGCCTATTATAAACGTTGATTACTAGAAAGGGGGATAAGCCATGCAGTACCAATTCATGAAAGATAATATTGAGCTGCTTCAGGCATTTGTTGACGAAAGCATGAAAAGTCTGCAAAAAATAGAAGATGAAATACTAACATTGGAGAATAGTGATAATCTTAGTAAATCCCTTGATGATATTTTTGGTAAAATACATACAATTAAGGGTTTGGCGTCGTTTTTCTGTTTAACGGAGATCACGAGGCTTGGGCATCAAACAGAATATCTGCTAGATGAGATACGGAAAGACAGTAGCTGGTTAGATGGGAAAGTAATCCAGGTTCTGTTGGCAGCCAAAGATGCTCTTGGGGAGATGATTTTCCAATTAGGTGAAGTTTGTAAGAATGTGCGCCTAGGAACAGAGCTAGAAGT
>JAGFZX010000116.1 GCA_017889585.1 Bacillota bacterium
GCTATTATCTGCGTCCGGCGTTTCAGAGTAATAAGGAGTACGAAAATTATAAATGGAATGAAAAATATTCTCAGGCTGAGGTGAATATTGAAGTTAAGACCCAAATTCGCCGTACTGGTTTGATGCTCAGGACCTTTCCTACGGAGTGAAGCTTCTGAAGGAGGTGGGAAATAATGAATACTATGTTTTTAGTGGCTGCTGTGCTGATTGGTATTCGTGGTTATACCTTTGCGCGCTGGCTGGGGGTTAATGGAAATCGGCTGGGGATGTTTGGGGTATTTTTTATCATAATGATTAATTTATCATTAGCTATTTATCGCATGATCAATACAGGCTAAGGGTAATGCATTGATCATATGGATTTATGACATACTAAGGATAACGTATTTAAGGAGGTAAAAAAATGCAGTATAAACGATGGTATGTACTGATCACATTGGTACTGTTGGTAGCCCTTACGATGAGTGGTTGCGGAATGTTAAATCAGACACAGAAAAAGCCTGAACCTGCGCCGCCGACTCAGCCCTCAGCACCCCAAAAACAGGTTGTTCAAGGCAATGAACCTGATATTTTGGTATTCATGCATGAAACAAAAGAAAAGAAAACCATGAAAATGGAAGAGTATATTGCAGGTGTAGTGGCAGGGGAAATGAAAGCTGACTGGCCTGTAGAAGCGTTAGCAGCTCAGGCTATACTAGCCCGCACCTTTACGGTACAGGCAATCGAAGAAAAGGGTGGTGTGCCAGCGCGAGGGACTCAGGCTTCTACTGATATTAAGGAGTTTCAAGCATATAATGGAAAAGCAGTCAGTGAAAATGTAAGGAAAGCTATTGAGATGACTCGTGGTATGGTTATTACTTATCAGGGAAAACCTATTCATGCGTGGTTTCATGCTTCCGCTGGTGGTATTACAGCATCTGCCAAAGAAGGCCTTAATTTTAAAGACGCTGAACCTGCCTACATTCAGTCTGTACAGTCTCCTGATGATTTGGCTCCTGCAGATGTACAAAACTGGACAGCCTCTTTTACTAAAAAGCAAGTCATGGCTGTATTGACCAAGATGGGAAAAACAGCGGCCAGTATTGATAGTGTAGAAATCGGACAAAAAGGATCATCAGGGCGGGCGACTACTATGATAATCAATAAGAATATTGAAGTATCAGGTCCAGAGATGAGAGTAGGTCTGGATAGTACAAAACTCAAATCCATGCTTCTTGATAAAGTGGAAGTCAGTGGTGATAATATTATCTTTACTGGTAAAGGCTATGGACATGGTGTGGGTATGTCTCAATGGGGTGCCAATAAAATGGCCACTATGGGCAGTAAGCCTGAGGACATCATTGAACAATATTTTAAAGACGTAATAATTGAAAAACGCTGGAATTAGAAAAAACAGCCGGAATTCCGGCTGTCTTTTATTTCGGAATCAGAAAGTATAAGTTTTTGGCTGCCATTGCGACGAGGTACGAGGAAGCAATCCCCTACTTGTCCAGAGATTGCTTCGCTATACTCGCAATGACAAAAAAAGGACGCGCTAGCGTTTTTCTTATTTCAGTGCGTTTCTGCGGCTATATGAAGACGCATCAGCACTTTTCTTAGTATAAAGGTGGAACAAAAGGTTGAAAATAGTAATTGTAGGAGAAGGGGGAGGGATAATGGGAAAAGCAAAATGCCTTAAATTTATGAAATTATCAACTCACATGCCTGAAGCCTCTCTAAGGCGGGCTAAGGAAGAATTGACGATCTTACAACAGCTAACTGCCGAGAGTATTGAATTTGGTGAAGATATGGGGCAAATTATCGCCCAACTTCGTAAGGTTGCAGCTCCCTCCCGTGAGCCCTTTATTTTTACCCCGATTCTAGCTGAAAATGAGCAATTACTACGAGTTGTGTTCAGGGATTGTGGCGATATTGAATTTCGCGCATTTAATGCAGGCGAGCATAAGGCCCTAATCATTTATCTAGAAGGTATGGCTGATACTTCTAACCTGGAAAGAAATATATTAAAGCCGTTGATGAATCAGACTGGCCCGACTAATGCCAATACAGGTAATTTATCAAATTTATTTGCGGACATGAAGGCTATTTCAGAATCCATTCTGGGAGCTGCTTCAGTGACAGTACTAACAAAAGCTAGTGTAGCTATTGAAGCGGTTATGACAGGGAATGCCCTCTTGTTGATCGATGGTTTGTCTGAGGGGTTAAGTATTTCCGCTGTAAAATATGTTAAGCGCAGTATTGGCGGGGCGAATAATGAGCATGTTTTACGGGGGGCTAATGAAGCATTTAATGAAGCGCTGAGTGATAATATTGTACTCATGCGCCGCCGTGCCCGCGATACCAATCTAAAGGTCCGTATTTTGAAAATAGGTGAGCGTACCAAAACATCCGTAGCTGTCCTATATGTGGCCGATCTGGTAAAACCCGGCTTGTTAGAAGAAGTAGAGCGACGTCTGTCCATGATTAGCATCGATAAAATACTGGCAGCATCCCGGATTGAGGAATTCCTGGTTGATCATCCTTGGTCACCTTTTCCCCAGACCCAGATGACGGAGAGACCTGATAAAATGCTGGCTGCACTATATGAGGGGCGGGTAGGCATTCTTGTGGATGGTACCCCGGCTAGCATTATGGTGCCCTGCACCTATAATGTTTTAATGCAAATTACTGATGATTATACCTTGCAACCAATTATTTCCAGTTCTATCCGTTTAATGAGAGGATTAGCGGCTTTTATGGCTATTTATTTGCCAGCCATATATGTTGCCATCGTATCATACCATCCTGGTATGTTACCTACACCTATGGCCATTTCAGTAGCGGAACTCAGGGCACGCAGTCCCTTTCCCTCATTTTTGGAAGCTGTGATGATGGAAATTATATTGGAGTTATTTCAAGAGGCAGTCGTGCGGCTGCCCCAAAAGATCGCTGGAGCTGCCAGTATGATCGGTGCTGTTGTTATTGGCACTACTATAGTTCAGGCTGGGATTATCAATCCTTTCTTGGTAGTTGTTATTGCCACTACGGCTCTTGCTTCTTATTCGATGCCTTCCTATACTTTCAGCATGGCACTACGCTGGCTGAGAATACCCATGTTGATATTGGCTTCCATATTAGGACTCTATGGTGTTATATTAGGGATTTTAGCAGTGACAATACATCTTTGTTCCCTGCGTAGTTTTGGCGAATCTTTTCTTGGTGGCATGTTTAATGTGGATCTGTTATCAGACTGGAAAGACTCTTTGGCAAGATTACCCACCAAGTTGTTAAAGGACAGACCTAAGGAATTTGGCGCTCAGGATCAGACAAGGATGGGTGGTAACGATGGCTAATCTGGAAGCTAAAACATATATGTCAACCTTACAGCTAATGATTGTGACTATTACAACTTGTATAGGTGCGCAAATTATGCTTAGTCCCCGTGCCTTGATCGCCTCACTAGGGCAGGCGGCATGGATAAGTGTCATTATTGGCGGAGTGATATTTTACATAGCCGCTTGCTTAATGCTCAAGCTGGGTAAACAGTATCCAGATGAGACACTGGTGGAATATGCGCCACGGCTCTTTGGTCCCTTGGGTGGCAGTGTTATTGTCTTGTGGTTTAATTTGCTATTTTTTTTGCAGATCATCGAAATTTTTAGTGGCGTAGGTAAAATAATTACTTTTTTTATGTTTGATCGAACTCCTCCTGAAGTGGTTATATTAGGCTTACTGGTGGTATGTACCTATTGTGCGCTGCAGGATTGGGGGACTATTTTGCGTGTGCAGCAGTTCATGTTTTTTGTGGCATATAGCATGCTGACGGTTGTATGGCTCGCCAGCATGTTAAATTTTCAACCGGAAAATATGTTGCCACTGTGGACGGCTAATGGAAAAAACGTAATAAGTGGGGGCGTTTCCACATGGCCCATGTATAGTGGTTATGAATGTGTACTACTACTGTTGCCGTTGGTATACAGGCAAGCTAATTTTGCCAA
>JAGFZX010000008.1 GCA_017889585.1 Bacillota bacterium
AATTCAGATGTGAATTTTTGCAGGAGTTTTTGCTATTACCAATAATATTTTTCTTACCTGAGTATTAGTAGTTTAAATCTGTTTTAAATTATCGGCAAAATGACAAGCGACTGCCCGCTCAGGACCTGTAGTTACAAGCTCTGGGGTTTCTCTCTGGCAGAGGTCTTGGCGATAGAGACAGCGTCCGTAAAACCGGCAGCCAGCTGGTGGGTTTACTGGGCTTGGAATATCCCCCTCCAGGAGTACTCTTTCTCTTTTTACATCTAATTTAGGAAATGGAATCGCAGATAGTAATGCTTGGGTGTATGGATGCTGTGGGGCGATGAAAATTGATTTATAATCTGATACTTCTACAATTTTCCCCAGATACATGACGGCAATTGTATCGCTAATGTGTTTGACAACACTTAGATTATGTGAAATAAAAAGATAAGTAAGTCCAAGTTCTCGTTGTATGTTTTTTAGGAGATTTAGAATTTGTGCTTGAATGCAGACATCCAGAGCCGATACAGGTTCGTCAAGGACAATGAATTCAGGATTAAGGGCTAGAGCCCGTGCCACCCCAATTCTTTGGCGTCGGCCACCATCTAATTCATGAGGATAAGAATTCATGAGCCTTGAGGCTAAACCAACAGTATCCATTAATTCCCTAATGCGCGCCTCTGTTTCTTGCTTGGTTTTATAAACATTATTTACATATAAAGGATCAGCAATTAACTCTGCTATTGATAGGCGAGGATTTAATGATGAATATGGATCTTGGAAGACAATTTGCAGTTGTTTACGGATGTCCTTGATTTGCCGGGAGCTATATTCTAAGATATTTTTTCCTTTGAAAATCACTTGACCTGCGCTTGGCTCAATAAGACGAATAACAGCGCGCCCAGTTGTTGATTTACCGCAGCCTGACTCACCAACTAGACCCAATGTCTTACCTTTTGCAATTTGAAAACTCACATCGTCAACAGCGTGCAACATACCTTTAGGGGTGGAAAAATACTTCTTTAAATTTTTTACTTCAAGTAAAGCAGGTGGGGTAACTGCTGAAGAATGACTAGTTTGGTTTAATCTGTTACCTTCATTCATTGTCACTTCCTCCTGACCGACCTGCTTGGTCGTATAGAATGCATGAAACGAAATGGTCTGGTTCGACTTCAAAGCGGGGCGGTTTGCGTTTTGAACATTCAGGTTGCACTTTGGGGCAGCGTGGGTGGAAGGTGCAACCTGACGGCAAATCCGTAGGGTCAGGCATCAGGCCTTTAATAACCTGTAGCTCTTCTTCATCCACATCAATGTCAGGTATCGATTTGAATAGGCCCACAGTATAGGGATGGCATGGATTTAGAAACAGTGAGCGTTTATCTGCATACTCGACAATATTGCCAGCATACATAATGGCGACTTTATCACAGATTTCAGCAACGATGCCCAAATCATGGGTAATCATGATCATTGCTGTTTGGTATTTATCTTTAAGGTCTTTCATCAGTTCCAGAACCTGGGCTTGGATGGTAACATCAAGAGCTGTAGTTGGCTCATCAGCAATGAGCAAGGAGGGATTACAGGCTAAAGCGATAGCAATGACTACCCGTTGTTTCATTCCGCCGCTAAATTGATGCGGGTAATCGTTGGCTCGTTCTGCCTTAATACCCACTGTTTCTAGCATATGCTCGGCACGTTTCCAGGCTGATGCTTTATCAATATCTTCATGCAACCTGACGATTTCTGCAATTTGCTCCCCTACGGTAATTACTGGATTGAGTGAAGTCATTGGATCTTGGAAAATCATCGCAATGCCGCTGCCGCGAATGTCCCTCAGTTCCGAGGGGGACTTTTTCAAGAGGTCTTCACCTTCAAAGAGAATTTGCCCATTGATGATTTTGCCAGGCGGGCTTGGAACCAACTGCAAAATGCCTAATGCTGTAGTTGTCTTGCCTGCGCCAGTTTCGCCGACAAACCCTAGAGTTTCCCCCACCGCCACCTGCAAATTCAAATCTTCTACTGCCCGAACGATACCGTCATGGGTGATATAATGAATAGTTAGGTCTTTTATATCTAATAGGCAGGATTTCTTGCTCATGTTGTACATTTTCCCCCTTTTTTAATAATGTAGGCCTTAATTCTTGAGGCGCGGATCAAGTGCATCTCGTAAACCATCACCTAAAAGATTCAAGCCAAAGATGGTAATCATAATAGCCAAACCGGGAAACACAGTCATAAACCAATAGGTTCTAATATAACTGCGTCCGCTCGACAGCATGGCCCCCCATTCGGGTATCGGAGGCTGAATCCCAAGGCCAATGAAGCTTAGACCTGCCGCACTTAGGATTGCTACAGCAATACCAAGGGTAACCTGGACAATAACGGGTGCTATAGCGTTGGGGATGATATGTTTGAATATAATTCTAAAATCACTAGAACCTACTGCTTTTGCAGCTTCAACAAATTCTTGACCGCGGATTGATAATACCGATGCTTGTACAATTCTGGCATATTGAGGTATAGATGCTATACCTACAGCGACCATCAAGTTAAATAGTCCTGGTCCTAAGGCCGCAACAATGGCAATTGCCAGTAAAATCTGGGGTATGGACAGAAGAATATCAATTCCCCGCATAATGAAATGGTCGACTTTTCCGCCATAATAACCCGCCAGTGCCCCTAGAGTTCCGCCAATAATGACTGAAATACTAACAGCGACAAAACCAACTTCTAATGAAATGCGTGAGCCATAGACAATGCGGCTAAATGTATCACGTCCAAAGTCATCTGTTCCAAAGAGGTGTTTGGCGCTTGGTGATTGGAAGGTTTCTTGTAAATTTTGCTGATCATATGGATAAGGGGCAATAAAATCAGCAAAAATGGCAGTCAGTATTAATACTACTATAATAATTAATCCAGCAACAGCCAGTCTATTTCGTTTAAAACGTCGCCATATTTCAAATAGTTTACCGCGTTTTGCTTTTTGGGCCCCTGTCGTGCTTTCCGTTTTATATTGAACTTGAGCCATATTGTATACTCCTTTCTGTATTGGCATTTATGCTTAGAAAATAAATTAATAATCATCCATATGATTATTTGTACTGGGATCTAATACGAGGGTCAACATAAGCATATAAGAGATCAACTAGTAAATTAACAAAACTGAAGACAATCGCAATGAACAGTACACCGCCTTGTACAACGGTAAGATCCCGCATTTTAATTGACTCAACCAGTAATCGACCAATTCCAGGAATGGAAAAAATAGATTCGGTAAGGACGGCTCCTTCTAATAACAAGCCAAACTGCAGACCAATGACTGCAATGATTGGAATGAGGGCATTGCCGAGAGCATGTTTAAGGATGACTACCGATTCTTTTTGTCCTTTAGCGCGTGCAGTGCGTATATAGTCCTGCCTAATGACTTCTAGCATGCTCGAACGAGTCATACGGGTAATAATTGCTGCCGACATGGCGCCAAGTGCTATCGCTGGCATAATAAGGTGCTCAGGTCGGCTAAATCCAGAAGCGGGTAATAGCTTAAGGTGAACAGTGAATAATAAAATTAATAAAATGCCCAGCCAAAATACTGGCATAGACACACCTAATAGAGCTAATATCATTGATAATGAATCAAACCAGGAATATTGTTTGATTGCAGAAATAATTCCCACGGGGATGCCAATTAACATGGCGACGAACATGGCGGATAAAGCAAGTTGTAATGTTGATGGAAAACAGTCTGTAATCTCAGTCAACACCGGACGATTGGTTACATATGAGCGACCAATATCCTGATGTACAACAATCTTTTGTACATAATTAAAGTACTGCACAAGATAAGGATCATTTAATCCCAGCTCGCTACGTAGTGATTCAACTGCTTCAGGCGGCGCAGCATCGCCCAAAATCAACTTAGCCGGATCACCAGGTGTAATATACATCAATGTAAATACAATAAAAGTAACTCCTAGTAAAACCGGTATCAGCATCAAACATCTGCGGAGTATATATTTAAGCATTGTTATCCTCCTTTGTTTACGTTTACATTATGATCAGTAACTGGAAAATAACAAGGGGATAGCCATACAAACTAGCTATCCCCTTGTCGTGGTAAACACTATATAACAAACAATAATATAGTCAAATGATTTTACTGCCCATCGAAGGAGACATTGTAGAGTACATGGTACCCGAAGGGACTAGGTACGAATCCTTTGACGGCTTTTTTTGTACCAACTACCTGCTCGCCAGCGTTCAGATAAATCCAAGGGGCATCGGCATTGATCATATTCTGTAGTTCAAAATACAATGTTTGTCTAGCATCTGAATCCTCCATTAGTCGGCCTTGCTCAATCAGTTCATCTACCTTGCTATTTTTATAGAATGGACGGTTGCCGCCAGCACCGAACTTAGAGGAATGGAACATGGCATACAAGGACATATCGGGATCATTAATTTGACTAGTCCAACCGATAATATACATATCTTGTTCGCCTTTGTTTGTTCCATCCAAAAAGGCGCCCCATTCCATTACTTTGATGTCAACAGTAATGCCTACCTGTTTTAATTGATTTTGTATAATTGTGGCCATATCCACACGTTCTTTTTTGTCATTCGTCCAAATTGTAGTTTTAAAGCCATTAGGTAGTCCCGCTTCGGCTAACAGTTGTTTAGCTTTTTCGGGGTTATATTCATGTGAGGTTAGGCTTTTATTAAAATACTTAACATTCATAGGTACAGGGCCAACGGCAGCAGAACCAATTCCTCGCCAAACACTATCAACAACGGTTTTGCTGTCAATAGCATAACTAATTGCTTGGCGGACACGCACATCACCAAAGGGTTTTTTGTTAGTATTCATGCCCAGATGAGTGATTGAGTTATCCATGATTCGCAACAGTTTTAAATCTTTATTGTCTTGGACTCTTTTTAAATCATTTGTAGATATTTCATAAGCGATATCCACACTGCCGCTTTCCAGTTCAATAGCACGGTTAGTTGGTTCGACAATGACTCTGATAATCATATTTTTAAATTGAGGCTTATTACCATGGTAACCATCAAAACGTTCCAGTTCAACCCGATCACCCTTAGCCCATTTAGTAAATTTGAATGGACCTGTACCAACTGGATTTTGTGAATAATCTTTACCAGCAGCTTTAACAGCTTTTTCATTTAAGATGCTACCGCCGGTATGAGCTAGACTTGGTAAGAATCCAGCAAAAGGTACTTTGGTTTTGACAACAATCGTATAATCGTCAACAATTTTAAAGCCGGCTGGATCAATTTCACCGACAATGTGAGCAATGGATGCGCCCATTGGTGTTAATGCTCGTTCTAGTGAAAACTTTACATCAGAGGCTTTCAGTTCTTCACCATTGTGGAACTTAACACCCTTTTTCAGCTTAAATTCATAAGTGACAGGGTCAAGGCGTTTAAAAGATTCCGCCAACATAGGAATGACTTCCCCCTTGTCATTCAGGGCTACTAGGTTTTCATAAATCTGTGCCATTACGTTTGAAGATGCAACATCATTAGTAGCGTGAGGGTCTAAGGATTTGGCATCATAGGCTGTGGCTACTGTTAGTGTTTCCTTAGCCTTACCTGCGGTGCTGTCACTTTTACCGCATCCTGTTGCCAGAGCGATTAATAACATCATCGCCATTAGTAGAACAAATGATTTTGACTGTCTAACTGTTATCATTGTGTCAGATCCTCCTTTTTCTAATTGAATAATATGAAATTTTATCCAATACATATTTATGATATTCTACTAATTATGGTGTGTCAACGTAATTATTAGATAATTTATCGTTGGAGATTTTAAATTGATAGGCTAATACTGGTGAATTAACTATTGAAGAATTAGTATTAAAAGATTTGCTACCTAACATATCTCGGACTGTTAAGTCTTTAAAGTTACTATTTAAAATCACTGAGAAAAGTAATTAATAATGGGCTTCGCCATCTAGATGCGCAAAGCGTGCGCTAAGACTGTCTCTAAAATTGTGTTTATGAGCAATCATTCATAGGAAGGCTATGTATGATGGACATGCTCATAACGTTGTCTTCGTGACTCTAATTGAAGCCCCTTGTGTATAACGACGGCGTACTAAAAAATGTAGCTATTCATTTTTTAGGTAAATTTTTTCATAAAATATAGTCTAGGGGTATTGACTTTCCAACGATTATTATATAATATATAGATATCGGATAATTGTTATTAATAAGGAGAGGTTATTGATGAAGAAATTTGTTTGTACGATCTGTGGTTATGTTCATGAAGGGGACCATGCTCCAGAGCTTTGTCCTCAATGTAAAGCTCCTGCCAGCAAATTTATTGAGAATACAGGTGCTGCCTTAAATTGGGCGGATGAGCATAGAATTGGTGTCGCTGCTGGTGTTGATGCTGAGATTGTTGAAGGCCTTAGACTGAACTATGTTGGTGAATGCACAGAAGTTGGCATGTATTTGGCAATGAGTCGTCAAGCAGATCGTGAAGGCTTTCCAGAAGTAGCAGAAGCTTATAAAAGAATAGCTTTTGAAGAAGCGGAACATGCTGCAAAATTTGCTGAACTTTTAGGTGAAGTAGTATTTACTTCCACTAAGAAAAACCTTCAGCTTCGCGTTGAGGCGGAATATGGTGCTTGCGAAGGCAAGTTAGGGCTGGCGAAAAAAGCAAAACAACTTAATCTGGATGCTATCCATGATACTGTACATGAAATGTGTAAAGATGAAGCACGCCACGGTGCAGCTTTTAAAGGTCTCTTGGATCGATATTTCAGTAAATAATAATAGTAAACAGAAAACCGCTGGATTTTCCGGCGGTTTTTTTATAGAATTTATAAGTTTTTAGCTGTCATTGCGAGTGTAGCGAAGAAATCCCCTACTTGTCCAGAGATTGCTTCGCTACACTCGCAATGACCAAAAAGGACACGTTAGCGTTTTCTTAGCCATGGCATTGCAGTAAGTTATTTATGTAAGAAATGTTTCATTAATTCGTAAAATGGGTAATATATATATAGAAAGAGATCTTAAAGCACGAAGAATAAAGACGTTTTTATATAGTGGAAAAGTTTGCATTTTTCATAAAAAATGTTATAATAATATCAATGGGAGCGGATGGGGCCTGGTGGCTTCTGCGGTCTTCAAAACCGTTTGCGTCGGCTTAACTGTCGATGGGTGGGTTCGATTCCTACACGCACCCGCCATGCGAAATAAAAAGCTTCTGAGGTGTTTACCTCAGGAGCTTTTTTATTATGCAATCAGAATTTATAATACTTTTGGTGGCCTGCGTTGGTGCCATGTTATTAACGCTTATCTACCATTAATTATGTAGTGGGCTAGATAGAGCTATTGAGTACAAAAAATATTGTAATTTTTTAACGAATTATAGTATAATTTAACGAAAGGCATAATAGTTAATTTATGAACTTAAGGAGGACTGCTTGATTAATAATGGACGTAATATTTGCAATATTATGTATTTTGCAAATATTACAGCGAAACATCTCGCCCATGATTAATTATACTTTCTAATTAGACGAAATAATAAAACTTATATTAGGGAGGATATGGAATGTTAAAAAATATGTCTTATCGCGGGAAACTTCTGCTTTTTATTATGCCAGCAGTAATAATAGGTCTTATCGCGGTGGGGGTATCCGCCTACATAGGGATCAATAGCCTAATTGAAGATGAATTAAGTAAAAGTATGTTGGCATCAACGGGGGAGACGGCAGGTAACATTAACACCTGGCTCACAACCCACCTGTTGGAACCAGAGACAATTGCCTCTACACCAGCAGCAAAAGCAATTAATGCTGATTTTAATATTATAGACGGTCAGAATATTGGTCGGTATAAATATCTCCATGACAAGCATGCAGATGTATTCCAAGATATTTATGCTGCCAACCGTGAAGGGGAATTTCATACTATCCAGCAGAATGGGAACGATTTTTCTGTCTTTATCGGAAATATAAAAACTCGTGAATATTTTCAGTCCATTATGTCCGGAGGTGCTCCACAGATAACGGCGCCGATGGTTTCTAAGACGACTGGTCTGCCAACTATATTTATGGTAGCACCGATCAAAGATGAGCAGAATGTTCCTCAAGGGTTAGTCGGCGCTGGAATTTCATTGCAGTATGTACAGAAAATAGCGGATGGCATGAAATTTGGGAAAACTGGCTATGGTACTATGATTGCTAAAGATGGAACTTTCATTCAGCATCCCAATAAAGATTTCGTGATGCAGAAGAAAATAAATGAAATTGAAGATCCATCCATCAAGGAATTGGGAAAAAGAATGCTTGAAGGAAAAACGGGGATTTTCCGTTATACATTCAATGGCGAACAGAAAATAGCTTTCTATCAGCCTATCCCAGTTACGGGTTGGGTAGTAGCGACAGTCATTTCCGAAAGTGAATTTTTCGCTCCGGCCGCCAGTATGGTTAAGGTACTAGTAAGTTCAATTATAATCGTCATGTTATTAGTCAGCGGCGTAATTTGGTTTGTAGCAAGACGGTTAACTAAGCCATTGAATGAACTGGTAACTTATTCGAAAGAAATTGCCCAAGGTAATTTGGCCGTTAATACGATTGAGATTAAGTCAAATGATGAAATTGGGCAGTTAGCTGCGGCATTTAACGATATGACCGAGAAGTTGCGGTCCTTAGTCAGGAAAATTGCTCAAACTACCGAACAAGTGGCGGCAGCCTCAGAAGAGCTAACAGCGAGTGCCGAACAGTCCTCCCTTGCCGCTAACCAAGTGGCTATATCAATTACCGATGTCGCACAAGGTTCAGAGAAACAGCTTGAAGTCGTCAACGAAACGTCTAAAGTAGTGGAACAGATGGCGGCTGGTATAGAACGGGTAGCTGAAAATACGGATCATGTTGCCGCAACGTCGAATGAGACTGCAAACGCGGCTAAGGATGGAAGCAAAGCCATTGAGATTGCGATTAAACAGATGAAAAACATTGAAGAAACTGTGGAGAATTCTGCTCATGTAGTGGCCAAACTGGGTGAGCGTTCTAAAGAAATAGGCCAAATTGTCGATACCATCTCCGGAATCGCTGGTCAGACCAACTTGTTGGCTTTAAATGCTGCGATCGAGGCGGCTCGGGCGGGTGAACAAGGACGAGGCTTCGCCGTAGTAGCGGAAGAGGTAAGGAAGCTTGCTGAGCAATCCCAGGATGCGGCTAAACAAATTGCTGGATTGATTGGGGAAATTCAAGCAGATACAGACAAAGCTGTTTCCGCGATGGATACTGGTACAAGGGAAGTAAAAGTCGGTACTGATGTTGTTAATAATGCAAATCTGAAATTCAATCAAATAGCAGTCCAAGTCGAAAAAATGTCGGAGCAGGAACAGGGAATATCTACTGCCATGCATCAAATGATGAGCGGAAGTCAGCAAATGGTTTTGTATATTCGACAACTTGATGAAATTGCAAAAGATACTGCAGGGCAAACACAAACAGTTTCCGCAGCAACTGAGGAACAATCTGCATCCATGGAAGAAATTGCGGCATCAAGCCAAGCATTGGCAAACATGGCCGAAGAACTGCAAGCTGCAGTGAGAAACTTTAAACTATAATTTCAAACTAATAAATGAAGCCTTGCTGGAGCAAGGCTTCATTTATTGATTGGATGAGAATGTAGTATTTCAAATTTACGTCTTCTGAAATTTTAATGAAAACCGTTGAGGGAAAATACCAGATTTCTCGAAGGACGTATGGGAAATTCACTAGAATAATGGTACAATCGCTCCCTTATATTTTTCTTCTAAAAACACTTTAACCTTTTCGGATTTTAACGCTTTTTCAAGTTGGGCTGCGATTTTTTCGTTATTTTGATCTTTCTTAACTGCAATTATAATCGCATATTTATCGCTTTCCTTATTATCTTCAAGACCGATAGCAGACTTAGGGTCTACATTTCCCTGTACGGCTATAATTGAATTAATAGTTGAACAATCAACATCGTCTAAGGAACTAACCAGCTTTAATACATCCATCTCAACAATATTTAATTTTTTCTTATTTTCTACTATATCTAATTTTGTTGGGTTATCGACGCCTTCTTTTAATTTTATTAAGCCATTTGTTTGTAAAACCTTTAAGGCTCTCACTCTGTTACTTGGATCATTGGGAATGGATACTGTAGCTCCATCTTTTAGCTCATTAATATTTTTTATTTTTTTAGAATAAATACCCATGAAATATTTTATCACCCCGTCCCCATATTTGACCAAAGTAGTTCCTTTATTCTTATTAAATTGGTTAAGATATGGCTCATGCTGATAGAAATTCACATCACAACTTCCCTCTTGTAATGAAGTATTAGGTATAACTAGGTCATCAAATATCTTCACATTCAAGGTGTTCCCGTCTTTATCAAATTCTTCTTTCACTACGGCGAATATATCTTTAAATGTTGGCGAAGTTCCAACAGTTATAGTCTTTTTCTCTGGTGTATTTCCAGATGTTTCTGTTGCTTTTTTTTGTTGATTTCCACAACCAGCCAAAGTTAAAGCAAAGACAACTATTAATAAAAGGGACAATATTTTTTTAATACTCATAGGATATCACTCCATTTTTTATTATTTTAATACTTTATATGAAAAGTTACCCAAAGCTTGAACAACTTGTACCATAACAATCAGAACAAAAACTGTGCCATACATAACGGTGTTATCAAAATTGGCATATCCATATGTTATGGCAACTGCCCCTAGACCACCAGCACCTACAGCCCCGGCCATTGCGGTGCATCCAAGTATAGCGATGACTGCGAGCGTTATACCTGAAATAATCGAAGGCACTGCTTCAGGAATCATGATTCTAAATATGATTTGAAAATTGCTTGCCCCGAAAGACTTAGCTGCTTCAATGAGTTCTTTATCAACTTCTCGTAAACTTCCTTCGATGATTCTGGCAACAAATGGCGCACCAGCAATCGTTAAAGGAATAATTGCTGCTTTTTCACCAATTGAAGTTCCCACTATCGCCCGTGTAAGGGGGATGATTGCTACAATAAGTATAATAAAGGGAAAGGATCTGACGATATTAATGATGGTGTTTAATATTTGATATACATATTTATTGGGCCTTAATCCTTCTTTATAGGTAACTATTAATAGAATAGCTAACGAAATACCGATGATTGCCGAAAGTACTGTTGCAGTAATAACCATAAAAATCGTATTGGAGAGTTCGGGTATAACGATACTATGAATAAGAGTATAAATTTTATTATCATTCATGGCTTAGCACCTCCAATTGTACTCCTACATCTGTTAAATATTTTACAACCACATTCAGATCTTCTTGATTTACATTAATAACCATAGTCCCTAGTACAGCATCACGATATTTTTCTAATTTCGCCGAAGCTATGGAAAAGCCAACATCTAATTCCTTTACCATATTTGATAACATTCTGCTATTTACACTGCTTTCAGTATAGCGAATTTTAACATTTATGCCGCTTTCCGGAATGGCTTCTTCTATTTCTTCACCTAACAGATTTTTTAGTGATTGGGGTTGATTCAAGAAGATACTACTGACTGTTCCCTTGGCAGTAATCTCCCCATTTTCAAGAATAGAAACGCTATGACATATTTGTTTTACAACAGACATGTTATGGGTAACAAAAACGATTGCAATACCCAGAGTTTCATTTATTTTTTTTAAGAGTAAAAGAATCGACTGCGTTGTTTTAGGATCTAAAGCAGAAGTAGCTTCATCACAAAGTAGAATTTTAGGATTTAAAGAAAGTGCTCGAGCAATGGCAACTCTCTGTTTTTGGCCACCGCTTAAAAATCTTGGTTTTTCATGAATTTTATCTTCTATATCAACGAGTTTTACTAATTCCTTAACACGTTTATCAATATCGTCATTACTATACCCCCAGCATTTCAGCGGCAATGCGATATTCTGATATACAGTTTTTCTCTCCATTAAAGAAAAATTTTGAAAGATCATACCTATATTTTTTCTGAAGGTCCTTATTTCTTTCTCACTATGCTGATTAATCTCAAAACCATCTATTCTTAAATTTCCAGAATCATATTTTTCTAAACCGTTAATGCATCGTAAAAGAGTAGATTTGCCAGCACCGCTTCTGCCGACAAGTCCATAAATTTCGCCATCGTTAATCGTTAGATTTATATTTTTTAAAACCTCAAATTCGCCATAATGTTTCTGCAAATTGTGCATTTCTATCAAAATTATCTTCCCCCTCTGTATCATGCATCTACTTTTACTATTATATCGCTCAAATTACGCAGAAAAAGTTACCACCAACTCTCTAAATCATTAGGTTAATATCATTAAAAAACTCCTCTATGAAAAGGGGAATCCTAGCAGATTACTCTTTTGTCATCTCCATAAAAGCCTGGACTCTGGTACGAATTTGTTCTCGATCACCCTGGGAATAATCAGTCTCAATTCGTAAGAATGGAATATTATATGTATCTCGGAGATAATCTTTAAGAACACGACTTTCTACATTGTAGGTGTGGCAACCTTGCCAGATAATGTCCACCACTCCGTCAGGACGATATTCTTCGATAATTGGTCCAAAACGTTCCAATCGAATAGGATTAGGACTCATACAGGAACAAGGAGTCATTAGATATTTCTCCGCGATGGCTTCAAGGGGCGGTTTATTTTCATCAACAAGTTGGACGTAGGTTTTCATTCCAGTACAACTTTCCATATAAACGACCGCTGCGTCACACTCTTCAATAATTTGAATAACCTTGTCAGCCCCGATACCTGTCGGAACCCCAGTGACGACAATCCGTTTAGCTCCTTTAGGGAAAGCTGCTTCTCCTGTATCTACCCGATCTTGTATCAATTCAATCATTTCTTCAATCTGACTGGCGAATTCCGTTCGGTCAAGAATGAAATTACGTCCCCAATGCAGCCTCAGCATGTCTTGTCCGGAAATCGGTACTGGATCAAGTTTCATAAACTCAGACAATCGTTGCATTAACCGCCGTTCGTTATTAAGCAGTTTTATAGCTTCAGTTAGTTTGGCATCCGTAATTTCAACCTTAAACTCTTGCTCAAGAATGTGTTTTAGCTTTTTCACTTCGTCAAACCAGTACTGTCTTGCATTCTCATCCTGGTAACTGCTTGGTAACCGCATAACGTGAACACGCTTAAACTGGCTCATTAGTTCAAACATCTTTTTTTTACCATCGCAAGTAGTCTCGCCCAGCACAAGATCTGAATAAAGAAAAAATGGACATTTATCCGTAACGGCCATTCCGTATGACGATTTAATCATCGGGCAAAAATTACGTGGAAGTGTTTTTTCTCCTTCAGCAATCGCGTCTTCTTTTGTTGAGCATAAACTAAAAGCAATTGCGCCAGCTGCAAGAACCAGTTCCGTCGGCCCGTACGCACAGTACATACCGACAATTTTTTTTCCAGCTGCCTTAGCCTGCTGTAATTTTATGGAAATATCGCTCATAATTACTCCTTTTTAATATAAAATATATAAGAACTAAACATTTATTCTATGTTAGATAGAATATTCCTGCTACATCCGGAAGGAAATCAAGAAATATCATCGAAATATTATATTTAAACTATAATATTTATCTATATTGACCGCCGTATTCTATTGTGGTCGCAAATTGGGAGGTAGCATTGTGAAAACACTTTGGAAAGACAAGATGACCCCGAAGGAGCGGATGAAAGCATTCGCCGCCGGTGAACAGCTCGATCGAATCGTCTGTATGCCTATGGTTACTGATCAGGCTTATAGCCTAGCTGGTGGAACAATGTCGAAATATTATCATTCAGCTACCCTGATGGCTCAAGCTCAAATTAATGCTTTTGAGACCTATGAACTAGACTCGGTCGGTTCCGGTCCGGGCCTGTTCGGAATAGCTGAAGCCATTGGTACTAAATTGGTGTTTCCGGAGGATAATGTCCCATATGTCTCCATTCCAGCGATTTCAAGTTACGAAAATTTGGGCAATATGAACTTGATTGATCCTTACCGTTCGGGGCGATTGCCGATTTTTCTTGAAGCGCTTAAAATTATCCAAGAAGCGGTGAAAGAACGTGTTAGCGTAGGCTGTGCAGTTGCTGGGCCGATTACCACTGCTGCCGCTGTTCGTGGTACTGACAGCTTTCTCAAAGATATGCGCCGTTGTCCTGAAATGGTACATAGGCTTCTACAATATGTCACTGATAATACCATCCTGTTTATTGATGTTCTGTGTGATATAGGGATTAAACCAAGTATTGCTGATCCAGTAGCATCGGGAACCATGATAAGTGAAAAACATTTTCGAGAATTCGCTAAACCCTACTTGAAACAATATTCGGATCGTATCATCCAGCGCTGGGGTAGCGGGCCTTTTGTCCACATCTGCGGTGATACCACAAAAATCTGGAGCGACATGGTTGACTTCGGCGCTACAGTGCTCAGTTTAGACAATCAAGTTGATTTGGCTGAAGCCAAAAATGAAGTAGGTCACCGGGCCTGTCTGAGCGGGAATGTAAGGCCTAATACCTTGTGGAGAGGAACTCCCCAGCAAGTTGCAATCGAGGTTAAAGAATGTCTGCGCAAAGCCTATGACAATCCAAAAGGGTTTATCTTATCCAGTGGCTGCGGACTGCCAGTAGGTACTCCGGTGGATAACGTCATCGCTATGATGGATGCCGCCCGGCAGTATGGTAAGTATCCAATTGATCCTGACAGGCTAAAATAAAATCATTAAACTATAATTTTCAAGCTGCTAAATACAATGAATGAAGCCTTGCTGCCGCTAGAGCAAGGCTTCATTTTGCCGTCTGGGCACTCGAAGAGACATTCAACGGGTGCTAGTCTATTTTTCTATGTATGACCACTCTGCAATCATGTCATAATCTCGCCTCCAAAATCGAATTGCTTCTTGTTTTATTTCTTTATCAATCAAAGCAGGAAAAAGTAAGTCTTGGCACGAAGAAAATATTACCATTCGTTAATAGAGTCATATTTAAGGCCGCTGATCAATAATCGATTGGAAAGGATGATATTATGTTGGTTGTAATAGCGACATTGACAGTAAAATCGGGGAAAAAAGCAGAATTATTTGCGTTTGCCCAAGATTTGATCACCGCTACGCGGGCGGAGCAAGGTTGCATAAGTTATGTGCTGCTGGATAATCCATATGATGCTGGCGTATGTGTTTTTCTGGAGGAGTGGGCGGACAAACAGGCCCTTGAAAGACATTTAACAACGTCGCATATTCGAGAATGGCGCCAAAAATCAGCGGAATTATTAACTGGGAAAATAGATGTTAAGCTATACCAAGGGGACGAAACAAAATTGTGATCAATGATCGTGAAAAGGCGTATCAATCTGGCAAATAGAGAGTATTGAATTGAATGATAATGAGAAAGGAAGAGATAAAAATGAGTGAATAAAAGTCTGGCATAGTTAGATAATAGGCACTTAATCATCTTTTAGACATCTCAGTCATAACCTATTAAGACATAACCAATTCTGCAGAAAATAGTGAGATGTTTAATTGCGGTATCCATACAGTAAAGGGAGGTGAAGTTATAGTGACTCGTAGATTCTCTCAGGTCATCGTGATTTTTCTTTTAGCGACTGCTATTTTTAGTTTGGGCGCTTCCGCTCCAATAGATGATTTCAATAATGACAAACATATACAGCCAATGGTTTATACATGTTATTATGGCTGTATCCACTACTTCGACGGTTCTATTAAACACAATTATCCACGATGCAAGGGCGATTGCCCACGATAAATTATCGGGGCCCATGTATAACATCAAGTAATTGTACAAAACTCAGGGCAAAGGAATACCAAAATAATACATAAATAAAGGCTTCTGAGGTTTATATCTCGGAAGCCTTTATTTCGGGATCAAAAAGTATAACACTTTCCGATTCCAAGTAAGAACGACTAAGGCTTCTGCCTGCGTCTGAGGACTTGGCATAAGCCAAGCCTTTTCTTATATATACAATAAGCTGAAAATTGGATTGGGGGGGGATAGTTGTGAGACTGCTTCATATAGGTTTATAATAAGGATAATTATTTTTACTCCGGAAGGTTTTCCCTGACTTTTACAGAAGATATTTAATATTAATAATCTAGCAAATAGAGATTGTTGGATTGAATGATAATGTGGAGGGAAGAGATAAAAAATGAGTGAATTAAAAGCTTGGCATAATGAGATAATAGGTACCAAAACGGTAGCAGCTTTGGTAAAAAATAATTTTCAGGCAACATACTGTCAAACGAAACAAGAGGCCGTGGAACAAGTCCTCGCTTTGATACCTGCTGAAGGGACTGTTGGTGTAGGCGGGTCATGGACTGTTGGAGAATTAGGAGTACTTGATAAACTTGCCGCCCGAGGTAACACTATGTATAACCATAACTTACCGAATTTAAGCGCGGAAACTAAAATTGAACTACGGCGCAAACAATTGACCTGTGACGTATTCCTAACAGGTACTAATGCTGTAACGATGGATGGCAGACTTGTGAATACAGACGGAGTAGGAAATAGAGTAGCGTCCATGATTTTCGGACCTAAGAAAGTCGTCATTGTGGTGGGAGTTAACAAAATAGTGAAAGATATTGCTGAGGCTGAGAGGCGGATTCAGTTATACGCTTCTCCAATTAATAATAAGCGATTGAATACTCCTAATCCTTGTGTGAGAACAGGTGAATGCATGGATTGCCAAGGTCCGACTCGAATATGTAATGTGACTACCATAATGAACAAGCGTCCAGTATTGACAGAGATGCATGTTATTGTTGTAGGGGAAGACTTGGGATTTTAGGTTATAAAAAGGAGAGTTTATGAAACAATATAAAATTGCTGTAATCCCAGGTGACGGGATCGGCCCTGAAGTATTAGCTGAAGGTGTAAAAATCTTAAAAAAAATAGCGGAAATTGCCGGTGCTTTTGAATTTGATTTTACTTATTTTCCTTGGGGATGTGAGTATTATCTTAAACATGGAAAAATGATGGATGATGATGGCATGGAAAGATTGAAAGGTTTTGATGCCATTTATTTAGGTGCGGTGGGGTATCCGGGAGTACCGGATCATATCTCCCTTTGGGATTTACTTCTTAAAATACGCAAAGGCTTTGACCAATATGTAAATCTACGCCCAGTTAAATTACTCGAAGGTGCACCTTGCCCGTTAAAAGATATTCGGCGTGAACAAATTGATATGATTGTCGTGCGGGAAAATAGCGAAGGCGAATATTCGGGAGCGGGTGATTGGTTATTTAAAGGGAAACCTGAGGAAGTTGTATTGCAAACTGGAGTTTTTTCGCGTAAGGGTACGGAGCGTGTTATTCGCTATGCTTATGAACTAGCTCGTAAAACCGGTAAAACATTAACAAGTATCAGTAAAGCAAATGCGTTAAATTATTCCATGGTATTTTGGGATCAAGTATTTGCAGAGGTTGGCAGAGAATATCCAGATGTGAAGACTTATTCTTATCATGTTGACGCAGCAAGTATGTTTTTTGTTAAAGAGCCCCAAAGATTTCAAGTCGTCGTTACTTCAAATTTATTCGGAGATATAATAACCGATTTAGGGGCTGCCATTGCTGGTGGTATGGGGCTAGCGGCCGGTGCCAATATAAATCCAGAAAGAAAATATCCTTCTATGTTTGAACCTGTTCATGGATCGGCACCTGATATTGCAGGCACGGGAATTTCTAATCCATTAGCCTCTATTTGGTCGGTAAGCCAGATGCTTGATTTCTTTGGCCACGAAGAATGGGGCAAGATAGTCTTAGAAGCTATTGAGCAGGTAATGGTAGAAGAAAATTGCCTTACGCCAGATATGGGAGGATCAGCAACAACAGAAGAAGTAGGGAACGAGGTAGTATCCATACTTTCTAAATTAGTCAGGACTAAATAAGTTGCCCAGTGGCGGCTTTAATGAAGTGGACCCCCTAAAGTAGATTTTACGGCTTTTTGCCGTGCCTGCTTTAGGGGGTTCACTTTATTTTATCATAACTGCTAATTGTAATTACTGATAAATTAGAATTCCCGAGGAGAATTAATGTTTAAAAGTTCGGGAAGGTTAATAGTCAAATAGTAATCCTAAATATAGTACTAAAAAATCCTTGTTACAACTAGCTTAAGGAGGAAAGAGATTGTTCACAATAGATAATTTAGTGCAGCCAGAAACACTTGAGGAAGCATATAAGATACTCACAGAGAAAAGAAATAATACTATTCTTGGCGGGTGTGCTTATTTACGATTAGGCTCTCAACGAATTGGTACAGCAGTCGATCTATCTAAAATGAATCTGAATTTTATAAAAGAACAGGACGAGTATATTGCACTAGGCTGTATGACTACATTTCGGGATGTGGAAATAAGTCCTGTTTTACACGAGTATTTTGGGGGAGTGCTCCCTAAAGCCGTAAGCAACGTTGTAGGGGTCCAATTTCGCAATATAGTTACGGTCGGCGCATCTGTTTATGCAAGGTATGGGTTTTCTGATTTAATTACTCCTTTATTAGCATTAGATACAGAAGTCCAGCTATATAGGGGCGGAAGAATGTCTTTAGAAATGTTTTTGAATAAACCTTTGGAAAAAGATATTTTAGCTACAGTATTTATTAAAAAAAGTGCAAAGAAAGCTGCCTATCAGCATTTAAGAAAATCAGCCAGTGATTATCCAATACTAAATGTCGCTGTTTCTAATCTGGATAATCAATGGATTATAGCTGTAGGGGCTAGGCCGCAAAGAGCCGCAATCTCTCGGCACGCTTCAGAGGAACTATCTAAAGGAAATATGACAAATGAAAAGATTGACCATATAGCTAGCCTCGTGGCGGAGGAGTTATCATATGGAACTAACATGCGAGGCAATGCAGAGTATCGTAAGGCCATATCGAAGGTGCTAGTTAAGAGAGCCATCTCGGAGGTATTACAATGGAAATAGGGGTTATCATTAACAACGAAGAAGTTACGCTACAGGTGTCAGCCGATGAATTTTTAGCCGATACTTTAAGAACTTATGGAATGCTCGGTATCAGAAAAGGCTGTGATACAACGTCCTGCGGTCTTTGTACTGTATGGTTAGATGGAAAACCGACTCTTTCTTGCAGTATACTCTCGGCAAGAGTGCAGGGTAGAAAGATTACAACGATAGAGGGCGTAGAAAAGGAAGCGGCGGAATTTGCTCATATACTTGCCGCAGAGGGCGCCGATCAATGCGGCTTTTGCAGTCCGGGCTTTATTATGACGGTGCTGGCGATGAAAAGCGAATTAAAAAACCCTACAGAAGAAGAGATCGTGCATTATCTAACAGGTAATTTGTGCAGATGTACAGGTTATGCTGGACAATTGCGAGCTGTCAAAAAATATCTGGGGGGGAGCTTATTATGAACACTGTCGGTAAAAGCCTTCCCAAGATAGACGCAATAGCAATTGCTACAGGTAAACCTGTTTATACCGATGACTTAGTTATGAATAATGCTTTGGTCGTAAAAATACTGCGCAGTCCTCATGCTTTTGCTGAAATAAAAACCATCGATACAATAGAGGCTCAGGAACTTAAGGGTGTAGAATGCATCCTTACCTATCTTGATGTTCCCAAGGTACGGTTTACAGTAGCTGGACAATCCTATCCCGAGCCATCGCCATACGACCGTTTAATTTTAGATAAGATGGTACGATATGTTGGTGATGCAGTAGCAATTGTTGCTGCTGTAGATGAACAAACAGCTGTAAAGGCCATGAGTTTGATTAATATCCAATATGAGGTATTTGAGCCTGTTTTGAATTTTGAAACAGCACAAGGCCATCGATCGATTGTGCATCCTGAAGATGATATTTATAGTCACTTTGATTTTGGGATGAACAAGGAAATGAATATAGTCACTTCACATAAAGTTGAAGTAGGAGATGTAGAGCAAGAATTGCAAAATTGTCATGTGGTTGTGGAAGAAACCTATTATACCCAAGCGCAGGCCCAGGCCATGATGGAAACCTACCGAGCTTTTAACTACCTTGATCATACAGGAAGGCTAGTGATCGTCAGCTCGACACAGATCCCATTTCATGTGAGGCGAATCTTATCGAGGGCTCTCCAAATACCTATTAGCAAAATTAGAGTGATAAAACCTAGGATAGGCGGAGGGTTTGGTGGTAAGCAGACTCTGGTTGTAGAAATGTATACAGCCATTGTTACGTTGAAAACTGGGAAGCCTGCAAAAATAGTTTATGACAGGAAAGAAACTTTTAGCTGCACTACAAGTCGCCATGCCATGAGACTGAAGGTGAGATTGGGAGCAGATAAGGAGGGGTTTATTCGAGCTGTGGATATTGAGGGTCTATCAGATACTGGAGCCTATGGAGAACATGGTCCTACTACCTTTGCAGTTGTAGGAGATAAAACTCTCCCTTTATATAATAAGACAAAAGCTGTTCGGTTTATGGGAAAGGTGGTATATACCAATAAAATGCCTGGGGGAGCACTCCGAGGATATGGCGCAACACAAGGAACTTTCGCCCTTGAATCAGCGGTAAATAAGCTAGCTGAAAAATTAAATATTGATCCGGCAGAAATTAGATTGAAAAATCTAATTCAAGAAGGTGAGACTTATTCAATCAATGTCAATACGATATTAAGAAGTTCATCCCTGTACAGATGCATAGAAAAGGGGAGGAAATTAATCAGCTGGGATGAAAAATACCCTAGCAGGGAACTCGCCAATCACAAAGTAAGGGGAGTTGGCATGGCGGTTACAATGCAGGGATCAGGGATCGCTAACATCGACAATGCATCTGCAGAAATAAGATTACAGGATGATGGTTATTTTTCACTACTCCTTGGCTCTACAGATATGGGAACTGGCAGTGATACCATCTTGGCGCAGATGGCTGCTGAAGTTCTAGATATATCAGTAGAAAATATCATAGTGAACGCAGCAGATACAGATGTTTCCCCTTATGATCCAGGGTCTTATGCCTCTAGCACAACCTATGTTACGGGGATGGCTGTAGTACGTGCAGCAGAAGAATTGAAGGGAAAAATTCTGCGACAGGGAGCAAAAATCCTTGAAGTTTCACCTGAAGAAGTAGAATTCAATGGGAAAGAGATCAGGATGATTGATGGAAATAAGAGCATTAGTCTAAAAAGGCTGGCAGAACTTTCATTTATAGGAGTGGGTAATCTTCCATTAGTCGGCAATGGTACCTTTGGTAGTCCGATTTCGCCGCCACCATTTATCGCCGGATTTGCAGAAGTGGAAGTTGATAGAGAAACAGGAAAAATAGACTTAATCGATTATATAGCTGTAGTGGACTGTGGTACTATCATAAACCCCAACTTGGCAAAAATCCAAGTAGAGGGGGGGATTGTTCAAGGAATAGGTATGGCTATGTATGAGGATGTTATCTATGACGATAAAGGGCATATGCAGACCAATTCATTTATGCAGTACAAAATTCCTAGCCGTAAAGATATAGGCAGGCTGCAAGTGGCTTTTGAACCAAGTTTTGAACCAACAGGTCCCTTTGGCGCGAAATCTATAGGCGAGGTTGTGATCAATACACCAGCACCGGCAATTGCCCACGCTGTTTACAACGCAGTTGGAGTTCGAGTGACTAAATTGCCAATTACTTCCGAGAAAGTACTTATGGAAATGTTGAATCTAAAAGAAAAATCAATGCAGCTGCTAAATCGCAAAGAATGGAGAGGTAAGGAATGCAACAAATAAAAAATATCCATCCAGTGGACGAGATGTTGCCTTTGGGACAATTATTTACCTATGGATTACAGCATGTTTTGGCTATGTATGCAGGTGCTGTGGCCGTTCCACTTATTCTGGCTAATGCTTTGGGATTAAGTAGTGAACAGCTCATTTACCTGATCAATGCTGACTTATTTACAAGTGGTATCGCGACACTCATACAAACATTAGGTGTATGGAAGATGGGGGTGCGCATACCCCTTGTCCAGGGAGTTACCTTTGCAGCGATAACGCCTATGATTTTAATTGGTAAATCCCATGGATTAACAGGTATTTACGGCTCAATTATTGTCGCTGGACTCGTGACCTTCTTGATTAGCCCTTATTTTAGTCGCTTTATTCGTTTCTTTCCGCCAGTTGTCAACGGATCTATTATCACTATTATTGGGATATCCCTATTGCCTGTAGCTGTTCGCTGGGCGGGTGGTGGCAATCCAGTAGCGAAAAATTTTGGTGACCCCCAGTTCATTGGCATTGCATTTATGGTTTTGCTGATTGTCGTATTTTGTTACCGGGTTTTTAAAGGATTTCTCAGCAATATCGCTGTATTGATGGGATTGATTGCTGGAACTTTGCTAGCAATTCCTATGGGATTGACTGATTTTGCTGGAGTATCTTCAGCTGCCTGGATAGGTATTACGACTCCCTTTGCCTTCGGTATGCCTACCTTTGATTTCATATCTATTGTCTCAATGGTATTAGTTATGCTGGTAGTCATGACGGAAACGACAGGCGATATTATTGCCGTAGGTGAAATTGTTGAGAAACCCATTACACAAGATGATTTGAAGCAGGGCCTGCGAGCAGACGGCTTTTCCACAATGCTTGGGGGAATATTCAATGCCTTCCCTTATACGGCTTTTGCTCAGAATGTAGGACTTGTTGGTTTAACCCGAGTCAAAAGCCGATATGTTGTTGCAGCAGCAGGCGTTATTCTGATTATATTGGGTTTGTTTCCCAAGGTGGCTGCCTTAGTTGCAGCAGTACCTGCGGCAGTACTCGGCGGTGCCGGAATTGCTATGTTTGGCATGGTAATCGCGAGTGGTATCAAAACATTATCAAAGGTTAGATTTGAGGGTACGCAAAATATAATGGTGGTAGCAATTAGTATTGCTGTTGGTATAATTCCGTTGGCCGTTCCCGGGTTTTACCAAAAGTTTCCTAGTTGGTCTCAGGTTATATTAAATAGCGGGATAACCGCTGGTAGCATTACAGCGATTATATTGAATGCATTTCTAAATGGATCAACAGCCACGGCAAATGAACCGCCTACCAGACAGGAATATCTCTAATGATAATGAATTTTTTGATTAGTAGGGAATAAAATTTACCAAAAGGATTATGCGACCGTCACTTTCGAGAGTGTATCAAGGAAAGGTGGTCGATTTTTTTGTCATTTGTAATGTTTCCCATCAAAAGGAGGATTTTGTCAAGATAAGCAGAAATATAGCTTATTTGAAATGATTATTGAAAGATGAGTTGATTAGATGCGCTTCTTGCATAAATTCACGATATTACTCAGTATATTGGTGATTGTTAGTAGTTGTATTCAATTTTTTGTTTTTGAGCGGTTTTTTCTCAATGCTAACGATTCTCTATTATTGGCTATCAATGAGAAAGCTGCTAATAATATTGGGGGGAGTATTTCAGCGTACTTTAAAAAGACTGAGGATTCATTAAAAACGATTGCATCAGATCCCAAAATTAGGGACAATCAGGAGCTTCTTGATAAAATAAATTTAGTTATTCCTGAAGTAAATGCTATTTTCATACTTGATAAACAAGGGATTGTCTCCCTTGGCAGTGGAGTTGAAGGATCTGTAGGTCTTAATTTGTCACAAAGGGAATATTTTCAGGAAGCCATTAAGGGGAAAACGCACATTAGTGGCGTATACAAGAGTGCTCGAGGGCTTGAAGTTGTTGCAATTGCAACCCCTATTATTGAAAACGGCACTATTTCAGGTGTAGTTGTTGGGGCAATTTGGCTGCACGAGAGTAATTTGGCGTCCATATTTGGCAATAAATCCTTTGGCCGTGATGGAAGCATTGCAATTACTGATGGGCAAGGGAATATAGTTTACCATCCCGATCAGAATTGCATCGGCAAGAAGGCTGAGATCGTTAGTCGTTTGCAGGGATTGACAGGCTCAGTAATCACGAAAAACGATGATTGTCGAGAGCAATATGTTGGATATAGTAAGATACCCGAATTAAACTGGTTCGCTATTGTGATGACTCCTACTGCCGAGATAACACAATTTCGTACCATGATGCTTTACCAGATTATCGCTGTATCAATACTGACTATTCTCATAGTTGTTGTGATTAGCATATACACAGTGCGCCGTTATATGAAGCCCCTTGATAAATTAGTTGAGGCGTTTAGTTCTATAAAAAAAGGAAAATACAGACAAATTGATTCTTGCGGTTATGCTACGGAATTTGATGAAATGATTCAAGTATATAACGACACCATTAGAAAACTGGAAGAAGTCCATGCTACATTACAAGGAGCTGCAGATATTGATGGACTGACTGGAGTCTATAATCGCAGGTCTTTTGAAAAAACACTGGAATTACTTAAGGTTGAAGTGCAATCCGGCTCACAGGAAAACTTAGCAATAATGATATTAGATATTGATCACTTTAAGCAACTAAATGATACATATGGTCATTTAGCCGGGGATGATGTATTAAAAGAATTTACAACGATAGCAGTTTCGGTTGTAGGCACTCGGTCAGTATTCCGGTTTGGCGGAGACGAATTCGCGGTTATCTTACGAAAAATTTCTCGCCAAAGGGTTATCTCCTTTGCAGAAGAAATACGTTTACAGTGCGAACAGGCATTGAGAGGTTGCACAATAAGTATCGGTATTGCAACCTATCCTAAAAATGCTGATTCGATAGATGAAGTATTAAATCTTGCTGATAAGGCATTGTATATTAGCAAGGAGACCAAAAATAAAGTAACAGAGTATCAGGTCAGTAGCTAAACAATGAACTCGTCCAGCTTTAGCTGGACGAGTTTATTGTTTAGCCCAATCTTTTAAGTTTTGGATAGGAGGCGGACTAAAATTCCCTGGATAACCAACTATTTCCAACGTTCTTGCAGGGAATTTATGATACCTGAATACAATAACGATTACTTCTTTTGATAAAGCTCGAATGAACCAGTAATCAGCTAAAGGGGCTGATAAACGTAAACCGATAACAACGACTTTTTCGCTTTTGCCTAGCAAAGTTATCACATCTGACATGACTTGTGGAGAATACTTTGCAATCAATTCATTAAAGTTCCGATTTTCGGCTTTTATGATATCCATTAAGATATTCGTTCGACTACAATTATATGTAAGTGGCATTTCTGTATATTTGCTTACCGCTATTTCGTTGCGAATGGTTTGCTGTATGTTTTCTAAAAACTCTGGATATCCTTTATAACCCCAAAATATGACAAAGGGGATAACGGAAACTTCTGATGTTGCTACTTCAGCACACAATTGTTGGACTCGCATAAAAGCAGTATTGACGAAAGTACTTATAGCGTAACTTGCTAACCTTCTATAAGTACTTGTGTAACTGTCTTGTTTGGATTAGATATGCTGTATAAATTGGTGTTTATTTTTTATCGTATCTATCATTGAAATCAAGAAAATCACCTAGGTTTTTATCACATAAATTACATATTATAACATTAATGTTATGATGTGTAAAGTGAAATGTAGCTATAATTACAAAAAAATAATTGACGTAGGATTGATGACACTGATATAATTTGGTAAATAATGAATCGGGGGAATATTATGGAAATTCATTCGTCAAACCAAGGCTGAAGGGGTGTGATTTAAAGTTTAACTATCGATAGGATGATTACTTATTAGCAATCAGGATAGGCAGTTATTGGATGGACAAATACTAAAATTTTTATTAAAAGCAATATATTTATGGGGGGAAAAGTATGGATTATAATGCCTATAGTCTGTTAATAGATTTTGCTTTTGCCAGTGCCTTTATTTTATTTGGGCAATTATTGCGCGCTAAAGTAAAGTTCTTTCAACGTTTTTTTGTACCTGCTAGCTTAATAGCTGGAATTTTAGGCTTTGTAGTTGGACCGGGAATTTTTAAGATTATCCCTTTTTCCAGTAAAATAAGCTCATATTCTGGACTTTTGATTATTCTAGTTTTTGTCGCTATGGGTATTCGTGGATTTAATATTTCAACTAAAGGATGGAAAGAAGATGTTGAGCGTCTAGGTAGTTATACGTGTTTTAGAGAATTCTCATATATGCTGCAATATACACTGCCAATTGTTTTTGGATATTATGTTTTAAGGGAGTTTTTCCCGGACTTACATCCAGGGTTCGGAATGATCTTTGGGGCTGGCTGGGCAGGGGGACCTGGTACTTCAGCTGCGATAGGATCTACGTTTGCAAAATATGGTTTTGCCGATGCAGTTGATTTAGGAATGACTTCAGCTACTTTAGGAATTCTAACGGCTGTTTTTGGTGGTATTATTCTAATAAAATGGGCGACGAAAAAAGGTATAACTCGATATATTGCTGACTTCGAGAGCCTTCCTCAAGAATTAAGGACTGGCTTAGTGCCAGAAGAAAAACGGGAAGAGATGGGCAAGCAAACCATTTCGCTTATCAGTTTGGATTCTTTGGCATGGCATTTGGCATTGATACTATTGCCTGCTGGAATAGCACGTTTGGTAAGTGTCTATTGCTCTGATACTCTTCATCTTGAGGTCCCATCATTTTCTATAGCATTCATGCTAGCACTGATATTTTCTTTTTGCCTTAGAGGAGCTGGTGCTAAAAAGTATATTGACAATAAAATCATTTCGAGAATTTCTGGTTGCGCAACAGACTATCTAATTTTCTTTGGAATGACATCTATAAAACTTGCAATTGTTATAAAATACGCAGTACCGCTAGGATTGTTAATGTTATTTGGGTTAGTGTTGGTTGTTGGGTCGTTCCTATATCTAGCACCTAGGATGAATAAGAAAGATTGGTTCGAACGAACAATTTTTTGTTTTGGATATTTAACAGGGGTATATGCAAATAGCTTTATGTTGACGAGAATTGTTGATCCAGATATGAAATCTAAAACGCTAGAGGATATTGCTTTGCTTGATTCTGGTTTTACGGTAACCGATATACTGGTCATATCATTAGGACCGATCTTATTATCGAGCGGTAATATTTGGTCATTTTTAACGCCAGCATTTGCTTATTTAATATTTTTTGCCGTACTTGCAAAAGTGATGAAATGGTGGTGGCCGAACTTACCCCTCAATAGAAAAGATATGATTTTATAAAAATGGGAATGGGATTATTGGACTACAATTAGAATGCTGATGTGGTTAATAAATATATCTTATTATTAAAGGGAGATAAAAAATGATTGTTGGTGTATTGAAAGAGAACAAACAGGGCGAGGCGCGGGTTATTATGACTCCAACGGGCGTCTCGGAATTATGTAATTGTGGACATACTGTCCTGGTACAGAAAGATGCTGGGGTTCTAGCGGGTTTTTCCAATGATGAATATGTGAGTGCTGGTGCTGAGCTGCGTGAAACAATGGAAGAAATTTATGGGGAAAGTCAGCTGGTTGCTAAGGTAAAAGAACTTTTTCCAGAAGAATATGATTTGATCCGTGAAGACCAGATTATGCTTGCTTGTTTTCACCCGGCGGCGAACCGGGAAGAAACTGATGTCATGCTAGACAAAAAGCTTATTGGATTCGCGGCTGAAGATACCCATAGATATGGTTCGCCCAATTGTGAGGTAGCTGGAAAATTAGGAGCCATTATGGGCACCGTATGCCTAACAACCATGTATGGCGGTAGCGGAAAGTTAGTCGGCGGTATGGCCGGTGCGCCGGGGATTAATGCTATCGTTATTGGAGCCGGCATTGTTGGTAAAGGAGCCACAGAAATCTTAGCTTGCCTGGGTGCTAAAATAACATTAATGGATGTCAATGTGGGTATATTACGTCATTGTGGTGATATTTTCCCGAAAAATGTACATACAGCTTTCTCCAATCAAAAAAATATTGCAGATTTGCTACCCACCACTGATCTAGTCATTAATTGCGTGAAATGGCCGAAGCACAGAACAGATCATTTGATTACTAGAGATATGCTGAAGTTGATGCAAAAAGGTTCTGTAATTGTGGATATCAGCGCTGATGTAGGCGGTGCCATTGAAACATACCGCCCGACAAGTCATGACGAGCCTACATATATAATTGATGGGATTGTCCATTATGGTGTTGATAATATTCCAGGGGCGGTTCCTCATACCACTTCCATAGCATATGCTGCAGTGGTGTTGCCTCACTTACTCTCTATTGCAAATAATGGAGTGAAAGAGGCGTGTAGAAGAGATGCGTATTTAAGAAGAAGCCTAGTAACCTATAAAGGAATATTGACCCATGCAGAGACTGCTTTAATTCAAAAGAGGGAAAGAATTAGCCCTGAGGATGTCTTAGGTTTATCCGATTGTGATAACCTTGATCGTATATAAATAAACTTGTTTACTGTACACGGAAAATAATAATCAATCAACATAGCACTAAAGACAGTGGTTTCGATATAAGCTGACCACTGTCTTTTTTATATAACTAGAAGCCTTGCCATGACTTTGGCAGCAATTTATGGTGTAAGTGAGAGACAAATTGCAAAATATATAAAGACTAATAAATTTAGTATAGGATGAAGGTGGCCAAGGGTAGGGCGGTGAGGTACAAATTAATAGTATTAGTATTGGTAAAAAGGAATTTCTTAATAATACCCAGGCTGATGTATCTGAGCGTGAACAAATCTGTTGTGTTGATAATGCTCCTGATAATATAAATCTTGCAGTTCCTCCTCTGAAATTTCCGAAGCCATCTCTCAAGAACGAGACAAAATTAAATAAAGTACAACCTTCTATGGCGGCTTATGCCGCCATATTTTGTATACACTAAGAAGGAACCATTGATCAAAAAATTATGTTATCGGGAGTGGGTTATGTGATTAATCAATTTGTACCTAAAAGAGCTATTTTTGAACAGCAGGCATTGGAGTATCCTTTGGGACAAGAGTTATATGAGCGTTTCAAGGAAATGAATATACCCATCCAGTTTACAGGGTCCCATAATCGGGTGACTGGTATTCCAGGGAAAAATCATCAAGAAGCCTTTGGTGAGGCGAAGCGTACGTTAGTAGTTGGTATTAGGAAGAGTAAGGACTTTTCGGGATGCAAGCCGTCGGCTCATTATCAATTGCCATTGACAACAAGCTGTCCTAGTATGTGTGAATATTGCTATTTGGCGACGACCCTTGGTAAAAAACCCTATCTGAGGGTCTATGTAAATATTGATGATATATTGAAGCAGGCTGATCGCTATATCCAGGAGCGGGCACCGGAAATAACTTGGTTTGAGGGGGCAGCTACCTCTGACCCGATTCCGACAGAGTATCTGACAGGACTTTTATATAAAACAATTGAATTTTTTGGTGCCCAGTCTTTAGGGAGATTTCGTTTCGTGACTAAACATGATAAGGTAGATTCTTTGCTGACGGCTGTCCATAATGGTCATACCAGGTTTCGCTTCAGCGTAAATGCTGCCAATATCATTGAAAAATATGAACACGCGACACCATCTATGGCTGAAAGAGTGATTGCCGCTGGTAAAGTAGCACGTGCTGGTTATCCACTGGGGTTTATCATTGCACCTATTTTTTATTATGATAATTGGGAGCAGGATTATCATAGTTTGCTAGGAGCCTTGGATGATCAATTACCCCAGGCGGCTAGAGATGATTTGACCTTTGAGCTGATATCCCACCGGTTTACCAAACGTGCCAAAAGTAATATTCTTGATTTATTTCCTGCGACGACATTGCCATTAGAGGAAGGGGAACGGAAATATAAGTATGGACAATTTGGCTATGGTAAGTATATTTATGGGGACCAGGAAATGAATCAGATGAAGAATTATATGAAAACAGAAGTTGACAAATTCTTCCCCCGGGCGAAAGTAGAATATTTTGTCTAACTGCAGTTAGATTAGGGTGCTGTAAAGTTCAAAGAGAAATGCCCTGTACTAGGCAAGTACAGGGCATTTCTCTTTGGGCTAATTAAAAGAAAAAGGTTATTCTTCAATCACATTATTCTTCTTGTATTTGAAATAAAGAATTGCTGCACACTCACGTAAAAATACAAGAGTTTCCATGGCTACATAGAGAGTAGCAAGAAGTAGAACCGTTAGAAGTATTCTTTTTAATTCTATATTTCCGAGAAGAGACTGAATGCTATAGATGGCACTGCTTATTATGCTGTTATCAATCGGCGCGCTTCCAGCATTAGGGAGCCTTTCTATTAAGAAAATGAATCCTCCTGAAATGATAAAATAAAAATATAATTTCCCCAAGCTTTTTATATTTGGCATAATAGTACCTCCTTGCAAAATACTCCTTTGGCCTGCTTATTACCATATCTATTACTATATGGGTACACTGCTAAAATGTCAATTGATATACTTGTAATCGGGTCAATGGATAATAAGGTATGAGGTAAATGTGGCCATCGAAATCAGGAGAGCATAGTCCCGGGTGTTAAGGGTAATCTTATTGCCAAAACTGCGTAGTTTTCTACTGCCAAAACCTCGCAGCTCTAGGCTCAGCGCCATTGTCTCCGACCGAGTAACAGCTTTAAGAACAAGGGGTTTAATAATTGCCATATAGGATAAGAAACGACGAATTAGGTTACCCTGAGGCGAATAGCCTCGGCAAGCTTGTGCTTCTTGAATGGCCTTGGTCTCTGCTAAAAAATCGGGGATGAAACGCAGGGCCGCAGTAAACATAAATGCATATTCATAGGGAATGCGGCACTGGACAACCAGAGCTGTCGACAAATCTTGCATCCTGGTAGTTGTAAGTAATATGAAAAAGACCAGGGTCATGGCAACCATCTTACTTGCGGTGACAGCAGACAAGATCATATCATTACTTATAAAATACTGTATGCCAGCAAGTACAGCAGCAAAGATAAATAGGCTGGCAATGCCTTTATAGATGACAATGCCCACTCTAGCTAACATTAGAATAATAATTTGGCAAGTTATTAGTAGGGCTAAGGCAGGAAGAGACTGCAATAGAATAGCCCAAATGGTAACGAAGACTGTCAAGGCTAGCTTAGTGATTGGTGCTACTTTATGCATAGTTATTCCTCCTCAACATATTGACTAAATCATGACTTAATTCATTAATCGACGCTGTTTGCTTTAGACCAAAGGCAGCTAGTTCACGGGAAATTTTAAGAGCGGCAGGCTCTATGAGGCCCCAGTTGTTCAGTTGGAGGGTGTCCTGGAACAGCTCTGAAACAGGACCATCAAAAACTTTATGCCCTTTAGCCATAACAATCGCCCTTTGGGCGCAGGCAGACAATAGATCCATATCATGGGTGACAAGGAGTATGGTAGTACCTTGTTGATTGAGTTTTATCAGCAGTTTCAATAGCTGATCTCGCTGGCGGGCATCTTGGCCGCTAGTTGGTTCATCAAGGATCAGCATTTTAGGCTGCATAGCCAGTGCAGAAGCAATTGTAAGTCTTTGTTTCTCACCCTTTGACAGTGAGAGGGGGTAGGCGTCAGCTAACTGAGATAGACCAGTTGCTGCTAAAGCCTCGTTGACGAAAGTAGCAGTTTGCTCTGGGGTATAACCTAACTGCCTTGGACCATAAGATGCTTCTTCGGCTACTGTATCATGAAATATTTGGCGGTCGGGATTTTGAAATACGTAACCAACATGACGTGCCATTTTAGCCGGGGTACAATTAGGAATGATACTGCCTTGGAATAAAATATTTCCCTTTGTCGGTTTTATTAACGACATGATAAGACGGGTAAGAGTGGTTTTGCCGCTGCCATTGCGACCAACGATGGCAAGAAATTCCCCCGGGCCTACTGTAAGGGAAATATCATGAATGACAGGGGATTGGTTTTTGTAGGCAAAGTCTACGTTTTGTAATTCAAGCATTCTTGTTTGCCTCCTCTTGGAGAAACTGGTGAAGCTCTAGGATTGCGTCTTGTTCCTTGCGCCAAGGGCTAAATTGATATGAACTATGTTGCTCTAGCATTAACTTTAGCTGCCAGAGTGGCGGTATAGCTTCGATAAAAACATGGCTATTTGCCATGAAGGAAAGGACATTTTCCGGAGTATTGCTAAAAATCAACTTGCCATTTTCGAGAAGAATAAACTGGTCGGCGTAAGGGAGAACGGCAGCGATATCATGTTCGACTACCAGTATGGTTATATCATGCTCTCTATTTAAATTTCCCAGCAGTCGGTATAGTGACTCAGTACCTTCCGGATCCAAGGCAGAGGTTGGTTCATCAAGGATCAGTATTTTAGGATTTGTCGCCAGAACGCTGGCAAGAACAAGACGCTGTTTTTGTCCTCCAGATAGGGAAGTCACTAGCTCTTTTTCATAACCAGTTAATCCTACTTTTGTCAGTGTTTCTTTCACTCTAAGGTTAATTTCCTCAGGGCTGATACCTCTGTTTTCAAGACTAAAAGCCACTTCCTCTTCTACAGTCATGGTGACTAACTGGGTCTCGTAATCTTGTAAAACAGTACCGACAGTTAATGCCAAGTGGTGCATCGTAGATTTCCGTGTGTTAATACCAGCCACATGAACTTCTCCTGCAGAACTACCACCGAAGTAGTGGGGGACAGCCCCCGCTATAGTGAGACATAATGTTGTTTTCCCAGCCCCGCTTGGTCCTAAAATGACAGAGAATGAACCTTTCTCAACTGCTATATTGATGTTATCAAGAACTTTCTTGGGATGGGTGTAGGCATAACTGAAATCCTGCAGGGCTATATCGATCATCATTGATCACCTTTGGCATCAAATAATCTCTTTGCTGGGAAGTAGAGGATCTGAGTGATGGCGCCGTTAAGGAGCGCTACAGAAAATACGACGGGAATCATGGCATATAGATAGACTGACAGTGGTAAGGAAAGAACCAACTTAAGCACCGTTATGAACGTCATACCGCTGGCCACAGTACTAATAAATCCTGTTACTGCTGGCTTGAGATTGAGTTTACCAAAGGACATTTGGCAGGAGAGGCAGACAATCAATGCGCAAACAACGGCACCGATGGGTTCGCTTAATAAGTTGCCATAGGGAAAAGCAGATTTAGAGGTAGGAATATTGATGGCTGCGGCAACAAGGCCAATGCCGAAAGATTGTTTAATCGTTGGTTTGGTCAGGTTTATAGCAATGCAATACATGGCAATTGTCCAGTTGGGGGTTATACCGCCAATGCTGGGACTCACTAAATGCAGAATGGCACCAATCGCCAGGAGTAAGGTGGTGATGGTAACCCAACGATATTGACCGCCCTTATTTTTTTCGTGGATGATTAATTCTGGCTCATTCTTTTTAAGTTCCATACATATCGCGCCCTTTCATTTTAAAATATAAAGAAAACTTGGCTTCAACCAAGGATCAGCGCGGGCTGAAGCCTTAGTTGCCTTTACTTGTTATCCGGAAGTATATACTTTCGGATAACGTAAAAAACTCCTCATCCCATTGCATAGGGACGAGGAGTTAATCCGCGTTGCCACCCTGATTGACTTTTAATAAAGTCAGGCGAAATACAAGGTGCGGGATAAATAAATATCCGATACCCGCTTCCTGATAACGGCGGAAGAATCCCGACAGCGCCTACCCCACGAATTGTGGATCAGACTGTATCTCACAGGCCCATTCCACATACTGAGTAGTGCCAAACTCTCACTGCCATTGGCTCGCTGCAACCCTCTTTGTATTGTGTACTCTTCCTGGTCATCGATGATTATCATGTATTTGAACGTATTATAACAGTTAATATGCTAACTGTCAATAAGTTTTTTTGGAAAACATCATATCTCATTTGTTGACCATATTTTAAACGAATGAGAATCCAAGACAAAGTATCAAATATAATTACTAGGTGTCTCGACAAGAATTGCCTTAGTAGCAGGGGTGATAGCTTGCACTATCTCATCAATATCACTCCCATCGACAAAGGTTACTGTTAAACCCAAATTGATAAATTCTTTATTGATTACTCGATATGTACCACCATAACAATCTTCCACAACAATTAAGTGATCCCCTGTTTTATATACCATCAATACAGCAGTAACGGCAGCCATGCCTGAGGCAAAGGCTAACCCCAAGGTTCCGCCTTCTAACTTAGCAATCCCTTCTTTAATATCTTTCTTGTGGGATTTTGGCTGCGGGTATAGGCAAAACCTGTGTTTTGACCTAGTACAGGATGACGAAATGGCGCCATTTGAAAAATAGGGGTGCTAATCGCCCCAGTTTTCTCATCAGTACAGACGCCAATATGAACAATCTCCGAATGTAAATTGATAATAATCCTCCTTAGTATTTTTGTTTAATGTTTGCTTAATGGCAACATCTTCCTCTTATCTCTCAGGATTAGTATCCTGCTGGAGTTAGCACCGCTACATTGCTGCCGGTTGCCGGGTGTCATAGGACCAGTCCCTCGACCGCTCTAGATAAGAAGTATCTAATTTTTTACTGATAATATCATAACAAATTAGATACTGCCAATACCTAACAAACGTATAAAAAAATAATTGCATTTTTATTTTTATATAGAGATTGGCACATGAAAATTATAGTGATATATTCGTGAGAATTAAATATAACAGCCAATTGGAAAACCAAAGGCTAAAGGTGTGCCCTATTTAGGGCAGACATTCTTAGCCTTTTCCTTTAAAACAGATATTTGGTAGAAGATATTGGATGAGTCGGTGATCCTATGATATGAAAAATAGGACTTAAGTTGCGGAAAATAGTACAATAGTCCTGCTTTTAAATAGACAAATAATGTAATTTCAGGTATAATTGTGAGAATATCTGAGAAATATTGAGCGAACTTATCGAAAGATAAGGACGCAAAGCTATGGGTCTAACAATAGTAATCTGTTCATGATCGCCAAGCTGCCGCTTTAGTCGAGGCTAAAAGGTCTGGCTTTTATTTTCCAGGGGAGATGAGCGTTATGTGGCAAGGACTCTTTTTTAAATATACTTCAGCAGTAGTAGCATTGATGGGGATTGTAATAGGTATTTCTATGTGCCTTATACATGAGTTATTATTAGCTAATAATAATGAGTTTTCGCATATAATTGCCTCTTTGTTCGTTAGTATTATTCTTGCTCTTGTGGGTTATATATGCGGTAAGTTAATGCAAAACCTACACCACTCTGCTCATAGAGATGAATTAACAAATCTTTGGAATAGTAGATATTTTTATTCAAAGTTAACTAAAGAAATCGAAAAAATGAAAAAAACTAAGTCTTCATTATGTATAGCATTTATCGACCTTGATAACTTTAAAATGATAAATGATACTTATGGACATATTGCAGGAGATGAAGTATTAAGAGGAATTGCGACTATCTTAGCGGGAAATACGCGATATAGTGATATAGTTGTAAGATGGGGTGGTGACGAATTCGTGATTATATTCCCTGATACAAACCTAGCAAATGCTTCTTTACTTGTTGAAAGACTACGGAGAATGATCGAAGGTAGTAGGGATTGCCGCCAAGTAACAATTAGTGTAGGTGTCCTGTTAGTAGAGGCTGAAATGGAAGTTTCGCAGCTACTTAAGATGGCCGATGATACATTATATAAAGCCAAGAAAACAAAAAATTTCGTAGTCTTAAATACTCATTTGTAAATAAAACCTAGGTATCATTAGTCGTATGACTTGGCATAAATTGGAATTTTAAAAAAGATAAATTAATAGAAGGAATAATAAAAAAATTGTCTAATTATAATAATGGGATATGGTATACCAAATGTGTTCCAATGAATAGACGTATATACAGGAGATTAGAATGGGTGATTTGATAATTACTGAACAAATTTCTGAAATTAAGCAATTGAGAGACATTATTTTTGAGCATTTAAGGCAAGAAATTCTCGACGGTAATCTTAAACCTGATGACAGGTTGATTGAAAGAAATATAGCCGCCAAACTTAATGTAAGTCGGACGCCAATTCGTGAAGCATTGCGTAAACTAGAATCAGAAGGGTTTGTTGAACACGTACCTCGAAAAGGTGTTGTTGTTCGTGGATTTAATATCACGGAAATTGAGGAAATATACGATATTCGCAAAGAATTAGAATGTTTAGTAGTACGCAAAGCAATTAGCAATATTACTGATCACGATATTCATATAATGAATGTTATCTTAGAGGAATTAGAAAAGGAAGAGCAGGCAGACCAGGCTCACTTGACGGCAAAAGGGTTACATGACTTTGATGAAGTAATTCTCAATATGACACATATGCCTTTATTGAAGAATTTTGTCCATGTCTTGAAAGAATCTCTGATTCGCTACCAAAGAATCAACTTGTCACATGCTCCTCGCCGCAAAGATGCGATTGGTGAGCATAAGGCAATACTACAAGCCATTATTGATCGAGATGTTTTGCGGGCTGAGAAGTTAACAATTGAGCATATTGATAATTCAAAAGAAGAGCTATTTAAAAAATGTCGATTATATAAGTGATGATCTCTAATGTTTAATTGTAGAAATCATCATTTATTTATACTTGCTTTTGGTATACCGTATACCAAAAGCAAGTATAATGAATATAGAAAAAAATGAAAGAAGTGTGATTCACATGGTGGAATTAGTCGGTAAAGGTATTTATCTTTTACAGGGGCAGGTTATTTTGGAAGATGCTGATAAACTAGAAATAGAAGAGGTTAATCACCGTTTGAGTTATGAGGGGCTAGAGCCAATTTTGGCATCTAGCATCGAACGGGAAAAGGCGCGTACTGGAACAATTGCCTATCAAATTCTTACTCGGCACAATACGACTGATGACAGACAAAATTTAAGATTACGTTTTGATGCATTAACATCCCATGATATTACCTATGTTGGTATCGTTCAGACTGCTTGTGCTAGTGGCTTAAAAGAGTTTCCTGTTCCCTATGTATTAACAAACTGTCACAATAGCCTCTGCGCTGTTGGTGGCACAATCAATGAAGATGATCATGTATTTGGTTTTTCGGCGGCCCGGAAGTATGGTGGCATTTTTGTTCCTACACATCAGGCGGTTATTCATCAGTATATGAGAGAGATGATGGCTCGTTGCGGCAATATGATTCTTGGCTCTGATAGTCACACTCGCTATGGTGCACTAGGCACAATGGCGATTGGCGAAGGTGGTGGGGAAATTGCTAAGCAACTACTGAAGCGTACTTATGATATTGCCTATCCTGAAGTGATTGGAGTATATCTAGAAGGTTGCCCACGGTTAGGTGTTGGACCTCAGGACGTTGCTCTAGCCATCATCAAGGCTGTCTTTAAAAATGGCTTTGTCAAAAACAAGGTTATGGAATTTGTAGGACCTGGCATTAGTAATCTTACCGTAGATTTTCGTAATGGCGTTGATGTTATGACGACAGAGACTACCTGCTTATCTTCCATTTGGCGTACCGATGAACAGGTACAGGAGTATTACCAAATTCATGGCCGCTCTGAAGCGTATAGCAAACTAGAGCCAGCAGAAGTGAGCTATTATGATGGTTTGGTTAAAGTGGATTTGAGCCGTATTGAGCCAATGATTGCTCTGCCTTTTCATCCCAGCAATGGGTGGACCATTTCAGAACTCAATCAAAATGCTGTTGATATCTTGCATCAAGTAGAGGTAGAAGGACGAATCCAAATTGATAATCCAAAGATTCATTTTCAACTAATGGATAAGCTCGTTGGCGGTAGGCTCAAAGTGGAACAAGCTGTTGTTGCTGGTTGTGCTGGTGGTACTTTTGAAAATATTGTAGCAATGGCGCAGATTCTGGGGCAGAAATCCCTGGGAGATTTCTCGTTAAGTGTTTATCCATCCAGCCAACCCGTATTTCTTGAACTCATGAATAATCGATCTATCGAAAAATTAACGATAGCTGGTGCGAGTATAAGGTCTGCCTTCTGTGGACCGTGTTTTGGTGCTGGTGATGTTCCAGCTAACAATGCACTGAGCATTCGTCACACTACACGGAACTTCATGAATCGTGAAGGTTCTAAACCCGACAATGGTCAGTTGTCCTCAGTAGCATTGATGGATGCTCGCTCCATTGCGGCTACTGCTTTAAACGGTGGCATCTTAACGCCAGCCACTGAAGTGGAGATGTTACCATCAACGCTTGCCTATAATTTTAACCGTGAGGTATACGATAATCGAATTTATCAAGGATTTGGTAACCCTCATCCTGAAGAAGAATTGGTCTTTGGCCCTAACATTATTCCATGGCCTACAATGCGTTCATTGCCAGAAAACTTGCTGCTTAAAGTGGCGACAGTCATTCATGATCCAGTCACTACCACTGACGAACTAATACCTTCTGGTGAAACATCTTCCTTCCGTTCAAACCCCATGAGACTTGCTGAATTTACTCTGTCTCGTAAAGACCCTGCTTATGTGGGGAGGGCTAAAGCCATTCAGGAAATGGAGTTAAAGCGTCAACAATTATTGACTGATGACAAAGGAATAGAAGCGATTAAAGAGATTTTCTTAACCGTGTTAGAGAAGGAACAAACGCCAGAGCAATTACAACAATTTATTAAGGATACAGGCCTCGGAAGCGTTATCTTTGCCGTTAAGCCTGGTGATGGTTCAGCCAGAGAGCAGGCGGCTTCTTGCCAAAAGGTCTTAGGTGGGGATGCAAATGTAGCCATTGAGTATGCAACAAAACGCTATCGCAGTAATCTCATCAATTGGGGAATGGTGCCGTTCACAATTGATGAAAAGGATCAGTGTAAGTTTGCGGTGGACGATTTACTCTATATCCCAGCAATCCGTCAGGCCGTAAAAGATGGTGCTGAAAGAGTGGAGGCTTACATTGTGAATGCAAATGGCAAAGTTACAATTGAACTGAAAATTGAAAATCTCTCGAAGGATGAGCGAGATATCATTTTAGCTGGATGTTTGATCAATTATTATGCCAAATAAAAGAGGGATTTGTGGTAAGGGATGGTTATCCATCCCTAGCCCTTTGACTTAGCGGTAAGATTGTTACAATTTTTTTAAAACTTATTGTTTGGAATATTTGGAACAATTACGCCAAAACCCATTGAAGATGAAGGAGGAATGCTTGAGAGTAAAGTTGGCTTAGGGTATTCATAATGCAATAAAATATAGGAGGTTGTTAATATGTTACTTATACTTGGTGGCTTTATTGTTATTCTTACGGTGTATTGCTTAATTAAACAGTATGAGACGCGTATGGTTCTTTTTTGTTCAGGTGCTGTAATGGCCATTATCGCTGGTGATCTCATGGGGCCATTTAAAGCTTTTTCCCATGCCATGCAAGAAAATAAATTATTCGAAGCTATTATATCAGTCATGGGTTTTGCCATGGTTATGAAAATAACGGAGTGTGATAAACATCTTATTAATTTGCTGATTAAACCATTGAAGAAGGCTGGGCCACTATTAATTCCAGCGACAACTTTAGTAACGCTATTTATTAATACCTCAATTACAAGTTCGGCAGGCTGTTCAGCAGCTGTTGGCTCAATCTTAATACCTCTCATGATGGCGGCAGGTATCCATCCAGCAATTGCTGCTGCGTCTATTTATGCCGGAACATATGGGGCTATATTTAACCCAGGATATGCACAGGTAGCAATCGTTGTCGATGTGGCGAAATCTACGCCAGTGGCTGTTGTGGCCAACCATTTTACAGCACTGCTAACTGCTGGTGTTATTGGTGCTTTTAGCTTACTTGCAGTAGCTTATTTTCGAAAAGAAAACAAGGGTTATGAATTACCTGCAGACAAAGTGGTAGAAGATACTACGGGGGATTTTAAAGTGAGTGTGCTGCGTGCTGTGATCCCACTTATCCCTATCATTCTTCTAGTTTTGGGGAGTATGAATGTGATTCCAGCCTTTAAGCAATTGCAAATTTCCCATGCCATGATTATTGGTGTATTTTGCGCCTTTTTTGTGACAAGGGTCAATCCGGCCCAAATTTCCAAAGAATTTTGGCATGGTGTAGGAGATTCCTTTGGTCACGTTTTTGGGATTATTATTTGTGCTCTGGTTTTTGTTAGTGGTTTAAAGTCAGTTGGCATTATTCAGTCATTGATTGATCTCATGATTTCTAATCCTTCTATTGCTAAAATAAGCTCAGCTTTCGGACCCTTTGTTTTAGGAGTCATGAGCGGTTCTGGTGATGCAGCAGCTGTTGCCTTTAACAAGGCCGTTACTGTTGATGCTATAAAGTTTGGCTTATCGCCTCTTGATATGGGAAGTATGGCAGCTATTGGTGCTGCCCTGGGACGTACAATGTCACCAGTTGCTGGTGGATTGATTATTTGCGCGACGCTAGCTGGTGCTTCACCAATGGAAGTTGCCAAACGTAATGCTCCTGGTATGAGCTTAGCCTGTATCGCTGTGTTGGTATTGCTGCTATACAGATAATGAGGATAGGGTTTATGTACAATATAAAGGAGAATCAATATGGCTAAAAAAATTAAGATGCTCACTCCTTTAGTAGAGATAGATGGGGATGAAATGACCAGAATCATCTGGAAAATGATTAAGGACATTCTATTGACCCCATATATAGAACTAAAAACTGAATACTATGACCTTGGCCTTGAATGCAGAGACAAGACTGAGGACAAAGTAACAGAAGAATCGGCGCTGGCTATAAAAAAGTATGGTGTTGGTGTCAAGTGTGCAACGATTACTGCAAACGCAGATCGGGTAAAGGAATATAATCTGAAACAAATGTGGAAAAGTCCGAATGGTACAATCAGGGCTATTTTGGATGGAACAGTTTTTAGGACTCCTATTATTGTTGACAGCATTAAACCTTTTGTTAAAACGTGGAGGAAACCAATTACAATCGCCAGACATGCCTATGGTGATATATATAGGAATGTTGAATATAGGGTTAAAGGCAAAGGGAAGGCTGAGCTTGTTTTCACAAGTGATTTCGGTGAGGTTTCGTCTCAAACAATCCATGCTTTTGATGGCCCTGGTGTAATTCAAGGTATGCATAACCTCGATCACTCAATACAATCTTTTGCTAGAGCTTGTTTTAATTATGCTTTAGACCAAAAGCAAGATTTGTGGTTTTCGACGAAAGATACAATATCAAAGGACTATGATCATACCTTCAAAGATCTATTCCAGGAAATCTATGATAATGAATACAAGGATAAATTTGCAGCAGCCAAGATTGAGTATTTCTACACATTAATTGACGATGTTGTTGCAAGAGTCATGCGTTCTGAAGGTGGAATGATCTGGGCTTGCAAAAATTATGACGGAGATGTAATGTCAGATATGGTGGCAAGCGCATTTGGGAGCCTGGCAATGATGACATCTGTCCTTGTATCTCCCGAAGGTTATTACGAATATGAAGCTGCCCATGGAACTGTTCAAAGACACTATTATAAGCATCTTAAAGGTGAGGAGACATCCACAAACTCAATGGCGACACTCTTTGCATGGACTGGAGCTTTGAAAAAACGTGGAGAACTTGATGGAATCAAGGCATTGATTGATTTTGCCCATAAGCTGGAAAAAGCCTCAATTCAAACAATTGAGGAAGGAGTCATAACAAAAGACCTTGAGGATCTTTCGGAGGTCAAACACAAAAGGATTGTAAGTACAGAAAACTTCTTACGAGAAGTAAATGAGCGTCTTGTAGCAATGTTGTAAGGTATAAAGATAAGCGAGAAAGATATCGGAGGGAAATAAAAAATGACACCAACAGTTTGGTGTCATTTTTTTATACCTATTCTACAATGATACGATAGTAAGTTTTCTTGCCCTTGCGGATGAGTAGACTATTATTTTCGAATAAGTCGGCAGTGAGCAAGAAATCCAGGTCGGTTACCTTGATATCACCGATAGAGAGTCCGCCTTGCTGTATAAGTCTGCGGCCTTCACTTTTAGAAGAAACGATTCCGTTATCAGTGAGAACGTCGATTGCTTTTGAACCCAGTATTTCAGACGTAATGGTTACTGTTGGTGCATTATCCAGTGCACCAGTTCCGCCAAATAATGCTTCAGCTGCTTGTTGTGCTTTTTCAGCGACCTCCTGGCCATGGATCAGTTTAGTCACTTCAAAGGCGAGGGTTTGCTTAGCGATGTTGATCTCTTTATCTTTGAGGGCACCTAACCGGCGAACTTCATCCATTGGTATAAAGGTTAGGAGGCCCAGGCATTTTTCCACATCGGCATCATCAATATTGCGCCAGTATTGATAAAAATCATAGGGTGAGGTTTTCTCAGCATCCAGCCAAAGGGCGCCTTTTTCTGTCTTGCCCATCTTCCGTCCGTCGCTAGTTGTCAGTAGGGTGAAGGTCAATCCGTAGGCCAGTTTACCTTCTTTGCGGCGGATAAGGTCTGCGCCAGCAAGGATGTTGGACCATTGATCATCGCCACCCATCTGCATGATGCAATTACATTGACGATTGAGGGCTAGAAAATCGTAGGCCTGCATAAGCATATAGTTAAATTCTAGGAAAGATAGACCCTTATCAAGCCGTTGTTTGAAGCATTCGGCGGTTAACATACGGTTAACCGAGAAGTGCATGCCAATATCTCTCAAGAATTCAATATAATTAAGTTTCAGCAGCCAGTCCGCATTGTTGAGCATCAAAGCTTTACCCTCGGAGAAGTCAATGAAGCGCTGCATTTGTTTTTTGAAGCGTTCGCCATTGTACATGATATCCTCTTGGGTCATCATCTTGCGCATGTCGGTTTTGCCCGAAGGATCGCCAACCATTGTCGTCCCGCCGCCGATAAGGCAGACTGGGCGGTGACCAGCTTGCTGCATATGGGCCATGACCATCATTCCCAAGAAATGACCGACGTGCAGGCTATCAGCAGTGGGATCAAAGCCGATATAAAAAGTGATTTTTTCCTTTGCTAAGAGTTCGGCAATTTCATTTTCGTGGGTAAGTTGTTGGACAAATCCTCGTTCTTTTAGAATATCAAGTACAGTCATTGATTCAAAAGCCTCCTTATGTTTCAGATCTGATTGTCCGGTATAAAGAAAACTTGGCTTGCGCCAAGCCTTAAAGATGTTCGACTGCTAACGTATCGAACAAAGCTTATCACATCGCCCTTTAAGCAACCCGTGGCTGCTTTTTGTAATCGAGAAAGTATACTGTCTGGTGACCTAAAAAAAGTCCTAGTAAAGGACGGATATAACCCCGAGATAACATTCTTGTTGCTACTCTAATCAGCATACAAGTGAAGGTGAAACTAATTATTTCCTATAAAATACTAATTGTAATATAGCAGGATACGCTTTAGTTGTCAATGTCATCCATATCTTATTTTATCATTGCCGATAGCTGATAGACATTATACCCGAACTTCAAAATTACCGTTGCTCTTCGGCTTCGATTCTGCTTGCTGCAGGATTTTTTTTGCTGACGTTTTTGGTATAACTTGTGTTGCTGATTCAAGATTGTTTTGTGAAAGGATCAAGTTCACTATTTCGTCAGAGCTTTCTGTAGAATAATCAACAGTTGATCCTTGTTTTGGCTTATAATTTTTCCACCAATGAACAGCCACTAGGGCAATCGCAATGATAAAAATAAGGACAAAGAAAGTACTAAAACCGGTAGATAAAGAGCTATTTTTTGATAATTGATTTGTAGGGGGAAGGATAGTATTAGAGGTAATCTCTTTAGATGTGTTATTTGAGGTGCTAAAAGAAGCCAACGGAGGAAGGTTATTGGTAGATTCGGGAGCAGAGGCGGGGGGAGGTGTGGATTGTTCCTTAGATGTAGAGACTGCTTTAGATGGATTTAGCGACTGGGGAGTGTTTGTAGTAGAAGTATGTGTATCTGTCGATGGTGCTGTTGTAGACGTTTTCATACTAGGAGGAGTGGGGGGAGTAGGTTTGGTCGGTGGAATTGGGGATTGCATGAGCAAACCTCCTTTTAGAAAAATGTATAATTAGGATAGGCACAGGGGAATATCTCTGAATCTCCTGTGCCTATCCTATCATATTTTATCAATTTCCGAAATAAGGAGGAGAAATATTGATTGTATCCAATGGGGAGAGAGGAAAAAAGGCAATAAGTGGCGATTGACAGGTGTAATTTTGTAACGTAAGATGAATTTAATTGGCGAATGTATAAAAAGAATCCTTGTATTTTTTTTGAAACTCAAAGTCGAATATTGTCGTGATTTGGCGGAAACAATACCGAAAATTTAGAAGGAGTCATTTCTTATGAAAAGTTTTAAAAAACAATTTTGGGGTTATCGGCAAACCGATGTGGACAAATATTTGGACAATTTGCATAAAGAACATCAAATATTGATGAGTACTAAAAAGGTTAAATTGTCTGATGTTATAACTAAGAAAAATAAAATCATGTCTGAAATTGCTCATGCGGAGCAGATATTGAAAAAATATAGAGATGAAGAACGGCAGTCATTTGATTTATTGGCAGTTGAATTAGCGAGTGCCAAGCATATTGTTCGTGAGGCGGAAGAAAAAGGTCAAACTATAAAACGAGCGGCTTTAAATAACTTACAGGCTCAAGAAGAGCGATTGTTCTATCTGCAGGAACTTATGCAGCAGGTTTATGGGAAAATAGCGGATGTGATGACCAATCTGCGGGAGATTAATGATGGACAAGAGGAGATTAATGTAGCTGCAGGGTACTATTCTACAGGATTACGGGTTATTAAAAGATATGGTAGTGAGCGCAAAACCGTTAGTAATACATGCTCTGCAGGGGTAAGAGGGGTAGGATAAGTAAGCTAGTGGGGTGTACAATGATGAGCAGAGTATCATTTAGGAAGGCTTTTTGGGGCTATGATATAGAGTGGGTGGAACAGGTTATAGCTGATAAACTTCGGGAACTGGAGGAAGGGAGTCAGCTAATAGACATTGATGAAAAGCAGAAACAGTTGGAAAATATGCTTGATTTCCTTAAAGTTAAGATGAAAATTGCTGAGCAATGCAGGGCGTTAGTAGTGAGAACAGGTGCCTATGATCATGGCTTTGCCGATCGCCTTATAAATAATGCCCGGGAAAAGGCACTTGCCATATTAGCTGAAGCCTACAATTATGCTGAAGCAAGAAAAGTTGAAGAAACAATTGTTGTAAGGAAAATTGCAGAAATAGAACAAACTTTGGCGATGCTAAAACGTGAAAATAGTCGTATTTTATCAAGCGTACCATTTGAAAAGATCCTGGATCGTGGCAAGCAAGCGGATGACGTAAATGCTTTTATAAATACCCAGGATGATAGTGGTGAAGAGGTGTTTGAAGATCAGTCAATTAGGGTTAGCACTGCTGATCGCAATGTGCTAATCGTCGAAGACGATAAGATGGTTGAACATTTGCTGACCTCGTTACTGGAACGTGAAGGGTTTGCCAGCGTTACTGCTAGGGACGGATGGTGTGCTATGCAATTAATTAATGAAATGGCTCCGCCAAGGGTTGCATTACTTGATATCATGTTACCTTACATTAACGGATTGCAATTGCTTAAGTATATTCGTACAAAAAGAGAATGGGATAGAACAGCAGTTATTATGCTGACTGATAATGTTGCCGAGGGAGACGTTATCTTCGCGATGAAGAATGGAGCTAATGATTGTATACAAAAACCCTTTAGCCCCCGGGAACTGATAGCGCGTGTAAACCGCTTTGCTTAAGTTGCCCAGATGTATAAATGATTTTATTTAAGAGAGTGGGATAGCGAATGTTTAATATTAAGGATCCTGCTATAATCCTGGTGATGTATTTGGACGTAGTGTTGCTGATACTTACATTGTTGCTGTTAGCTTTGGTAGTGATTTTTCGTTTGCGTTTAGATAATCAGGAACGGGGACGGGAACGGTTTATGCAAGTATGGCAACCAGTGATGGATCAGAGTATGTATGGGCTGGCACAATTAGTGCCAAGGCATAGTGCTATACGGATAAAACCTGCTGATACTATGAATTTTTTATTGCTGTGGAACCGTTTACAAGAAGTTTTACGGGGAGAAGTTCGGGAAAATCTCAATGCCATTGCTCATTCAGCGAAAATAGATGCAGCAGTACTCAAAATGCTACACAAGGGAAATTTAAGTAAACGATTATTGGCAATTAATACCGTGGGTCATCTGCGGGAACTATCGGCATGGGAAACTTTAGTTGATATTGTTCAGGAAAATCAAAATCCAATTTTAGCGTTAACAGCTGCTCGAGCTCTTGCCAGAATAGATGGGGAGAAAGCAACTGCTGTGTTTGTGCCGCTGTTGGTACTACATAAGGAATGGCCTGCGTCACATGTAGTCGGGATTTTAAAAGAACTGAATTTAGAAAGCTTTTCTAGATGTTTAGCAGATGCTATTTTACGGGCAGTTGAAACAGATGTGCCACGCTTGGTTCGCTATTTACGATTTGCATCAGGGGAAACAGCCTTAGCTGTCGTACATGATGTATTGCATAAGTATAACAATGCAGAAGTGCTTTCTGCTTGTTTATATGTGATTGGTGAGTTTGGTGATAGGCATAATCTGGGGGATGTGCGTAATTTCGCCAAACATCACAGCTGGGTCGTGCGGTTGCAGGTTGCCCATGTACTAGGCAAGATAGGAACCCGTGATGATATAAAGATATTATTAGAATTACTGACAGATAGAGAGTGGTGGGTTCGCTATCGGGCGGCTAATGCCCTGAGCAGTTTGCCCTTTGTGACGATCGCGGAAATAGAACAGTTTAGGCTTGTCCAGTCCGATACTTACGCCAGTGACGCTTTGACTCAGATACTTGTAGAGAAGAGGTTACTTGTATGATAGAGTGGCTTGGTAGTTTTTTGCAATGGTTTTTTATCATTTATGTATTATGCATGAACCTTGGCTACCTGACACTGAATATAAGCTCATTGTTAAGTATTTTAAAATACATGCAAACACGTAATTTCGAAAGTTTTGTCGGTATTTCGGCTGATTTTATGCCGCCGATCAGTATTTTGGTACCGGCTTTCAACGAAGAGAATACCATTGAAACAACAGTACGTTCTTTGTTGCAACTCGATTATCCACAATTTGAAGTGCTGGTTATTAATGATGGGTCAAAAGACCGCACGCTGCAAACCCTAATTGCAGCCTTTGATTTTCAGCCTTTTCCGGAAGCCTACCGGGTACGCGTTCCAATAAAACAGCCGATTAAGGGGATTTATTGTTCTGCTGAGCATGTTAATTTGCGGATTGTTGATAAAGAGAATGGAGGAAAGGCTGATTCCTTAAATGCTGGTATCAATGCTTGCAGGTATCCTTTGTTTTGTTGTGTGGATGCCGATTCAATTTTACAACGGGAAAGCCTTAAACGAGTGGTAAAACCTTTTATGGAAGATCCGCGGACAGTAGCCAGCGGCGGCACTGTCCGTATTGCAAATGGGTGTACAGTGAAGGGCGGTTTTTTGGTAAATGTTAGTTTGCCGAGTAATTTTCTAGCCTTGGTTCAAATTGTTGAGTATTTGCGGGCCTTCTTATTTGGTCGTCTTGGTTGGTCGCCTTTTAATGCACTGTTAATTATTTCCGGCACATTTGGCGTATTTCATAAAGAAACAGTGATTTCTGCTGGAGCCTATCGTACAGATACTATTGGCGAGGATATGGAACTGGTTGTTCGTTTGCATCGGCATTTACGGCTAACAGGTAAGCCTTACCGGATTACATTTGTACCTGATCCTGTGTGCTTTACTGAAGCACCGGAAGATATAAAGGTTTTACGCAATCAACGCATACGCTGGCAGCAAGGGCTTTCAGAATCCTTGTCAGTCAATATAGCCTTATTATTTAACCGGCGTGCCGGGGTGGTGGGTTGGTTTGCATTTCCTTTTATGGTTATTTTCGAATGGATGGGTCCCATCATTGAATTTGGCGGGTACCTCTTTATGATAGTGGGTTTAATTTTTGATATGATTTCACTACAGGGCTTCATGGCCTTTTTTATATTGTCAGTTAGTTTAAGTATGTTAATTTCTGTTACAGCATTAATGTTGGAGGAAATGTCATTTCATGTTTATAAAGGTGTTAAGAATATCTTACTATTATTTTTAGTGACTATAGTTGAAAATCTTGGATATCGACAATTGAATTCTTATTGGCGGCTAATCGGATTGTACCGTTGGGCTAGAGGGAAAGAGGGAAAGTGGGGAGATATGAACCGTAGCGGCAGTTGGGGACAAAATCAGACTCATATCAATAAAAAGACGCCAGGCCAGTTTAGCAGCTAATGAACAAAAGAGAGGGAAAAGAGATGAACAAGCAAATAGCAGGATTGCTGATGGGAATAGCAATGGCTGTAAGTATGGCAATGCCATTTGTTGCAGCTGCTCCTGTGCAGATAGGACTTAGTTATAGTAAAGATAGTGATGGATTGGATTCTTATTCCTATAGTATAGGTACAGAGAAAGAGGAAAAACCTCTTAATTTTACCGTTTATCAGAATCGCTTGGTTCAAAGTAATACAAGTATTAATGAAAATATGTTATTGGGTAAATGGGTGAAAACTGTATCAAAAAAGGCTAATGTCACGCTATGGACTGGATTTTTAAAAAATGATATCCGGGATTTTATCTCTTACTCAGGGATGTATGACACCGAGGTAAGAGGAGATGATCATATGTGGTTTAGTTACGGTCATGATGCAGTTGGTACAGTATTGGCTCATCAGAATGGAATCTCTACGAATACAACGACATTTTCCTATTTGCATAAACCAGTAGAAGATGTAGAGATGATCTTGAAAGTTGAGCATACAGCATATAGTGACAACAATAACCAAAAAAAGCTTGATATATCTATAGCGAAACACTTTTCAGAGAGATTGAAATTAGGTGTGGCATATGGTTATAACAGTGCAGATTATTCAGCATCACCTGTCTATTATGTTCCAGTACAAGAGAGTACTTTGTCGATAGTACCGCAATTGGCCATTCCAATAGGACTAGGGAAAGTTGTTTTGACAGGTGAAAAATCCTTGGTTGCAGATAATAGTAGTGGCTCAATTTCACGTTATAGTATCGCTACAGATGTTATTTTTGGTAACCTATCTATGGGCACTAAATATTTTAGCGAGCCAGCTTACTCATCCCGAACTTGGCATATGAATTGGAATCATGAGTGGTAGTTAGTAGGTGAAGGGGGGCGTGTTGAAACTAATGTTTCAGAGCGCCTCCTTTTGGCAATTTTATTGCGTCAAGTAGTTGTAGGGGCTCTAGTTAAAGACTAGAAATTTTAGTGAGACTATTTTTAGGCCATGATATAACGTGTTATTCGGTATGATTATCATACACTTCAGAAGGTTATTTTTGCATTTCAGATAATTTTAGTAGCCTTTTTCGGAAAAAAGTATCATAATAATAAATAAATATTCCTATAATTAGCAATTATAACTTATTAACAAATTATAATTATCGGAGGTGAAAGTATGAGTCTTATAACAAAAGTGAAGTATTGTAAGGGCTGTGGCGTTTGTGTTGATTTTTGTCCCAAAAAAGTTTTAGCTCTCGATGAAGTTGGCAAAATAACAGTTGTTAATGAATCCGCATGTATAAAATGTGGACAATGTGAAATGCGTTGTCCTGATTATGCCATATTTGTGGAAAAATAAAGGAGTGAAGTTTACGTGTCAAGAGTTGTACTCATGCAAGGTAACCAAGCTTGCGCAGAAGGTGCTATTGCGGCAGGCGTGAAATTCTTTGGTGGTTATCCAATCACCCCGTCTACAGAAATCGCCGAATTTATGGCAAAAAGATTACCGCAAATTGGTGGTAAGTTTATTCAGATGGAAGATGAAATTGCTGGGATAGGTGCAATTATCGGTGCATCACTGACAGGTAAAAAAGTTATGACTGCCACCAGTGGTCCTGGTTTTTCCTTAAAACAAGAACTACTGGGCTATGCTGTTATTACTGAAATACCATTAGTATTAGCGACTGTTCAACGTGTAGGCCCAAGTACTGGTCAACCGACCTCACCATCCCAAGGGGATGTAATGCAGGCTCGTTGGGGAACTCATGGCGATCATCCGATTATTGCGTTAACGCCAGCTAGTGTCCCAGAATGTTTTTCTCTTACCATCAAGGCCTATGAGTTATCAGAAAAGTACCGCATGCCGGTTATTTTGTTAATGGATGAGATTATAGGCCATATGCGTGAACGCATTGAATTACCTGATTCCTATGATGAGATTGTTCAGCCTCAGCGCAAGTTGCCTACGGTTTCTAAGGAAGAGTATAAACCTTACCGAGGCGATGAAGATGGTGTTCCACCGATGGCTGCCTTTGGTACAGGATATCATTGGCATGTAACAGGTCTCGTACATGATGAAACTGGTTTTCCTAACGGTTCTTCTAATGCAACGCAAACATTAATGGATCGTTTAAATGCTAAAATTACAGATCATCTGGATGATATCATGATGTATGAAGAATATCGCTTAGAGGATGCAGACATTGCAGTAATCGCTTATGGCGGAACGGCTCGGACCGCTTATGCGGCGATTGATAAGGCTCGTGAACAAGGAATCAAGGTTGGTATGTTCCGTCCAATTACCATTTGGCCTTTTGCTGACGAACAAATTGCCAAGCTTGCTACGAAAGTCAGCACCATTCTTGTTGCTGAGATGAACTGTGGACAGTTAGTAGGCGAAGTGAAAAGAGTGGTAGAAGGTAAGGTTCCAGTACAGCTTCTCGCTAAATATAATAACGAAGCCATCACACCAGATGAAATGCTAGAGGCTATTATCAATGTGGAGGTCACTGAACCATGCAAAAACTAATTGAAAAATATTATCGTTCTACAAATTTGCCTCATATTTGGTGTCCAGGCTGTGGTCATGGGGTTGTTACCATGTCAATTGTAAAAGCCATTGATAAACTACAACTTGATCATGATAAAACTGTAATTGTTTCGGGTATTGGGTGCTCGTCCCGGGCTTCTGGTTATCTGAATTTTGATACCGTTCACTCTGCTCATGGTCGTGCGCTGCCTGTTGCAACAGGTATCAAACTGTCTGATCCAGAGCTGAACGTCATTGTGATTACTGGTGATGGTGATGCGACGGCCATTGGTGGCAATCATTTTATTCATGCTGCTAGACGGAATATCAATTTAACGATGATTTTATTTAATAACAATATTTATGGAATGACTGGTGGTCAATATTCCCCTCTTACGCCAGTAAATAGTAGAGCATCGACTGCGCCTTTTGGTACAATGGAACGCAATTTTGATATTACTGAACTTGCCAAAGGTGCTGGGGCAACTTTTGTCGCTCGCTCCACTGCTTTTCATACGCAACTCTTAACAGATGTCATTGCAAAAGGCATTGAACATAAAGGGTTTTCACTCGTTGAAGCCATTACCCAATGTCCGACTTCCTTTGGACGTCAAAATAAAATGGGCCGTGCATCAGACATGCTTAAAGCCCAACGGGATCATGCGGTAACAGTCGAAGCTGCTGCTCGCTTAACTCCTGAACAAAAAGCAGGAAAATTCCTAATCGGTGTACTTCATCAGGAAGAGGCACCAGAATATACAGAGCAATATGATGCAATCATTGCGAAAGCCCAGAAAGGAGGCAAATAATATGTATGAAATGCGTCTTTCCGGCTCTGGCGGACAGGGACTTATTTTAGGTGGTATTATCTTAGCTGAAGCAGCTCTTTTAGACGGTAAACTTGCCATTCAGTCTCAATCCTATGGTCCAGAGGCTAGAGGTGGTTCTAGTAAATCTGAGGTGCTTATTTCAGATAAGGTCATTCACTTTCCTAAGGTCACTAAGCCAGATTTAGTACTAGCAATGACTCAGGAAGCCTTGGTTAAATACTCAGGGGATTTGTCTGCTGATAAAATACTTATTATTGATACTACTTTTGTGAAGGATGTACCTGAGAAATTTACCAATGTATATCGTTTTCCGATTACAGAAATTGCTCAAAAAGAGCTGGGTAAAACATTGTTTGCTAATATTGTAGCGTTAGGTGCAATTGCTGCTTTAACGAAGATCGTTAGTGTGGAAGCCATTACAAAAGCTGTTCTTGCCCGTGTGCCAGCTGGAACGGAAGATGTCAATAAACGTGCCCTTGAAGCCGGAATGTCATTGATAATAAAATAAGGGAGGAAACGACAAATGGAGACGGTTGTTTCGGCAGCAACTAGAGAGCCTTTTGTAAAACGCTATGGACTCCTTAGTGCTTTACTTGTGCTCCTGGCGATTATTGCGATTCCAACCCCTGAAGGACTACCTGTTGCCGGTCATCGGATGCTAGGTATTCTGGTATTTTCCGTCATCGTTTGGATGACGGAAGCGATCTCCTATCCAGTGAGCGCTGCTGTTATTATGGCATTGATTGCTTTTTTACTTGGCATCTCTCCTGATGTAGCCAAACCTGCGGAAATTCTTGGGACCTCAAAAGCCTTAACTATAGCTCTTGGTGGATTCAGTAATACGGCATTGGCATTAGTAGGTGGAGCTTTATTTTTAGCTGCTGCTATGACTCATACTGGACTTGATAAACGGATTGCTCTTGTTGTATTGTCTAATGTCGGTGCCCGTACAAATCGGGTGCTTGCTGGTGTTATTTTGGTGGGGTTTATCTTAAGCTTTTTTGTACCAAGCACTACAGCAAGAGTATCTTGTATGGTACCTATCGTAATGGGGATTATCGCCGCTTTCGGGGTTCAAAGGAAAAGTCGTTTTGCGGCGATTATGATGATTGCGACTGCCCAAGCTGATAGTATCTGGAATGTAGGTATCAAAACAGCTGCCGCACAAAATATGATAGCACTCGGTTTTATTGAAAAAATGCTAGGCAAAACCATTACTTGGATGGATTGGTTTATTGCAGCAGCTCCTTATGCTGTGATCATGTCTATTGTTTTATATTATTTGTTGCTAAAATTAATGCCACCTGAAGTAGATGAAATAGCAGGTGGCAAAGAAGCCATTGCTAAAGCAATGGCAGACCTTGGTCCTATGCGTGCTGACGAAAAAAAATTGTTATCCATCTCCCTTATACTTCTCTTTTTCTGGGCTACAGAGAAAATTGTCCATCCTTTTGATACGTCTTCCACAACCATTGCAGCAATTTCCTTACTGCTCTTACCAGGTATCGGGGTCATGAGCTGGAAAGATGCCCAAGCCAAAATTCCGTGGGGTACTCTGATCTTATTTGGTGTCGGCATCAGTTTAGGATCAGCCATTCTATCGACGAAAGCGGCAGCTTGGTTGGCTAAAATTATTGTTGCTGTATTCGGACTCCAAACCTTGCCAGCATTGACCATTCTTGCAATATTGTCTGCATTTCTCATTATCATTCATTTAGGGTTTGCTAGCGCCACGGCGTTGGCCGCCGCGATGATTCCTATTCTCATTAGTATTCTTCAAGGTGTACAAACTCAAGGGATCAACGTAATTGGAATGACTATGGTGCTTCAATATGTGGTCAGCTTCGGTTTTATTCTTCCTGTGAATGCGCCACAAAATATGATTGCTTATGGCACAGAGACTTTTGAGGTAAGAGATTTTATTAAAACAGGAATCCCGTTAACAATTATTGGGTATATTACAATTCTGCTTCTAGGTGCTACTTATTGGAAGTGGCTGGGTATTGTATAAAGAAGACTTGATTCAGGTGGGGTTTTAACTCCATCTAAATCTTAGTCGCCCTTATCCAGGGACTTGGCCATCGGATAAAAACAAAATAAAAGAAACAGGACTGTGGTCCTGTTTCTTTTATTTTAAGCCCATGATATTTTTAAATCTTTTTATGTTACTGCGACTGACAGGCACATCTTCATGGTTAGCACCTGCCATGCGCAGCAAATAGGAGCCGTGGAACCAAGGAATGATTTCCAGGACTTGATCTAAGTTCACAATATATTGACGATGAACACGCAAGAAGTTGTTATCCGCGAGGATGGCTTCTATTTCTTTGAACATGAGAGTACAGGTATATTGCTTATCGGCAGTACGAATATAGACATCCTTTTCATTCACATAAGCGAGTACTACTTCCTTTTTTTGCAAAGGTAGGATTTTCCCATTATCAATCACACAGATTTTACTGTTTGGATCGAAAGGCTTATGTTGATATTTAGTCGTTAAATGTTGAATTTTTTGCATTACGACAGACAGCTTGGCCTCAGTAACGGGTTTAATAATATAGCCGATTGCTGGTGTATCAAAGGCCTCTAGTGCATACTCTTGGAATGCAGTAATAAATACCACTAATGGTGGATTCGATAGAATACTTAGTTTTTTAGCCATTTCCAAACCGGAGATCCCTGGCATTTTTATATCGAGGAAAATGACGTCTGGTCGATACTCTGTAATATAGGTTATGGCATCGAAGCAGTTATTGAAGGTTCCTTGAACTTTTACATCAAGATGCTTTTTTAACAGATATTCAATCTCATCACAAATAGGCTGTTCATCATCGACAATAACGGCTTTTACTTGCATATTAGAATTTTCCTCCCTCTGGAATACGCAAGGTAACTTGTGTTCCCTTGTCTTCTTCGCTCTCAATTGAAATTTGATATTGATTGCCGTAAATGCTGGTTATACGTCCATTAACGTTACTTATTCCAATTCCTTCGGCCTTCGCGCTGAGCACGCATTGCAAACGATCACTTGGTATTCCTACTCCATTATCAGCAACTGCAATGACAACTTCATTTTGATTGCGAGTTGCCGTAAGGGTAAGAATGCAGTTATTAATTTTGGGAAATAAGCCATGCTGAACGGCATTTTCAATTAAGGGTTGAATGGAAAGTAAAGGGATGGATGTACTCAATACAGACGGTTCTACGTGAATAGTTACTGTTAAACGGTTACCAAATCGACATTTTGCGATTTCTAAATAGGCTTCAACGGCCTGTAATTCTTCATGAATGGTCACAAAATTTCGGTGCTCACTAAAGCTGCGTTGCATTAATGTTGATAAATGGCCTAGTAAATTGCGTGCTGTATCAGGGTTGGTACGGCAAAAAGACATAATGATACTGAGGGTATTAAACAGGAAATGGGGGTTGATTTGCGCTTGTAGCGCTTTTAGTTCAGCCTTTTCCCGCATAATCCGTTGCTGATCAACTTCGGCAAGTTGAATTTGTACTGATAGTAAATTGGCCACGCCGTCGACAATTCGCAAATCAAGTTCAGAAACATCTTCCTGCTCTTTTTTAGATAGTTTAATGGTTCCGACTGGAGATCCATGAATAAGTAGAGGGGCTATTACACCAGATTGTAAGGGACAATCAAGTACTGGGCAGCCTCTTGCCTCAAGAGAGCTAATGACTAAGGAGTGGCCTTCTTCCAGTACCCGTATGGTGGAACGTGTCATAATGGGTTCACCGACTTTATGGTGATCATCACCGAGACCGATATAGGCTAAGACAACATTGCGGTCAGTGATGGAGACAGAATCAACTTTTGTAAGGGTGAAAATAATTTCTGCCGTTTTTTGTGCCGATTCTGTAGTTAAACCGTGGCGAAGAAAAGATAATGTCTGACTAGCAATTTCTAAAGAAAGCTCGGCGGCTCTGGCTCCGTAATTATCCTGTTCAGATTTGATATTTTCAATAATCAGCATAAATACGATAGTTCCTAAAACGGTTACAATTGTTGTTGGTATCGCAATAATTTTTTCAAGAGCTAAGGCCGCTTCAAAAGGTTTTGCAAAGATGAGAACCATTAATTTCTGGGCGGCTTCAGCAGCGAAGGCGACGATCCCAACAGTTTTCCAGGTCAGGTGCTGAAAACCGTATTTTTGGTGTACTAGTCCTGCGAACAAACCACTGAGAATAGCGGCAACAGCGCAAGTTTCTGACGTAAATCCGCCTTGCAGATAACGATGAATGCCACTAATGAGTCCTGTACATAAGCCTATCCATGGGCCACCCATGAAGCCGCTCATCAGAGTACCGACCATTCGGGTATTGGCGAAACCGCCTTCGATTGGAGTTCCACTATAAGTGCCAACGATAGAAATTAAAGAGAAAATGGAACTTAATACTATCCAAGAGCGCAATCGAGTGGGATATTGAACACAGCTAATTATAAAGCGACTGCGACCGATTAAATAAGCGGCAAGGGCAATCATTGACATATCCCTAGTTAATTCCAGCAATAAATCCATATTGATATCATGTCCTTTGTAAATTGAGAGGGATTATTAGTATAATAATTATATACTAATAATCCCTCTTATTGCTTTATTTATTTCATTTCAAAACCTTTGCTATGTAAAAATTCTTTCATATGGGGTCGTTGCTTTTCTTTGAGGAATGCTGTAATGCCTTCTGTCCAGGTGTTACTTCGCTTGTTGTTAGTTCTTTCCTTATAATAATTACTAATGAGGTCATCATACTCTTTTAGGTGTTTTTCATCTCCATCAGTAGAATAGATATCTTCCTTCAATATTAAAGATAAAGGGAGCCTAGGCTTTGTGGCATTTATTTTTTCAGGATAGCCAAGACACATGCCAAAGACAGGGTAAACATGATGGGGTATCTGTAGCAAATCGCAAACATCCTGAGGATTATTTCGGATCCCACCGATATACACCCCTCCCAAGCCGGCAGATTCTGCAGCAATCATAATATTTTGCGCGATTAAGGCTGTATCTACAGTAGCCATAATGAAAATTTCCGTAGAGCTGCTTTCAATGGTTTCATTATTGATGCTGCAAGCTTTTTCAAGTCGGTTCAAATCAGCACAAAATACTAGAAAAACAGGGCATTCTTCTACATACGGTTGGTTTCCTGACAGCTTAGCTAATGTTCTCTTCTTATCTTGATCGTTAACTCTTATAATCGTATAGGCTTGAACGTGATTAGAGGTAGAGGCATATTGGCTAGCCTGTATAATCTCCTTTAATAACTGATCATCTATCATTTTTTCTTTGAATTTTCTCACAGAAGTATGGCTTTTTAATAGTTCTATAACGTTATTCATAGTAAACCTCCTGAATTTTAGTAAAGATAGACGAAATTTTGAGTATTGTAAAGTTAGTTGCCCTTGCTTAAAATCAAGAAAGTACTATGCTTTCTGATTCCGCAAAAGCCGATAGGTGCATCCTATCGGCTTTGCTTATAACTATTTGCCCCTACCAGCTTTTCTCATCGGCATTTTGTTATTCGTATTATTAGCTTTTCCTTTAGTGGCTTTTTGGAATGACTTATTATTTTCAAGTGCTTTTTTCTTTTTTTCAAGTACTAGTGAGAGTAGATCCATAGAGCGTTCCTCCTTTCTTAACTGATCGACAAAGATAATAACAGAGTAGCACCTGTTTCATATACTTTATTTTCGATTTTAGTTTATGGAATCCCTTTATTAGCTTTGTAATTAATCATTTTTGTATCCTTGGGATGGTTATTGCTTGGCTTTATTGTTTATGCTATGCTAAATGCCAGATATATAAGAAACGCTGGTGCGTCCTTTGTGGTTAATCATTCTCTATAATCGAAAAACTTATACTTTCTTATATAGTAAAAGGAGATTAAAATGAAATTATTATATCAGTACAATTCTCTTACAACAAGAAATAGAAAAATTTAAAAAACGAGTGAAAACAAAAGAGAGTCGTATTTATATGTTGCATGAAATAATAAATGAGAACGATAAAATCATTATGAATATGTCTAATCGAAATACAGTGCCAATGAAAATACTTAGTAAAGGAGATAACAAATTTTTTGTTATTGAATAAAAATGAAAAAATTGATTATCGCAGAAAAACCATCTGTAGCAAGAAATATTGCTGATGCAATCAATGCAAAAACTAGAAAAGATGGATTTATTGAAGGAAATGACTATGTAATAACTTGGGCTTTTGGACATTTATTGCAATTATATGATGTGAAAGATTATGATCCGTCGTTAAAAGGTTGGAGATTAGAAAATTTTCCTTATATTCCCCAGGAATTTAAATATAAAGTTAAAACCTCTGGGATGAATAAACAGCAAGTGGATAGTGGAGCGCAAAAGCAAATTGATATTATAAATTCTTTGATCGCAAGATCAGATATTGAAGGCATCATTGCTGCGACAGATGATGATCGCGAGGGACAGGTCATTTTCGACGAAATAACAATTTACCTGAAAACCCAGAAACCAGTTGAAAGATTACTGTTAAATGAATGGACAAATGACGAAGTTCAAAGAGGATTGCAAAATTTAAGACCTAATAGCAATATGCAATCGTTGCAGGATGCGGGAATTGGGCGTCAATTGGCCGATTGGCTGATTGGCATTAATCTTACCTCGGTGGCAACTGTAAAATATCGGGATGATGAAAAAATAAATGTTTTAAATATTGGACGGGTTCTATTACCAACATTGAAGATTATTTATGATCGTGATAAGGAAATAGAAAATTTCCAAGAATCTAGGTATTATAAATTAATTGCAGAATTTAATACCCAGGAAAAGGTTACATTCGAAGCCACCTATTATGAAGATGATAATGAAAAATTTGAGCAACAAGAGTATCTAGAGGCCATAAGAGGCAAAATAAACGGCAAAAATGCTGTGGTTGTGGCCAAGACGGTTGAAAGAAAAAAAGAATATCCACCATTTTTATTTAACTTATCAAACCTACAGGGGGTTATCACCAGTAAATATAAAGAATGGACATCAGATAAAGTATTAAAGACAGCACAATCCTTATATGAAAAAAAGGCGATTACTTATCCGCGTACGGCCAGCCAGGTTCTGGATGAAAGTTTAATAGAGAAAACTGAAAAAGTATTAAATGCCCATAAGCAGGGTAATCCATTTGCAAATGAGATCATATTTCACACGGCTAAAAGGATATTTGATAGTAAAAAGGTGGAAAGTCATTCCGCAATCATTCCTACATATATGGTACCAGGCAATTTAACAAATGATGAAAAGATTGTCTATGATGAAATAAAAAATCGTTTTCTAGCCCAATTTATGCCTGTTGCAGAGAGCGAGGAAACGATTTTAACGATTAAGCTTGATGATAATCTGTTAAAAGGGATATTTATCAGTAAAGGAAAAGTTCAGCTTACTGAAGGATGGAAAAAAATAGAGAAAGTAACTACCAAAGAAGTAGATTTGCCAAGACTCGCGGAAAAGGAACAGTTGGTAGTTAAAAATGGCAAGGTAACGGAAATTAAGCGTAAAGCCCCTAAAGCTCATAATGAAAAAACCTTGTTACGGGTTATGGAGACCTGTGGGAAAAGTTATGAAAAAGAAGATTCTGAAGAAATGATGCTCTCCATACTGAGTGGATTTAGTATAGGGACACCGGCGACTAGGGCTGAGACAATAAAAAAATTAAAAGATGTTGGCTATATAAGAGCCAAAGGAAAAAGCCTTGTTTGCACTGATTTAGGCAGAATGCTAGTTGAAAGCTTTCCAGTACCAGATCTGTTTGATTTAGAGTATACTGGTAAACTTGAAAAAACACTTGCCGATATTGAAAAAAAGAAATTTCACAAAAGTGATTTTATTAATATGATAATAGAGTTTATAAAAAAATCAGTTAATGCTATAAAAAGCGATCCGAATTTCGGTGCGAAAAGTACTGTGTCTAGTGATGTGGAAATATTGGGGCAGTGTCCAGAATGCAGTAATCCTGTGGTGGAAACTCCTAAAAGTTTTGGCTGTAGTAATTGGAAAAATGGCTGTAAATTTGCCATATGGAAAGATGATAGATATATTACTAGCTTTGGCAAGCAAGTTTCGCCAGAAATGGTTAAACTGTTACTGCAAAATGGTCGAGTAGGCTTTCGGGGGCTAAAAAGTAAAAAAGGAACAACTTTTGCAGCATATTTTCATTATGTAAAAGATGAGAATACGAGCCGTTATAACTGGAGTATGGAGTTTATTGATAATTGAAATTGCACCATATACAAGCAGGGAAATATTAAAATAAATAATCGTAAATACAAGAAACGAGTGGGGTAATTGATCCGGCTCGTTTCTTGCGGAATCAGAAAGTATATCACTTTCTGATTCCAAGTAAGAACGACTAAGGCTTCTGCCTTCGTCTGAGGACTTGGCCGAAGCCAAGTCTTTTCTTATGTTTAGAATTAAACAGAGGAATTGTCAAATGGTTACTAAAAGGTTCCTAGATAATAAAAAAGTTCCTACTTTACAAAAGGCTGCGAAGCTATTTATGATGAGTATAGAAAAAGATCTACTTAATACATTTTTAGATGAGGATAGAGGGTTATATTTATGATAATAAATACTGGTGCTCGAACCGATATTCCAGCGTTTTTCAGTGACTGGTTATTTAACCGTTTGCAAGCTGGCTTCGTTTGTGTACGCAATCCGTACTACCCAGAGCAAGTCACTCGCTATCGGTTGAAGCCGGATGTTGTAGACGGTATTCTGTTCTGCACGAAAAATCCTAGGCCGCTGTTACCACACCTCCAGGAACTAGAAGATTTTGGTGTTTATTTTTTTGTGACCATTACTCCATATGGGTCAGATGTGGAACCGCAGGTGCCACCAGTTAACCAAGTTATCGCGGATTTTCAGAAACTATCGGTAGCGCTGGGGCGTGAAAAGGTTTGCTGGCGGTACGATCCTATCTATCTTAGCCAGTTTTGGACGATTGATCGTCATTTGGCGGCTTTTGCTGATATGGCTAAGGGACTGTCTGGTTATACGGAAGAGTGTGTCATCAGTTTTATTGATCTCTATGAAAAAACCAAACGCAACTTTCCAGAAGTGCGGGCGCTTTCTGTCGGTGAGCAGATTGAATTAGCAAAGGGGCTGGCTAAGGTTGGCGATACCTATCATATCGCCATTAAGACTTGTGCGGAAACCCAGGATTTACGTGCCTATGGGATTCGCCAAGCTGGTTGTATCACGAAGAGTATACTGGAAAAAGCCTGTGGTATTACTTTAAAAAACATGCCATATAAACCTAGCCGCCCATCCTGTGGTTGCTGCGTATCGAGTCATGATATCGGGGCCTATAATACCTGTTCACATGGGTGTCTCTATTGCTATGCAAATGAGAACCAAAAGCTGGTTGCGAAAAACATAAAACAGCATAATCCGCTTTCGCCGCTTTTGATCGGGGAGATCACCGGGGCAGATATTGTCCGTGATGCCCGTCAAGAAAGTTATCGTGACGCACAACTGATGTTGTTTTGAGTTTATGTTATTTCCAATCGTTACTAAAAGGTTACTATATAATAAAAAGGTGCCTACTTTACGAATAGATCGTAGGGAGTTTATTATAAACACATAACGCAAATTACAATGAAAGATCGGATTTTCGAGGAGGAATTTATGAAAAAAATTACTATTGTGTGGTTAATGATGTCTTTGTTTGTAGTTCTGTTTTCAAGCAGAGTCATGGCTGCGCCTGCAGTAGATGTTCTTGGGCAGGATTATACCTTTCCTAATAAAATTGAAGGACTGCCTGAAAAACTGACGGATTTCAAGGGATTAGAGATTAATTCATTCCAAACCAGTGATGGTGTGAAATTGACATACTGGGAAGCAGGCAGTGGTAAGCCTTTAATTTTTATTCCTGGATGGTCAGCTAATGGCGCAGAATACATCAATGTAATGTACTTGCTTCGGGAAGGCTACCATGTTTACGTTCTTGATCCCCGCAATCAAGGGTTGTCGGAAAACGTGGACTATGGAATGCGCATCTCTCGATATGCCATGGATGTTAAAGAACTTACCGATCATCTCGGTATCAAATCTGCAAATTACTGTGGATGGTCCATGGGTGCTTCTGTCATGTGGAGTTATATCGATCTTTTTGGAACCAAGGGGATCAACAAAGTGGTGTTCATTGATGAGCCACCGTCGATTCTAAGTCGTCCTAGTTGGACTGAACAGGAGTGTTTAAATGCAGGCGTAGTGGCTGATACTCCAGAGCAGTTGATACATTCCTTTACTTCTGGGGAATCTAATCTTTTGTTGGAGCGTTTTATGGCGATAGATTCTCCCTATTTTGCAAACTCGGAGGGTTTTGCTCGGAGCTTTATCAAGAGTGATATGAATTACATGATTCTGATTATGTTTAATCATGCTAGCAATGATTGGCGTGACGTCATTAGTAAGAAGATCAATGTGCCGACAGCCATCTTCACAGGTGAATATAGTCACAATCTGACGGGTCAGCGCTGGACGCAGTCTGCCATTCCCAATTCTACTCTTTATGTGTACTCGAAAGCCGAACAAGGTGATCATTTCCTTGCATTCAAAAATCCTGTGAAATTTACGAAGGATCTGCGGGAGTTCCTGGAAAAATAAGCTATCATTATGCAAAACAATCAATTGCATAATTAAATAGAAAAAATGCAACCCCCCCTCCATTCTGCGATTAAGCACATAAGAGCCTTTAAATATATTAAAATTTAGGAGTAAGATGATGAACGAACAAGTATCATGGATTTTTGAAGTCGCTGTTAATGATGGTGAACTGGACAATTTAAAAGCACTCATGAAAGAGATGGTTGATTCTACGAAAGCTAATGAACCCGGTACACTTGCCTATGAATGGTTCATTAGTGACGATGGAAAACAATGCCATATTCACGAATGGTATAAGGATTTTCCAGCAACTGTGGCACATTTGACAAGCTTTAAAGCAAATTATGCTGCTCGGTTACTGTCAATGTGTATGGCAACACGTTTTGTTGTCTACGGCAATCCGGATTCCTCCGTTCGCGAAGCGTTGGACGGTTTTGGAGCTGATTACATGTCGCCACTAGGCGGATTTGTACGTTAAAATATTTGAAAACGGTAAACCAAGGATAAAAAACGATGGCGACCGCTACTTAGAGCGGAGAGCCATCGTTTTTTATAAGCGAGGTGTTAGATTATTTCAGATGTTTCGGTATTTATGAGCTTTTGATATTCGATTCCCCATTCGGCCATGGTGTTGATAATCGGGCGCAGGGAATCTCCAAGTTCACTTAAGCTATATTCTACTCGTGGCGGCACTTCTGCATACACCTGGCGCACAATGATGCCATCTTCTTCGAGGGAACGTAAGTTTTGCGTCAGGACTTTTTGGCTGATTTCCGGTAGGCTGTTACGAAGTTCGCCGAAGCGTTTGGTGGCTGTTAAGAGGTCGCGTAAGATCAAAAGTTTCCATTTATTGCCGATTAGACCAACCGTTGTGGCTACTGGGCATAGAGGTAATTCTTTTTTTGTAATCATGAGTCCTTATCATCTCCAATCGTTACTAAAAGGATCCTATATAATAAAAAGGTGCCTACTTTACGAATGCACTGTATAGAACTTATTATAAATATATAGTTCAGCAAATGCAAGGCTGAATATGAATTGTGGCGGCAATAGTAAGGCGGCGTGCTGAGGATTATCAATCCGCTTACGCCCGAATCCCGGTTTTAATATGAGGAGGTGAAATGATGAGTAAATTAGCAATGTTAGCTGACTGGTCTATGGATAGCTCCTTTGCACTAAAAAGCAGTGCACAACGTTATTTTAATGGCAGTGCTGCAAAGGCAGCAAACCTTTGCAGTAGCGGTTGCGGTACTGGTGATGACGGTAAAGCGGTACTGAAGGCAAGTGGCTGTGGTACCGGAGACAAATAAGACATGATAAGGATAGTCCCCGGAGAGGCTAAGGCACAATCGGGGACTGATTCTTCAAAGTACCGCAGTGCGCCTATTTCGTGGCTGCGATATTTTGAAGAATCATGTGTGAAGTGAAAAAGGTGAGTGAAGGAATTCATATGGATAAATATTTTGCCTTTCAATGGCATATAACAGACAGTTGTGATCAACGATGCAAGCATTGCTATATTTTCTCTGAAAACAAGGATATTGTCTTAACTGAGATGTCTTATCAAAATATAAAGCAGGTACTACATAATTGCTTAGAGATGTGCCAACAGCTAGAGTGCATTCCGTATTTTTATATCACGGGTGGCGATCCACTACTGCATACAGAGTTTTGGCAAGTACTCGAACTATTTAGGGAACAACAGTTGCAATTTGGTATACTAGGCAATTCCTTTCACTTAACGGATGAAGTATGCCGAAAGCCTATGGCTGTGATAAATACCAGCTATCTCTTGATGGACTGGAAGGCACTCATGATCAGATCCATAAAGCTGGTTCCTTTCGTACGACATTAGAAAAAATCTCTTGTCTTCGCGTAGCGGGTATCAAGTGTGCGATTATGGCGACTGTATCTAATACCAATATACGCGAAATTCCAGCACTGATTGATGTAGTGGTTGAGTACCAAGCAGATATCTTTGCGTTTGCTAGATATTGTCCGAATAGCTTTGAGCCAGATACCCACGTAATCCCAGAAGCGTACCAGGAGTTTTTAGGGATATGTTGGGAAAAGTTTAAAGACTATCAGGATTCAGGTACGACCTTTTACCTAAAAGATCATTTATGGACACTGTTTCTTTATGAAAGATGTTTGTTATCCCAGAGCACTTGCAGGATGAAATGATCTACGATGGCTGTAACTGCGCCAACTGTCATATGACAATTCTGCCAAATGGTGATATTGAGGCTTGTCGACGGATGGATAGTTCGTTAGGCAATGCGCTTAGCGACCCAATGGTAGATCTTTTTCTTGGGGAAGGGATGGATGCCTATCGGCAATATGATCAATTTGAAAAATGTTCCCACTGCGAACTGCTGCGGTTTTGCCGGGGCTGTCCAGCAGTTGCATATGGATATACAAAAAATACCTATGCTGCTGATCCGCAATGCTGGAAAGTCATTACGCGGTGAAGTAGCAACTAACAAATCGAGGTGTTAAGATGAAAGCTGTGGTGTTAGAAAAGACTTGTACCGCCGAAGAATTAACAGTCAGGCAGGTGCCGCTACCAAGTGTCAAGGCAGGATGGGTGTTAGTCAAAGTCAAAGGATTTGGATTGAACCGCTCTGAACTGATGCTAAGAAGCTATGAAGCCTCCGCGTCCTATATCCAATTACCGCGTATTCCAGGGATTGAATGTGTAGGGGAAATCGCTGATTCCTCTGATAGTCACTTTAGTAAAGGCCAACGGGTGGTGGCCTTAATGGGTGGCATGGGACGTAGCTTTGATGGCAGTTATGCCGAATACGCACTACTACCAGTCAAGCAGGTGTTTGCAGTTAATAGCGATATGTGTTGGCAGCATCTGGCGGCCATTCCAGAAACTTATTTTACGGCTTACAGTTCGCTATTTGAATGCCTACAACTGCAAGTGACAGATACGCTTTTGATTCGGGGTGCAACCAGCGTCACCGGCTTGGCTGCCTTACAGTTGGCAAAAAGTATCCGTTGCACGGTGTTGGCATCGACTAGAAAACAAGAAAAAAGGGCGCTGCTGAAGTGTCATGGGGCTGATCACGTACTAGTAGATGACGGCAATTTGCCGGAGCAACTACGAGAAATTTATCCCCAGGTCGTCAATAAAGTCTTGGAGTTGGTCGGACCAGCGACTATGGAAGAATCGATAGGGCTACTCGTGCATCATGGCATCATCTGTGCTACTGGGGTGCTGGGAAGCAAGGAGTCCTTTGCTCAATTCGATCCTATTAAATCCATTCCCAATGGAGTTTATCTAACTTCCTTCTTCAGTAATTACCCGACACAAAAGATCATGGATGATATTTTTAACCATATACAGATTCATCAGTTGCAGCCACTTATTTCGCAAGTATTTTCACTAGATGATATGGTTGCTGCCCACTTGCTGATGGAAAGCAATGAAGCCAACGGGAAAATTGTCGTTATGACAGAATAAGAAATGATAATTTATTAAATAAAGGAGAATGTGAATAAACATGAATCTAAATCTTAAGAAACGTATCAGCTATATTTTGACTGGAGCAGCACTTTCTATATCCTGCTTAGGGGTGAATGCAGAAGCTGCATCTTTCGATTCGGCCAGATTTACAACGACAGAAGCCGATGGTATAAAAATCCATTCTTATATGACACAAGATGCATTGGGCGATGTGTCTACTCTATTTGAAACTAAAAATAATTTAATTTTGCTGGAATCAGTTCCGTTTCATAGCCGTGAGGATGAACTAAAGGCCTATATCAAAACACTGCGCAAACCCCTGAAAAGTATTATTATCTCTGCTCATAATGGCGGGGCAGCAGCTTTTTCTGGCGTACCCATCTATGCTAGCCAAGCTACCGCAGATGAGCTTAATAATAGCATTAAAGGGCAGTTAGATAGCTTTAAATCATTTGGCGGTAGCGACTTAGATGGTCGTCTTGTAGCGCCGGCAATCGTCTTGAAAGATAAAAACGTAACGATTGAAGGCATTAATTTTAACATGACCTATCATAACGGTGTCTTGCCTTCTATGGATCTTGCGATTCCGCAAAGCAAAGTGTTATACACTCATATGTTGGGAAGTGATGAACATTCGCTGATTGTTAGCCGGGAGCAGTTGGATAATGTGATTGCCGAATTGAAGAATTATGAAACACAAGGTTACGTGGTCATATTAAGTTCGCATCACAAACCAGAAGATGGTAGTGCCATCACTAAAAAGATTGCTTATTTAGAACAAACGCAAACAATCATTGCCGAATCTGCTTCGGCAGATGAGTTTATGACAAAAATGAAAGTGGCGTTTCCTGCTTTGCGGGGGTTACATTATCTTACAATGTCGGCTAACTTCTTATTTAAATAAAAACTTTCTAGGATACTTATGTACGAAGAGATAGTATGCATCAGAAGAGCTATCGGGGGAGAAAACCTTAGGATATTGTCTTAAACAATATTATAAGGTTTTCGTGAAATGGATCATTAGCAGGCAGATTTAATTTTGAGTACGTGAAAAACCACGGCCATAAATATGGTCGTGGTTTTCAGTTGATGCCTAGTGTTGGATTAAATCGCCTGAAAAAACTCTGAGAATTTCAACATTAAGTTTTTGTGCTTCTAGTAGTGCTGTCATTTTTGCATCAATGCGCTGCAGGGTGGTTATTACCTCTTCTTGTTGGTCTACGGCCATGATGTCTATTGCTCCATGCAACTTTTGCAGCTGTGTTGTCGTAGATTCTTCCAGACGTTGCAGTCGATTGTCAATGCTGGATAGTTTATCCAGCAAATTTAGTAGTAGTTCTTCATTCATAATATCACCTGTCTTTGTAAAGTGGATAGGTATATTTTTACTATATAGCTTTTTGTCCGCTTATTATACCTGTTGTAATGCTATTGCGTCAATAATTTTGTATGTAATTTTGTATGTAAGAAAAACGTTACCTATCCTTTAAAACGTAGAGGCGAATTTTTAAAACCGCAGAGGTGCAGAGAAAAGATTATTATTATAAACCCTTTGCGGTTCGTGAAACTTATAGTTTTTGATGACCTAAAAGCAACAAGCCTGACAGCTAATAGTGTCAGGCTTGCTCAGGATTGTGGCAGTTAACTACTGCCTAGGGGGAGGTCATGTAGATGGAGCTTTGATATTGGGTTTACTTTGTGATTTAGGAGAAGTTGAACCTATTTTGGACTTTTTATACAAATTTGAGTCTTGTGCATCTTTTGCTGTCAAAACTATCACCTCCATTTAGTGACTAGTCTTGACAATATATCTAAATTTATTATCTTATTATGATTTTAGATCTTGTGGATCCATTATGGCAATATCCCCTTCTTCTCCAGTACGAATTCTAACAGCGTTTTCCACAGGATAAATAAAGATTTTCCCATCACCTATTTTACCTGTGCGGCATATTTTCTTTACAGTATCTACTACTGTAGCTACAGGTACTTCGCACACTACAATTTCAATTTTAATGCCAGCCAATAGGTTAATAGTATATTCTTTGCCACGATATACTTCAGTATGGCCTTTTTGTAAACCGCAACCAAAGACTTGGCTGACGGTCATACCTGTTACACCAATGTCAGCTAAGGCGTCTTTTAGTTCTTCTAGTTTACCAGGGCGGGTAATGATATCAATTTTAGTCATTTTTCTCATAATGTATTACCTCCTTTATAACAATTTTAAGGACGAGATTGAGATGTTTCCCAGGTTGCAGTTGCAGCTTTCGATGAAGATTGTAAAGATGTAGCGAAGGATATGGAAGAACCAGCAGTCACATCTTGATAGCTATAACCACGTTCACCATGTTCAGCGATATCCAAACCGATCTCTTCGTCAGTTTCATCAGCCCGTACTTGCATAAATACACTGATGAGTTTTATTAGGATAAATGTCATGATGGCCGCAAATGCTATAGTGGCAACAACTCCAATTAGTTGGGTTAGGATTAGATCAGAATTTCCGAAGAATAGTCCATCATCACCTGCTGGATTGACCGCCTTCGAGGCGAATAACCCAGTGGCAATTGCGCCCCAAGTACCGCCAATACCATGAACCCCAAATGCATCAAGAGCATCATCATAACCAAGTTTTGCTTTTAGCTTACTGACTGCAAAGAAGCAGATGAGGCCGCCAGCGAGTCCGATAGCGACTGCAGGCAATGTGCTAACATAACCAGAGGCAGGAGTAATTGCGACAAGACCAGCAACACAACCGCTGGCTGCACCCAATAAAGTTGGTTTGCCATGATATAGCCACTCACCTACAACCCATGATACTGTGGCAGCAGCTGCTGCTATATGTGTAACGACAAAGGCATTAGCGGCAAGACCATTGGCTGATAATGCGCTGCCAGCATTAAAACCGAACCAGCCAAACCAAAGGAGGGAAGCACCAATAACCGTCATCGGCAGATTATGTGGCAACATGATTTCCGTACCATAGCCTTTGCGTTTGCCAATCATTAAGGCAATGACTAGACCCGAAATACCTGAGGAGATATGAACAACAGTACCACCAGCAAAATCTAATATGCCCAAATTGCGCATCCAGCCATCCATACCCCATACCCAGTGGGCTAGAGGATCATAAACGAAAGTAGCCCAAAGAAGAATGAATACTGCAAAAGCTGGAAATCTCATACGCTCAGCAAAGGAACCAGTAATAAGTGCAGGTGTGATAACAGCAAACATGGCTTGGAAGATCATAAAAGCCAAGTGAGGAATGGTAGCCGCGTAGTCGGCATTTGGTAATTGACCCACATCATTTAAGCCAAACCAGGCTAAACTACCGATAAAATGATTAATATCAGGACCGAAGGCGAGGGAGTAGCCGAACAGTACCCACTGTACTGAAATAAGACCAATGATAAAAATACTTTGCATAATAGTGCTTAATACATTTTTACTTCTGGCCATACCGCCGTAAAATAAGGCCAAGCCTGGTGTCATCAGCAGGACAAGGGCGGCACTCATTAACACAAAAGCGGTATCCCCTGTGTCAATTTTTGCAGGTTCAACAGCATCTACTGCTTCGGCGAAGACTGTTGATACGCTAAACATCATAACCGTAACATAGGAAATTATAAGGGTAAATAGCTTTTTCATGTTAAATTCCTCCCGTATTGTTTTTTATTTTAGGAAAATCCTAATGAATATAAGACTTTATATTGATTTAATGGCAAAGAAAAATGCGCCCTAAAGGTAATCAAAATACCCTTAAGACGCCATTGTCTTTAATAAACAGAAAAAGCCTTCGCAATAATATGCGAAGGCGTCATTGCCTATTCAATATAAAGTTTATACATTGAATTATAGCAGTATTTAAAAGCCATGTCAAGAGTAAATGAAGCAGTGAACCAAAATCTTTATTAAAAGATTTTTCGTGAGTCGCTTCGTTAGCGCCGGAGTGCTAACATCATTAATCTGAACCAAAATCTTTATCAAAAGATTTTTCGTAAGCCTCGACCTTAGCATCAAAATGCTAACATTACTAATACACTATATAATTGGATTAATATAGTATATAATAAGTTTTGGCTTGTTAGTTTCTTATAAAAATGATGAAAAGGAGCTAAATAATGAACAATAAATATGATGTAGCTATTATTGGTGGAGGGCCCTCGGCGATTTATGCTGCTTATGAATTGGTATCTAATAATCCTACTATTCGTGTTGTTATGGTAGAAGAGGGGCATGATATTTATCATCGTCAATGCCCTATTGCGACGAAGAAAGTTACTCATTGTATCAATTGTAAAATCTGTGATATTATGCGGGGGTTCGGCGGAGCTGGAGCTTTTTCCGATGGAAAATATAACTTTACTAGTGAATTTGGTGGCTGGTTAAATGAATATATTTCTGATAAGCAAGTGGAAGAACTGATTGATTATGTAGATTCCATCAATCTGAGTTATGGAGCACCAACCGAGTTTTTTACAACTAAAAATAGCAGTATTCGTAAAACCGCGCTAGAGTTTGATTTACATCTCTTACAGGCGAAAGTTCGGCACTTAGGTACAGAGAATAATTTACAGATTCTTAAATGTATTTATGAATTTTTAAAAGATAAAATCACCATTTTATTCGGTAAACATGTGGAAGAATTTAAAAAACAAGATAAGAGTTTTGTATTATCCTTAAAAAACAGTGTTGAACTAATTGAGTGTGACTATTTGATCGCAGCCCCTGGCCGCTCAGGGTCTGAGTGGTTTTCTGACAAATGTCGTAAGCTTGGTCTTGAAATGATTAGCAATCAGGTAGATGTTGGGGTTCGGGTCGAAATTCCGGCAGAGATTTTTCAACATATTACTGATGAAGTATATGAAGCCAAATTAGTGTATCGTACTAAAAGATATGGGGATTTAGTACGTACTTTCTGCATGAATCCAAAAGGTTATGTTGTGTCTGAGAATACGGATGGCATTATTACTGTGAATGGCCATAGCTACCGTGATGAAAAACTGCATAGTAAGAATACTAATTTTGCACTACTGGTGAGCAATAAGTTTACCGAACCCTTTAATGAGCCTCAGCAGTATGGTAAACGTATTGCTTCATTTTCCAATATGTTAGGTGGTGGAGTACTCGTGCAACGGTTTGGGGATTTGATTAAAGGGCGCAGAACCAACGAACATCGCTTAGCACAAAGTTTTACCAAACCTACTTTGGCCGCTACGCCTGGAGATCTAAGTTTGGTTCTGCCCAAACGACATTTGGATAACTTGATTGAAATGATTTATGCTTTGGACAAAATTGCTCCAGGGATGGCGAATGATGATACACTATTGTATGGCGTAGAAGTAAAATTTTATAGTTCACGTTTAAAACTATCAGCCGAGCTAGAAACTGAGATTCCCAATATGTTTGGTATTGGAGATGGTGCTGGTGTAACCCGGGGCTTATCACAAGCGAGCGCTAGTGGCGTCCATGTAGCTAGAATTATTCAAAACAGAATTGACAATAACTCGATTTAAAATAATTAGGGGATTCCCACTACGTATTGCGGGAATTCCCTAATTATTTTAAGGGAGGCTTATTTATTCACTATAATAAATTGAAAAGAGGAACAATTATTATTATAAAAAGCTATGAGTGAAATAGTTTTTAGCTATAGCGAGAAAATAAGCAACATCAGGATTAGCTGCGAAAAACAGTGAAAAATGGAGAATTTTAAGGTTTTATGCAGATGCCTTTCCTATCAAGATATGTTATTCTTATAACTAATGATCAGGATATGTGATTCTTATCACTAACAGAAATGGAGGAATATAAATTATGGAAAATAAAACAAAAGCATCACCTCATGTTGTGGTTGTCGGTGGTGGATTTGGTGGAATACGTGCATCATTAGCATTGGCCAAGCTAGGGGTAAAAATTACGCTGGTAGATCGGTATAATTATCATCTATTCCAGCCCTTGCTTTATCAGGTTGCGACTGCAGGCCTATCTGTCGATGATATTGCTTATCCTATACGGGCGATTGTTAAGCAAAAGAAAAATATAGATTTTCGCTTGGCTGAAGTTACAGGTGTTGATTTTGGGAGCAAAACTGTGACTATGAATACAGGTACGATTGGCTATGATTATCTGGTGGTAGCAGCAGGCGGTATGACTAATTATTTTGGTATGGAATCAGTGGAGAAACATAGTTTCGGTATGAAAACATTGGATGAATCTGTTATTATTCGTAATCATATCTTATCCATGTTTGAATTGGCGGCTCATGAAAAGGATGCTGACAAACGCCGAGCACTCTTGACCTTCGTTATTGTCGGCGGTGGACCTACTGGTGTAGAATCGGCAGGTGCTCTTGCGGAATTGGCTTATCATGTACTCACCAAAGAATATCATCACGTTAATTTTAAAGAAGTGCGTATTGTGCTTGTTGAGGCCTCAGATAAATTACTGGCTGCTATGCCAGAAAGCTTGCGTGAAGTTACTGTTGAGACATTAATCAATAAGCGCGTAGAAGTGCGGATGTGTATACAGGTAACAGATTATGATGGTGAACGACTCACTCTTAAAGGCGGCGAAGTGATTCCGACAAATACGGTTGTTTGGGCAGCAGGTGCACGAGCCATTCATTTGATTGATAAATTGGGTGTGGAGCAGGCCAGCATGCGACGGGCTGTCGTCAATGAGCATTTGCAAATACCCAATCACTCTGAAGTCTTTGTGATTGGTGATGCGGCACATTTTATGCAAGATGAGCGCCCACTACCGATGATTGCGCCAGTGGCTATACAACAAGCTGATATAGTTGCCAAGAATATAGGTAACTTAATTAAGGGGAAGGAACTCAAGAAGTTTGTTTATAAAGATGTGGGTAGTATGGCGACGATTGGGCGTAATGCTGCAGTAGTGCATATGGGTAGCTTTAAGACACATGGTTTTTTTGCGTGGGCTATATGGTGTTTCGTGCATATCTTACGTTTAATTGACTTCCGCAACCGCGCAGTGGTATTCTCAAAATGGGTATGGGATTATCTAGTATATGAACGGGTAGTACGGATCATTACTCGTAAATAAAAAAAGTCGCAGCAGACAGGGGAAAAACTGTTTGCTGCGACTTTTTTTATTCTAGCCTGTTATATAGGATGGAGTGGACATATGGCTAATGGTAATATTTTTTGATGTAGAAAGATCAATAAGCTGTTTATCTGTAGTTTGTACAATGGGAGAATTGGAGCCTGATGGGGGGAAGTAAAAAACTTCCGCTTGCCGACCATCGCTTAATATGACATTACTGTGTAAGAGGGAAGCACGAATTTGCCCAATAAATAATTGGCAAATTTGATTATCTACCTTGCCGAACATATCGTTGGATAATACATTGAGGGCGGCAAAGGGATTGCAATGGTCATGTTTATATGTTTCAGAGTGGAAAATATCAGCTATTGTAATAATCTTGGCATAAGGATGAATTTTACTGCCGTGGGCGCCCATTGGAAAACCAGTGCCGTCCAGAAATTCATGATGTTGTAGTACGCCGAGCATGACTTCTTCAGGAATACCTTTTACATTTCGGAGTAGTTGCCCACCATTAATCACATGACCGTAGGGTTCATGGCTACCTGTTTTGCTAATAACCATTTTGCCGATATCATGTAGTAGACCGCCCAAAGTCAGTGTTTGTAGTTCGGGTTCACTAAGTTTGATTTCACGGCCTATTAAGCCACAGATGTAAGCCACCATGACATTGTGACGACTTACTTCATTAGCTAAGTGATGATCGCTGATGAGTAGATAATCCATAATGGCCGGTCCGGTTGTAAGGATGGATGAATAGACGATGAAACTAGTGTCTTTAAGTTCCAGAATAGGCACTTTGTTTTGGTTGCGTACAAAATCAAATGAGTTTGCTACGGTCGTTACGATGGCATTATATTCCTGAAAGAACTTTGCACATTCAGCAGAAATATCCGCAGAATAAGAGGAAGTGAATTGTACATCCTCCAAGATATCCTGTGGACTATCATCGGCATCAATATGTACATAATTTATATCCCACATGCTCAGCAGTGCGATTGTTCGAGCAGTTATTATTCCACCTCGACCTAAGAGTGTTTTGCCGTCAGGAGTGATGACGGCATGACTAAGGATGAGTCCAGGGATCAGATCTTTGACTGCGGTCATTATGGTAGCTATAATAATCAGCTCCTCTAATTGATATGGGAAACGATAATAAATATATTCATCTGATTCAACAGTTATTTTACCTTTAGGCTGTAACCGTTTATAATAGAGGTCGGAAGTTAAACATATAATAAAGGATATTTCAAAATACTCTGATACTATTGTAACATGGAGGTAAAAATCTTGATATATTTTATCAAATTTTTATATAGTACGTTTTTATTTCCCCCTGGTAGTATTATTATTGCTTTACTATTACTGTGCTTTTATCTATATCGCCGGCATTACAGTTCGGCAAAAATAGTACTAGTTTTAACATTTGTTTTCTATTTATCCACTATTTCATTGGTTGGTGATCAGTTGATTAGATCTTTAGAAGGTCGATATCAGCCACCAAGTGATACACATGGTGATGTGATTGTCATGCTGGGTGGAGGAGCCACTCTAGATACTCCGAATGTGTATGGTCTTGGACATTTATCAGGCTTTGCAGCGAATCGTTTGCTGACTTGTGCTCAATTATATCACAGTCTTAATCTTCCAATTTTGGTATCAGGGGGCAAGGTGCTAGAGACTACAGGCTCTGAAGCTGACATTGGGAAAGTGATTTTGATAGGGCTCGGCGTTCCGGCAGATAAGATCATTGTTGAAAACCAAAGTTTGAACACAACAGAGAATGCTAAATTTACTAAAAAATTACTGGAGGAGTATGGTTTCTCTCAGCCCATCTTGGTCACATCTGCTTTTCATATGGAGAGGTCAGTATTGCAGTTTAAAAAAGTTAATTTGTCAGTCATTCCATATCCAACAGATTATCAGACCAACCTGCAAAGTAAGTTTCAGCCACATCAATTGTGGCCGTCGGCCAGTGCATTGCTCAATGTTAGTTTGGCTTTAAAGGAATATGTGGGGATTTTAGCAGTTAAGTGGTATTAAAAAATGGTGTCCGGAGACCGCAGTATCCTTTAATTTGCTGTAGACATTGTCTACACAAGACTGTTACAATAATGCAAGAGACAAAGGGGATATTGTGAAAAATTTATTAAGAAAAGAAGTGAAGACATGATTGGTGTAAGCAAACTGCTTTGTGATACAGACAACTTCGGGGATAGCCTTCGTTATTCCAAAGGTGTTCACGGTCAGCGTCATGGTGCTGCCGCTGGTATGGGGCCAGTAGTTTCCTGGAATATTACTAGAACCTGCAATTTAAAATGTGTGCATTGCTATTCTGATTCAGATGGGAAAAAATATGATGGCGAGCTAACAACAGCTGAGGCTAAAAAGTTTATTGATGACTGCGCTGACTTCAAAGTACCTGTACTGTTATTGTCAGGGGGGGAACCCTTGATTCGTCCTGATGTTTTTGAATTGGTTGAATATGCAAGCAGACATGGCATTCGGGCGACCTTCTCGACAAATGGTACATTGATTAATAAAGAAATAGCAAAAGATATCAAAGCCTTAAATGTAGGCTATGTGGGGATCAGCCTTGATGGTTTAGGCGAAGCTAATGACAAGTTTCGTGGACAGCCAGGGGCTTTTGACAAGGCGCTGCAGGGTATCCGCAATTGTCTGGAAATTGGACAACGAGTTGGACTGCGCTTTACGATTAACCGCTATAATTTTCATGACCTTGAAGATATCTTCCGGCTTATTAAAGAGGAGCAAATTCCACGGGTATGTTTTTATCATTTGGTATACTCAGGCAGAGCTTCAGAAATGATGCAACATGATGTTAACCATGAGGAATCTCGTGAGGCTATGGATCTGATTATTCGCAAGGCCCAAGAATTTGGTGATAAGTGTGAAATTCTAACAGTTGATAATCATGCTGATATTGTATATCTGTACTTACAATCTTTGAAAAAAGATCCTGTTCGTGCAGAGAAAATATGGGAGCTCATGATGCGCAATGGCGGTAATCGTTCAGGGATTGCTTTTGCCAATGTTGATCCTTTAGGTAATGTTCATTCAGATCAGTTTACACAAAATTATACCTTTGGTAATGTTCGTGATAGAGCCTTTGGTGATATCTGGAGAGATGAATCAAATCCCATATTGGCCGGCCTGAAAGACCGTAAAAGACTCCTCAAAGGTCGTTGCGGCAAATGTAAATGGCTGAATGTTTGTAATGGCAATTTCCGCGCCCGAGCAGAAGCCACCACTGGTGACTTCTGGGAATCAGACCCAGCTTGTTATTTGACAGATGAAGAGATAGGGATTGTAAAATGAAAAAACGACTTAGCTGCGGCTAAGTCGTTTTTTACTCATTTTAAATGCGGGTTTGGACTGGGCAGGCAAGAACAAGAGTGTTTTTGTTGGCTTTATAAAAGAGTGAACCCCAAGATTCCTGCCAACCGTTCCAAACCTTTTTTTACTGTCGCTTCGCGCTATTAATCCATGAACTCAAGTGATAAGCGCAAAGGCGAGTTTTCCTTCAACCTCAACAATCCAGAGCTGATTTTTGTTGTATAAACAGAGCAGGTGAGCCATGGCCTCTCCTGTGGCAAACCATTTCTGGGGTAAAGGGAATTCATCCCAAGATCCGGTGAAATCCCATGTCATCAGGGTAGCGACTTGGTAGGCGTTTGCCGTTCCGTTCTTTAAAAGGCATAAGACTTCATTAAGCCTGTTGTCATGATGTTTTTTCAATTCATAGATTCTTCTATGGACATCGACCATAATTCGCCGATGGCCCGGTAGTGCTAGACGAATATCCAGTCGTTCAATTTTCTCGAGGCTTCTCAAATAATTGCCCAGGGGATCTGTAATCCCTAACTCACTGATATTAGAACTAATGTTATCCAGAATGTGGTCCCCGCATAGTAATATCTTGTGATTAGGCTCATAAAGACATACATGTCCCGGGGTATGCCCGGGGGTTTCTATACAATGAAAGCGGTAGCTGCCAATATTCAGAATGTAGCCATCCTTGACAAAGCTGAAAACATGATCCCGATCCGGGTTGTAGTTACAGCCAGGATGTTTGCTAATTACCTCATCAATATCTTGTTGCGGAAATCCATGCAAACCAAATAAAATCTTCAGTTCCGACCAATAGGATACGGTATGAGTGGCATTAAGGATATAAGCGTCCAGTTCGCCGCAGTATATCACCGAATTTTCGGTGGCTACAGCCGATATAAGACCGCTATGATCAGGGTGTAAATGAGTAAGAAAGATATCTGTTTGCGCTAAATTAACGCCTAGTGTTTTTAGGCTCTCCAACAATGCTACTTTGGATTCTTCCATATTAAATCCGGTATCAATGAGCAGATTGCGTTTCTGCCCCTTGATAAGATAGGCATTTAAAACCTTGAGGGGATTTCTAGGCAAGGGGACTTCTATCCGATAAAAATCAGGCAGAATTTTTTCGATCATTTTTAAATTACCCCCACTCTAATCTAATTCCTACATTCTCAATTATACCTGAGATTATACGTGAAAAAATAATTGTCTCTCAGATCATTGGGATTTACCATATATTGGAGTTGGCTGCAACATGATTTTACCATTAAACCTAAATTGGATCAAATGAAATTTATATGGTTGGGTAAAGCCTCAAGACTCATGAGGTTTTACCATTTGTACAATTATAGTTCATTTGTTTAGAGTTTACTGTATCTTGTTTAATAAGCATTTAATCATTCGCATGTTCTAATCTTAATTTACGTAATTCCTTCATTAAGAAGATCCCTGTAATTAACGCTGCCCCTAAATCAGCAAGGGGTGTCGCGATCCACGCACCCATAAGGCCGAATAAATTTGGCATAATGATGATTAAGGGAATAAGCAGTATCACCTGCCTAGACATACCCAAAAAAACAGCATGTTTGGCTTTACCTACAGCCTGAAAATACTGTGTGCTGATTAATTGAAAACCGAGTATGGGTAACATTCCAAGTACAATTTTCATACCTTCTGCCCCCATAGTAATCAGATCGGGATTTTGATTAAACAAATTTATAATTCTAGAATCAAATAGTTGAATAACAGCAAATCCAGTTATCGATAGACAAGTGGCCGCTATAATACCCATTTTTAAAACTTCAATCACACGATCATATTTCTTGGCTCCATAATTAAAACCAATTATCGGCTGCATTCCCTGACTGATACCAAGCAGCGGCATCAATAACAGCATTGACACACGCTGGATGATGCCCATGGTCGCGATTGCCATTTCGCCTCCGTATTTTAATAAACTGAAGTTAAACAGCACTGCAACAATACTGGCCGCAAATTGCATTAGAAAAGGTGATAAACCGTTTTTGATGATTTGCCCGATAATTTGCTGATCAGGAATCATATTAGCAATACGTAGATTTAAAAAACTTTTTTTACCTGTGAAGTGTAATGTTACCCATATGGCAGATACTGCTTGTGCAAAGACCGTAGCCCAAGCAGAACCGCTGATACCCATTTTGAAAACAAAAATAAATAAGGGATTAAGCACTACATTAATTCCAGCTGAAATAAACATAGTCATCATCGCTGTCTTGGGGTCACCCTGGGCCCGGATGATTGTATTCATCCCAAAACCGATATGCATAAATACACTACCTAGCAAAATAATACGGGTAAAATCTCTAGCATATGGCAGTACATTTACCTCCGCGCCCAAGCTGATCAATATCGGATCTAAAAATACCAGCATTAACATACTAAGAGCTGTCATAACGATAGTTGCCAACATATAAGCATTGCCCAATATTTTCTCCGCATCGTGAATCCGTTTTTGCCCCAAACGGATAGATACCAGCGAACTGGCACCTACACCGATAAGTACCCCGAAGGCCATTAATAGGATCATAATCGGAAAGGCAATCGATACTGCAGCCAGTCCTATCTCTCCAACACCGTTTCCTACAAAAATACTGTCAACAACATTATATAATGCACTAACAACCATACCCACAATAGCCGGTACTGAAAATTTCCACAGTAGCTTACCAATCTTTTCTTCACCAAGTAATTTAGAATTATCCATAAATCCTCCAACTAATAATTTTTATCAATAATATCGCCGTTTAAACAATAGATCGCTAAAGTTCTTTGAAACATGAGGGGATAGATTTTATTTGGGGGCAGAGGAAATAAACGTTTAATAAAAATCCTAGTATTTCAACATCTACGACCTAATTATATCATCATCCTGCTTGCATTGTAGAAAATATAAAACGGCATATCCGTTACTTTCTTATCTATTGGCTAAAGGGCGATGGAGATTAGGTAAAGACAAACTATTGTAGACTTTTGAATATGCCCTCTCAAATTACTACGTGAGGCCATATCAATCAGTATACATAAAAAGAAGGAGTATCCATCAATTGCGAGAATATATCGTATAATTTGATATATTTTGAGGTTTTCTATTTTCCTAGGGGCTAAGGTCGAAGTTTTCAACAAAAATGAAATATGTACTACTACATACATCAACAAAGAATTGGACATGACCAGACTGCAAGAAGGGGCTAACTTCATTGCCCAACATAATAAGTCAATTAACTGTCGTATTAAAGGAAGAAAGGAAGGAAAATATGTTTAAATCCATCCGTAATCAATTTATTTCCATGAACTGCGTCTTAGTCATTTTTGCCATTGTAGTATCAATGTCTGTCAGTTATTACTTGATTTCTTCGGGTTATGAAAGAAATATTAAACAGACAAATACAGTTATGGCGGAAAGTTTAGCAGCTAACATTGGTCAATTCATGCAGAATGCCTACAATCTTAACGCCCAGCTGGCTGTAAATGCCGATATGCTTGGTAATGATGGGGAAAAACAAAAAAGGATACTGGAGGACACCACAAAGCGTTATCCGTTTTTTCAACTACTCGCAAGTCACAAGCTAAGTGGCGATCAGACTGCGCGGTCCAGCGGTTTACTCGCCAATCGCGCCGATCGATGGTGGTTTAAAAAGTTTATGGCTGAAAAGAAATCCTACATAACTAAATCCTATTATTCTATTGCCGGAAATATGGCAGTCACCACTGCAGTCAACGGCATGTATAGAGACGATAAACTAGTCGGCGTGATGATGGCCGATATAGAAACGTCCACCCTTCAACAAATGGTGGAAAAGTATAATTTTGGGGCAGAAAGCTATGCTTACCTTTTGGATGGAGACGGAGTCGTTGTGGCTCACCCGGATAAAGGTCAGGTTGCTGAATTGTACAATTATAAATCACAAAAGAAAATTATATTGAAAAGGGATACTCAGGGCAATATTATTAGAGATGAAAAGGGTAATGAGCAGACAGAAGAAGTTGATTTTGTAGTTCCTGCTACATTAAAAAATATTATTGATAAAGCTTTTAAAGGCGAAATGGGAGTTGGCGAATATGTTGACGGTAACGGCGACGAATATATTTGTGCCTATCGTAGTGTCCCAATGCCTGGTGGCTCAGACTCCTGGAACTTGATTATGGTCCAGAAAAAAAGCGCTGCATTAGCTTTTATTAATAATGTTGCAACAAAAAATATTTTCATCAGTATCTTTGTAATTGCGATTTCTGCGCTGTTTTCTTACTGGTTCTCTAACAGGGTTACGGGACCTCTTATCGAAATTGTCGGTGCCACGGAACGCATTAAGAACGGTGACCTCACCGTGAGAGTTGATGTTAACTCCGATAATGAAATTGGCATTCTGGCCCGAAACTTTAACAAAATGGTGGATGACCTTCAGTATATGATTAAGGATATTTTTAATGCAACGGTGGAATTGCAAGGTAGCGCAGGTAATTTGGTGGATATTGCATCCAATGTAGCGGCAAATAGTCAAGAGATGAGTGCCACCGTTGGTATGGTAAGTGTCAATGTGGAGCAGATCTCTGCGAGTACCGAAGAAACCGCCAGTTCGACAGAACATGTTAGCTACAATGTCCAAGCAGTTGCCAAACTGGCTAACGAAATGTCTCTAGCCTCAAAGGAAGCTGTGCAGGCATCAGAAGGTGTAGCTAAAGAAGTTAAACAGGTTAGTGGCGTGATTGAGGAGGTTTACCACAGTGTCAACAGTGTAGCACTTGTTGCTCAAGAAGTGGCGGCTTCTTGTAACCGTTCCATTGACATTACTATGGAAGCCAAAAGCCGGTCTCTTGAAACAAATGACATTATCCAAAAGTTAAGTATTTCATCGAAACAAATCAACAAAATTGTGGCTATTATCGGTCGCATAGCTGAACAGACTAATATGTTGGCATTAAACGCAACCATAGAAGCGGCTGGTGCCGGAGAAGCTGGCAAAGGATTTGCCGTAGTTGCAGCAGAAGTAAAGGAATTATCGAAAAGAACGGCAGAAGAAGCTAGTCTTATTGCAAAGCAAATTGAAGAAATGCAAAACGACATGGGGGCGGCTGTAGAAGTTGTAAAAAAGATTACTGATGTGATCGCCGAGACTATGGATATCACCCGGACTATTGCTTCGGCTGTCAGCGAGCAGTCGAAAAGGGTGGGGGATATCTCCAGTACCATGTCAGTGGGAGCAAATCAGGTAACGTCCATAAGCAAGGCAATCGTTGAGATTGCCGGTAAGACTGAGCAGGTTTCAAAGAGTGCGATGGAAGCGGCAAACGGGGTTGAAGCCATGTTCCATACCACTATCGACATTTCACGCAAGGCGGTGGATGTTGCGCACAGTACAGATGAAATGACTTCATCGATGAACAACATTTTTCAGGCTACCCAGGAGATTGCAAGGGGGAGCCAAGATATCTCCCAGAGCGTACAGGAAGTTGAAAAAGCAATTACTGATACAGCAATAAAAGCTTCAAAAACCAGTGAATGTGCCTGCGACTTGGGAGAAATAACCGATCACCTGGAAGTACTGGTGAGGAAATTCAAAGTATAGGGAAGAGAAATTTGAGTGGTGGTAGGTGATTGGCTTGGAGCAGGATATAGAACTCCTCAATGAATTTGTCATTGAAGCAAAGGCGCATATTGCAGAAGTGGAAGCAGGTCTCTTGCGCATGGAAGAGGGCGAAGATGATGACGACACTATCAATGAAATTTTCCGCGCTGCTCACAGCATAAAAGGCACTGCCAGTTTTTTTGAACTATATAGGATTGTAGAATTATCCCATATAATTGAAAACCTATTTGGCGAGCTTCGTGAGCAGAGGCTGGAAGTCAGCACGGAAATGATCGATGCACTACTATCAGCTACCGATGTATTGAAAGAGCTTGTTAACAATCCAATTGATAGTGAAAAATACGATATTTCAGGCCATGTGAGCGCCATCAAACACTTCTTAGATGCATCCCAGCATCAGACGAATCAGCTGGCTAATCCCTGCGGAGCGCTTTCGGCCTGGGATTTGTGGGATCAGATTACTGCGTCAGATGAGCAGGCTGAAAAAACGTCGATTCCAGCTCCACTTGAATCGCCCGATGAACAAGTGATTCAAGTTGTTGCTAGGGAGACAACAGCGCCATTGCCTGTAGTGCAGCAGAAAGAAAGTAGCCTCAAGGGTGGCAAGCTTAGCGAAGTTATGGTGGAAGATAGTGTTAGGGTCAATGTCAGCTTGTTAAACGACTTGCTCAATCTAGCCGGAGAAATGGTCCTATGGCGCAATCAATTGCTACGAATCGCCAAAGATGCAGGCAAAGAGGTAGCTCAGTTGGAAATAGTATCCCAAGGTATCAATGATCTGACTACCAATTTGCAAAAAAAGGTCATGAAAACCAGGATGCAGCCGATTGCTAACATTTTCAAAAAGTTTCCCCGTATTGTTAGGGATATGTCACGTAAAGTGGGCAAGGAAGTCGATTTGGTCATGCAAGGGATGAATTTTGAGTTAGATCGTTCGCTGATTGAGGCGCTGGTTGATCCTATCACCCATTTAGTGCGCAATGCACTTGATCATGGCATTGAATTGCCCAAAATTCGGGAAATGAAAAATAAACCGTTGGTTGGTTCCCTGGTTCTTCGTGCTTACCCGGAGGGTGGGCGCATGGTTGTTGATGTTTGTGATGACGGTGGCGGTATTGATCTAGAAAAAGTTAAAGTCAAAGCGGTGGAAAAAGGACTTATCAGCAAAAAAGAAATTGCCACCATGAGGGAAGGCGATATTCTCAGCTTCATTATGGCCCCAGGTTTTTCGACGGCAGAGAGAGTTACCGACATTTCTGGTCGTGGTGTCGGTATGGATATAGTAAAGACAAATATTGAAAAATTGGGCGGCAAGATTGAAATCCTTTCTGACGTAGGGGTAGGAACAAAGTTTCGATTGATATTGCCGTTGACCCTGGCAATCATTTCCGCATTAATTGTGGAGGCGAATGGCCAATCATTTGCCATACCACAGGACGATTTGCGGGAATTGGTACTGATTTGGTCAGGGGAAACTAGTGGAAACCGGATAGAGTTTGTACATAACCATCCGGTATTGCGTCTTCGCGAGGCATTGATACCTGTCATAAGACTTAGTGACGTAATGGATGAGGAAACTACCACGAAGGAAAAGGATAATTTTGAATATTTTACCGATAACGACCAGGTTATCCGCATTTTAATCGTAAAATCCGGTACTTCTTCCTATGGATTAATAGTCGATTCTGTTTATGATACAGAAGAAATTTTAGTGAAGCCTCTTTCGGCAGTCATCAGTAGTTGTAACCTTTATTCGGGCATGACTGTTTTGGGGGACGGTAGTATAGCGATGATCCTTAACACGGACAGCCTTCGGCTTTATACTGGCATTTCCCTTGTAGAAGATAACAAACTATTAATGAATGAGCGAGTGTCAAAGCAGATTGATGAAGATGAGCAGTATTTATTGCTGTTCAAATGCTCTGGTGCTGAAATCATCGGCTTGGATCTGGGGATGGTGTCTCGGGTTGAAGAGGTGGATGTATCCCGGTTGCAAAAGATTGGCTCAAAATATTATTTTTCTTTCCAGGGACAGACAATCAGAGTGATCAGGCCAGAATACTATTTGCCTATTTCAAAAAAGAAGAATAAGCCATCTAAGGTCTATATCATATTGCCTAAGCTAGTAAGCCATGTTATTGGGATCGTTGCCGAAGAAATACATGATACCATACAGACAACGATATCACTGGATAAAGATGGAGTTTGTGGTATTGGCATCTTGGGGTCGACATTGATCGACGATACAGTGGTCACGCTACTCAATATGCATGAACTATTTGCTAAAGCTGCGCCCGAATATTATAATCATTCTTTGGCCTCCTTAAGAACCCAAAGGGAATATTATGCCAGTGGAGTCAGAGAAGATAGAAGGATCACAATTCTTCTTGTGGAAGATACGCCATTTTTTTTGAAAGTTGTTAAGAGTTATCTGGAAAGCGAAGGGTATGAAGTTATTACCGCCGAGAATGGACGTGAAGCTTTTCAAAAATTGGGCCAAATTACGGTAGACGTGGTAGTCAGTGATATTGAAATGCCGCTTATGACTGGTATCGAATTGGTGAGGGCTATTCGGGCTAGTGAAACGTTGCGGCATCTGCCAGTGATCGCTCTTACTTCCTTAACGGGGGATGTGAACAAGGAAAAAGGGCTACGGGCCGGTTTTGATGTATATGAATATAAGCTTGATCGGGCAAGGCTGCTGGATAGTCTACGTGATGTCTTAAAAAAACCAGTTTAAATGAAACCTGGAGGTGACTGTAAGATGGCAAGAGTTCTTATTGCCGATGATTCCGCTGTGGCTCGGAAGATTTTAAGAGAGATCGTGATATCATTAGGGCACGTGGTTGTCGGTGAGGTGCCCAATGGTTCTCAGGCCTTCGTGGAGTACAGTAAACTGAAGCCGGATGTGGTGACTATGGATTTGACGATGCAAGGACTGGGCGGAGCAGAAGCGACGTCTAAAATCATTGCTACCTTTCCCGAGGCTAGGATCATAGTGATCAGCGCTATGGAAGAACGTCGGGTGGTTATTGACTCTTTGGAACGAGGGGCTAGACATTTTATCATTAAACCCATAAGTAAGGAAAAGGTTGCCGCAGTACTGAATAATGTCTTGCATCAGGAAGTTGATTTAAAGAAGCATATTGAGCGTGTGCGAAAAATGAAAGGGTCAGATGATCTATCGCCCATGACGGGGAGTGTTGCAGATAAATACTTATCACCTTATTTTATCCGTGCTCAGGGCGACAATTTAGTACATGTAGTTATTAATTCAAATATAACGTTGATCAGTTGCCAGTCTTTAGCTTTGGAATTGGAGGAACATCTAACAGGTAAGTCGCGGGTGTTGCTTGACTTCGGGACAATGTTAACGCTAGACAAGGCATTATTAGCCAAGCTGAACGAATTGGTAGAGACAATAATAAATAATTCAGGAATTGTAAAAGCGATATCCAATAATAAGGAATTCGTTGAGTCTATCGCCAAAATACAAATAGGCAATAAGGCTAATTTAGTGGGCGATGTATTGCGTTATTTTGCAAATTGAAGTAGGTGGTACTATGTCGAGAATTTTAATTGTGGACGATAGTCCGGTGGAAATAAAAATAATTAAAAGACTCTTAGGTGACGAACATGAAATCCTTGAGGCAACTAGTGGTCAAGGGGCAATTGAGTTGATTAATGAGACCATGCCAGACTTGATCCTTTTGGATATTATCATGCCTGGAATGGATGGTCTTTCTATCTGTAAGATGCTTAAAAGCCAGAGTGCGACTCATGATATCCCTGTAATTTTCATTACCTCTGTTTCTGCTTCTCGGGATGTAGTCAAGGGATTTGAAGCGGGCGGGCAGGATTATATAATTAAACCCTTTCATTCCAGTGAACTGCGTGCCCGAATAAAGGTGCATTTAGAACTGAAAAAGTCTAAAGAAACTTTACTGGAATATGCAAAAGAACTGAAAGCGAAGAATCAGGAATTGAATGGGCTGCTGGCAAAGTTGGAGGCCACAGCCATGACGGATTTTCTGACAGGTCTGGTGAATCGAAGGCATATGACACAACAGATTAAAACGAAAGCAACTGGCTTACATATAAATCAGGATAAGATAACGTTTATCTTGGCTGATATTGATGACTTTAAGAGGGTAAACGATAACTATGGCCATGATTGCGGTGATTTGGTTCTTAAAGACGTCGCCGATATGATGAAATCAGTCGTACGGGGAGAAGATGTAATAGCGCGCTGGGGTGGCGAAGAATTTTTGCTGATGCTACCTGGCATTGATCTAGAGGGTGGTAAGAGTATTGCTGAAAGAATACGGCAAGGTATCGAGACAGCAGATTTTCGTTATCAGGAAAAGATACTGTCCATAACAATGACATTAGGCGTAGCAGAGTTAGATCAGAATTTAGGGATTGATGCAAGTATAAAAAAAGCAGATGAAGCTTTATATAAAGGCAAACATAAGTCCAAGAATTGTGTCGTCAGTAATCCCTGTGCAGTGTAGAATACCCTGTACAGGGATTATTGACCTTAAACGATAGTAAATCGTATCCAAGGAATGAGTCAAAGTATAATTTGGAAAGCTTGACTCGTTGGAGCTATCGCCGCGAGTTGGCATCGTGAATATTACAGTTTGATAGTGCATATATTGTGACGATGACTGTATAAGGCGATGTAAGGATGTGTTTAGATTGAGGGCGATAGCCATAAGACGGTCTAGTATATATTTCGCTGTTGCATCACTACTTGTGATCAGTCTATTTATAAGCATTATAGGCTATGAATATTGGGATGAATTGAATTTAGCGGCTATTCCCAATCAAAGATCAGAAGCTCCTACAGGTAATATAGCCATAGTTGTCAAAATTCCGGCCAGAATTCTGGAATTGCATGAAAATGGTAAAATATACAAAAGATATTCTATAGCTGTTGGTCGGAGTGAGACGCCAACACCGATTGGCGACTGGCGAGTGATTTGGAAGGCACATCGGTCAGGCGATATCTTAGGCACCCGTTTTCTTGGTCTTGATGTGCCTTGGGGTGGGTACGGCATTCATGGCACGAACCGCCCGTGGAGTATCGGTCATTTTATTAGCCAGGGCTGTATTCGCCTCCGTAACAAAGACATTGAAGAACTTTTTGAATGGATACCTGTTGGTACGCCAGTACGTATCGAGGGTGATGTGTTTCCTATTCAACGTGTGCTCAAGTTCGAGACTTTAGGTGCAGATGTGGTGCAGCTGCAAAGGAAACTAAGGACTTTAGGCTATCTAGAGGGCAGAGCCGACGGCTTTTTCAATAAGGATACAGAGGAGGCCTTGAAGCGGTTTCAACATGGTAAGGGGCTTAAGGCTAATGGCATCGCTGACCGAAAAACCCTCGACCTTTTGGGCCTTTGAATCATAAAGCAGGCACAGGTTGCTTAAAGGGCGATGTGATGGGCTTTGTTCTATGCGTTAACAGTCGAACATCCTTATTAATAACCCCATGATGCCGGAGTTTTTGCTGACTAGCAGGGATTCTGGCATTTTTAGCATATACAATATTATAGATATGAGCATATAAGGAGGTTGCCTGCGTGTCTAAGAAACTATTGGCAGTCATCGTTATCATTGTGGTGCTTGGTGGTATTGCTGCCTATAAGATGCAGAGTAGCAAGATTGAAGGTATAACGGCCACAGGGACAATTGAAATAACTAGAACAGATATAACGCCCAAGGTAAGTGGCTATATTGGGGAATTATTGATTAAGGAGGGAGATCATATTATCCGTGGTCAGGTTGTGGCGCGTATTTCGCGGCCAGATTTAGAGGCGCAAAAACTTAGAGATGAAGCAGCGCTAGTCAAGGCTCAGGTGCAATTAGTTGACCTCCAAAAGGGGGCTCGAGCTCAGGAACTAGGTGAAGCTGAAGCCACGATTGCTACTGGGCAGGCAGTGTATGATAACGCTAAAAGAGATTATGAAAGGCAGCAGGCCTTATTTGAACAAGGAGCTGTTTCGTTGCAACAGCTCGATGCTGCCCGTTCAGCATATGAGGTAGCAGCGAGTACCTTAGCGGCGTATCAGGCAAGGGCTAGCTTAGTGGCAGCAGGGTATAGACCTGATGTTATTGCTGCTCAACAGGTAGAGGTAGAGCGATCACAGGCCATTGTTCAGTTGGCAAAAACGGCTCTTGATGATACGACAGTTGTCAGCCCCTTAGATGGCTTAGTACTAACCAAAAGTTTTGAACCGGGTGAATATGTAAATGCGGGGGCGGCCATTGCTACCATTGGTAACTGGCGTGATTGTTGGGTAAAAGTATATATTTCTTCTGCTCAATTGGGTTTGATTCAAGTGGGCCAAAACGTGGCTGTTATGGTGGATTCTTTCCCAAAACGCGAATTTAGTGGACAAATTAAGGAGATCAGCCAGCAAGCCGAATTTACACCTCGTCAAAGTATTACTAAACAGGAGCGGGCCAATATGGTGTTTGCTGTTAAGGTGAAAATTGATAATGCAGAGGGTATATTAAAACCAGGTATGCCTGCTGATGTGGTGATACGTTGATGGAAAATCACGCAGTGAAAACTAATAAATTGTCCCGTAAGTTTGGTAGTGTCATAGCTGTAAACGAAATTAGTATGAGGATTAAGCCGGGCAGCATCTACGGTTTTTTAGGTCCGAATGGTTCAGGAAAATCTACGACCATTCGTATGCTATGCGGCATTTTGGCATCCACATCCGGCAGTGGAGAGGTTCTGGGACTCGATATTAACCGGGATAGCGAAGAAATTAAGAGTAAGATTGGTTATATGTCCCAAAAATTTGGCTTATATGAAGATTTGACAATTCTAGAAAACTTACAGTTTTATGCAGGCTTATATAATCTATCTAGGAATGACAGCCGCCAGCGTATTGAAGCGATGCTGGAGATGGCAGGACTGACGGCTCGGCAGAGGCAACTGGCAGGAAGTTTGTCAGGAGGCTGGAAGCAGCGGTTGGCCCTTGGGTGCGCAATTATTCATAATCCAGCCATGGTATTTTTAGATGAACCTACAGGTGGTGTAGATCCTGTATCGAGGCGGATGTTTTGGGATATTATTTATCAGTTGACGGCTGCAGGGACGACCTTTATGGTAAGCACACATTTTATGGATGAAGCTGAGCATTGTGATGATTTAGGGTTTATTTATGAAGGCAAGATGATTGCTGGAGGGACACCTGCTCAGTTAAAGTCAACGATTCCAGGGAAAATGCTCGCCATTGAGACAAAAACTCCCATGAAATTGTTGGCACAAATACGTGAAGGGCAAATGTCGTTTAATGATGCTTATGTGTGTGGTGCCAGTTTGCGCTTGCTAGTGGATAATGGGCAAGAATATAAATTTGAAAAGTTTTCCCCAGCAGTGATTAGTCCAACCCTCGAGGATGTATTTGTTCATTATGCAAAATTAAATCCTAAGGAGCTGGCAGTATGACGGTAGAACGGTTAAGGGCGGTATTAATTAAGGAGTTTATTCAGATGGGGCGGGACCGGGTGACTTTTGCCATGATGGTGATGCTGCCAGTGATACAATTGCTGGTATTCGGTTTTGCTATTAATACAGAGGTCAAACATTTGCCAACTGTGATTTTTGATCAGTCCTTACAGCAAGAGGGACGGGATTTTGTGTCGGTCTTAACTGCTAGTGAATACTATGATATCAAATATACTGCCAGTAATCTGGGGGACGTCAATGAGTATATTGATAGCGGAAAAGCCAAGGTGGGTATTGTCATACCTCCCGATTTTTCCCAAGCCTTGAAGCATGGGCATACTGCTACTATACAGGTCATTGTTGATGCTTCTGATTCTATGTCAGCCTCTTCAGCCATCAATACAGCACAAATTGTTGGACTTAATAAATCACAAGAAATTCTGCTCCGCCGCAGTCAGGGCGGAGGTATGAGCAGTAAGATTGATATTCCTTATGATGTGCGCATTCGTCCTTGGTACAATCCAGATTTCATCACAGCCTATTATATGGTGCCTGGTATTATGGGCGTCGTGCTGACCATGACCATGGTAATGATTACTTCTATGGCCATTGTACGGGAACGGGAGCGGGGCACCTTAGAACAGCTGATTGTTACCCCTCTCAAAGTGTATGAACTTATGTTAGGTAAGATTATCCCTTATATTTTTGTGGGATATGTACAGGCTACCTTAGCCATCATCGTCGGGATATTGGTCTTTGACCTGCCTATGCGTGGCAGTATTGGTTTATTGTATGGGTTAACAACCGTATTTATTGTTGCATCCTTATCCTTAGGTGTATTGATTTCCAATCTTGCTAAAACCCAGATGCAGGCCATGCAAATGTCTTTTTTTATATTTATGCCCAGTGTTTTGCTATCTGGCTTCATGTTTCCGCGAGAGGCTATGCCTGGGCTCTTTTATGCCATGGGTTACCTTTTGCCTCTTACCTTTTATCTGGAAATAGTGCGAGGCATTATTTTAAAGGGTATTGGTATCAATTATCTCATGTCCCAACTCTTTGCCCTGACAGTATTTATCATTGCTGTGTTGACTGCCAGTATTATGAAGTTTCAAAAAAAAATATCATAGATATATTGCCATCTGGGGCGATTGCTGTTCAGAATCTTTAGTTCAGTATATATAGGAAAAGCATGGATGTAAGAGTATAATATAGTTGTAGTATGTTAAATTTAATCTATAATATCTAGCGCAGGGAGATGATTTTGATGGATTTAAAAACAATGCGGGCAACTGCCAAGGAGAAGATGAAAGGGACATGTCGGGTATGTCCAATTTGTAATGGCCGTGCTTGTGCTGGGGAAGTGCCTGGTATGGGGGGGACTGGTACTGGTGAAGCGTTTACAGAAAATGTGCGAGCTCTTGCTAATATAAAACTGAATATGCGGGTTGTACATGACGCACTGCAGCCTGATACGACTGTAGAAATGTTTGGTCAGAGTCTTAAAACGCCAATCATGGGGGCACCCATCACTAGCTCAGCTGTCAATGCAGGCGGCGCAATTACCGAGCTGGAAATGGTGACAGCCCTTGTGAAAGGCAGCCAGCTAGCAGGAAGTTTAGGCTGGATCGGTGATCCGGCAAATCCTAGTATGTATGAAGATGGTTTGGCGGCCATTAGAACTGCAGGGCAAGGTATTGCCATCATAAAACCCCGCATTGACCAACAAGAAATTCTAGCACTGTTTAAATTAGCTGAGGCAGCTGGAGCTGTGGCATTAGGGGTAGATCTTGATGGGGCAGGGCTAGTGACAATGGCTCTTAAGGGGCAACCTGTCGGTCCTAAGACCGAGGATCAGCTCAAAGAACTGATTGCATCCACCTCCCTGCCTTTTATTGTGAAAGGCATCATGACAGCAGATGAAGCTGTGAAATGCGTTAGTGCAGGGGCGACCGCTATTGTAGTGTCCAATCATGGGGGGCGGGTACTTGATCATACTCCTGGCGCAGCAGATGTTTTGCCTGAGATTGTCAAAGCCGTAAAAGGTAAGATTACAATATTAGCTGACGGCGGCGTACGTTCAGGGGCCGATGTGCTCAAATTATTAGCATTAGGGGCCGATGGAGTTTTGATTGGCCGCCCATTAATTGTTGCCGCCTATGGCGGAGGTACTGAAGGAGTTCAGACATTAATGGAAAAATATACGGCTGAACTACGGGCTGCTATGATTTTGACAGGCTGTAAGAGCCTTAAGGATATTAATCATGAGGTTTTGTTTAAGGGTAAGTGAACTTGTCCCCCTCAAATATCTTTAAGTTGTAATAGTTTAGTGAAAAAACTCTGATAAGCCCAATAGCTGGCGACAAAGGAAGAGATGCTTACAGCACCGGCAAGCATGAAGGCGACCATAATTTGATATTTGATCGCTGTTTCCGGGGCTACCCCAGCTAGAATGAGACCTGTCATCATGCCAGGCAGTTGGACAATGCCTAGTGTTTTCATGGAGTCAAAAGTGGGCAGCATGGCAGTTTTAATACTGTCACGGATGAGATTTATAGAGGCTTCTTTGGGGGCGGCGCCAAGACAGAGTTTGACTTCAATTTCGTCCCTTTTGGACTGAAAATTATTGAGCAAAGTTTTAAATAATAGGCTTGTGGCAACCATGGAATTGCCTACTACCATACCGCTGATGGGGATAACTTGGCTCGGTTCATAGGTAATAGCACCAAAGGCTATGAGTCCGCCTAAGGTGATAACAAGGCCACTGAGAATGGAAGCAACGGAAATGATCAAGGCTTGTTCGATGCCTGCTCCGCGTTTGGCAGCGACTGCTCCGGCATTATAAACCATAATCAGCAGGATAATGGTTGTAAACAAGATGTTATCAAGATTAAAAACAAATTTAAGAATAAGGCCAATAATGGTCAGCTGGACGACGGCCCGGGCGCTGCTAATGAGCATGTCTTTTTCCAGGCCAAGCTTCTCTTTATAAGATAACCCTAGAGCGATGAGGACTAAGCTAAATGTTAAAACAAGTGATAGATTACTCATGGGCTTCTCCTTTTTCCTTAAAAAAATCTGCTCTAGCACCCCAAAAACTGATGTGGCCTGCCTCAAGATAGAGTATTTTATGGCCTAGACGTTTAGCTTGCTCTTGATTGTGGGTAATGAAAAGGAGAGTTAAATGCTGAAGGCACTGTTCGTAGGCAATTAAATTTTCAAGAAGTAGGGTATTTTCTTCGTCAAGGGCGGCTGTGACTTCATCTAGCAGTATGATCTCAGGTTTGATTAATAAAGAACGAATAAGAGCAATCCGTTGCTGTTCACCGCCTGATAAGGCGGTGTTCTTTTTTTCTAAAGTATTTTGCGGTAATTTCACTTTATCTAAGTAGCTGCTTATTTCTCGAAAGTTAGGTTTTTGCCCTAAGAGCTCATAGGGATAGATTAGATTTTCTTGGACCGTAGTACCAAATAGATAAGGCTTTTGCAGTATATAGCCAATACTGCGCCGCAGTTGGGTAGGTACATACTCCTGTATGTTCTTATTTTTATATAGAATTTGACCTTGGGTGGGACTGATGAGCAGATTGAGCAAGCGGAATAGGGAGGATTTACCGGACCCTGAAGGCCCTATAATGCCGATCCTGTCACCGGCTTGTATACAAAAAGAGATGTTGCTCAATATGGTCTGTTCATTTTTTACTAGTCCAATGTTTTGACATTCAAGAATATTCATATTGGCACCTCGTAAATAGATTATCTATATATGATATCATGGCATGTTACATTAAATACAGCAAGAATTAAATATGGAAAAATTCCGTCAATATCGTTGCTAATCTTTACAAATTCTTTACAACCTTAGTGATTTTATTGACGCTATCTTTACTTTAAATTAGGTTATAATGAACTTCCAAGCTATTATAAATGAGCAGATTCGATGATTATATAGATGTGGAGGCGCAAAATGTTAGGTGATAAGATACGTACGCTCCGCCTAGAAAGAAACTTAGAATTGGAAACCTTAGCGGAGGCAGTAGGGGTTTCTGCCATGGCGATTCAGTATTACGAGGAAAATAAATGGCGTCCTGGTACAGAGATCATTGTACGTTTGGCTCATGCTTTTGGTGTAAAAATAACGGATATTGTTGAGGGATGCGACATTTTGCATAATGAAAATGGTGAAATGCTTCTTGTTTGTAATAATAATGGTAAAAAAATAAAAGTTTTGTGTAGGATAAAAGAAGAATTCCAGCAAATGTGCCAGAAAGAATTTTAAGTATTGCAATTAGAAGAAAATAGCTGCTCTTATTGGGAGTGGCTATTTTTTTATAGAATTTATAAGTTTTTAGCTGTCATTGCGAGTATAGCGAAGCAATCGCCTACTTGTTCAGAGATTGCTTCGCTGCACTCGCAATGACAAAGAGGGATGTGCTCACGTTTTTCTTACTTACAGTATTTTTAGGAGCGGCAGCGGGTGTCGGTAAAACATATACGATGTTAGAGTCAGCCCATGAGATGCTGGTAACTGGTATGGATGTTATTATTGGTTGGGTAGAAACTCATAACCACCCTGAAACGGAAAAAATGGTGGAAGGTTTGCCACGGCTGCCAGCGAAAGAAATTGAGTATTGCAATAAAGTTGTACGCGAGATGGACGTTGATGGGATTTTAGAACGTAAGCCCAAGGTCGTGCTAGTGGATGAACTAGATCATATCAATGTGGTGGGATCTCGTCATGTACGTAGATTTCAGGATGTAGAAGAGATATTAAATGCTGGTATTGATGTATATACTACCTTAAATATTCAGCATATTGAAAGCTTAAATGATATCGTAGCCCAGATTACTGGTGTAACAGTACGAGAGACTGTACCCGATAGTATTGTGGAACAGGCTGATCAGGTGCAACTAATAGATATCCCTCCTAATGAATTAATCAAGCGATTGAAGGAAGGCAAAGTATATATACCTAATCAAGCTGAATTGGCGCTGAATAAATTTTTCCGCCCAGGAAATATTAATGCTCTGCGGGAATTAGCTCTTAGATTTACAGCCAATCGTGTAGATAAAGACTTACATGAATATATGCAGGCGCATGATATTACTGGACCTTGGCCAGCTGGTGAACGGGTAATGGTTTGCGTTAGCACCAGCCCGTTTTCAGCTCAGCTCATAAGGGCAGCCCGCAGGTTAGCTCGTGGACTCCAGGCTGAATTATTGGCGGTGCATATTGAAATACCCCTACGATTAGGCTTAAGTGAGAAAGAACGGGATCGTATTTTTCGCAATATGAGGTTAGCTGAAGAACTGGGTGCTAAAACCTTGAGTGTGACAGGCAATGATCTGACTGAGGAAATCTTGTCAGTGGCCAGGGAGCATAATGTTACTCATTTAGTAGTTGGGAAACCAATACAAGGGCGTGTCCAGGAATGGTTAAGTGGTAAAGCGGTGGTGGATAAGCTGATTCGCCATAGCGGTGGTATGAATATCCATGTCATTCAAGGGACGACTGAGGTAAAGGATGAACCGAAAGTCAAAACCAGGGTAGCCACTGTGCCCATGTCATGGCGCAATTATATGGCAGGGCTATTGATGGTAGCCTTGGTTACCGCTGGCAATTGGTGGTGGCGTGAGTATGTCGATCCCGTACATGTTATGATCTTGTACTTGCTACCTGTACTCTTATCAGCAGTATGGTGGGGCAAAGGACCTTCCTATGTAACAGCAGTATGTAGTGTAGTGCTCTTTGATTTTTTATTTATTTTACCTATATTCAGTTTAAGTGTAGCAGATCTTCGTTATGTATGGAGTTTACCCCTATTTCTCCTGGTAGCGTTTATAATTGGTGAACAAACAGAAAAACTAAGGGTAGAGGTTATGCTTGCCAAGCAACGGGAAAAATCTACTCGAGCATTATATGCTTTCAGTCGCGATATTGCAGCAGTGGCTGATGCCAGTATTATTGTACGCAATTTGGTTGATCAAGTTTGGCAAATCCTCGAAAGGCCAGTAGTTGTGTTTTTGCCAGAGAAAAATGGTAAGCTTGTACTGGTTGGCGAAGCGGGGACAGCAAAGGCAACTATTGATGCTAGCGAAATGACAGTAGCTATCTGGGCCTATGAACATGGTGAAATTGCTGGAAGCTATACTGAAACATTGCCAGGAGCTACGTATATGTATGTTCCATTGACGACAAGCGGCAATGCAATGGGCATTTTGGGTATTCACATTCAGGGGGAAATGCTGACTCCAGTCCAAAGGAGATTGATTGAAGCATGGGCAGGACTTGCGGCTATTGCTGTTGAACGGGTTAATCTGGCTGAACAGGCAGGACAAGCATCATTGTTGGTGGCTTCTGACAAGTTGCGTACTGCCTTGTTTAATTCTATTTCTCATGAACTAAGAACACCTTTGGCATCTATTATTGGAGCTATTTCGAGTTTGCTAGATACTGAGGGCGTATATTCAGGTGCAGATAAAAAAGAACTGTTGGAAACGGTGCAAGAAGGAGCGGCCCGCATGGATCGTCTGGTAGCCAATCTTCTGGATACCGCCAGACTGGAAAGTGGCATGATGCAATTAAAAAAAGATTGGTGTGACGTGGAAGATGTAATTGGCATTGCCCTGCGGCGAGTGGCTAAGTGCATTGAGGGCAGACCGTTATTGATTAATATCCCTGAAGATTTACCCTTAGTAAGGGCGGACTGTGTATTATTAGAGCAGGTTTTGATCAATCTACTTGATAATGCTTGTAAGTATTCAGCCAATGACAGTAAAATTGACATTACCGCCAGCCAAGATGAAACTGTGGTAAAGATATCAGTGGCTGACCGGGGGGCAGGTATTCCATCTGAATATCTGGTTCAGGTTTTTGATAAATTTTACAGGGTGGAGCAGCCTAAAAGCGTTAGCGGTACAGGGCTGGGTCTATCTATTTGTAAAGGGATTATTGAATCACATGGGGGCTATATTCATGCTGAAAACCGGTCTGGCGGTGGTACAATAATGACATTTGCTATTCCCTTTAGCGAGCAACCGGAAATAGAAGCAGCGAACCAAATCTTTGCAAAAGATTTTCGTGAGTCGCTTCGTTAGCACAGAAGTGCTAACATCATTTTAACTTTAAAACCGCTGAATTAGCAAAAACAGACTATGAACAGGTGGTGTGAATGATGGATATAGGGGCACGTATTTTAGTGATTGATGATGAACCGCAGATAAGGCGATTGCTAAAGGTATCCCTTACTGCCCATAGCTATGAAGTTGACGAATGTAAAACCGGGCAGGAAGGTATCAATAGAGCGGCTATATGTAAGCCTGATTTGATTTTGTTAGATTTGGGGCTGCCTGATATTGACGGAAAAGCAGTGGTTACGGCTATTCGAGAATGGTCAAAGGTGCCGATCCTAATTCTGACGGCCCGTGATCAAGAAAGTGAAAAAATTGAAGCATTGGATGCCGGGGCAGATGATTATGTCACTAAGCCTTTCAGCATGGGTGAATTATTGGCACGCCTCAGAGTTGCTCTGCGTCATGCAATAACCGCCGAAAATGCTCCCATATTAACTTGTGGCGACTTAGTTATTGATTTAGTTGGTCGGCATGTCATGAGAGGCGACAAGGAAATAAAGCTGACGCCCACAGAGTATGAGATATTGAAAATACTCGCGCAAAATATCGGCAAGGTATTGACTCATAAATATTTATTAAAAACAGTATGGGGCAATTCGTATAATGAAGATACACATTATATCAGAGTCTATATTGGACAATTACGCCGCAAAGTTGAAATTAATCCAGCACAGCCTAAATATATTATCACCGAATCAGGTGTAGGTTATCGTTTAATGACAGGTAAATAAAAGGCTTCCATATTATGTGGAAGTCTTATCTACTTTTATTAAAGTTTTTATTGCACTTTTGGTGGTGTATGATACAATCATATCGTTACTTTTTTATGGAATGGACAATATAAGTAAAGAGGTTTTTACGTAAAACAAAATAACAATGAGGATGGGAGAGGGATATGAACAGTTATTTCAAATTATCGCAAGAAACTGTTAAAAAATTAGCGGAGCAATATGACACACCTTTATTGGTGTTGTCGATGGAACAAGTTGAACACAACTATGCTTTTTTGGCTGAACAATTACCAGGGGTTAAATTGTACTATGCGGTAAAGGCCAATCCAAATGAGGGAATTCTTCGGAAGTTGGCTGAACTAGGCTCGTATTTTGATGTAGCTTCAGACGGAGAGATGCGGTTATTGACGGAAATGGGTATCGCACCAGAACGAATGGTGTATGCCAATCCTGTTAAAACTCCAAGCGGGCTTAGGGTAGCCAAGGAAACCGGTGTATATAAATTTACCTTTGATAGTGAAAGTGAAATTGGTAAAATGGCCAGGGCGATACCTGGTGGCAGTGTACTCCTGCGGGTTAGAGTTGATAATCCTAGAGCATTAGTTGATTTAAATAAAAAATTTGGTGCTCATCCTGATGATGTCTTGCATCTGCTGGAACTGGCAAGGCAGCAAGGTCTTGATGTAGCTGGTCTATGTTTCCATGTGGGTAGCCAATCCTCCAGCTCAGAGGCCTATGTTGAGGCACTGGGAATTTGCCGTCGTTTATTTGATGAGGCCCAGAACGCTGGCTTTAATATGCGTATTCTTGATATTGGTGGTGGTTTCCCCATTCCGACCATTACGGAAAATGTCGATATAGTAGGTATGCTTCAAGACATACGTGAGTTATTGGTTCGAGATTTTCCAGATACTGAAATCTGGGCTGAGCCGGGGCGGTTTATGTGTGGTACTGTATCCAATCTTATTACCAGTGTAATTGGTACACAAGAGCGTAATGGTAACCAATGGTATTTTTTAGATGATGGTTTATATGGAACTTTTTCCGGGGTTATCTTTGATCATTGGGATTTTGAGTTGGAGACTTTTAAAAGCGGTGAGCAAATACCAGCTACTATTGCAGGACCAAGTTGTGATTCCTTGGACATTCTGTTTACTGACAAAATGGTAGCGCCTCTTGAAATCGGTGATTTAATTTTAGTGCCTAACTGCGGGGCCTATACCTCGGCATCTGCGACAGTATTTAACGGATTTGCAAAAACCCCAATTGTTATATGGGAAGAAGTTCGGGACGCCTTACATCTGAAATAATAAAGAGACTCTAATATGGATAGGAGTGACAGAGTGCCTAAAAAGGACTCTGTCTTTTTTTCGGAATCAAGAAAGTATAACACTTTCTTGATTTCAAGTAAGAAAGACTTGGCTTCTGCCTGCGTCTGAGGACTTGGTACAAGCCAAGTCTTTTCTTATTTAATCATTGTAGGCCTGCAGTCCTAGGAAAGCATGACTTTAATCTGGTTATTTTTAAGGCGGCAGTCTGATGATAATCAGATGTTCTTTTAGTACAATAGAACGTAAGAGAGTCAGTGGTATTTAGGAGGGTATAATGACTAAATTATCAAATAAAAAATTATTGGCGATTGCGTTATTATTCAGTCTGATGACAGCCATATTAGTATATAATTATTTAAAAGGGGTAACGAGCGGACAGGCTGGTCAGCAAGGGGTATCAGTCATTGTAGCTAAAGTTGATATTCCTCCAAAAACTAAGATTACGCCTGAGATGGTGGGTGAAGTAAAAGTACCACCTGAATATATACAGCCTGGCGCTGTGGCCTCATTAGATAAGGTGGTCGGAATCGTGACCAGGGAGCACATTGTTAGTGGTGAGCAAGTGAGTGAACGGCGATTAATACGTGAAGGTAAGTCAGTGGGTTTTACGGGCATCATTCCACGGGATAAACGGGCAGTGACGGTGGCCGTTAATGAAGTGACAGGTGTTGCTGGCTTTGTTAAAGCTGGTGATTATACTGATATCGTAGTGACGTTTGATGCTGGTACTGTAGGTGATAATGTTAGCTATGTTTTAATGCAAAATGTATTAGTGCTAGCAGCCAACCGTGATACGGAAATAGGTGCAACGAATACAACTGTTAAAGACAGTACGAAAGAACTTAGCAAAACAGGGACCGTGACCATGGCAGTAACGCCTGATGAGGCAGCCCAATTAACCTTAGCTGAGGAAAAAGGTAAAATTCGCTTGATACTTAGACCCTATTTGCCGTTAAATGGCATCGTTATTACTGAGACTGTCAGCCCCAAGGATTTAGTAGGATCCCATGTTTCACCTGTAAAAAAAGAGCAGGCACCGTCTTCTCAGCCTTCAACGCCTAGCCAGCCTGTATATGTTAATCGGCAAGAAGCGTCTCCAGTTACATTTAAGCCTATTCCTGACAATAAAGGAATTCAGGTTATTCGAGGCACAAAGGCTGAAAGTGTAGAGTACTAACCATGAAAGAAGGCAAAAGCAATGTTCAGTAAACGTAATCTATATATAGCATTATTATTGGTGCTTTGTAGTATGTTAATAGTTTCAACTGTAGCAGCAGCCGAAAAAGTCGAAGTAGCTGTGAATCAATCACGGGTTATGAATTTTTATGCTATAGAAAAGGTTGCTATTGCCAGTCCAAACATTGCAGATGTAGTGGTCGTATCAGCGAATGAAGTATTGTTGATCGGTAAGGCGCCTGGCACCACTACATTACATGTTTGGTCAGCTGGCAAGCGGGATAGTTTCCAAGTAGAAGTGGCGGCTGATGATGTGCCTATTGCCAATGAGATAAAAAATATTATTGGTCTCGATGACCTTAAAGTAAGTAAAATTGGTAAAACAATTATTCTAGAAGGTAAGGTTAACAGTCAGTATCAAAAATTGCGGGCTGAAAAAGTAGCTGAAGCTTATGGCGACAAGGTCGTTAATCTGCTGGAAATGACAAAACCGTTACAGGTTAAATTTGAAGCAGTTATCCTCGAAATCGATAAAGAAAAAACTAAAGAAATGGGGATAAAATGGGGTAATGATATTAGTGCGCCAGGTAGTTTTTACTTTGGACAAAGTGCGACCAATACCGTTTCTGCAGGTTCTGTACTGGGAGGCTTACATACATATAGCAATATTAATGGACAGCTAACAGCATTGATTAAAAATGGTTCAGCAAAGATCTTATCTCGGCCTAATGTTATTACTTTAAGTGGTGAGAAGGCTAATATTATGGTTGGTGGTCAAATTCCCATACCGATCAGTAATCAGAATGGGCAAATTAGTATTGAGTGGAAAGACTATGGCATAAAGCTGGATATAGCACCAGAAGTAAATGCTGAGGGGCTCATTAACAGCAAACTCAAGGCAGAAGTCAGCTCCCTAGATTGGAATTCTACCCATAAAATTGAGCTGGGTAGCAATATGAATATTCCCCCAATTAAAATGAATAAGGCGGAAACATCCATTGCCTTGTTATCCGGTCAGACAATGGCGATCGGTGGATTGCTTTCTCATCAAACCAGTAATGATGTTACGAAAGTACCCTTTCTGGCAGATATTCCGATTCTGGGGAAACTGTTTACCAGTACTTCCTATAGCCGCGGGGAAACAGAGCTGATTATTCTTGTTACACCTACGATTGTTGATCCCACAGAGTATTTGCCACAAGCCACGCCTGAAATGAAAGCTTTTCTTAAAGAAGACCCTGTAGGAGGGACTAAAAATGAGCGAAAAAATAAAAATTCTGATCGTTGATGATATTATGGACATCAGGGAAAATATTTGCAAACTGCTGGAGTTTCATCCTGAAGTCGTTGTGGTCGGCCAGGCAGCAAATGCATTGGAAGGAATTGAAAAAGCTAAATTGACAGAGCCTGATGTTGTCTTGATGGATATTAATATGCCTGGTATGGATGGCATTGCTGCTACCGAAGTTATTATGACCAATGTACAAGGTGCTAATATTATTATGATGAGCGTGCAGGGGGAACAGGAATATCTGCGCCGTGCCATGATTGCTGGGGCTAAAAATTATTTGATAAAACCTTTTACCAGTGATGAGCTCTTACAGGCTATAAAGCAAGTGTATAATAGTGAACAGAAACGCAAAAGTATACTTAACGGTATAGTCAAGCAGTCTGAAAAAGGTAAAATAATTACTGTATTCAGTACTAAGGGCGGTGTTGGCAAAACTACAATTTCCACCAATCTGGCAGTGGCCTTGGCTGATAAGCTGGGCGTTCGAGTGGGAATGATTGATGCTGATTTACAGTTTGGTGATGTAGGCTTATTTCTGAATGTCATGCCGAAGGCTACGATTGCTGATTTGGTACGGGATATTGATAACCTGGATAGTAATTTGCTAGAAAGTTATCTGACTGACTATAATAATAAAGTCAAAGTGTTATCAGCGCCATTGCGCCCCGAGCAGGCTGATTCTATTACAGCCAATCATTTCACAGAGATTTTAAAAACAATGGTCAACATGTTTGATTATGTCATAGTTGATACTGCTCCGGTCTTTAATGAAGTTATGCTCAGTGTCCTTGATGCTGCTGATTGTATACTAGTGATCTCATCCCTGGATTTACCGGCCATAAAAAATGTTAAACTATGTTTGGAGATTATGGAATCTCTTAATTATTCAGCAGAAAAGATAAAACTTGTGTTGAATAGGGCGGGCTCTGAAGGTGGTATACAGACCAGTGAGGTAGAAGAAAGCTTGCGTCATGATTTTATCGCGACTTTGCCTAGTGATGGTAAAACAGTATTGGGGGCTGTCAACAGGGGTATCCCCTTTGTGATCAGTCATCCTGAAACCGTAATAGCCCAAAGTGTATACAAGCTAGCGAGGGCTATTGCGAATGTAGAATTAGAGGCTCCAATCGAATCCCTAAGTATGGTCAGTAGAATTAAGCGGTTGTTTTGCTAGGGGGGAAGTATATGGCGTTCTTGATTGCCGTATTAGCATTTATTACGTTGCTAACGATCGTTACCCTATGTTATAACTATTTTATTGCTAAACAATATACAATCAGTAGTCGTATTGAACAGTATGTTAAAGAGAGTCCTCTTGATAAACAACTGCCACCACTTACCAAGGTATTACCCCATACTAGCATTCAAAGCGGGTGGTATCTTCTAATTAGAAATATGAGTAAACACTTTGAATCTGTGCAATGGTCCCGTTTTATAGAACACAAATTAATTCAAGCCGCTCTACCTATGCGTGGTGCTGAGTTTATGGTTATTTGTCTAGGGGGAGCTGTGCTTGGAGCAGTGGTGCTCATTCTTTTGAGTGGTAGCATGTTGCTCGGGTTGATGGGTGGGATGATAGGGTTTGGTATGCCGTTACTTATCTTAGGCCTGAAGATAGATCAGCGCAGAAAAGCCTTTAATGATCAATTAGGTGATACGATCATTCAGATAGCGAATGCACTACGGACAGGCTATAGTTTTATGCAGGCCATTGAGATGGTATCTAGGGAAATGCCTAAACCTATTGGTGAGGAATTTGCCAGAGTACTGAAAGAGATGAATTTAGGGGTACTAACTGAGGAGGCCCTAAATAATATGGCCAAAAGAGTGAATAGTGATGATTTGGATTTGGTCATTACAGCTGTACTCATTCAGCGTCAGGTAGGTGGTAATTTGGCGGTAGTGCTTGATAGTATTGCCAATACTATTAGAGAGCGGGTTAAAATCAAAGGACACATTAAGACGTTGACTGCTCAGGGCAAAATTTCAGGAATCATTATCGGGATGCTACCGATTGTTATGGGTGGTATTATTTATTTAATCAATCCTGAATATATAAAAATATTGTTTGTACATCCTATGGGGAAGGCTATGTTGATGGCTGGTATGGTTAGCCAGTTTGTTGGTATGGTGGTTATTCGCAAAATTATTAATATTGATATATGATATAAGACGTGCATTGTAAAATACTGTATTATAGAGTTTTAGCAGGTATAAAGCAATATTTTAGCGAATGGCATATTATTATGATAAATGATTGTTAGGGTGACTATATGGTGAAATTAGACATTAAGACACTGGACGGAATTGTAAAGAAAACAATAGCTGCTGTAGAAATGGGCAAGAATCAGATTTATGAGATTTATGAGGCTGCTCGCAATGAAGTGGAAAATGTAAAAAAAGACGTGGAACGTATTAAACAGGAAATGATTGATGTTATTTTCAAAGTGGATGAATTGGAAAAAAAAGAACGGCGCTCCAGACTTAGATTAATGGAAGTTAGTCGCAATTTTCGAATTTATTCAGAAGAGGATATTAAGACTGCTTATGATGATGCTAAAAATATTCAGGTGGAACTCGCGGTGGCTAGATCCCATGAACAAAATTTGCGTCGCCAGCGGGATGAAATGGAGCTTAGATTACGTTCTATGCAAAATACAGTAGCTAAGGCTGAAGCATTAACCACTCAGGTGGGGGCCGTTCTAGGCTATTTGGGGGATCAAATGGATGGCGTGGTACTCAAGATTGAGTCGATGCAGCAAAGTCAAATATTTGGCTCTAAAATTATTAAAGCCCAGGAAGAAGAACGCCGTAGGGTGTCTCGAGAAATTCATGATGGGCCAGCACAGGCCATGGCTAATATCGTTTTTCGGGCCGAAGTTTGTGAACGACTGATTGATATTGACATGGTGCGGGCAAAAAAAGAATTTGCTGATCTTAGGGAACAAGTTCGGATATGTCTTAAAGAAACTCGTAAAATTATTTTTGATCTCCGTCCGATGACGCTGGATGATTTGGGATTGGTGCCTACTGTTAAACGTTTTTTGGATACGGCCAAAGAACGTAGTGGCATTATTTCTGCAGTTAGAGTGCTTGGTGAGGAACGGCGCTTGGATTCTTATGTGGAAGTTGGCTTATTTAGAACCATTCAAGAAGCTGTCAATAATGTTGAGAAACATGCAGAGGCTAGTGTGATTAATATCGTTATGGAATTTCGCCGAGAGATGTTGTCAGTAACAATTGAAGATAATGGTAAAGGTTTTGACACTGCAGAGAATGTCGGTAGTGAGAGTTTTGGCTTAGTTGGTATGCGTGAGCGGATCAATCTTTTAAATGGCGAATTATTCATTAAGTCTGTAAAAGGCACTGGTACTAAAATAACGATTAAGGTGAATTTACAATAGTTTAAAGGTTGTTTTAAACAGAGTCTGTTAGGAGATTGATATTCGATGGTTGTAGGAGATAGCAAGCATCAGCGATTTAGATTTATCGTAAGCGGCATGGTAACTGTGTTTTTAATAGTCATTGTTGTGCGCACTATTATGATGCTTTTCATATCAAGTGATCATTTACTGTGGGGGATTCCGGTGATCGCGATCAGTTTGCTTGACATATATTTTCTAACCCGTAGTTTAGTGCGTGAGCCTAAGAGTATTGATACCCGATTATCCACAGGAATTATTAGTCTTGGAGCTACTTTCGGCTTTAGTCTTGTGGCTGTATCAATAGCAGATCCGCAGCTTGAATTCCCTCATATGCAAGCCTTGCAACAGATGGGACGCTTTTTATCTATATTGCCTTATCCCTTTGTCCTATGGGCACTTCTTTGTCTCAAAGATTGCCTCACGATTGTCCCTGAAGCTCATACTGTAGTCGCCCATGGTATTTATAAGTATTCTCGGCATCCACTATATGTTTGTTATATTGTTTGGGCTATTGCTAACATTATGATATTTCCTTCTTTATCAATGATGATTGGTTCTATTGGGCAAATTATATTTTTGATTGTGAGATTACGACGGGAAGAACAATTGCTGCTCAATACCTTTCCAAAGTATGGGGACTATTATCAGAGGACTGGACTTTGTGGTAACATGTATAGAGGAACAATTCCTAGTGTAAATAGATGACTCCCCCTATTTTTAGAACAAAGAGGCAAAGTCGGTATGCGGATACAAAGAAGATATTTACTTTTCTTTGTGTCCTTTGTGCTTCTTTGCGACCTTTATATTTAATGTAGTTTTACTCTCTGCGTTCTCTGCGCTGCTGTGGTAATTTATTCGTATCTATAGGTCCTAAGTATAGCTACTTAGGACCTATTTTTTTACCGCAAAAGATAGGAATGAGTTCCTATTGAACGACTAAACCAATCTGATATAATTTAATCAAGAAGTGATACATACAGAATGAAATAAGAAATAAATAATTAAAGGGAGGAATAGTCATGTTAATGATTCAAATGGTAAGAGCAATGCTGCGTAATGAGAAAGGTCAAGGTATGGTGGAATACGGACTGATTCTAGCCCTGATTGCAGTAGTCGTTGTTGGTGTTATGACGACTATGGGTAGTGGTCTTAACGGAATACTTGGAACTGTGAATGGAAAGTTGAATCCGTAGTAATCCTAAATTATTATATAAGCGGAAATGTCTACTGCTAACCTTCGGTACAAGCCGGAGGTTTTCTCTTAAAGGACTAAGGCTGTTGCCTGCGCTAAAGACTTGGCATAAGCCAAGTCTTTTCTTATAACATCAGAGTGTACAATTTTTTCCTTATTTTTCTGTAATAAGGGTGGTAGGAGATGGCAGGCATGGTTTTACTGAATAGATATATAAAAAATAACCGGGGGCAGGCTTTGGTAGAGTTCGCTCTCATGCTGCCAGTGTTATTGTTGTTGGTAGTTGGGGTGATGGAGTTCGGCTTGATTATCAATCAATATATGGTATTAGCTGAAGCTGCTAGGGAAGGAGCACGTTCGGCAGCATTAGGTGATAGTGATACGGCTATAACGACAGTAGTAAAGACGGCGGCTAGCCAAATTGATATAACTCAGCTAACAATCACCATTTCGCCAACGACTAGAATTCGGGGTAGTAGAGTCACTGTAACTGTTGCAAAGCCAGCCCAGGCCATTACTCAGCTAATGAGTCCGTTTTTTCCACCAGGATTTATGGTGCAGGGGGCTGCCACCATGCGAGTGGAGTAGGTGGCGAAAATGATAAGATTGTTACGTGAAGAAAAGGGAGCGGCGATTGTGATCGTTGCGCTCTCCATGACGGTTATGATGGGTTTCGCTGCCCTCATCGTTGATGTGGGTAACATGTATTTAAATAAGACTCGTCTCGTGAATATGGCAGATGCAGCTGCACTAGCAGGTGTGCAGGATTTGCCTGGTGATCCTCAGTCGGCAGTCGACAGTGCCTATAGTTATGCGGCGCAGAATGGCATGGATGGTGATGTGGTTGGGGTAAGTATTAGCAATAATAATACTGTTTTAACAGTAAATGCTAATCGGACAGTACCCTTCTTTTTTGGTAAAGTTTTTGAGATGATCTCAGCGAATGTCGGGGCGCGAGCGGTTGCAGCGATCAGACCAATTACAGGAGCTAGCGGTGTAGTGCCTTTTGGTGTTGCAAAACAACAATTTATCTATGGTCAAACCTATACTTTAAAGGAAGGTGGAGGCAGTGGCTACAGTGGTAATTTTGGGGCACTTGCACTAGGTGGAAGTGGATCACCTGTATACCAGAATAATATCAAAAAAGGCTATAGCAAACAGCTGCATATTGGTGATTGGGTATCAACTGAGACAGGCAATATGTCTGGACCTACCAGTGAAGGTGTGGACTATCGAATGGCTTTGGACCCGGCAGCCACTTTTGAGACGAAGGGAGAAGGCTCACCTCGGATACTCATAGTACCTGTCATTGATTCATTAGACGTAAATGGGCGTAGTGATGTACTGATTGTAGGTTTTGCCGCTTTTTTCTTGGAAGGGGTAGGCGAAAGTGGCAATGACAATTATGTAACAGGCAAGTTTATGCAGATGGTAATTCCCGGAGATATTAGCACTGAGGTTACTGGTTATGGTTTATATGGTTCTACTCTGATTCAGTGAAAGGTGAGAATGATGTCACTACTAAAACGTTTGGAATCGCAAAAACAAACAGAACAGTCTGCTCAATGTAAAGATAAGGGTAAGCCTGTTATTCAAGTCAAGGTTGACCCTTTCCAAAGTCTTAAAGGGCGTATTCATAAGCGTATTGTTGATGAGATGAGTCTAGAAGAAAGCAAAGGTCTTACTGACAAAAACGTGGATAAACAGTTATTGGAAGATTTCGTAGCCAGGGTTTCTAATGTGGTGATGGATGAGGAAACTGTACCTGTCCTGCGAGGCGATCGTAGCCGAGTCATTATTGAAATCGTGGATGAAGTTCTGGGGTTTGGACCAATTGATCCCTTGCTGAAAGATGATAGCGTATCTGAGGTCATGGTTAATAGCGCCAGTCAAGTATATGTTGAACGTAAAGGTAAGCTGGTATTGACGGATGTATGTTTTCGTGATGATGCCCATGTTATGCAAGTGATTGAAAAAATTGTTGCCCCCTTGGGGCGGCGTGTTGATGAAAGTTCTCCCATGGTTGATGCACGCCTTCCTGATGGCTCCCGAGTGAATGCCATTATTCCGCCACTAGCACTCCGGGGACCGTGTATTACCATCCGTAAATTTGCCAAAGATCCTTTGCAGATTCACAATTTAGTTGACTTTGGCACCTTGACCCAGGAAATGGCTGATTTCTTGCGGGCTTGTGTGGAAGGTAAGCTTAATATTGTAGTATCAGGGGGAACAGGTTCAGGTAAAACGACCACTCTTAATATATTATCCTCTTTTATTCCTGATGATGAGCGTATTGTTACGATTGAGGATGCAGCTGAGCTGCAACTGCGTCAGGATCATGTTGTAAAACTAGAAACCCGTCCGGCAAATATTGAAGGCAAAGGTGCTATTAGTATGCGGGAACTAGTGAAAAACTCCTTGAGGATGCGGCCAGATCGGATTGTAGTAGGAGAGGTTAGAAGCGGCGAGGCCCTAGATATGTTGCAGGCGATGAATACTGGTCATGATGGTTCCTTGACAACAGGTCATGCAAACAGTCCAAGGGATATGATTAGCCGTCTGGAAACGATGGTATTGATGGCTGGCCTAGACCTCCCCGTAAGGGCTATCCGTGAACAAATTGCTTCGGCCGTTGACCTGGTCCTCCAACAGACTCGTCTGCAGGACGGTAGTCGCCGTATTACTCACTTGACTGAAGTGCAAGGTATGGAAGGTGAGGTCATTACTCTGCAGGATATTTTCATCTTTGAACAAAAAGGCAAAGATGAAAATAATAAAATTATCGGGAATTTTAAGCCCACAGGCATTAGGCCTAAGTTTATGGATAAACTTGCTGCTAATGGTATTAATCTACCGAATGAGGTTTTTTGGCCAAAGTGAGCCAAATAAAGGTGGTGAACGACATGGTGATTCTCATTGCAGTGCTCGCGTCTATTACTATTTTTTTACTGGGATACCTATTCCTTAGTGCCTATGTACCGGCACAGGGGGCTATTGAGATGAGACTTAAAGCCTTAGAGACTGGGAATCAAGGGCGCAGCGATATTGATGAGGAATTAGCTAAACCATTTTCCAAGCGCATCTTATCGCCAGTGACCAAGAGTTTAGCTGAAACCTTCATGAGGCTAGCTCCTCAGTCCCTTAGACGGAGTCTGGAAGAACGCATGGTCATGGCTGGTGGCTTTGGTCAGTTAAGCGTGGATGAATTTTTTCTATTGTGTGGTTTTTTGGCAGTCTGTTTACCAGGGGTTATTGGATTATTGCTCATTGTAAGTAAAGTGCCTGCTAATAAGGTAGTGGGTTTGAGCATGATTTTTTTTGTTATAGGACTGATTATACCAATTATGATGCTCGCTCAGAAGATTGCTGCACGTAAACTAAGTATTCAAAAGGATTTACCAGATGTACTTGATTTGTTGACAGTTAGTGTGGAAGCTGGTCTTGGCTTTGATGGAGCCTTAGCCAAATTAACGGAAAAGATGAAAGGCGCGTTGGTTGACGAGTTTAACCGAGTACTCCAGGAAATCCGTATGGGCGTAAGTCGTCGCGATGCCCTGGCAAGCTTAGGAATACGTTGCGCTGTTTCTGATTTGTCAATGTTTACTACATCCCTAATACAAGCTGATCAGTTGGGGGTTAGTATTGGTAATGTTCTGAGAGTACAGTCTGCTAGCATGCGGGAAAAACGCAAACAGCAGGCCGAAGAAAAAGCTATGAAGGCACCGATTAAAATGATGCTTCCCCTCGTCTTGTTTATCTTTCCTACAATTTTCATTGTGCTTCTTGGGCCAGCAGTGATTCAGATTGCTAAAACCTTTGCTGATAAGTAAATAAATGGAATTGGATTTTATTTTACCATTATTTTGTTCTCTCAAGGGTAAAAAGCCGCTTAAAACTTATCGTTTTAAGTGGCTTTCTAGATGTATTTTCACGCCAACTCCTTATAAGTTTTTTACAAAGACAGGTACGTATGGTAAAATATTACCATGAACCGCCCCATAAGCTGTTAAATCCAATGATTGGGCGCAAAACGGCTATTCACATGGAATCTCGATATATCAATGATGAATGATGTCTAGAGCCTCTTATGATAGTACTGCTCGCTCCCAAAATTTTGGATCCTGCGTTATATCTTTAAATGCAGGTGTAGAAACTAGCTGCTCATGCTCGTCTGTAGTCGGATTGTTCACTGTATTGGCAAGATCCTCGCCAGGAGATGATAAATCATCTTTAAACATTTTAAGCTCCCCCTTTATAATATTTTGCGAGTTGATAGGTTTCGCTGGAAATATTATATAATTGGGATTTTCCTAAGTGAAATACACAGTTGTGATAGCGACAATAACCATATGTTATTGACCTGATAGGAGGGTGTTTTGGAAATAAACCAGTTATTATATTTTCTTGAAGTCGCAAAACAGAAAAGTTTTACTGGTGCTTCCAAATCCTTATATGTGTCTCAACCGGCAATAAGTAAAATGATTCGAATGCTTGAAGACGAATTGGGTGTCCTGTTATTTAATCGTTCTTCTCATTATGTGGAGCTAACTGATTACGGTATAGTGGTCCAAGGCCAAGTACAGAAAGTGGTCCAAGCAATTCAGGATATACAAACTGAACTGAATGATATTACGAACCTACAAAAAGGAGACATTCGCATTGGAATCCCTCCTATGGTAGGTGAAATGTTTTTCTCAGGAATAATTGGTCTTTTTCACCAGCAGTATCCTAATATCAGAATGAAACTTTTTGAATCAGGTTCTAAAGCCATTGAAGCAGGGGTTGAAGATGGAAATCTGGATGTCGGAGTCGCCGTATTGCCTGTTAATGAAAGCAAATTTGAAGTCTATGAAATTGCTAAGAGTCCTATTATGTTAATTGTAAACAATAACCATCCTTTATCCAACCAAAAAAATGTTAAGTTTTCCGACTTAAAAGACGAAGAATTTGTATTATATAGACAAGATTTCGGTCTATATAAGCCAATATACGACGCCTGTATTGGCGCTGGTTTTGAGCCAAATATTGTATGCGAAACCTCACAGTGGGAATTTATGGTTAACATCGTTTCAGATCATCTGGGCATAGCCTTTTTACCCCTAAAGGTTTGTGAAAAATTAAGTAGTACCAATATTAAGATTATAAGCGTAGATTCTCCTCCAATCTATTGGCATTTAGGCATAATATGGCGAAAGGGTACGTACTTGTCACAGGCATCTCGTTCCTGGATAAACTTTGCCAAATTGCAAGTTGTTGATATAACCAAACAGCTGGATTTTTGGAATCACGCAGTAATGTCATAATATTAGCGAGTTATAAAAGGATATTCTCATTAACTAGATAAAAATAAGACATAGCTAAAAAGCGCAAGAGCATTACGCCTCTTGCGCTTTTTTTTATAGAATATATAAGTTTTACGAACCGCAGAGGGGTTGTAATAACAATCTTTTTTCCGTATTCTCTGCGTCCCTATGGTTTTTATATTTGTAGTTATGTTTGTTTTAAAGGACACAGTAATGTTTCTCCTATCCAATGTTGGAAGTGAGGTTATTTATATTTCTAAGGTTTTTCGCATATGCTAAAACAAGCTTATATCATTAATCTAACGAGGCAAATGTTGTTAAATATTATATTGGAAGGTGTGTTATCTTGAGTAAGTATATCAAAATTAGTTTTAGGTCAATCATTGTTATATTGATCTGCTTGTGTACAATACACTCTAGCTCCGCTGGTAATAAGTGTTCTATTCCAGTTCTCGTATATCATCGCATAGGTTATAATTCTAATGCACTGACAGTAACACCTGAGCGTCTATTTTTGGATTTAACTAAATTAAAACAAAATGGGTATGAAACCATTTCTTTAAAAACCTTCGAAGAGTATTTGTTAGGAAAAGAAATCCAAATGCCAGCAAAACCTATTCTGATAACCTTTGATGATTCCTATCAGGATAATTATAATTATGCTTTTCCTATTCTTAAGCAGAATAATTGCATAGCAACGTTTTTTGTCATTACAGGGTTTATTGACAAATACAGTGATCGGCTAACAGCACAACAAATAAAAGAAATGTATACTTCTGGTATGAATTTTGGATCTCATACTGTATCCCATGCTGCTTTATCTGAAGAATCTCAAGATCTTGTTTGGAACGAGCTATTCTATTCTAAACAAACTTTAGAAAAAACGTTAGGAATAGAGATCGACGCTATAGCTTATCCGGCTGGATGCTATAATTCGGAAACCATTCGAATTGCAACTGGATTAGGTTATAGTAGGGGATTTACAGTTAGACCGGGAATTTGCAAACAAGAAGACCCACCATTTGTTATCCCACGCATACCTATTTTTAGCTATACAAAAGATGTTTTAGACGCCATAGATAATATCCAAATGTAATGGCAACGATGCCTATAACTCTTTTTCAAGCAAGATGGTATATAATGTTGCTCTTATAATGATAAATAATGGTTTAAATTGGCATCAGTTCATAACTAGTCCTATTGATGTAAGATGATCTAGCGTGATACAATAATACGCAAGGCTTTAATCATGAAGAGTAATCCTAGAGTTTTTTACGTTCACGAATCCACGAAGGATAACGAGTGGTAGAAATTACCTCTCGTCTTTTGTATTTTTTACGGAATCAGATAGTATAACACTTTGCGGTTCCAAGTAAAGGAAACTAAGGCTTTAGCCTGCATTGAGGCTTGGCGAAAGCCAAGTTTTCTTTATGACGTTATTTATAAATAGGAGCAGTAGTCTTCTTCTAAGAGATAAAGTAGCTGCTAGTGAGTAACGTTTAATTCAATCATTGAGGTGAATATAATGACAACAATTTATTTGGACTGTTTCTCAGGTATTAGTGGAAATATGATGATAGGGGCTTTACTTGATGCTGGCCTGCCTTTCGAATACTTACAGGCAGAGATTAGTAAGCTGCCGATTTCTTCTTATCAACTCATTAGCAAACAAGTAACGAAACGGGGTATCAGTGCTCGCTATTTTAATGTTGAGCTAAAAAGATCATGGTTTCAAAAATCTCGCAACCTCTATAATGTTCGTGAAATTATTAATAACAGCAGTTTATCTGAGACGGTGAAAAATGGTGCTATTTCAGTCTTTTCTATACTGGCCGAGGCAGAGGCCAAAGTTCATGGGATGCCTATTGATAAAGTGCACTTTCATGAAGTTGGTGCAATTGATTGCATTATAGATATTGTAGGTACCTTTATTGGCCTTGAATTTTTAGGCGTGGAAAGTGTACATGCCTCGCCTCTCCACGCTGGCGGGGGATTTGTAAAATGCCAGCACGGACGTATGCCAGTTCCTGCTCCAGCGACAGCTGAACTATTAAAAGGTATTCCTTTCTATACGGGGGATATTAAACGAGAATTAGTTACCCCTACTGGTGCAGCTATAGTAGCAAAGTTAGCAAAATCTTTCGGGCATGTATCTAAACAGCTAAAAGTTAAGCGAATTGCTTATGGTTCAGGCTCTATGGATCTTGAGATTCCCAATGTTCTACGTCTTTATCTGGGAGATTTAGAAGAGAGTATTGGGATATAGGAGTAGGCTTTTAATACAGTAAATAAGTTGGTGGATGTATGTGTATAAAAAACAGAACCAAGGGCACAGTGGTGGCTGAGCATGTATACTCAGCTGATACCTTTTGGCAACGGTTAAAAGGTTTATTGGGAACTAGCTCCCTGCCTATCGGACATGGACTGATCATTGCACCATGTAGTAGCGTGCATACTATTGGTATGAATTATCCTATTGATGTGTTATTTGTGGATGGCAATCATTGTATTATAAAAATTGTAGAGAATATGCTGCCAGGTAAAGTCAGTATGGCCTCAGGCAGTAAGTATGTGGTGGAATTACCAACTGGTACTGCTCGCTTGGCAGCATGTTCTATTGGTGATAGTTTAGAATTACAGTAGGGCGCAGTGCGCCCTTTTTTACATCATACAATCCACTCATCTTCCTTACGCTTAGATACTTCCCATGGAAACCAAGTTGCCTTTGTACAATAGACGCAGGCTGATGATGGTCGATTTAGAAACTCTAAAATATCAGCGGCAAGAACATTTGTATGAATATCAATGTAGCTGTCTCCAGGTATATTCACTCCCAATTTTTTATTAGCAATACTCGATAAAGCAGGAATACGACAATGAAAAACCTTGCCATCTCTTAAAAAAGTACAAAAGCGATTTCCACATTGTTTGAAAGTGGAATATTTATCAGAATCACCTGAAGCATTAAGATCTTTACGAAAATTAAAGACATCAGTAAAGTTAATTGGAATCCCATATTGTAATGCAGATAAGATGTATGAAGACATCTTATCTCTTGCTATCGGATATACAGAGATATCTAAGGTGACGTTATTTTTTTGAAGAGTTTCATAAAAAATACAATTCATAGAAGGTAATAAAATTCCGTTAGTGACTATACAAATTGTGCTATGGGGAAAAAAACGGCGTGTTTCTTCGGCAAAAGTTGCTACCAAGGGATGGAGAAGCGGTTCACCGCCCATAATTCTAATTTTTGATATAGTTGTAAAAAGTTCAGATAAACGCTTCATATCTCTAAGAAATGTATCAATTATCAAATTGTTTTCGTCAGCAATTGGGCAAAAATGGCTACAACCTTTACAATTTAAATTACAATGATCAGTCAAATGAAATTCTAAATAGGGTAAAGTTGTATTAGAATCACTCATGCAAATCCTCCTTAGAAGCCCTATTTAATGTAGTCCATCTTATGCAAAGTGTAAGGAGAGTGTTCTTGACGTTGTGATGTACCTGCTCCGCCGTCCAACACTATGATGGATAAAGGCTAACAGCTCTTGCCAGTGATGAATATGATATAGCAAAAGCTGCAAATATAGTTATGGAGCGTGAAAGGAATGGATATAACAATCATTGTTGTTGCGTATAACAGAAAAGAGTCACTCAAAAGAATTTTACTGTCTTTGAACAATGCTCGTTATGATGATGATCGGGTAAGATTGATAATAAGTATCGACAAAAGTGAGAACGATGATATTTTACAGATTGCAAATGATTGTCTGTGGGATCATGGTGAGAAGATTGTAGAAATGCAGTCTGAACATTTAGGATTACACAGGCATGTTATAAAGTGTGGAGATATGTCGGAGAAATATTCTAATATAATTCTCTTAGAAGATGACTTATATGTTTCGCCTAATTTTTATAGGTATTCTAAAAGTGCATTATCTTTTTATAAATTGGATAAGCAAATAGCAGGTATCTCATTGTATTCTCAGAAGTTTAATGAATCAGCATGGCTTCCCTTTGAGCCAATAAAAAGTAATGGAGATACTTTTTTTATGCAATTAGCTTCTTCGTGGGGGCAAGTATGGTGTTTTGAACAATGGAGTGATTTTAAAAAATGGTATTTTCAAAACATATCTATTAGTATAGATGAGAGTTCCAAATTACCTATGAACATTGTAATGTGGCCTGAGACGTCTTGGAAGAAATACTTTATGAAATATTTGGTAGAAAAGGATAAGTATTTTGTTTATCCTTATATATCTCATACTACAAATTTTGGTGATAAAGGAACACATTTTAAAGACAATACAGATACTTTCCAAGTGGCTTTGGATATGACAGATAACCCCATATACAAGTTTTATGTACTCAATGAAAGTATTAGTGTATACGATATATTTTGTGAAAATATAAATTTATACAAGATATTAGAGATTATTCCAGAGCATTTAACGATTGATATATATGGAATAAAAAAAATCAATTTATTCAAAAGATATATATTATCAAGTCAAATTTTACATTATAAAGTTGTTAAATCTTTTGATTTAGCACTTAGACCGCAGGAATTAAATATTATAGAAAGTTTATATGGTGAGAAAATATTTCTTTATGATAAAAATGAGGAGGTTCCTGCAATTTCATAGCGGAATGGTTATCATTATGTTCTATCATTTTTAACTTTAACTGAGGTATAATATGTCAAGTGATAAATTTAATCATTTAAAGGAGGGCGGCATCCTTGCGTTTTAAGCAAACAGAGACCCCTTTGTTAGCTGCTATGCAGCATTATATACAAGATGGAGTCATTCCTTTTCATACACCAGGACATAAACAAGGTAAAGGCATGCATTCTACTTTAGAAAAATTAATTGGCAAAGATGCCTTAGCCTTAGATTTGGCCCTCATTGAAGAATTAGATGATTTTTATGAACCCTATGGATGCATTAAAGATGCCCAAGATTTAGCAGCCCAGCTTTATGGAGCTGACCACAGTTTTTTTGTCATAAATGGTACCACTGGTGGTATTTATGCCATGATCTTGGCGACTGCTGGCCCTGGGGAAAAGATTATCATCCCTAGGAATGCCCATCGTTCCATAATCAGCGGAATTATTTTAAGCGGAGCTATTCCTATATTTATGCAGCCTGAAGTTGATAATGAACTAGGAATGGCTGTGGGGGTTGCGCCAGAAACGGTAGAGGCCACTGTGATTGAACACCCTGACGCCAAGGCAGTACTGGTGATCAATCCTACTTACTATGGTGTAGCAACTGACTTGAAAAAAATCGTAGAAATTATTCATAAACATGAGATGGTTGTTTTAGTAGATGAAGCTCATGGCCCTCATCTCAGATTTAGTAGCCGTTTGCCAATTCAGGCCATTGATGCGGGGGCTGATATCTGTGCTCAAAGTAGTCATAAAATTATTGGTGCCCTGACCCAGTCTTCTTTAGTTCATTGCCGAGAGGGGCGTATTCGTGTGCCTCATTTAAAGGCAATGTTACAACTCACTCAGTCGAGCAGCCCTAACTATATTATGCTAGCGTCACTGGATGTAGCGCGGATGCAGATGGCGGTAGAAGGATCAAAACTGATCGAACAAGCCATTGATTTGGCGAATTGGACCCGGCAGGAAATTAACAAAATTCCTAGATTATACTGTTTTGGCGCCGAAAAAATCGGTAATCCTGGTGTTTTTGATATGGATCCAACGAAAATCACTGTAACAGTCAAAGGGTTAGGGCTAACAGGGGCTGAGGCTGAGAAAATTTTGCGCCATGAATATAAAGTACAGGCTGAATTATCAGACCTCTATAATGTTCTTTTCTTGATTACCTTAGGAGATGGACAATATGAAGTGGACATGCTAGTCGCAGCCTTGGCAGATATGGCTGCAAAATACGCCGGAGCCTATGATTTTTCAGTATTTGAAAGCTGTGTAAATACCTGCCATCCCATTGCTCCTCAAGGGATACTGTCACCTAGGGATGCATTATTTGGTAATACTTGTATGGTTCCTTTTGAGCAATCAGCGGGAATGGTGTGCGCTGAAATTGTGACCTTCTATCCCCCAGGTATTCCCGTATTGTGCCCAGGCGAGGGGATTACCCAAGAAATTATTGATTACTGTCAACTCCTAAAGCAAGGTGGTATGCATATCTCAGGACCGGAAGATTGTACATTAAAAACAATAAAAGTGGTGGATGAATATGGGGAAAATATTTTGTCTAATAGGTAAAAGTAGTTCAGGGAAAGATACTATCTTTAAACAGCTAGTAGAAGATAAAGACTTAAACTTAAGACCAGTCATATCCTACACAACAAGGCCCATTAGGCACAATGAAAGTCATGGTACTCAATATTATTTCATTGATGAAGAACGACTAGCACAATATAATGAAACAGATAGTATCATCGAGAAAAGAGAGTATAAGACCATTAATGGAACATGGTCTTATTGTACGGTAGATGATGGTCAAATTGACCTATCGCAGCATGTTGGTTATTTGCTAATCGTTACACTTGAAGCATATAAAAACCTTCAAATTTACTTTGGTAGTGATCAGATTGTTCCCTTTTATATCACAGTTGACGATGGAATTAGGTTGGGACGAGCATTAAAAAGAGAACAGAAACAAGAACATCCCAATTATGATGAATTATGTAGGCGGTTTTTAGCCGATAGTGCTGATTTTCATATAACCAAGCTACAGGATTGCGGAATAGTAAAACATTATCCCAATGAAAATTTAAATGAATGCCTTAATAGCATTAAAGCTGATATATTGCAAACATTACTAATGGTAGGTACAAACGACTATTGAAAGGAAAAAGATAAATAATAATGATTAACCGCAAAGAGCGCAAAGGGAATAAGAGTGTTTTTCTTTGAGTGTACCCGTTGTGTCCTTTGTACCTTTGCGATTCAATAGAACGCGCTAGCATTTTTATTATCTGCTGACTGACGTATTGGCTAAATAGGGGAAAGTACAACTAGTAGAAGTTGTACAGGAGGACAAAAAAATGCTGATTATTTTACTGGGAGCATCAGGCTCCGGCAAAACAACTATTGAGAAAATACTTGAAAAAAGTGGAATTCACAGATTGCGGTCTCATACTACGCGGCCTAGAAAGCCTGATGAGGCTGAGGATGCATATTATTTTGTTAAAAAAGATGAATTTAAAAAAGCTGATATTGTAGAAAGCGTTTTATATAAAAATAATTTTTTTGGTCTTAGTCGTGCTGAGGTAAAGATTGCTGAAAACAAAGATTGTATAGTCACATTAGATTGGAATGGAGCCCAACAAATAAAGCGTTTAGTTCCCTTTGCTGCCACAATCTATCTTGATTGCCCTATGTATCAGTTAGAGAAAAGGATACCATCTGAGTGTGATAGTCAAAAACGAATAAAAATTTTGGAGCAGATAGAAATAGATTCAAAATGTAAATATGATTGCGATTATATTGTGCCTAATTATGATACTCAATTAGTTGAGGCAATTACCCTAATTACGGGAATTTATCGTAAGCATAACAATTCCAGGTAAGCTAAAAGGAACGATACTGACAATAATGACAGGGTGGTGACTATCTATTATATAGTCACCACCCTGTCATATGATTTGCCTGGGATGAAGCGAACAACCGACACTGCATTTGGGGATTGTTAGTCTGCCACATCGGATAGATTAAAACAAATGAAAAACGTAGTTCCGTTCTCACTTGTCTTAATTTTAATCTCGGCACTATGTCTATCAGCAATTTGATAGCAAATTGGAATGCCTAGACCAGTACCCGTATCTTTTGAAGTTATAAATGGCGTACCCAAGTTATTAAGTATATGTAATGGTATGCCGGAACCTTGATCACTTATCGACAAAATCACCTTACGCTCTTCTAGCAACGTATGTATAGCGAGTTTGCCCCCTGATGGCATAGCTTCAATGCTATTTCGTACCAGATTAAGCAGTAGTTGACGAATTTCATTTTCATCCAGAAACAATTCAGGTATATCGGCCAAATCAAGATTGACAGATACGTTTGAAGCGTTAGCAGATGCCTGGATTAAAGGAAATAATAATTCAATAATATTATTTAAAGAGTGGCTTTTGAGGTTAGCCAACTTGTCACGTGATAAAGAAAGGTATTCGCAGATAATGGCATTGGCTCTATCTAGTTCCTCAATCATCAACTCCAATTTTTCCTTATCGCCTTGATATTCCTTTTTTCTTTCCATAAGTTGCAGATAACCGCGTACCGTTGTCATTGGATTTCTAATTTCATGAGCAACTGCAGCAGCAAGCTGTCCGATCGAAGCCATTTTTTCCTGATAAATGATTTGAGAATGAACAGTTTCTAACTCGGCATAAGCTGTTTTAAGTTCTTGGTTTTTTAGTTTTAATTGCTTTTCAACTTGTTTGCGCTCAGAGATCTCGCAAAGTAAGGATTGATTAGCATCCAACAATGCAGCGGTTCTTTCTATCACTCGTGATTCCAAATCATTCCGCGCCTGCCGCAGCTCTTCTTCTGCCTTTTTACGCTCGGTAATATCTCTTGCTAAAATAATAAGAAAAATTCCCTCATTGAGTTGTACTTGATTAGAAGAGATGTCAATAGGTATGGACTGACCGTTTGGGCACTGTAAAAATCCATCAGTTCCTCCATCTAAAGCATCGAGGAATTGCTCCAATGTTGGTGAATCAAATAGCCCCGGAATCCGGAGCCATTCCGTGATAGACGAACCAATTAGCTGAAATGGCTCACAAGTAGAACGGGCGATAGCATTTGCATCAACGATCGTGAAAGTGGCTAAATCAATTAAAAACAAGGCATCGCGAGCTTGTTCAAGAAGAGCACGAAACCGTTCCAACTCAGCCATTCGCTCCTGCAATTCCGGATAGTAACTCTTGCGAGCAGAAGATTCCCCCATCCCGATTACAAGTTCGCGTGTAAATTTTCTAGAAACCGCTGGTTTGAAGTGCTTGTTCATAAAGTCCCTCCAAGTCAGTTTGCGTCACAGAGCGGGGGTTAGTAGTAATATTAGCGTCTTGCGAAGCATTAACAGCTAAATCAGCAAGAATGGACCGATTGACCCCTAAATCTCTGAGTGAAGAAGTAATGCCTATTTTATGTCTAAACTGTTCAATTGTTTGAGAAAGAGTATCAGCTGCACTCTCAACTGGAAGATGATTCAACACAAGACCAATTAGTTGTCCTATGCGGTTAAATCGCTCAGGACAGGCTGGGTAATTATATTTAATAACAGTCCTAAATAGAATAGCATTTAGTTCTCCATGGGGCGAATCAAGATAACCGCCTAAACTATGAGACATAGCATGGATTGCTCCTAGACTTGCATTAGAAAATGCTAAGCCTGCTTGTAAACTGCCCAAAAGCATTTGAGCACGCCACTTAAGATTCGAAGGTTGGGCGACGACTTCTGGCAGTGCCTCCCAGATAAGACGTATTGCCTCTGTCGCATGAATATCTGTGACCGGCGAACTGGCATTTGATACATAGGCTTCCACCGCGTGAGACAACCCATCTATTCCTGTATAGACGGTCAATTGATGATCCATTGTAGTTGTCACCATTGGATCAAGCAATGCCACATCAGGGACGACAGCCTTGGTGATAATGGCGATTTTTGTTTTGCGTTGTTCGTTCAATACAATAGCAGACTGGGACACTTCAGATGCCGTTCCGCTAGTTGTTGGAATGCATAATAATGGCGGAATCGGTCGAAGGACCTGATCAACACCTTCAAAATCCAATATATGATTTTTGTTCGAGCAGGCTATCCCGATCCCCTTGGCGCAGTCTATAACACTGCCGCCACCTAAAGCTACAATCGCATTACATTGTTCCTGGGAGAATAAGGATGCACCTATCATAATTTCAGAAGAACGTGAATTAGGACTCACTTGATCAAAAACGACACAGGGCAGGCCAACATATTTAAAACTTTGTAACATTTGTTGCATCCAAGGGGTATTTTCTCGCAAATTTGTATCAGTGACTAGCAATACCTTACGGGCTCCCAAGTTGCGGGCATATTGACCTGCTAACATTCTTGCCCCAGCCCCGAATACAAACTCCGGCGCCATAAATTTTCTTAATTCTAATAATGAAGATGAGTGACATTGATACACTAAACCATCCTCTTTCGCCATTTTCTTCCATATGTTCTTTTCGCGTTTTTTAATAATTATCCTGCATGGGTAACCAAAAAAATGGAAATTAGAACAATTTTCACGCTCATGGCTTAAAATAACATAGCTATTATCTATTATAGAGTCACTACTCTTGTGGGCTTCTTAGTTAATGTTGAGTTAATAATAATTTTATTGGGAATGCTAGTTTTTGTCGCAATAACTTATGGTAAATATCAGATAGCGGAGGTATTATGGAGCGTTCTAAAGCTTTGGGTGAGGAGAAAATTTCAACATTACTGTGGAAGTTCTCTTTGCCAGCAATCGTCGGTATGGTGGTCAATGCGTTATATAATGTTGTTGATAGTATTTTTGTGGGACATGGTGTGGGTGAAATCGGGCTGGCGGCAGTAACCATAGCATTTCCAATTATGATCATATTAATGGGTTTTGGAATGCTCATAGGCGTAGGTGCAGCAGCTGTAGTTTCTTTGCGTATGGGTGAGCATAAACAACATGAGGCTGAAAAAATATTGGGAAATGCATTTACTCTTGCAGCAATACTATCAGTAGCCTTGTCTGCTGGTCTACTGCTTTACCTGGACCCCATTTTAATAAGTTTAGGCGCAGAGACTTCTGTTTTGCCCTATGCTAGGGACTTTACCCGCATTATTCTATTAGGTAGTATCTTTATGTATATTGGCTTTGGTTTAAATAACATAGTGCGGGCAGAGGGCAATCCCAAAATGGCCATGTTAACAGTCTTAATTTCAGCAGGACTCAATATAGTATTAAACCCCTTATTTATTTTTATCTTTCATTTAGGGATAAGCGGATCGGCCCTGGCGACAGTTGTTTCTCAATCTGTATCAGCAATATGGGTGTTCGTCTATTTTATAAGCACCAAGAGTGTGCTAAAATTACGCCTAAGTAATCTTGTTTTAGACTGGGGCATTGTGATCAGTATTTTCAAAATTGGGATGTCGCCTTTTCTCATGCAGATTGCTGCTAGTGTGGTCACAGTATTATTTAATTATAGCTTGCTCCAATATGGTGGGGAGTTGGCTGTAGCTGCTATTGGAGTTATTAATCGAATCGCCATGCTGATGCTGATGCCCATATTTGGGCTCAGTCAAGGCCTTCAACCGATCATTGGTTATAATTATGGTGCTAAAAACTATATTAGAGTAAAAAAAGCTTTGAAAATAGCCATCTATGCAGCTACAATATTTTCAACCACTGGTTTTTTGTTGATACAGATTTTTGATAAACAGATTATTATGTTGTTTAATGAAAATCCTGAACTTATAAGTATTGGCTCCTATGGTATGAGGATATATTTATGCATGTTGCCGGTCGTTGGTTTTCAAATTATCGGGGGAAATTATTTTCAAGCTGTAGGTAAAGCGGGCTATGCCATTGTATTGAGCATGTCAAGGCAGGTAATCATCTTAATTCCCTTAATAATGATTTTACCAGGATTGTTAGGATTGAATGGTGCATGGCTAGCAAGCCCGATTGCAGACTTAGTAGCAGCTTTACTTACCGGCATACTTTTATTTAGGGAAATTCGCAAACTAGGCATGATGTAGGCTGCTGAAGAAAAGCATAAATTGATTATTTTGGTTAAAACAACTATAATCTAGATAGAATCCCATGTTTGTGTATGTTGTAATGATTTTTATGGTTGAATATAGTTTGAAAGGCAGTGACCTGCGTGAAAATTAATAATTTGGGGCCTGCCCAGTTGCCGATACTTCCAGAGCGGGAAACCGGTGCCAGGGTGGATAAGTCCCTAGGCCATTTTGCCTCTGACTTGCTGAAAAACCAGGATGGACAGTCTCGGGAGCGGATGACTGCACTGCTCGCGGCAATTGACAAGTATGGTAAGAGATTAGCTGATGTACCAACCTTTTCTGAACTTAAGAAGTATCGTGAAGTCGTACGCCAGTTTGTAGGCGAGGCTGTAGGGCGTATGTATAGTTTAAGTTCTCAGCAGGGCTGGGATCGTAGTGGCCGGCAGAAAGTTTATACTATTATTAAGAAGGTTGATGCTACTTTAGAAAGTTTGAGCGAAGATGTAAGGCAAGGACAAGAACGTCAATTAGATATTTTAGCAAAACATGATAACCTGCGCGGAATGTTGGTGGATTTGCTGATGTAGAGGTGTAGGATGAACTGGACAGATATAGTTGGCCATGTTGATAATATAAAAATGCTCCGTTATATGGAGAGTCGAGGGCGTATGCCTCATGCGGTTCTACTCTCTGGCCCTAGGGGTATCGGTAAGTTTATGGTGGCTAGAGTGCTCAGTACCGCACTACTGTGCAAAGCCCCGGAGTCTAGGCCATGTGGTAGTTGCCAGTCATGTTTGCAAATGGCTAATGGTACACAGCCGGACTTTTTAAATATTGGTCCTGATGGTGCAAATATTAAGATTGAACAGATTAGAAATTTGCAAAATGAAGTAGCACTGGCACCTTATGTTAGCTTGCGTCGGGTATGTATTATTAATGAAGCAGAACTCATGACGGTACAGGCAGCCAACAGTCTTTTGAAAGTGTTAGAAGAACCTGTAGGTGATGTTGTATTTATTTTGATAGCCGCGAATAAACAAATGCTTCTTCCTACGATTATATCCCGGTGCATGGCTATCGAGTTTCAGCCGCTAACAGATACAGTGCTTACTGAGGCCTTGGTAGATAAAGGCTTTTTGCATGATCAGTCTGAAGTAGCGGCACGCCTTAGCCGAGGTCGTATGGGGACAGCCCTCTCTCTCCTTGAACCCGAGGGTTTAGCGGTACGTAATCAGGCAGTAGAGATTATCCAGGATTTATTAGAGGGCAGTGTGAGAAAAGTCTGGGATATTGCCACTATTTTGGAGAAAATGGAGCGTAAAGATATTCTACAATTACTAGGGTATTTTACCTATATAATGCGGGATACTTTAATGATTGTCACCGGACAAGATCGAAGTTTCTTATTTAATGTGGATTTAGCAGATTGGTTGAGTGGGCACGCAGGTCGATGGAGTGAAGAGCATTTATTGCAGGGTATTAGGGCGGTGGAAACCGCAGGGCGGGCTTTGAATGCCAATGCCAATGCTAGGCTTACTGGTGAAGCCTTATTGATAAAAATATATGATTTGGTCAAGGAGGTTTGAATTTGCAAACAGTAGTGGGAGTGCGTTTTAAAAAAGCCGGTAAAATATATTATTTTGGTCCAGGTGAATTTGTACTAACAGCAGGAGATTTTGTAATTGTTGAAACTGCTAGAGGACTAGAATATGGGGAAGTTGTCATTGAACCTCGGGAAGTATCTGAAGAAAATATAGTAGCCCCTCTAAAAACAGTGCAGCGTAAGGCTACATCAGAAGATGATATCAAAGTAAATGACAATAGAGCCAAAGAAAAAGAGGCCTTTACCATTTGTGAACAAAAAATAAAGGCTCATGACCTGAATATGAAACTGGTGGATGTAGAATATACCTTTGATGTGAATAAAATAATTTTTTATTTTACAGCAGAAGGACGCATTGATTTCCGAGAACTGGTAAAGGATTTGGCAGCTGTATTTCGTACTCGTATTGAACTTAGGCAAATTGGTGTGCGAGATGAAGCCAAAATGATGGGTGGGGTTGGTTGTTGCGGCCGATCATTATGCTGCGCAACTTTTTTGGGAGATTTTGAGCCAGTATCCATTAGAATGGCCAAAGACCAGAATTTGTCACTTAATCCGGCTAAAATTTCCGGTATTTGCGGGCGCTTGATGTGCTGCCTTAAATACGAAAATGATGCTTATGGATCTTGTTGTAAGAAAATAATTGCTCCAGTTGTCGGTCGTGAAGTAGTGACAGTCGACGGTTATGGTAAAGTAACATCTGTTAATCAAGGCAAAAAAACGGCTGCCGTACTACTTAATAATGGTAATATCATTGTAATCCCATGGGAAGAAGTGGTGGAAAAGGATAATAATGCATTATAAGGAACTGTTGTTTCATGGGGAACGGATAGATGATTTGCTCATTGGACACCTTAAAATAATACAAAGTGAGTCAGAATTTTGCTTTTCATTAGATGCTGTCTTACTGGCCCATTTTGTGACAGTAAGGCAAGATACTAATGCAGTGGATTTAGGGACAGGTACAGGTGTTATTGCCTTCTTGCTAGCGGCAAGGGGAGCGGCCCATGTGGCTGGTCTGGAATTTAGTCAGTCTATGGCTGCTATGGCGACTCGTAGTGTTATATTAAATAAACTGCAAGATAAAGTGGAAATTATACATGGAGATTTATGTAAAGTAAAAGAAATATTACCAGCAGGACAATGTGATTTGGTGGTGTCTAATCCGCCCTATCGTCCTGTAGGCGGTGGTTTTATTAGTCCTAATGTCGCTGTGGCTATGGCCAAGCATGAAGTGACGGCTACCTTACAGGATGTGGTCAATGCCGCCAAGTATTTGGTAAAGACCCGTGGGCGCTTTGCTATGGTTCATTTACCTGAGCGTATGTCTGAGATCATAGTCGCCATGAGTCAGGCAGGTCTTGAACCTAAACGGCTGCAGTTAGTTCATTCTACGATAGATAAAAAGCCGAAGATGCTCTTGGTTGAAGGCATACGTGGCGCCAAACCCGGCCTTGAGGTATTGCCCCCTCTGGTGGTATATAAGCCTGATGGTAGCTATAGTGATGAAATTCAAAAATATTATAAAGAATTTAGGTAACGAATAAAAACCCCCTTAAACACAAAGGACACAAAGAAGCACAAAGATCACAAAGAAATTAATATCCCCTTTGTGGCCTTCGTGTCCGCGCAGTGGATTTGCGTCTTTGTGTTGAAAATAGGGTTTTTATACCCAGTATTGATATCGAAGAGGTGAAGTTTTTTGGTTGAAAAACCTGGTACATTATATTTGTGCGCTACGCCGATTGGCAATCTTGAGGATATGACCTATCGAGCGGTGCGGGTGCTTGGTGAGGTTTCAGTTATTGCTGCGGAGGATACGCGGCATACTAGGAAGCTGTTGAGCCATTTTGATATTCATACCCGTCTTATTAGTTATCATGAGCATAATAAGGTTGAACGAGGACCTGAAATTATTGAGAGAATACTCGCCGGACAAGATGTGGCGATAGTTAGCGATGCAGGTTTACCTGGTATTTCTGATCCAGGGTCTGACTTGGTAGCACTTGCGATTATAGCTGGCATTACAGTAGTACCTCTGCCTGGTGCCAATGCTGCATTATCGGCCCTAGTCGCTTCAGGTATTGATACAACTATGTTTACGTTTATTGGTTTTTTGCCTAAAAACAAAAAAAAACGACGTGAATTAATTGCCAGTTTAGTAGCGAGCCCTTATTCGATGGTGTTTTATGAATCACCTCATCATATAAAAGCCACATTGACCGAACTTCACGGGGCTTTTGGTGAACGCTCAGCAGTGGTGGCTAGAGAGCTAACCAAAAAATTTGAAGAATTTGTTCGTGGTACTCTGGAATTTTTGAGGTTCCATTTTTCTGAATGTGATCCTAGAGGAGAGTTTACCCTCATTGTAGCCGGCCAAGCTGATTGCCAAAGTACTTCGCCTATCCCCGATGATCAAATATCTATTGTAGACGCTGTAATGGCACTGATGGAGACTGGTACAACTAAAAAAGACGCCATCAAGGTGATAGCGCAACAGAGGGGATTGCCTAAGCGGGAAGTATATCAGGCCGTACTGGACTGATATATTGTATTTTTTTTTGAAAAAAAGAGGCTTTTCAGCCTCTTAAATCGCTTTTTCTGTCATTGACTCTAAACATTCTTGGCAAATGTTTTTATTTTTGAAGACTGTTACTTCGTCGGCATTACCACAGAAGACGCAAGAACAAGAAGGCTCGTATTTGCGTAAAATAATACGATCACTATCTACATAAATTTCCAAAGCATCTTTTTCGGCAATCGAGAGCGTACGACGGAGTTCAATTGGAATAACTACCCGACCCAGCTCGTCCACTTTTCTTACAATACCAGTTGATTTCATAATTATAAATCCTCCTATTGTTTCAACATTTTTCGACAACACTATTTAGCTAAATAATACCAAATCTTGCAAAGGCTGTCAACCTATTTTTTCCCATAAGAGTAATAAAATGTTTCATTAATTGAATGTATTGGGAAAATAGGTCGAATGACGCAAAAATATCCAGGAATAATTCGACATAAGTACATATTGGAGGTAAAATAGGATAATAACAAAAGCCTAGAAGATTCCTGCTGATTCAACATAATTCGACAAAAACTATCTAACAAGATCATACCAAATGTTGTTAAGCGTGTCAACCTATTTTTACCATAACAGTAATATAATGCACCAATTATTGAATGCTTTATAAAACTAGGTTAAATGGAATAAAATATCTAGAATGCATTCGACATAAGTGTATATTTTGGGTAAAATGAGGTAAATAACAAAAGTCTAGAGAAGATTTGTTAATCATATTAGAGGCTATAAGGAGGCACATCAAAATAATGGAAAAAAAATCATTTTATATTACGACACCTATTTACTATCCGAGTGATAATCTGCACATCGGTCATGCTTATACGACAACAATCGCTGACGCCATGGCCAGGTATAAGCGGATAGCTGGTTATGACGTACTTTTTCTGACAGGGTCTGATGAGCATGGTCAAAAAATACAACGCAAGGCTGCTGAGCAGAATGTTACCCCAATTGAATATGTTGATAAAATCGTAGCTTCTTTTCAACATTTATGGGAAAAACTCAACATCTCTCATGATGATTTTATTCGCACAACTGAAGAGCGTCATCATGAAGTTGTACAGGCTATATTCCAAAAAATTTATGACCAAGGTGATATTTACAAAGCAGCATATGAGGGCCGTTATTGTACGCCTTGTGAAACTTTTTGGGTAGAACGTCAATTAGTGGATGGTAAATGTCCTGATTGTGGCCGCACTGTAGAAGTGGTCCAGGAAGAAAGTTATTTTTTCCGAATGTCAAAATATCAAGATCGATTGCTCTCATATATTGAGGAAAATCCTGATTTTATTCAACCCAGCTCACGGCGTAATGAAATGATCAACTTTATCAAAGGCGGGTTGGAAGATTTATGTGTTTCTCGGACCACTTTTGACTGGGGAATTCCTGTACCTTTTGATACTAAACATGTAGTATATGTTTGGTTTGATGCTCTGACTAATTATATTACAGCTGCTGGATATTTGGATGATAGGGATAAGTTTAGCAAATTTTGGCCGGCAGATATTCATCTGGTGGGTAAGGAAATTGTTCGCTTTCATAGCATTATTTGGCCGGTCATTTTGATGGCCTTAGATATAGAGGTGCCTAAAAAAGTATATGGTCATGGCTGGCTCATTATGGAAGGGGACAAAATGTCCAAGTCCAAGGGGAATGTCATTGATCCCCTTGTTTTGATCGAAGAATTTGGTCCAGATGCAATTCGGTATTTCCTACTGAGAGAAATCACCTTAGGCCAGGATGGTAATTTTTCACGAGAAGCCCTTATTAATCGGATGAATGCCGACCTTGCCAATGATTTGGGTAATTTATTACACAGATCGTTAAGCATGATTGGTCGTTTTAATGGCGGTATTATTGAGGCAGCTGGTGATGTAGAGGGTATTGATCAAGAATTGACTGAGTTGGCGCAAAATACGGTTATTCAGTATGAAAAGTTTATGGATGATATGGATATTAATGCTGCAATTAAGGCTGTATGGACACTGATTGGCCGTACCAATAAATATATTGATGAAACGGGTCCGTGGGCTTTGGCGAAGGATGAAGCCAAAAGAGGACGCCTGAATACTGTACTCTATAATTTGGCAGAGACATTAAGGATTGTATCCATTTTGATTTATCCATTAATGCCTGTTACCGCACCAAAAATTTGGGCACAATTGGGTATCGATAGTGACTTTGGGGCAGTATCCTTAACTGATGCCAAAGGATGGGGTAAGTTGCCTGGGGGAACTAAGGTAGGCGCACTGGAACCTCTTTTTCCTCGTGTTGAAGACAAACCGGTAGAAGCCGTTGCCCCCGTTATAGAACCGGTTAAAACTAAAGCTCAATCAACAGCGGAGTCAGCATCTGACATGCCGGAGGTCACCATTGAAGATTTTGCTAAAATGGATCTGCGAGTCGTTAAAGTATTAGCAGCTGAAAAAGTAGCCAAGGCGGATAAATTACTTAAACTGACGGTTGATTTAGGTACGGAAGAGCGGACGATTATCTCAGGTATAGCTAAACATTATGCACCTGAGGAACTCGTTGGCAAAGATGTGGTCATGATTATTAATCTGAAGCCAGCTAAAATCCGCGGCATTGAATCGCGTGGGATGGTCCTAGCAGCTTCTTGCGGTGAAAAGTTAGCCCTAGTTACTGCAGCAGAGATGGTTCCCGGCAGTAGGGTTAAATAAAATGCTATTTGATTCTCATGCCCATATTGATGATGAAAAATTTGATTCTGACCGTGATCAAGTGATTCATAGAGCATTAGAACATGGTGTAACAGGCATTATTAATGTGGGGGCCTGTATGGCCTCCTCAACCCGCTCGGTGGCGCTCTCTGAGCAATATGAATGTATTTATGCAGCTGTAGGTATTCATCCTCATGATGCTAAGGGGGCCCTGGAGACTGACTATGACCAGCTGGCAGCATGGAGCAAACAGGATAAAGTGGTAGCTATTGGTGAAATTGGGTTAGATTATTATTATGACTTATCACCTCGGGATGTTCAGCGCGCTGTATTTGTGCGGCAGATCGATGTGGCCCGCCAGATGAATATGCCATTTATAATTCATGATCGTGATGCTCATGGCGATGTTTTGGATATTATTAAAAATGAGGCTAAGGGACTTAGTGGTGTGTTACATTGCTTTTCTGGTAGCTTGGAGATGGCAAAGGAAGTAATAAAGTTAGGTTTTTATATTTCCATAGCAGGACCGGTTACTTTTAAAAATGCGGCCAAATTGCCAGAGGTTGTGGCTAGTGTACCCCTAGACCGCTTGTTGGTAGAAACGGATTGCCCTTATTTAACGCCCCATCCTCACAGGGGCAAACGTAATGAGCCCGCTTATGTTCGGATAGTGGCTGAGCAGGTGGCTAGTTTGCGAGGACTAGAGCTGTCAGCTTTAGCTGAGGCTACTAGTGTGAATGTAAGAAGGCTGTTTAAAATTAAATAAAGAGAATAAGTTGTGGAATGAGTGAATATCTTGTTAAAAGATATTTGCTCATTTTCTTTATATGTATAAAGTAGGTGGTATTGGTAAATAATTAAACAAAAGTAAAAATATGATTAGACATTTATTAATACTTGTGGTATAATGTGCAAACGTTTAAAAAGGAGGGATTGCATGCGTAATAATGAGCTGTATAAGCTGATTTTTCGAAAAAAACTGCTACCCCTAATTCTAGCGATATTCATTGTTTTGCTAGTGGCAACAGGCTTTATGTTCGCCAACAAAAAAGTACACATTACCGCTGACGGCGCTACGGTGATTGTTAGCACGTTACATAACAAACCTGAGGATGTTTTAGCACAAGCCGGGATAAAATTGGGTTCTATGGATGAATATCGCCTATCAACAACTAAGTTGGTTGATGGTACTGTCATTTCGGTACAGAGGGCTGTACCTGTTACTGTTACTTATCAGGGGAAAACCCAGGTGCTCACCACTGGCAAGCTTACAGTAGGGGAATTGGCTGAAAGTTTAGGGGTTGCAACTGTAGGTAGCAAACTTATACCTAATGGGCAGACTAAAATTGAACCTGATATGCACATTCAGGTTATTATGCTCACAGATCAAGTAGTCGAGCGTGAAGTAGCTGAACCCTTTAGGATTATCAGGCGCCCTGATTCCACCCTGGAAAAAGGCGTGGAGAAAGTCGTAGAAGAGGGACAAGATGGTATTAAGACAATTATGGTACGCCTGAATTTTGCCGATGGTGTCGAAGTAAGTGCAGAGCAGATCGGTGAAACTATTAAAGAAGCGCCCAAGGCACAAATTATTGATGTAGGTACACGGGATACTGTGGAAACCTCCCGGGGTTCTATGCGGTTCAGTCGTGTGGAAATGATGGAGGCTAGTGCGTATCTGCCAACAGATGGTTCTTCTGAAGGCATTACTGCGACAGGCATATCAGCCCGCCACGGTATTGTAGCCGTTGATCCTGGTGTAATTCCGCTGGGGACCAAAGTATATGTACAAGACTATGGAGTGGCTTTGGCTGCTGATGTTGGTGGAGCGATTGTCGGTCATAGGATTGACTTATGTATGGAAAATTATAGTGACGCCATAAGATTTGGTAGGCGATCAGTAAAAGTATATGTTCTTGATTAACAGGGAGTAGCCTCCCTGTTCTTTTCTCGTAGTAGAACTAAGATAGAGAGTGATAGAAACATGATCAAAGAAGTAATTGTTGTTGAGGGCAAAAATGATGTACATGCTGTAAAAAGAGCTGTAGAAGCCGACTGCCTTACGACAGGAGGCTTTGGTCTTACGTCTTATAGTGTAGATAAAATTCAGAAGGCTTATGCCAAGCGGGGTATCATTATTTTGACTGATCCTGATTGTGCTGGTGAGCGTATACGAAGGTTTTTAAGTAACCGTTTTCCTGAGGCTAAACACGCATTTGTTCCCAAAGAAGATGCAACTGCGAAAAATGATATCGGTATTGAACAGGCTTCTGCAGAGGCTATTCGAACGGCCTTGTCTAAAGTGCGTTACCAAGACATTGAGCCTGGCAATGAGTTTAGCTTGGCTGATCTAATGTGCTCTGGATTAAATGGTATCAATGATGCTGGATTTAGACGGGCTTTGGTAGGAGCTAAACTCGGTATCGGCTATGCGAATGCCAAAACTTTTTTGCAACGTTTAAATAATTATGGCGTTACCCGGGCTGAATTTGAGCAGGCATTGCAAGAGATCAGTCATTCAATTTAATAAATTTGGAGGCCATGTAATGACACAGCCAACTATCGCACAAAAAGAGGTCACTTTACATATTTTAAAAAGATTTGGTATTCGCATGAGCAAAAAATTAGGACAAAATTTTCTAATTGATGAACATGTAGTAAATAGTATCGTAGCTGCTGCTGATATCAAGTCTGGTGAGACTGTGCTGGAAATCGGCCCAGGTATTGGCACATTGACTCAAGGCTTGGCTGAAGCGGGTGCTAATGTTACTGCCGTGGAAATAGATCGACGGCTATTAGAGGTGCTCAGTAAGACTTTAGAAGGATATGATAATGTTAGGGTCGTACACGGGGATATTTTGCGTATTAATATTGCAGAGACAGTAGGGGTTACCCCGTACAAAGTTGTTGCCAATTTGCCCTATTATATTACGACACCGATTATTATGGGGCTATTAGAAGCCCGGATGCCTATTGAAGTACTCGTAACAATGGTGCAAAAAGAAGTGGCCCAGCGAATGGTAGCCACCCCAGGCACGAAAGATTATGGGGCGCTGTCAGTAGCAGTTCAGTATTATACGAAGGCCGAGATTATGTTTATCGTAAAACCTGACTCCTTTATTCCGCCACCCTCTGTGGAGTCGGCAGTTATTCGCTGTACTGTCTTGGACAAACCTCCTGTAGAGGTCAACGAAAAAATATTTTTTAGAGTAGTGAAAGCGGCTTTTGCTCAAAGACGTAAGACGTTGTCAAATACTCTCAAAACAACAGGTGTGCCAGCAGAAACATTAAAGATTATTTTGGACGCAGCCGGCATTGATGGTGCCCGTCGGGGTGAGACTTTATCGTTAGATGAGTTTGCAGCTCTTGCGAATGCCTGGATACAGTAAACCCACGTTAAACACAAAGGTCACAAAGAAGCACAAAGGGCACAAAGAAAAAAATATCTATAATATCTTCTTTGCGGTCTTTGTGTCCGCGTAGCGGCTTTGCATCTTTGTGCTTCAAAATATGGTTTGCCCATTTATTTTACAAAAAACTTATAATTTACATTAAGAAACCCTGCTCTTAGTCGAGCAGGGTTTTTTGATTTCTAATTTTTATTCTTCGTTGAAAAAGTTGTCTAATAAATCAAAGCGTCGCTCGCTATGATAGCCAATATATGTTTTGTTTTGCCATTGGCGGGTGCGGGGGGTATTTTGAAAAACACTGATTGCTTCTAAACAGTCGCCTACGATGGTATCAATGATTTTAGTGCAGTGTATATGAGTTTTGAGGGATGATCCTAATTGATAATGGGGAATGGTGGTAGCAACATCAATTTTCAGTTTGTTCATTCTGGCCAGAGCCATTGAGACAGGTGGAATGGCTAGTTCTCGAATCGGGATAGTTTCTAAAAAATGTCGTGAGACAGCGTGTGGGCCGTGAGAAGGTGTGGATAGGTTTATTTTTTTATCCAAGCCCAGTTCTTTATTGAGGTTTAAACGCCATTGGAAGGTAGGGTTATAGCGTTCGATGTGGCGTGGAGGCGAAGGATAGCAGTTGGTTAAGGCCATATCCGAATGCTTTAGTAATATTTGGTCGATAAGTTGTAACAGGCTATCGGCAAAGGTGCCTACCATGTCGCCATCAACGAAGGCCACTACGTCGCTACCTAGGGCTAGCGCTAATTTAGCGCCTATCGCTCGGGGGATGTCAATACCTAAGCGTTCGTGGAAGTAGAGGATTTGCAGTTTTGGTATGCCAAGCCTTAAAACTTCGTGCATTGTGGTGTCATTGGAACCGTTACTAACTACGATAATATGATCGATTGGTAGTGTGCTCAGATTTTGTAGTACGGTTGCAATACGACCAGCCTCATTTTTTGCTGGAACAACCACAGTAATCATGCCATCACCTCGAATGTTTTGAGCGCGATGCGTGTGACCTCCGGTGGTCACAGGTTTAGTATAGTATATTGGGAGGTAGTGTTTTTTGCTACATCTAACGGTTTGGGAAATTTTATTTATGTGACAGTTTTTATCTAAATTACATAGTATGTAGTAAGTGAGTGAAGGGGGGGGTTGGGAATGCCTAATGTAGAAGTGGGAGACTTGGTAATTCGTAAATCTCATGGCGGTGATATTGTATTTAAGGTAACAGAGATATTTGAAGATGATATGGGAGAATTGCAGTGTGTGCTTAAAGGCATGTATTTGCGTTTGATGGCAGATGCACCAATGGCTGATTTGGAGCTAGTGGGTGTGGCGAAATTGTGTAAGGAAATTGTGGATCTTGAATTTATTCATAATGACGGTCTGAAAAGAATTATGATGCGCCGCGGTCAGGACCGGGAAAAAGCGGAAATGAACCGTTCTGAAGCATCGAAGAAATTCGAGTTTTTTGATATACCTGGCAAGGTATTGCATCTTGATGGCGATGAAGAGTACCTTAAAATGTGTTTAAAAACATATCAGCAGCTCAACATTGAAGCTATCGGTCGTTGTATTGATGAATCACAGCAAGCTGAACAGGTTATTGCTTTAATTGATGAATATCGTCCAGATATTCTGGTTTTAACTGGTCATGATGCATTGCTCAGTGGCGGGAAAAAAGATTTTGGGGATGTTAATAATTATCGTAATTCTAAACACTTTATCGAGGCAGTAAAACAAGCTAGGATCTTTGAACCGGCTCGGGATGACTTAGTGATTTTTGCAGGGGCCTGCCAGTCTTGTTTTGAAGCGATTCTGGCAGCTGGAGCTAATTTTGCCAGTGCACCAATGCGAGTGTTTATTCATGCTTATGATCCGGTATTTATTGCCGAAAAAGTAGCCTTTACGCCTATCAATAAAACATTAGATGTTAACGATGCGATTACGGCAACAGTCACAGGTATTGAAGGGGTAGGCGGGATCGAGACACGGGGAAAGTTTAGGTTGGGTTTGCCAAAAACGCCTTATTAGTATCTATCTGTGAAGAAGAAAAATGGTAAATATCCCATAAAAAGCAACAAAAACACCTCCACTGATGAAAGCATCGGAGGTGTTTTTCGTATTAGAAAAGAATTACTCTTCTGTTTTAAAATAAGTATCAATCATTTCTTCGGCAAGCTGTTTGGCAGCGGTAGCCTCAGCTACTAATAGTAATACTGTTAGAAATTTTTCAACCATATCTTTATTAGTATTGTTTTCAAATGGATTATTTATTTTTTGACATACTCTATTAAAACGATCCTCAAAGTCATTACAAGTATCGAATAACTCTTCTTTTTGAAACTCCAAAAATGCTTTATAGATATCATCAAGAGATATAATGGATTCTTTTTCTTCTGATTGATCCAAGTTCTTTAGAATTGGATTGAAAATTGTTTTGATATCATCAAGAGAAAGAACTTGTTTGAGATGGTATATCAGACTTAGAAGGATAATGTGGTTCTTATCGTATTTTTTTTTGTCGGAAGGATTAAGTAATCCATTTTTGGTGTAATTATTGATCATCGCTTTACTTATGGCGACACTAGTGTCATCTCCTTTGCGGCGATGGTTAAGCTTGCTATTTAATAATTCTGTAACTTGGTCTGCATATTGTTTTATAGAAGGGATATCCTCTGCTTTTAGTTCATTATCAAGTAATTTTATTGCGAATTTTTCTAAAATAGCTTTTGTAATTTCCATATTAAACACCTCTGGTCATATTATAATATTTTTAACACTAGATGTCAAAATGGTTATAATTGTGTTCTATAAATATAATTACTAGATTTAGGAATGTTAATAAATAAAAATCGTAAAGATGTTTAAAAAGGTAAAAAATGGGCATAACTAAAATATTATACCAACTATATAAGAAAATATTATAAAACAAGTATTGTAGTTTTGAAAACTACATGATATAATACTGATATAAGACGAACAAGTGAAAAAAACCATATAATGTGATTTGTGATAATAGTACGAGCCTTGATTTAATTATAATGAATCAGGCGCTATGAAAAGACGCAGGTAATTTTAGATGGATTATTGATGTAAAATCAAATATATAAAAATATAGTTATGAAGGGAGTCAGTTATGGCGATAAGTTTGCAAAAAGGACAAAAGATTGATTTGACCAAAGGCAATGCTGGGCTTTCAGAATTGATTATTGGTTTAGGCTGGGATCCAGTAGAACAATCAGGCGGTGGATTTCTTAGCGGTTTATTTGGTAGTAAAAAAGCCGAGTTTGATTGTGATGCATCAGTATTATTATTAGATGCCAATGGGAAATTTACTCGCAAGGAACATTTGATTTTTTTTAATAACCTAGAGAGTCCTTGTGGCAGTGTCATTCATTTAGGGGATAACCGTACTGGTGGCGGAGATGGTGATGATGAGCAAATTTTAATTCAGTTAAATAAAATCCCTAGTGAGGTACATAAAATAGTTTTTGTGGTGAATATCTATGATTGCCAGAAACGCAAACAGGATTTTGGCATGATTAAAAATGCATTTATTCGAGTGGTTAATAAGGCCAATATGCAAGAAATAACTAGATATAATCTGACTGACAGTTATGCTGGTAAGACATCACTCATTGTCGGTGAAGTATACCGCCACCAAGGGGAGTGGAAATTTGGCGCGCTTGGTGAAAGTACGCAAGATACTTCACTTAGTGAATTAGTGAGAAGATATACTTGATAAGCAGGGAACCAAATATTCATGAAGATAGTGAGCAAGAATATTCGAGTGATTTCCTTAGTTAGCGTGAAACGATAACAGCATTAAAAAATTAGGAGGGTAATATTATGGCTGTAAGTTTAAGTAAAGGTCAAAAGGTAGATTTGACAAAAACGAATCCTGGTCTCAAAAAAATTATTATTGGGCTTGGTTGGGATACCAATAAGTATGATGGTGGTCATGATTTTGATCTTGATGCCTCTGCCTTTATTCTAGGGGCTTCAGGCAAAGTGAAAGATGAGAAGGATTTTGTCTTTTATAATAACCCCAAAGGTGCTCAAGGTGCAGTCGTTCATACTGGCGACAACCGCAGCGGAGTTGGTGATGGTGATGATGAGCAAATTAAATTGGATCTCTCCCTTGTTCCCGCTGATGTTGAAAAAATAGCTTTTACCATTACCATTCATGATGCTGAAAGCCGCAAACAAAGTTTTGGACAAGTTGGCAATGCCTATGTTCGTGTTTTCAATGAAGAAGGTAGCGTTGAGCTCATTCGCTATGACTTAGGTGAGGATTTTTCCGTAGAGACAGCCATTGTTGTTGCGGAAATTTATCGTCATGGTGCTGAATGGAAGTTTAACGCCATTGGTAGTGGTTTTAAAGGTGGATTGGGTGCTCTATGTGCTAATTTTGGTCTAAGTGTGGCCTGAGTTTAATACTTTAATATATGATAGGAGGCTTTAACAATGGGAATTAATTTAGGAAAAGGTGAAAGAATCAATTTATCGAAAGAAGCGCCTAGTCTAAAAAAAGTGGGCGTAGGCCTGGGCTGGGATACGAACAGCACTGATACAGGAACTGATTTTGA
>JAGFZX010000076.1 GCA_017889585.1 Bacillota bacterium
CTCAATTTAACTCCCACCATTCTTGTTTTTTTCATTATACATAAAAATACCCTATCGGGTAGACTTTTTTACATTGTCTATCCGATAGGGTACATTATATTTCTACAATAATTTGGCAGGACTTCTTTAGCTATTATAGATGATACGGTTCCCCTCGATTAATCTTAAACCATATACTCAACACAACCACTCATTCTTCACTACCTACGCCCACTATCAGTTATCGCTAGAGCCACGCAGCCGCCATCTGTCAATTCATCATCTACTAAAGTGTCAGGTCATACTATTTATCAAGAGCAATAAAAAAAGAGCAGATATCGGTGGTATTATCCCCTTTAGGTAGAAAGAGTTTAAAAAGGCCATTTGTCTCTTATTGAAGTGTCTAGCTTATCATACCATTTCCATTTTTGCTTTTTAGTTACTGCCACTTGGCGAGGGTCAGATCAGATTACGTAGATCGACGATATATGGTGTCCATATTTTTCAATATCCAGTTACCTATAAGCCCTGCGTTAGTTTCCATGGTACTAGCAGGTACCATATCTAACCAAACTGGATCATTCATTGGCCATGTAGCAATGTGTCCTTCACTACTATAGAATGAGTATCCAAGAAGTTGGTGTTTACGGTTCCTCACATCAATTAAATAATGTCCTAAGTTGTGGTGGATATCCTCATATTCTTTGGTAGATGATTTGTATTTAATGAGATTATTGAGAAACATCTGCTTTCCGCTATCTGAGTATACAACCTTAATCCAAACGTCAATCATGTAAGGATCTATTTTTCCGTCAGCCCCCCTCCCGAACTTTAAAGATTCAGTATCAAAATAATACTGCCCGACAGAGTTGGATGTGCCTAAATAAACAAAACGGTCGTTTGACGCATGGCAAATCCCACCCAGCATTAATAGGGTTATAAATACTAATACAACTCTTTTACACAAGACAGTTCCCTCCTTGAGGTGCTCTTTTATAATAGTTTATTGAGGCACCTTCGGTCAAAGAACCGCATCCCAGAAAAAGCAATAAAAAAATCAGCAGAATTAATACTTTAACCTGTGTTTTACTATTGATATTAAAATTAACTTTAACTAAAATTTCAAAAAATGTGTCAAGGCATGGACGTCCTCCGCCATCATTAGTTCCGCCGCAAAAACGGAGTACCAAGTGTGTAGATAATAACCTTGGCGAAATCGTGGTTCATCGGACTATAAATCAAGAGACAGAATATGAAATTGGTAACACTCCCAGCAAACGTATTAGACATGCTCGGATGCAGAAAGGATGGATGATTAAGACACTTGCTGCCAAGGCCGGAATTACATCAGTATGTTTAAGTAATATAGAAAGACAAATTACTAGTGTTGAAAATACTACATTACGGAAAATCTGTATCGCGCTTGAACAACCGATATGGTTTCTTGGTTGCTTTGAAAGTATGCCCGAAGATACTTTTTTTCAAAGACTTGAAAAGGCACGTTGCTATCATGGTCATACTAAATTGGAAATGGCTAAGGATATCGGCGTGCATGTTCGTGCTATCTTTGATTGGAAGGCTAAGGAGCCATGTGAAGCAGTTAAAATAAAGGCTCTGCTTTACTTACAAATTCTACAACAAGTTTAAGTTTCCTTCATTGAAGAATTTTTATTCACCTGGCAACTAAACCTTGTATTACCTAGCATAATGCCATCATCACCAACGCATACTACATATACCATAATTTAGAAAATAGGTGGTGAGAGCTGTGCCTAAAAAACCAAAACAATCAATAAAATTCGCATGGAAGGTCGGTGGTCTTACAGCAGATGAACCGCCCGAATGGGTTATAAAACGTATGGTTGATACACTAAACAATATTTTATACGGAGGGCTGGAAGTAGCTGATTTACAAAGGTATAAAGACGATTGGGAGAATCAGCAGAAAGGAATTAAAAAGCAGGTACCACGATGACGCGACATGTGGAACGGAAATAGGTTGTGGTGCAACGACTCAACAAAATCACAATAATTGTAAACCTATCATCAGCCTGAATTTTTCTTAAGCAACCATAACAATAAGCTTAACAATTACATTTATATGGAATGGAGCAAGACGGCGACCTAATTCCTAAACCTTCAAAGAATCGAGACATCCATCATGAAGACGATGAAACCATATTCATGATAGATGTATTTATGACAGCCTTTCGTGATAAAATGGTAACTTTCCCAAGGTGGTTAAATGATTTGGCTGATAAAGAAAACGTTAATTGCTCACAGTTGTTTCAAACTCCACTTAAAGATTATCTTGGTGCTGATGATCGCCGTGGAATATAATATTTTTTCCAGCCGTCTTGCTCTTCAAAATAAATGAGACGGCCTTTTTATATTTACTGATTCGATTCAGATTTAGCCGATTTCGGATCAAAGCTACTAATAAATTTCTTGCATATTATTACGAAAATGTACTGCCTCGGCAATATGCATCTCTGTCAGTTGCTCAGCCCCGGCTAAGTCGGCAATTGTCCGTGCGACTTTGAGTATCCGGTCATATCCTCTGGCACTAAGATTCATTTTACTAAAGGCCTGTTCTAGTATAGCTTGTGCCCCTGTGGTCATATGACAGGCTGACTTAATATGTTTATGACCCATATGGGCATTACAAAAGATGTTATATTTGCTAAGGCGAGCATATTGTATTGCCCTGGCTGCAGCGACACGCTTAGCAATGACCAATGAGGATTCTGTCGGCATGGTATTGGTTATTTCACTATATTCCAGACGTGGCACATGTACATTAATATCCATACGATCAAGGAGTGGGCCGGAAATTCGTTTACGATAACGCCTAATATCACTATTGCTACAGGTACACTCTTGCCGGGAATCAGTCAAAAAGCCACATTGGCAAGGATTTACGGCAGAAATTAACATGAATTTTGCTGGGTAAGAAAACGAAGCATTCACTCTCGATATTGTCACTTGTCCGTCTTCTACTGGCTGGCGCAATGATTCTAACACCATTCTGGGGAATTCCGCAAGTTCATCAAGAAATAATACCCCACGATGGCTGAGCGTTACTTCGCCAGGCCTTGGAATACGTCCGCCTCCTACCATGCCTGCACCTGAGATGGTATGATGAGGACTCCGAAAAGGTCTTTCTGTTACTAGACCTGCGTGATTATGTAACAAATCTGCGATGCTATATATTTTGGTGACTTCCAATGCTTCCTGAGGCGACATCGCCGGCAAAATAGATGTAATACGCCTGGCAAGCATGGTTTTGCCAGAGCCAGGTGGGCCTATCATCATTAAATTATGCCCTCCAGCTGCCGCTATTTCCAAGGCCCGTTTGGCAACAACTTGTCCCTGAACATCAGCGAAATCTTCACTATTTCCTGGAAATAAATGGGTAATCATGTTTTTAACTTCAGCAGGCAGTATAATAGCATGTTGAAGATGTGACACTAACTGAGCCAAAGTAAGGGGAGCATAAACATTGATTCCTTCTACCAACAATGCCTCTTGAACATTTTCTGGCGCAACAACCATGTTGTTGATTCCCTGTTCACAGCAATGAATAGCCATCGGTAATATGCCTGATACACCCCGCAGCTTTCCCTCTAATGATAGCTCACTGACAAATAAATAGTTCTTACAACTATCCCAGACAATTTGTCCACTTGCTGCCAAAATACCAATCGCAATTGGTAAATCTAGCCCTGAACTATCTTTCTTCAAATCAGCAGGAGCCAGATTGATGGTAATACGCCGAGAGGGAAATTCAAAACCGGAATTTTTGATTGCCGCTCGTACTCTTTCCCGTGATTCCCGGACAGCAGTATCAGGTAGGCCGACAATATCCAAAGCTGGTAAGCCATTGGCAATATCAACTTCCACGGTAATGAGTACACCATTTAGACCCAGTGTTGTGCAGCCAAATGTTTGAGAAAACATAATATTACCTCCGTTAGTTACTCACCATGCCAGCGAGGGAATAAATCATGGTCAACACCAATTGTATCGCAAATTTTGCCAACCATCATATCAATAACCTCGTGTAAACTCTCAGGGCGATGGTAGAAACCAGGACAGGCTGGCACAATTCTAACACCCAATTGGGCTAGTTTAAGCATATTGCCCAAATGCACCGCATTAAAAGGCGTTTCTCGTGGCACAAGAATCAGCTTGCGTCCTTCTTTGAGCATTACATCTGCCGCACGACCGAGTAAATTATCAGCGATACCATTGGCGATACCGCCTAATGTACGCATGGAGCAAGGTGCCACTACCATAGCATCTGTTTTAAATGAACCGCTTGCAATACAAGCAGCAATATTATTGACATCATGCAAAAAAGTCACCTTGGAAACAATATCACTTCTTGTTATACCACATTCATACTTTAGGACTTGCCAACCAGGTTCTGTTATAACAGCATGAATTTCACAACCAGCATCTTTGAGTACTTCAATAAGTCTAAAACCGTAAATTGCACCACTAGCACCTGAAATACCTACAATAATTCGCACTATATATAACACCTACCTTATTTACCAAATGCATTAATAATATGATTATATTTTATTACATTCAACTGTGATAAAAAAATCTCTATAACATCAAAACGGCAACAAGCATTATTCTGATCAATTTGTTTGAGATAACACAGTGCCGTATTTATTATTTTTTGTTGTTTACGATAAGTAACCGCTTCTGCGGGGAAGCCGCATATTTCACTACGCCTGGTTTTAACTTCAACAAATACTACTATATCATTTTTTTTGGCAATGATATCAATTTCACCAATTTTACGCCGAAACTTTCGTTCTAAGATATCATATCCAGCCTTGCATAAATAGTCTACAGCAGCCTGTTCTCCAAGCTCCCCCACCTTGATTGTATCCATCATAAAACACCTCAGTATAATGTTTCCAAAAAATAACAACATCATTCCATTACTTAGTCACTATATCAGTTTTTTCCCTATATTTTGATCAATACGATAAATATAGGCCAAGATTTCAGCTACTGCTTGGTATAATTCAGGGGGAATTTCTCTATCTAGTTCCACAGCCATTAACATACTGACAAGTGTCTTATTTTGATATATAGGAATAGAATGTTGTTTAGCTGTGGCTAATATTTTTTCGGCAACAAATCCAGCACCCTTGGCAACCACTTTGGGAGCGGCATTGTTAACTTGATGATAACTTAAGGCTATAGCCTGCTGTTTTGGTTTATCTACTTTATCTTTATTCATCCTTAGTTTTTCTCCATGACTTAATCGGTTCAAAACTCTGTCGGTGCATTGGCCCTGGTCCATGTTGCTCTAAAGCTTTCATATGCTCTGCAGTGCCATACCCTTTGTGTTTAGCGAAGCCATAGTGGGGAAATTGTTGGTCTAGTTCCTGCATGATACGATCTCGCTCTACTTTGGCAATAATCGATGCTGCGCCAATGGATGCGCTAATAGCATCACCTCCAATCAAGGATACGGAGGGCATTACTAAATCAGGCAAGGGTACAGCATCAATTAATACTGCTTCTGGCTGAGGCGAAAGCTGATGAATAACCGTATACATGCCGCGTACTGTGGCTTGATAAATATTCAAATGGTCAATGGTCTCGCTATCGATGACTGCATATTGTACATCAATGGCTACTTCTTTGATGAGCTGATAGAGCTGCTCCCGTTGCTTGGCTGATAATTTCTTAGAATCATTAATTAATGGCAGATGACAACCTATTGGCAATATGACAGCACCTACCACGACTGGCCCAGCCAGGGGTCCTCGACCAGCTTCATCAACACCAGCAATCAGATTGTAACCACAACTTTCCAGTAAACGTTCCTGCTCATACAGACTTTGAATACGCTGCCTTTCCAGTAACAATTTCTGTTGTTTTTGTTGCCACTTTGCAAGTTGCCGGATTACTGAAACCCGGGAATCTTGTTTGAGGCTATTAATAATGTGTATTGATATATCCTGTTGTGCTAATAACTGCGTAATTTGCGTTACTGTCATAGAACGAACGTCCAAAAAGATCCCTCCAAAATAAAACTACCTTCTTTCACATATTCTTGATTAATAAGACAATCCCTGTCAAGAGATTAAAAATAAGCCCTTTTAAAGCGCGAAGACGCGAAGAATTTGAAGAATACATCAGAGAAATAATCTCCCCGACCTGTTATCTTCGCATCTTCGCGTTTCAGTGTTGTTACTCTAAAAAGTTTCTTCATTCTTTCAATTTAATAGTATCATGCTTATCTCACGGGCGATCTAAGGTGAACTTTCCCAGCTTGGTGTCACGGAATTCCCTAAGTATAAGCCGCCGCGTCTTATCATAATCAATTAGGCCTCCACTACGCAAACAACCACGACGCTTACCAATTAAGTCTAAGAGTTCAGTAGCATCCTCAGGTAATGGTGATGCTAAATTATAGCGTTCAATCAATCGTTCGCTATATTGTGCGCGTAATAGTGATAACATATGAACCATGACTTTTTCAATGTCATAGATATCTTCTTTAATGGCGCCTGTAATGGCCAGCCTAAAACCAACTTCACGATCCTCAAATTTGGGCCAGAGTACTCCAGGCGTATCTAATAGTTCTAGATTTCTACCAATCTTAATCCACTGTTTACCACGGGTAACCCCAGGCCTGTCAGCAGTATTTGCTACATGCACACCCTTTAATTTATTAATCAATGATGATTTACCAACATTAGGGATGCCTAAAATCATGGCACGTACTGCCCGTGCGTTAACACCTTTGGCAACTAACTTCCCTGCTTTCGAGGCGCCTAGCTGTTCTACTTGGCTAACCAATGCTTTGGTGCCACTACCTGTCAGTGAATCTAAAGGGACAACCTTAAGCCCCTGTGCATTAAAGTGATTTATCCATTTTTTAGTCCATTCAGGATCTGCTAAATCAGCTTTGTTCAAGGCTACAATCCGAGGCTTGCCTTCTAGCAATTCATTCATTACTGGATTGGCACTGCTAGCCGGAATACGTGCATCTAGTAATTCAATGACTACATCAACCAATTTTAGATTGGCACGCATCATGCGCAAGGCTTTTGTCATATGTCCAGGAAACCAGTTAATATTTAAATCATCCATTATTATCACTCTTTACAATGCTATTTTTTACGTATCAGAATTTATATGTTTTACGAACCGCAGAGGCACAGAGAACGCAGAGGGTTTATAATAACAATCTCTTCTCTGTGTTCCCTGCGCCTCTGTGGTTAAAAATTTCGTCTCTATCTTTGTTTCAAAGGACACAAAGGCGTAATCCTTCGTGTCCTCTTATTCTTTATATTATAACTCTAAGGAAGGGTTTTTATGTTATCAATTGGCCAAAATATCATAACTGCTTTACCCTTGATCATTTCTAGAGGTACAAAACCTACATCCTTGAACCGGCTGTCTTCCGAGTTGTTGCGGTTATCGCCCATCACAAAGATATGGCCAGCCGGCACAGTCGCCAGCGGATAAGATCCACGCGTTTTTTCAAGTATGTATGTTTCGTTTAATAATTGACCATTCAGAAATACACGACCTTCTTTTATTTCAATAGTATCTCCAGCTACAGCAATAACCCTCTTGATAAAGTCACGACTGGGGTCCTTAGGATAGCGAAATACTAGTACATCACCTTTTTCTGGAGTTTTAAAACGATAAATAAATTTGTTAACGACCAGCCGCTCGCTATTGACCAAAGTCGGACGCATGGATGGTCCTTCCACCATATATAACTCAACAATAAAGTATCTGATAAAAAAGGCTAATACCACAGCAATTAGAATGGAAACTACCCAATCTTTTATTTCTTCGCCCAAATTACTATTACTCACTGTTATATACCTCCTTCGCAAATGAAGAAAAGGGACTGCAAACAGTCCCTAAATTGCTTCTACCGTCTTTCTCTAATACGAGCTGCTTTACCTTTAAGTTTGCGCAGATAGTATAGTTTTGCACGGCGTACAATACCTTTACGTACTACTTCAATTTTTTCCAGACGTGGAGAGTGTACTGGGAAAGTACGTTCTACACCAACGTTGTAAGAAACGCGTCTTACTGTAAAAGTCTCACGGATTCCGCCGCTACTTCTGCCAATAACTACACCTTCAAACATTTGGATACGCTCACGAGTACCCTCCACAACTTTAACATGAACACGTACAGTATCTCCTGCTCTAAATGCTGGAATATCCTGACGTAATTGTTCTTGTTCTAATGCTTGAATAATATTCATATCTATTTCCTCCTTATCCTAGACGTTCATGTCAATATCTATTGTACAGTGGACCGTCCGTTACACCTTAAAAATTATAACATATTCTCACTATAAACTCAAGATAGTAGCATATTTTTTATTCCCACCATTTTTCCCCTAGAAGCCTGTCTAAAATAATTGCCACAGCGGCACGTACTGGCAAATGATTATAATCACCAGGACCATAAATAGGCTCTAAAATATAATCAAACTCCGCCATCACTGAGTTTTCTATACCCCAACCTGTACCAAATAGAATCAAATATGGCTTGCTAGAGTTCTCAATTTGTTCCCGCATCTGTTGATAAGAGATGGTGTTTGGGAATTTGCGCGCATCTGTTGTAATAATGATCGGCGGAGTTCCTTCACATTCAGTAATATACTCCACCGCACTCTTAATATCAGATTTAATATCAAGGACACTAAAGGCTTCAAGACGATCAGGGTTATATTGACCACCAAACCCGATTTGCCAGTAATCCATGATCTCTTGGGCTAGCTTGGTTTGGCTCTCATGGGGGTGAATAATAAAATATTTTTTTACATCATATGTTCGGGAAGTACGTGCAATATCATGAATATCAAAATTAGTGATAGCTGTCGTAATGACCTCATCATTTTTGTTGTATATGGGATAATGCACTAGGCCCAGATAAATTGGTAATGCCATTCTAACCTCCAGTCTGCTCAGCGATGATCTCCGCTAATAATTTAGCATCATCTAGACTTAGTTCTTTATTACTTAGTAAATCAGGCCTTCGTTCAAGAGTATTTTTAAGCGATTCTTTATGTCGCCAACGATTAATTTTAGCATGATCCCCAGATAAAATAATCTCTGGTACTTCCATACCATCAAACTCTCTTGGACGAGTGTATTGCGGATATTCGAGCAATCCATTATAAAAAGAATCCTGGGGCGCTGAACTGCTAGAACCAAGTACGCCAGGCAACATTCTAGCTACTGAATCAACGACAACCATTGCCGGTAATTCACCACCTGTTAGAACATAGTCACCTACAGAGATGGTTTCATCAACTAAATGTAATCGAACTCGCTCATCAATACCTTCATAATGTCCACATAAGAAAATAAGCTGTTCATAACTGGCGAGTTCTTTGACCTTGGCTTGATCTAGTCTGTAACCACCTGGACACATGAGCACAATGCGCCTATTTGTTATATTACTGGACTGAATAATACTATCCACAGCTCTAAATATGGGTTCAGGTTTCATCACCATGCCCCCACCTCCACCAAAAGGAGTGTCATCAACAGTATTGTGTTTATCAAAAGTAAATTCACGAGGATTTACTATATTTATATGTAACAAGTCCGCCTCTTGCGCTCGTTTTAAGATACTATGACCAAAGGGACCGGCAAACATGTCAGGAAATAAAGAAACAATGTCAATACGCATCCTTATTCCCACTCTTCCTGCAATTTAACAATCATTTTCCCACCAGCAATATCAATATGTAAAACAACAGTTTTAAGGGCAGGAATGAGTACGGGCTGTTTACCCTTCTGCTCAACAATATACACATCATTACTGCCTGTTTGTAGTACATCTGAGATTTTACCCAAATATTCTTCTTGTTCGTCATATACTGAAAGACCAATAATATCAAAAATATGATAATGACCTTCAGGTAATGGCACCAAGTCTTTACGCTCAATTTTAATCAGCTTATTCCGCAAATGTTCAATGGCATTTCTGTCATCAAGTCCACGAAATTTCAATAATATAAATTGTTGATGATAGCGAACACTTTCCACAGGCAAACTTGTACCATCATCAAAAAGTGCGATTTTTAGTTTTTTAAAACGTTCAGGGAATTCAGTTAGCGGGATAATACGAACCTCACCCCGTACGCCTTGAGGAGCACCTATTTTCCCAATAGTTATTAACTTATCAGACATGATTTTTAGTTTCTAAAGGCGATAATTTTGCCGTCTTCTAGCAAAATTTCAGCACTCATAACTTCGTTTAAGTTGTCGCCAACTTTAAGAGTGATCACTCGTTCTAATGTGCCTTGGGAAATTTCTGCACCAATTTCTAATTTCTCAGTTTCTTTAAGCTTAGCCAACATTTGATTTTTATAATCAAAACGTTTTTGATTTTCACCCTCAATGTGTTGACGTAGTGCCGGAAGTCCTTGGGCATCTACCTGAGCTTGCTCTTCCATCATGCGCTTGGATTGAAAGGCAATTTGTTGTAGTTCCATATCGACTTTGTTAATACCATCCTGAAGGTCAGCTACGATCTTTTGTTTCAAATCCTCAGTAACTTTAGACTTGATGGTTATTGGACATTTTAAAGTGACGCTATCCATATGATTTCCCTACCTTTCATAATTGTCGGAAAAGGCTCATCTACAATGACGCAACCAGTGCGCAACTTGTATTTGAACCTTTTCTCTAATAGTATTTATGTTTTTGTCGTACTTAATACACTATACTAGATAATCTCCACCATTACTTTTTTGTTTTCACGAATGGCTGCGGCTTTGACAACAGTACGCATCGCTTTCGCTATGCGTCCTTGTTTACCGATGACTTTACCCATATCTTCTTGGGCGACGCGAAGACTGTAAATGGTGGTTGAAGAATCACAAACTTCTGTGACACTCACTTGATTCTGGTTTTTAACTAACGCTTTGGCAATAACTTCAACTAATTCTTTCATTGTTATTACGCCTCTTTCTTAGTACGCTTTAGTTCATCCCATTTTTTCATGATACCAGTTTTACTGAAAAGAGATTTTACAGTATCAGTTGGTTGTGCACCATTTTGCATCCAACTAATAGCTTTATCTTCATCAATCTTAATGATTGCTGGTTCAACAGTGGAATCATAATGTCCCAAAGTTTCGATAGAACGTCCATCACGTGGTGAACGGGAATCAGCCACAACGATACGGTAGAAAGGATGTTTTTTTGCACCCATACGTGTTAAACGAATTTTTACTGCCACAAGAATCACCTCCTTCATAGAATATCTATGCCTATATTATTTCATAAATGGCATTTTAAAGCCACCAAGACCTTTTTTACCACCTTTTTGCATATCCTGAAACTTCTTCATCATTTTTTTAGCTTCGATAAATTGTTTAATTAGCTTATTAACATCTTGCACTCTAGTACCACTACCCAGGGCAATGCGTTTACGGCGACTGCCGTTAATAATCGATGAATCACGCCGCTCTTTTTTGGTCATTGAGCGAATCATTGCTTCAATACGTACTAATTCTTTTTCATCAAATTTTACATCTTGTAGTTTTTTTAGATTACCCATACCAGGCAACATACCCAACAGTTGATCAAGTGGACCAAGCTTGCGTACTTGCTGCAATTGCTCCAAGAAATCATCTAAATTGAAATCATCTTTGCGGAATTTTTTCTCCATTTCTTTGGCTTGTTCTAGGTCTATCGAGGCACTCGCTTTTTCAATTAAGCTTAGTACATCACCCATACCTAAAATACGAGATGCCATACGATCAGGGTGAAAAGTCTCCAGGGCATCAAGTTTTTCGCCCATACCCGCAAATTTAATTGGACAACCGGTAACAGCTTTAATAGATAAAGCCGCACCACCGCGAGCATCACCATCAAGTTTTGTAAGAATTACGCCATCAAGGCCTAAATCCTTATTAAATGATTCGGCTACAGCAACTGCGTCTTGACCAGTCATCGCATCAACTACTAACAGTATTTCATGTGGTTTAACGGTTTTCTTAATTGATTTTAATTCTTCCATCAACTCTTCATTGATGTGTAGACGACCAGCAGTATCAATAATCACTGTGTCTCTGGTGTAGGATAGAGCATGCTCAATAGCTTTTTGTGCAATCAGCACGGCGTCTTTGCACTCTTCCATTGCAAACACAGGAATATCTAGCTGTCCACCGAGAACCTGCAATTGCTTGATCGCAGCAGGACGATATATGTCAGCAGCCACTAATAAGGGACGCTTACTTTGTTTTTTAAGCAAATGTGCCAGCTTACCTACAGTTGTTGTTTTACCAGCACCTTGGAGTCCAACGAGCATAATAATCGTTGGCGGCCTAGATGAAACGGTAATACGGCTTTGTGTACCACCCATTAGATTAGTCAGTTCATCGTTAACAATCTTGATGACAAATTGAGCTGGCGTAAGGCTACCCATTACCTCTTGCCCAATGGCTTGTTCTTTTATTTTGGCAATAAAGTCTTTAACAACTTTAAAATTAACATCTGCTTCGAGTAAAGCCATCCGTACTTCCCGCAGAGCTTCATTGACATCAGCCTCTGCTAGTTTGCCCTTACCACGCAACTTTTTAAAAGTTTGTTGAAACTTATCGGCTAAACCCTCAAAAACCATATTACACCTCTTTTGAATAGTCTAACAAACAATTCAGCTCTGTTTTCGCTAAATGTAGTTCAGGTATGTCACCTATTGTTTCTGGCAACCCCTCTATCAATTCATATATATGTTG
>JAGFZX010000034.1 GCA_017889585.1 Bacillota bacterium
TTCGGGGGTGATTTTTCTTTTTGCCATAATTAAAACCTCCAAGTTGATGTCTCTATTTTACACCAACTTGGAGGTTTACACAGAATTCGGGATAGTCTCGTTTTTTGAGTCTGCAGAAGCAGTGCTATGCCGTCGGTTCTGTTGTCGGTACTGTTGTAGTCGAGTTAGAGGTAGTAAGATCACTTTCAAATTCAATTTCAATTTCTTCTTCTTCAATCTCAGCGTTTACACCGGCATAAATAATATCACATACATTAATAGCAATGCACGAGCCTTTTTTGAACTCTACATTTACCACTTCTATCTCAATTTCATCACTCTCTGCTTCAATCCCTTGAAGACTTACTGATTCAGCTTCTCTTGTCAACTCCACCAAAATAAAATCACATTTGTCATCTACATCCACTTTTACATCCACTGTAGGTGGTTTGCAGCACTTATCTTCTTCTTCTTTCTTACAATCGTCGTCTTTCTTATGATCATCGTATTTGTCATAATCATAGGACTTGCGATCATCAAAGTCTCTTATTATCTTTCCTGTCACGGTTTTAAAGTCACGAAGAATAAAGGTAACTTCTAAGCAACCAAGGAAGTTAAAGGATTTAGGGATTCCCATTCATATCGCTCCTTTTTATATGTTGGCATCGTGCCTACTATATATTATGCAACATGTTATGTTTCAGTTACTAACAAGTGAAGGGCGGACATGGACGGTTATGGCTGAAACAGAGCTTATCATTTAGCAGAGCTACTTTTATGATGAGAGCCGAATGTTCTTCACAACCAGCGGTACCCTCCGCGTGCTTTCGGGATATATCCACACAATGCGTCCCAGATTTTCTCTACCATATCACACCGTATTTTAATATGATGTGATAGCCCTTGCCTCTCAGCCCTATTTCGTAGCCATTCATCTGGAATTTCCTCCACTATTGTTTCAATATCGTCATTACTAATAGTTGCGACTTTTTCTAAATAGGGAAGAAAATCTTGGGGCGAAAGATGATCTCTGAGTAATAGTCCAAAGGAATAACGATCATAAGGCTTTATTCTTGTACCCAGACTATTAAGGGAATCAAGAGTCCATCTGCCAGACCTAAACAGATGGGAATTATCAATTGCATATATTTTATATCCCGCGTCTTCCTGGCGTATTAGGAGGTTTCGCCTGTTCTTGGCACGATCTATGTTATGAAACATATGGTCGAATAATAGTACGCCAGCCATTTCGGCGGTATTAATCCCTTGATGTAAATTATGCTTTCCCACATATTCTGTATGCTCTAGATATAGAGAGGCGAAATGTCGTCCCAGGCTTATCTCGGGCGTCACAAGGCACTGGCTTTGCTGCAATGTTTGTTCATTGATCTCGATGATGCCGCTGGTTGGAAAGCATAGGCCCATGATTTCACCAAACTTTGCGGCTACAAATTCATTGACTAACACCTTGGAGCCAAGTCGGTTATTTTGTAATTTAACTACATAAACTTTTCCGTCATCAGCGCGGAAAAACTGAGGACCAGTGACACCCACGCCCACACTGGCAAGATACTCTACGGCAATGAGCATACGATCAGCCTCCTCAAATTATAGCATCAAGTAAGAAAGGTCCGGTACAATCTATACCGGACCTTTCTTACTTATGATTGGCTTTTACCACGGTTCTTGTAGCGGTTTAACAGCAAGTAGAGCTGGATACTGAAGTTAGGGCTTCAAGATTTACAATGACTGATCTAACGTCACTGCCTGAAATAGAAGAACTGGTAGCAGGACCAAAGATATCATCTACTTTGAGGATTGCTAATTCATCATCAATATCGCCGAGGGTTCCTTCAAATAAAAATCCGCCAAGGGTTGTTATTACGACATTATCACCGATCATGCGGCATAATTGACGAATTAAATGATGACTTTCCTGCCGTTCTTCTGTTACAGTTCTTTGTGGAATTACTGGAGCAGAGCCAGGGCCATTACTATAAGCGATAGGGTCATCTACGATGGCGGTACCTTTGGCAACTATTTGCCATAGATCAACCCGGAGGAAATCGACGCGAACAAGCTCTCCCCCTGGACTAAGTATTTGTACATCTCTGGTTTCTGCTTTTATTGCTGGGGAAAGAAGGGCAATACGGCAATCTTCAATTCCTTGGATATTGCCGAAATAAATAAAACCATCAAAGCCAAACAATAGTACATCAGTATTAAGTTCCCGTTCCAGCTCTCTAACGAGCGCCTCGTTACGAATTTCTGTAAAGATACCCATAAAATACTTACCTCCTATATGGTTAATTAATCTTTATTTAGCCTACTATACTGTATGAGGAAAGAGGGAAGAGTGTTACTATTTAAATATAATAAAAAAGCTCGTGCCACAGGCACGAGCTTTAGATTTGAAATGAACTATTAGTCTTCTGTTATTTCAGAAAAATAAATTACAGTTACGATATCATCAGGAGTGATACTTCGTTCGTAAATTTTTTCAAAAAAGGTGATCAGTTCCTCGACTGATTTAATTTCAGGGTTTTGATGATCTAAATCACCGTGATTTAGTTGAGAAAATTTCTTAATGAGTACTTTATCAACAATCGCGGAATAGAGTTTTCTTTTAGGGCTAAATCTCTTTCCAAATGTAATGGAAACGATTGAGCTCTCTGGATATGAATCTCTTATATCCCCTAAGCGGATAGTGCAGTTTTTTGTGCGAGAAATTAATAATTCTTCATGATTGGGTGACTGAAAATTCAAAGCGAACATAATTATCCTCCTTAAGACGATTTTTTGATTTTCAATTATAGAACTACTATCACTTTTCGCGTTTTGTTAGCTAAATCCTGCAATTATATTAGAATAATATAATTTAATGATAAGCCTGTTACCAGCCAACTGCGACTGAACCTTTAAAGTGTTCTTGTATAAAGGTTTTTACTTCTTCGGAATGATAGGCTTTAATTAGTTTTTGCACTGAGGGGTCATCTTTGTCTTTAGTGCGTGCCACAAGAATATTCGCATAAGGAGAGTTGATATCTTCAACTGCAATAGCGTCTTTAGTCGGCACTAAACCAGCAGTGATAGCATAGTTGGTATTGATAGCGGCAATGTCGATATCAGCGAGTGAACGAGGTATTTGGGCTGCATCTAATTCTTTAATGGTAATGTTCTTAGGGTTTTCAATAATATCGGTGACTGCAGCTTTAAGGCCAGCTCCTGGTTTTAATTTGATTAAATTAACTTTTTCAAGTAATAGCAGTGCCCGACCGCCGTTAGTAGGATCATTGGGGACAGCGACAGTCGCCCCGTGAGGCAGGTCTGTGATATTCTTGATTTTTGTTGAGTAAATGCCCATTGGGAAGATTACAGTTTTGGCTAAAGTCGCGAGGTCATATTTACGGTCTTTAATGATATTATCGAGATAGGGCTGATGTTGAAAGCTATTAACATCAATGTCACCTTGGCTTAATGCAACATTAGGTTGGATATAGTCATTGAATTCCACTACTTGGATTTTCAAACCATCTTTTTCGGCCACTTTTTTTACGACATCCATAATTTCCGCATGGGGTCCGGCGGTAACACCGACTTTAAGTGTTTTTTCCACCTTTGCTGAACTTTGTTGACCGCATCCAGCAGACAAGCCTAGAATAAAGATCAGTGCAGATAGGGTAACAATTAATTTGATTGATTTATTCATATTGATATTCCTCCTATATTATAACCCTTTTAGTATTTTTATTATTTTAGCTTTTGTAACTTTTCAATGGCGGCTTCTAGTGTTGAAAATTGCTTGCAAAAGCAGAAACGTATAAAACGGTGTTTATCAGTAGCATTTTCTTTATAAAAACTAGAGCCAGGAACTACGGCTACACCAACTTTTTCGGCTAAGTAGCGGGCAAAATCTACATCATTGTTCCAGCCAAAGGAACTGAAATCAGCCATAATATAGTAGGCACCAGAAGGTCTGGCACAATTAAAACCAATGGCTGCCAGCTCCTTTAACATGAAATCCCGGCGCTCAGCATAAAAGCTTACCAGTTTTTTATAATAGTCCTCAGCAAAACCGAGGGCATGAGCAGCGGCGACCTGTAAGGGGGCGGCTGCACCAACAGTCAGGAAATCATGCATTTTGCGTATAGATTGGGTGATTTCAGGGGAAGCGATCACATAGCCTATACGCCAACCAGTGACACTGTATGTTTTAGAAATGCTGTTAATAGCAATGGTTCGCTCGGCCATGCCAGGTAAGGAAAAGAGGGGGATATGTTTTGCGTCATCATAGACGATGTGCTCATATATTTCGTCAGTGATTGCCAAAACATCATACTTGATACATAATTTTGAAATGAGATCCAGCTCTTCCCGGTTAAAGACTTTGCCTGTAGGATTATTTGGGGTATTAATAATAATAGCCTTTGTGCGATCTGAAAAAGCCGCTGTCAGCTCTTCCACATTAAAGTTAAACTCTGGGGGATGCAGTTGTACGTATTTGGGGGTTGCACCGCAGAGGATGGCATCAGGTCCATAGTTTTCATAGAATGGTTGAAAGATAATCACTTCGTCACCAGGGTTGACGGTAGCCAATAGTGTCGCCACCATAGCTTCTGTAGAACCGCAGCATACCGTTATCTGGCGCTCAGGGTCAAGCTCAATACCATAATCCCGTTTGTTTTTGGCGGTAATGGCATCTCTGAGGGATTTAGTGCCCCAGGTGATAGCATACTGATTATGGTTGTCAAGTATAGCCTCCACTGCCGCTTGTTTAATTTCATCGCATGCTGGAAAATCAGGGAAACCTTGTGCTAGATTGATGGCATTGTGTTTGGTTGCGATACGGGACATTTCTCTGATAACTGATTCAGTAAAACGGCTGGCTTTTTCTGAAGCATATCTGATTGAGTTTGCCTGAGATTGTACATTGTTCTTCATCATATCGACTCCTTTGTAATAAAAAAAACCTCTTCATAAGATGAAGAGGATTTTTGTAATCTTGATCTTCATCTATCAGGACTTATTCCTGTTGGAATTGGCACCTTTTTGCATTATGCAATGGTTGCCGTAGCTTCATTGGGCCAATCCCTCAGCTAACTCTTGATGAATTTATTTAGTTATTGTTGACAATTTTAGCATGGCTTAGTTTTAGATGTCAAGCATGATTTTTATAAAAAAAGATTAGCCGTGTTAAATGGTTGACATGTAAAGATAACAATACTATAATACATAGTAATAGATGAAGTCCCTATAGGGGAGACGTAAATGCATGACGAGTGTATCTAGGGATCCGCGGCAGGTATCACGATGTCGGTCTGAACCGAGGGATACAGGTGCGATGCTGCACTACACCGTGGGTATAAAAAACCCCAGCGGAAGGTCGTTATATTGACGATTTTCCACTGGGGATTATTATTTGAATGAGGAGGTTATTATATGAATAAAGAAACTACAAATTTTCGGTGGTCCTTAGCAATACTTATGTTTTTTATTGCATTTATTTCCTATATGGACAGAGTAAATTTATCAGTAGCCACTCCTACGATTATGCAGGAATTCAGTTTTAACAAAATGGATATGGGCCTGCTACAAACAGCTTTCTTTTTAGGGTATGCTCTGATGCAGATACCTGGCGGTATTATGTCAGAATATTTTGGTCATCGCCGGGTGCTGGCAGGTTCTGCTATCTGGTGGTCAGTGTTTACGGCATTAACAGCATTTTGTAGTAGCTTTACTGGATTTGTTGCTGTACGTGCCCTGTTTGGTATGGGCGAGGGACCAATGGCCCCAACGATGGGGAGATTTATGTATCGTTGGTTTAATAAAACTGAAAAGGGACGTGCATCTTCTCTCTTTCTGGGGGGCGTGTTTTTTGGACCTGTAGTTGGTCCGGCAATTACAGTAGCGTTAATGACGACTTTTGGCTGGCGCTCAGTATTTGTCGTTTTTGGCGCTGCAGGTTTGGTGCTGGCTGCACTTTGGTATTACCTGGCTGTTGATTCGCCACGTAACAGTAAGTTCGCCAATTCTGCCGAAGTTGATTATATTGAAGAAGGTCAAGACCAAGCTTCTGATGAGAAAGAATTGGCACCGTGGCGGGATTTTTTGGGATCTTCACAGTTTTGGGCGGTTGGTATTCAATATTTTATTGCAGATTATATCATGTTTGTTTTTTTGGCATGGCTGCCACTTTATTTAATGGAAGCCCAGAATTTTTCCATGAAAAGCATGGGGGTTGCTGCTTCTTTCCCCTGGGCGGCATTATGTTTGGTGACAATGGTTGCCGGTATTGTTAGTGATAAGTTAGTAGCTGCTGGTGTATCTAAGTATAAAGCTAGGACCCTATTTGGCATTGGTGGATTGATTGCCTGTTGCGCAACTCTTTATCTTGGCGCCGTAGCGACTGTTCCTTGGATGAATGTATTATGGCTGACAATATCTCTTGGTTCATTGGGTTTTACCTTTAATGCTTCATGGGCGGCTTGTATTGACCTTGGTGGCAAGTTTGTGGGATCGGTATCTGGCTGGATGAATTTTTGGGGCAATGTGGGCGGGATTGCCGCCCCCACTGCCACGGCCTGGATTGCGACTAATTATGGCTGGCAATCCGCTATTTTATTTACTGCTGGGACGGCTGTCGTTGGTATCATTGCATGGCTAGCTGTCAAGCCTGATGTGCCTTTGAAAATAAAAAGTAATAATAGCATTGAAAAAGTTGCATAGGAGAGATGGTGGATGTTAAAAGACTATCGTTTGGGTTATGGTGATGGTGAAGTAACAGTTAATTTGTCTGAAGAACGTGTCATTAATGTAGTAGAAGGTAAACAAGCGACTCCTGTTACTGATGTAGAAGCTGCTGTTAAAGCAGCTTTGGATCATCCAATTGGCACACCGCCCCTTAGAGATGTAGTACAGCAAGGTGATAAGGTTGCTATTATTGCTAGTGATATAACTCGTAAATGGGTTCGTCATGATTTGTTTTTGCCTACTTTGTTGAATGAGCTAAATGCTGCTGGCATTCCTGATGCTAATATTGTGCTTGTTGTTGCTTTGGGTGCTCATCGGCATCATACGACTGAGGAAAATATACTGAATTTTGGCCAACAAGTTGTTGATAGAATTAGGATTGTGCAAAGTCATGCCCCTGAAACAGATGAATTTGTGCATATTGGCAAAACTTCTCGTGGCAACGAAGTCAGCATTAACAAGCATGTGGTCAATGCGGATAAGATAATTATGACCGGGGGTATTGTTCATCATTTGATGGCTGGTTTTGGTGGTGGTCGTAAATCGATTGTTCCTGGTGTTGCTGCTTATAACACAATTCAAGCTAATCACAGTTTGTGCCTGCATAATGAGGTGGGACAGGGGGTTAGTCAAGAATGTATTGCTGGTAAATTAGAAAATAATCCAATGCATGAAGATCTAGTAGAAATGGCGGAATTACTTAAGCCCGCATTTTTATTAAATGCCGTATTTACACCTAATGGAGAGTTTGCGAGTTTTGTTGCAGGACACTGGTATGAAGCCTGGTTGGCAGGCTGCAGATTGACTCAAGAAATATTTGGTGTGACGATTAAGGGTAAAACCGATATGGTTATCGCTTCAGCCGGAGGGTTTCCTAAAGATATAAATTTGTATCAGGGAGCAAAATCCATTTGTAATGCCTTTATGGCTGCAAAGTCTGGTGGTGTAGTTATATTACTCTTGGAATGTCGGGATATTATGGAACCCCCTGACTTTAGCGATTGGTTTCATTATGAATCTTTATATGAGCGGGAAGTGGCCTTGCGTAAAGGCTTTACCGTACCAGGGTTTATTGCATTAAAACTGGGGTTGATGGCGAAGGAAATCCCCCATATTTTAGTTTCTTTGCCACGAAATAAAGAATTTATTGAAAAAGCTGGCATGATTGCTGCAACAAGTATAGAAGAGGCTATTGCTATTGCTGAAAGAAAACTAGGCCGCGAGGATTATACCATTACAGTAATGTCTCATGCGGCCAATACTGTACCATTAGAAAGCAACTGATAAATAAAATGGAAGATCAACGGGAAGTTTGCAATTGTTAAAATTGCAAACTTCCTATTTTACGAAATCAGTAAATATATCTCCTTAGATTGGTAATATAAAAAATACAAATTGAGTTGACATGACAAACTAGATTGGTCTATACTTAAAAAAATAATGAAGTGAATAATTAAAGGTAGAGGCGCGATATATTAAAAGTATGTATCTAGAGTAGCTAGCGATGACAGATACAGAAAGGAATAATCGCCGAAGCAGAGGGGCGATAGCCAGTGCCCTTTTGTTGGTTTTGTATTGAATAAATACAAAACTGTCATCCAAGATTTTGGGTGGAGTGCTATCTGCATAACTGATTATGAGATAAGCTGATTTCTTATAGCGGTTTGTGGGATAGTTCCTGCAAATCGCTATTGTTATTTCCGGAGTAAATACTACAATTTCGAACAAACAAATTCAGGAGGTATATATATTATGGCTGAAAAAAAGTTACCATTCACCAAGGCAAAGCTTGAGACTATTATTCAGAGCTATCCTACACCTTTTCATATTTATGATGAACAGGCCATTAGGGAAAATGCGCGTAATTTATTAGCAGCTTTTTCTTGGGCACCAGGATTTAAAGAATATTTTGCGGTAAAAGCTACGCCCAATCCCCACATTTTAAAAATCCTGAAGGAAGAAGGTATTGGCGCTGATTGCAGTTCATTGGCTGAACTTATCTTATCAGAACAGGCTGGTATTGTGGGAGAAAATATTATATTTTCGTCTAATGATACTCCAGCGGAAGAATATCAAGCAGCCAAAAATCTTGGCGCTATCATCAATCTTGATGATATTAGCCATATTGATTATTTAGAAAAACATGTTGGCATACCTGAAATCATTTCTTTCCGCTACAATCCAGGACCACTTCTTCAGGGCGGTAATGATATTATAGGTTATCCAGAAGACGCAAAATATGGTCTGACCAGAGGGCAAATTATAGAGGCCTATAAAATTATGCAAGGTAAAGGGGTAAAACGGTTTGCCCTGCATACAATGGTAATTTCTAATGAATTAAATCCTGATAGTTTTGTTGGTACAGCTGTTATGATGTTTGATTTGGTTCTTGAAATTTATCAAACACTAGGAATACGTATTGAGATGATTGATTTGGGTGGTGGCATTGGCATACCTTATAAGCCAGAGCAACAAGCTGTTGACCTAGATCGTGTGAGCCAAGGTGTGCGTAAGGCTTATGAAGAAAAAATTGTGGCAAACGGTCTTCATCCTTTAAAGATCACGATGGAATGTGGTAGAATGATCACAGGACCTTATGGTTATCTGGTATCAACAGTACTTCATAAAAAAGAAATTTATAAAAATTATGTAGGCCTTGATTCTTGTATGGCAAATCTCATGCGCCCAGCCTTATATGGCTCCTATCATCATATGACAGTAATGGGCAAAGAAACGTTGCCACTTGACCATGTGTATGATGTGACAGGTTCTCTTTGCGAAAATAATGATAAGTTTGCTATTGATCGTAGTTTACCACAGATTGATATTGGTGACGTGATTGTAATGCATGATGCAGGGGCTCATGGTCATGCAATGGGTTTTAATTATAATGGCAAATTGCGTTCCGCAGAACTTTTGTTACAGTCAGACGGTAATGCTATCATGATTCGTCGGGCAGAGACATTAGCGGATTATTTTGCTACTTTGAATTTTGAAAAATGTGAACTAACATTAGCGGCAGCAACTAAAAAATAAAGTTTTGTAGAGGCAGTTTTAAAAACTGCCTCGTTTTTTGAAGTATGCCATAATTTGTAGGTTTATTGGTGAAGAATAATAATGTTTTGTAATGGTAGATTAAACAAAAGACCTAATCCTTTAAGAAGGATTAGGTCTTTTGATAATTGAAATTTGTGGGTTTGCTACAAGACTGATATTTCTGGGCGGTGTATAAGGCGTTCCATCTGGATATGATATAAGGCGAATCATAGGTCGCTGAGGATTATTTACGGGAACAGAAACTACGATTGCTCGTTCTCCTGTATTTAAAAAAATTTCAGTTCCAGGTGTGTACAGAGCTATTTTAGACAAAAATATCTGCCCGAATTTTTCGTCAAAAGAAGTTCCTAGTCCAGAAAGGATGATATTATATGCATCTTCTGGCTCCATGGCTTTGCGATAAGGACGGTGAGCGGTGATAGCTTCATAAACATCTGTAATTGACAGCAAACGGGCATAGCTGAGGATTTGTTCTCCTTGTAGCCCTCGCGGGTAACCAGAACCATCTATCTTTTCGTGATGTTGCCAAGCCATATGGGCAACAAGACTGGAAATCTCCAAGCGCTTTTTAGTCAATAACTTAAATCCTAGTGCTGTATGTTGTTTCATGACAGCAAACTCGTCATTTGTTAAGCTACCAGGTTTGTTAAGTATTTTTTTATCAATTTCTATTTTTCCCATATCGTGAAGTAATGCACCACAGGTAATGACTTTAATTTGAGGAATTGTAAAGCCGCATGAGCGAGCAAGTAGTGCTGAGTAGATTGAGCAATTTAAGGAATGGGCTAAAGTGCAATCATCGTAGATTGCAATACCAGTTAAATGAATTGCCACATCTGCCTGGGTCACTAATTCCTCAACGATATCTGAGGCTACACTAGATACCGCATCGACTGAGAAATTTTCCCCTTTGTTAACTTTTTCCATTGTAGCGGTTAATATGGATAAAGCTCGTTGTTGCGTTTCCATTGAAAGATATTCAGGAATAGTAATATCAGCGTATTTCTCGTCCTTAATAAAGACGACATCTAGGTTTAAGTTTTTTAATTTGCGAATATATTCTTCAGTCAAAGTAACTCCTGCAACTAATAGTACTTGGCCTTTACTACTTAATATGCTTCGCGCCAAAATCATACCTGGAATTAGTTCTGTTAAGCTGATCTGTCTCAAAATGGAAGCTCCTTTATCGTAGTACAAATGAAAAGGTATAATAATAAATTATTATATCATTAATTGCTAAAAATAAATATTATTTTGTTAATTTGTGTCTAATTTGTGATGTTTTTTACAGAGAAAACAGGTATTTTTCTGGTGCAATAGCATAATATTAAAGTGATTAGTATGAATATATTTCTCTCTCATGTGAGATTTAATGGAAAAAGACTGATGACATAAATTTGTCATCAGTCTGAATTAATTCATTAGTTCTAATGTTCTAATTTAGAACTAATAGTTGAGTTTCTCGTAGTGCTCATATGCTTAATGGTTGTGAATGGATTATATTCAAGTTCATTATATGCTGCCATACCATGCTCGGCCAAATCTAAACCCTCAATCTCTTCGTCAACTGTTACTCTAATACCGACAGTGTTCTTTAATATATAGAATAAGGCATAGGTTGTAACGAAGCCCCACAGTGAGATCGCAAGAACCCCTAACGTTTGTATAGCCAATAGTTCTAAACCACCGCCATAGAGTAAACCACCTTTTTCAGCAAAAATACCTACAGCAATGGTTCCGAAGGTACCACAGACACCGTGTACTGCAATAGCTCCAACAGGATCATCAGCCTTGAGCCTATCAAATATGGGGACAGCAATTACGATAAGTATACCAGCGATTGCACCAATAACCAAGGAACTTATCGGTTCCACATAGGCGCAACTAGCAGTAATAGCTACTAAACCGCCCAGAGCACCGTTAATCCCCATGCTAGGATCAGCTTTGCCGTAACGGAAGATAGTGAACAATGTTGCTGCTGTGCCACCAGCTGCAGCGGCTAAGTTGGTATTAACTGCAATTCGGGCAATATTCAAATCCAGTCCAGATAGGGTGCTGCCTGGATTAAAACCAAACCAGCCAAACCACAGAATAAAAGCTCCTAAGGCAGCTAAGGGTAGGTTATGACCAGGCATAACATTCATGGATCCATCTTTGTTAAACTTACCAGTGCGGGGACCAAGTACTAATACAGCTGCCAAGGCAGACCAACCACCTAAGGAATGTACGACTGCTGAACCGGCGAAATCCAGCATACCTATCTTATTCAGCCATCCACCACTACTCCAGACCCAGTGTCCTGCCATCGGGTAGATGAATACTGTGGCTATTAAGGAAAAAACAAGATAGGGAGAAAACTTCATACGCTCTGCGACTGCGCCTGAGACGATTGTTGCCATGGCAATGGCGAAGGCGGCTTGAAATAACCAGAAAGCATAGATGGGTATTCTAAGTCCTAAGTAGCTGAAATCACCTTGTAAAAAAAAGCCAGACATCCCAATAATGCTGAATTTATCGATGCCGTACATGAGTGCAAAACCACAGAAAAAATAGCCAATGATACCTACAGTACAATCCATCAGTACTTTCATTATAATATTTAATGAATTTCGGCTATGAACGAAGCCGGCTTCCAGAGCTGCGAAACCAGCTTCCATAAAAAAAACCAATGCGGCACATAGTAGTACCCAGACTGTATCCAGGCCAGCAGCTAAGGAATGAATAGTAATTTCCATTAATCAGATCCCCCCAATTTGTTTAAATAGTATTACATATTATCTTAGAAAAAATCCATGTAAAAAGCCAAGCTTAATAACTTAGCTGCATTGCATTGCGCTAAATTATTAAACTTGGCTCCATTGCCACATTTTTTTATATTATAACATAGAAACTGTTCGAAGAGCACATTATTTTTGAAGAAATATTTGTTAAAGGTTTCTTTAAAAATAAACGTTTTATTACATATCCTTGGGATCCATGATAGCGATATCGCCTTCTTCGCCAGTACGAATTCGGACGGCATTTTCAATTGGATATACGAAGATTTTACCGTCACCAATTTCACCTGTCCGAAGCACTTTTTGTGCTGCTTCGAGAACTTTTTCTACCGGCACCTCACAAACTACAGTTTCAACCTTAATTTTGGGTAAGAGATTAATTGTATACTCTTTTCCTCGGTATATTTCTGTATGCCCTTTTGTTAGGCCACAACCATAGACCTGGCTCACAGTCATACCAGTGACGCCAATCTCATTTAATGCGTCTTTCAAATCTTCTAATTTACTAGGTCTAGTAATGATTTCAACTTTGGTTATCTTGCGCATGGTTCATCCTCCATTATAATCTTTGATTCAGCATAGTAGTTGGCCAAACAAATGATAATTTAATTTTAAACTAAGTAAGGTTTTATGACAATGTATTCTTAGGATATTTTAGTAGGGCATTCATATAAGAGTGTATTTAGGGGGTAATGCTTATGCTCTCACCTAGTTTAGAAGACTATTTAGAAGAATTATATAGATTTTCCTTGTCAAATGATATTGTTCGTGTTACTGATATCAGTCAAAAATTACATGTATCCTTGCCGTCTGTCAGTAAGGCTTTATGTAAGTTAAAAGCTAGACAATATATTAATTATCAACCTTATGGTGCTATCAATTTGACTGCTGCCGGCAGAGAAATGGGGGAATTTTTAGTAGAGAGAAATAGACTGTTGCAGGAATTTTTAAGTCTAATTTGTGCCGATTGTGATATTGCTGTTGAGGCGGAAGCCATGGAGCATTATCTGTCGAGAAAAACTATCCATTCCATACAACTATTGGTAAAGTTTATGCAAAACAACCCTGAATGTTATCAAAAATTTATTACTTATGTGAATCATCAGCAGAAAATCTAGTTGGTACTCCTATGCTTGCCCGGTAAAGATAAGATAGAGCAAAACAGCGTTCATTGTGAGAATCATACTGACAATCAGCCAACCCATTATATTAGTAGGTAGACTATTTTTGAAACGTCCCATAATGGTGAATTTATTGCTGATGAGCATCAGGGGAATAATGGCTGCGGGTAAGGCGAAACTTAATACTACCTGACTTGTGATAAGGGCGCTCATCGGGTTAATGCCTGCTATAAGGATGGCCATACCAGGTAGCATAGTGATGAGCCGTCGAATACTAATGGGAATATCAAAACCAACAAACCCGTTTAAGATGACCTCTCCGGCCATAGTGCCAACAGTGGCAGAGGATAAACCAGAGGCGAGAAGTGCCAAACCAAAGACCCCAGCTGCCATGTTGCCCATTAAAGGTTGCAATGTCATATACGCGGCCTCAATGCTATCTACAGTGAGACCATTACCATTAAATATGACGGCCGATACGATTACCATGGCCGCATTGACGATAAATGCCATATTCATGGCAAAAAAAACATCTAATTTTGCCATCTTTAAGTGATGGATACAGTCCTTCTCATCACTTGTGCGACGAGTTTGCACTAGATGAGAGTGTAGATAGATAACATGAGGCATAACAGTAGCGCCTAGCATTCCAGCTGCAACGAGTACGCTGTCAGGTGTTAGCATGGGGACTGCCACATGATAGGCCACTTGCCCCCATTCTGGACTGGACAGAAACATTTCCCATACGTAGGCTATGCTGATAACAGCTACCATACTTGTGATAATACGCTCCACAATTTTTTGTCCATATTTTTGCATATGACAGATCAAATAAGTAATAGCCCCAGTCAGTACTGCTGACCATACTAAAGGGATGTTAAATAGTAGGTAAAAACCAAGCACTCCACCCAGGAATTCGGCAAGGTCCGTCGCCATCGCTGCCACCGTGGCTATTGACCATAAGCACCAGTTGGTAGGTTTGGAAAAAAAATTGCCACAATGTACGGGTAGGCCTACTCCAGTGGCAATGCCGACTTTTGCCGAGAGAATTTGCACAAAGATTGCCATGATATTGCTCCAAAGAATGACCCATAATAAATTGTAGCCAAATCGAGAACCACCGCTGATATTGGTTCCGAAGTTACCAGGATCCATATAAGCGACACTGACAATAAAGGCTGGGCCAAGATATTTTAAGAGCCCTTTGGCTTTTGATTTTATTTCTTCGCCGGCTATTGATGGCAGAGGGATGGTTAGACTAGGTAAAATTTGATCTTCTTTCAAAAGTATTCCTCCTTGCGTTTTTTTATAAGTACCTAGCAATAAAGATAGGCAAATGAACAGGTGGTTAGCCATGGCTAACATTTGAAAAAGTGGGGTTACTATATAATATGAAGGGTGTCGTATTTTGTAACTATAAAAAATATATAAATATAGTCTTTAGCAAAATACAACCCTAAGCTGCATGGTAAAATGCCAAGGGCAAAACTACTTGACAAGATAAAATCTTTATTATAAAGTTGTAGAGAACTGTAAAATTACATATTGATGGTATAGGTGCCCTTTGGGGCTTAATAGGGAAGTAAGGTGAAAATCCAACACGGTCCCGCCACTGTAATGGGGAGTAAATCCATGTGTATGCCACTGGGATGAAAATCTTGGGAAGGTATGGACGCGCGATGATCCAGAGTCAGGAGAACTGCCTATATAGCAATCACCGATTGACCCGCGAGAGATGGGGAGGAGATTCGTACAGTTGTACTGTATGCTATATCGAAATACGATAGTATATTGATATATTCATGATTAGAGTACTGTTATGATTGTAGATATCCACATCTTCCGGTTGTATTTGACGGAGGATTTTTTTACGTTTAGATGCAATTCAGTACCAAATATTTTAAGGAGGCAATTATGTCAGGAATTTTTTACGGTGTTGGTGTTGGGCCAGGAGATCCAGAATTACTTACTTTAAAAGCAGTTAAGGTGATTGAGCAAGCAGATATAATTATTGCGCCTAAAACTGAGAAAAAAGAAGATAGCACAGCTTTATCCATTGCTCGTCCCTATTTAAAAGCTGATGCTCATATATTAAAACTGGTTTTTCCCATGGTGAATCATGCTACTACTTTAACTGATGCATGGGAGAGTAATAAGGAGTGTATTCTTGCCGAGCTACAAGCGGGGAAAAAAGTGGTATTTTTGACATTAGGTGACCCCATGTTTTATAGTACTTATATGTATATTTATCGATTGTTAAAAGATTCTGGCCATGCTATTGAAACTATACCTGGCGTGCCGGCTTTTTGTGCAATTGGTAGCCAACTTGGTCAGCCACTGGCAGAGGGGAATGATGTACTTAGTATTATTCCCGCGACGATGTCTGAAGATGAAATGGATAAGATTTTGTCCTTAGCAGATAATGTTGTATTAATGAAGGTGTACAAGAACTTTGCACAGGTTGTGGAAAAATTAAAACAACATGGCTTTGGTGATAATGCGGTTATGATTAGTAAGTGTGGTTTACCTGAGGAACAGGTTAGTTATAATTTAGAAGAAGTTGATGCAACACAGGTCAATTATCTGACGACAATTTTGGCCAAGAAACGTAAATTAGGTTAGTATTGCCTTATTTAGTATTGAGTGAGGGATTATACATAATGAAAGATGATTTCATATATAGACTAGCAATGATTGCAGTTTTTAGTGTTGTGTTGTTGGCAGGAAGTAATTTGTTTACGATATCTAAAGTGAAGGCCCAATCTATAGAAGAAAATAAAAAAGCCATTGTTGTGGTTAGTTTTGGTACTACATATGCTGAGGCCCGGAAAAGTTGTATTGAAACTGTGGAAAGCCGTATCCAGCAGGCTTTTCCAGAGTATGATGTATACCGGGCTTTCACTTCCAAAATTGTAATGAAACGCTTGGCTGAGCGAGATAATATTCATGTTGATGATTTAGAAACTGTACTAGCAAAGCTACAAAATGAAGGCTATACAGAAGTGATTATTCAAACAACTCATTTGACTCCAGGTGAGGAATATGAGAAAAAAGTATTAGTTGTTGCCATGCGATTTAAGGAAATCTTTCCTAAAATAGTTGTCGGACGTCCTTTATTGTATTTCAAGGGTGATGATGGTCAGCCTGATGACTTTGCCATTGCTGCGGAGGCATTGAAATGGCAAATGCCATCTGAACTTAGTGAGGGGCAGGCCGTTGTATTTATGGGTCATGGGTCGCCAAATCAGCACAATCCAGCATATGAGCTGATGCAACAGCATTTTGATGAGGCTAATATAAACGCTATGGTAGGTGTGGTAGAAGAAACAGATCATCCTAGTTTCCCTGATGTGCAAAAATCCCTTGCAGCGAAAAATATGAAAAAGATTGTACTGATGCCACTCCTCTTAGTGGCTGGAGATCATGCTAATAATGATATGGCGGGTACGGAAAAAGAGTCTTGGAAAAATCAATTACTTGGGCAGGGCTATGAAGTAGAAACATATCTACATGGTTTAGGTGAAAACACTGCTATCCAGGATATTTATGTGCAGCATGTGCGGGATGCCATTGCAGGCTTAGAATAGGTAACTTGCTACATTCATTTGCCGGATATTTGTATCCGGCCTTTCTCATAGTATTGGAAGTTATAGGTTTCCTGTAGAATAAATGGAAAACCATATTTTAAAACACAAAGATGCAAAGCCGCTATGCGGATACAAAGACCACAAAGAGGATATTAAAAAAACTTTGTGTCCTTTGCGCTTCTTTGTGACCTTTGTGTTTACCAGGGTTTTTACCCTCTGCTTTTTCCCCATTTTTCATATATGGAAGGAGAGTCATTGTGAAACGTAAACTTTTATATTTCGCATGTATACTTACTATGATTAGCTTGGTGTTTTCTGGATGTGCTTCTCAGCCTAAGGATAAACAAATAGTAGAGGCTAGTACTGACTATTTACGGATTACTGATGATGCCGGCAGGATAGTTCTATTACCCAAAAAACCACAGCGTATTGTGGTTTTGTCAACATCATTCTTAGATGTTTTATATGGGGTTGGTGGAGAAGCTGTCGGGAGGCCGAGCTCAAAGACTCTTGCAATGTTCCCTGCATCTCAGATCGCAGGTGAAGTGGGGTATGTGTATAATATCAATAATGAACAATTACTATCACTGCAACCAGATTTGGTCATTGGTTTTCAAGGCATTCATGAAAAACTGATTCCTATATTAGAAAGCAGTAAGATACCTGTTATGATGCTTAAAATGAAAACATATGATGATGTTTTAGTAAAGATAAAACTGATGGGGGATATTGTAGGTACACAGGCTAAGGCTCAAAGTGTGATTGACAAAATGCAGATGAAAATCAATGAAGTTGTGGCTAAATTACCTGTTCAAAGTAAAAAAGTTGTCATTTTACATGCCACTGCCAAAAATGTTACAGTGGAGCTGGAGGGCAGTATTGCAGGCAATGTCGCTAAGATGCTGAAAATCAAAAATATTGCTGTAGGCAGTAAGTCAATAGATAGTGATCCTGATATTGCCCCCTATAGCTTAGAAAAATTGGTAGAAGGGGATGCTGATGCCATTTTGGTTGTGACCATGGGTAATATGGCTGATATTGAAAAAAGAATGAAAACAGATATTGCTAGTAATCCAGCATGGGCAGGATTGCGGGCTGTACAAAATGGTCAAGTGTTTTTTCTGCCGTCAGAACTTTTTCAATTAAATCCTGGTATTCGTTTTCATGAATCTGTAGAATATATGGCTAAAGTTGTATATCCAGAGGTTTACGGCAATGTTAAATAGTAAATTATTTCCATGTAGTGGAGTGCGTGAACGAAGTACTTGGCGAGCTTTTATATTAATTCTTTTTACCTTGCTAGCAGTTGGCGGTATTATCCTCAGTTTGACTAAAGGAGCTTTATATATTAGCCTGAATGATATTATATTAGCTATTTTCTCGGACAGTTCAGGGTCCAATCGGCAGGTTATTTGGAATATTCGTCTGCCAAGAACATTAGTAGGTGCTTTGGTAGGCGTTAATTTAGCTCTGGCAGGGGCGATCCTCCAAGGGGTCATGAAAAATCCCTTGGCTGATCCTCATATTATTGGTATTTCATCAGGTGCAGGTCTAGCAGGAGTAACGATTATGGTGTTGTTTCCTCATAAAGAGTATCTGGTTACACCGATTGCTTTTATGGGAGCCATGTTTGCTGCTATATTTATTTATATATTGGCTTGGAAAGGTGGCATTAGGCCGGTACGTATCATCTTAGCCGGGGTGGCAGTATCCGCATTTTTAAATTCAGGCATTTCAGCCTTGATGGTGTTTTATAGTGACCGAGTCCATGGTGCACTGATGTGGATGGTGGGCGGGCTGTCAGCTCGAAGTTGGCCCCATCTTGATATTATTTTCCCTTATACTGTAGTAGGCGGTATACTGGCTATTCTCGGAGCAGGGCGACTTAATATTTTAAATTTGGGGGATGACATCGCCCGGGGTCTGGGACTTAATGTAGAAGTGTCGAGAATTGCTATGACAGCAGTCGCATCTCTACTAGCGGCAAGTGCTGTTAGTGTAGTCGGGCTACTGGGTTTTGTTGGACTGATTGTACCCCATGCTGCACGCCTGCTGGTAGGATCTGATTATCGTTATTTATTGCCAGCTTCCGCCATTTTAGGCGTGGCAGTTGTTACCTTAAGTGATACTTTGGCAAGGGTGGCATTTTCCCCTATTGAAATTCCAGTCGGCATTATTATGGCCTTTGTCGGTGCGCCCTTTTTTTTATACCTCTTAAGGAGGGATGCATAATGGCTATCATGAAAGCGGAAAATTTATCAGTGGACTTTTATGAAAAATCCGTATTGAAAAATTTGACCATAGCAGTAGAAAAGGGCCAGATCGTTTCCATATTAGGACCCAATGGCTCAGGGAAAAGTACACTACTTAAAACATTATCTCGTAATTTAAAACCCAATAAGGGTAGTGTTTATTTGGATGACAATAACTTGGCAGAGTTGAGCGCAAAATTTATTGCCCGAAAAATGGCTGTTTTGCCCCAGTCACCAGAGGCCCCGAAGGATCTAACAGTTAGGGACTTGGTAGAATATGGACGTTATCCTCATCAAAGTTGGTGGCAGGGCAAATCGCAGGAAGATGATCAGTGTGTAGACTGGGCCTTAGTGCAAACCGAGCTTTTGGATATGTCGAGTCGGATTGTCAGTACACTATCTGGTGGTGAGCGTCAACGGGTGTGGATTGCTATGGCTTTGGCGCAAAAACCAGAAATTTTATTATTAGATGAACCCACCACTTATCTTGATATTTGCCATCAGTTAGAGATTATGGAATTATTAGCAGACTTCAACCGCAACCATGATATCACGGTAGCCATGGTGCTTCATGATATCAATCATGCTGCCAGATATTCAGATTGTGTTGCTGTAGTACATCAAGGTAAGATTTTTGCTATGGGCAAGCCTGAGGATGTCATTACTGTTCATACATTGCGAGTCGTATTTGGGGTTGAGAGTGAAATTCAGATTGACCATGTTGGCAAACTTGTTGTGATGATTACAGGGTTAACTAAAAAAAGAGGGTAAAAAGATGATTCATATTGAAGGATTAATTAAAAAATTTGGTGATCGAACTGCAGTTGATCATTTATCCTTAGATATTGCCAAGGGCGAGGTTTTTGGCCTCTTGGGACCTAACGGGGCAGGTAAGACTACAACGATTCGGATGCTTACCATGCTAACACAGCCGACAGCTGGTACAATTATGATAGATGGCTGTGATCATGGTGAACAGTGCATTAAAGCTGTTATTGGGGTGGTACCCCAGCATTTTAATTTGGATATTGAATTAACGGCCTGGGAAAATCTTGAGCTTCACGGGCGACTTCATCACATGCCAACAGAAGAGCGCAGGCAGCGTATTGCAGAGCTACTGGAATACGTAGAACTCAGTGATCGAGGGACTGAAATGGTGCAAAAATTTTCTGGCGGCATGAAGCGCCGTTTGATGATCGCTAGAGCATTACTGCATCGGCCTAAAGTATTGTTTTTGGATGAGCCTACAGTTGGGCTTGATCCCCAAGTGCGCAGGCGCCTGTGGGAACTGATTCGCCACTTGAAAGATGAAGGACTTACCGTGCTGCTCACTACCCATTATATTGAAGAAGCGGAAAGCTTGTGCCAGCGGGTAGCTATATTGGAAAAAGGCAAGTTGATTGCCTTAGATACCCCGGCAGCCCTATGCCAGCGATTGGGCGCTTATGTAGTAGAGTGGGATGAACCAGAGGGGTCTAAAACTAGGTTTTTTACTGATCGGGCTATAGCTTCAGAATTTGCTGCCACATTAACGACAACCACCACCCTCAGGCAAACTAATTTGGAAGATGCTTTTGTTGAATTGACGGGGCGAAAGGTGACAGGCTAATGCTGTATGATATTTGGACAGTTTTCTGGCGAGAATGGTTGGTATTACGTCGCCGCATTGGACGTTTTATTTTATCCCGTATGGTTTCACCGGTGCTATACCTTGTAGCTTTTGGCTGGGGCCTGGGGCGCAGTATTCAGGTTAATCAGGGGAGTTATTTGGATTTCATTGTGCCTGGCATTATTGCCTTAAACTCAATGAATATTAGCTTTATTTCAGTAGGCAGTCCTCTTAATATGAGTCGGTTATATCATAAAACCCTAGAAGAATATTTGATTGCTCCCATTGGCTCTGTATCTTTTGTGATTGGTAAAGTGTTGGCTGGGGCACTGCGAGGTTTAATTTCCTCAGTTCTTATTATTGTACTAGCTTATGGTTTTGGTGCACATTTGATCATCAATTACTGGTTTTTGTTAGCTTTAGTGCTGAATTGCCTAGTTTTTGCTTCTATGGCACTGGTGGCTGCCATGATTATGAATTCCCATGAAGATATGGCTAATTTTAATACCTATGTCTTACTGCCCATGTCATTTTTGTGTGCCACATTTTTTGTGCCAGATCATTTGCCAACAGTCCTGAACTGGATGATTCAAATATTGCCTCTCACACATGCAAGTTTCGCCCTGCGGACCATTGCGACAAATGGGGCAGTGCCAGTATTTTCTTTAGTAATAATGTTATCCTATAGCGCTATCTTTATAGGTATTGGGGTATGGTTAATGGAAAAGGTACGTGAATAAGCATTAATGCTTATTCACGTACCTTTTTTGATGATAAAGAATAATGGTTAACCGCAACGGATGCAAAGAGTGTAAAGGTATTATTATTGCTTATTTTTTTTGTTCTTTTGCGCCTTTGCGGTTCAATAGAAAGCTTCGGTGTTATTCTAATCTATTTTAGAAGAGTGAGGGCTGCGCGAGTCATAATTTCTACTCCATATGCTAGTGCTTTTTCATCAATATCAAATTTGGGATGATGCTGAGGGTAAATAATGCCCGCATCCTTATTGCCAACACCGACAAACATAAATGCACCAGGTACTTTTTCGAGGTAATGAGAGAAGTCTTCGCCACCCATAACAGGGTTAATTGTTAGTATATTTTCACTACCCAGTGTCTTTGTACCGGCATCTGCAAGTATTGTACTGATTGCCGGATTATTAATAACTGGAGGAAATCCTAAAAACTTTTCAAGAATAAAGGTGGCACCTGCTGCTTCACATATACCTTTCGTAACCTGCTCAATGCGATCAAAGAGTAGCATCCTCAGGCCCTCATTAAATGAACGGACAGTACCATTGAGGATAGCGGTATCAGGAATTATATTAAAAGTATCACCTGCTTTAAAGACGCCGAGAGATATGACAGCTTGTTCCATAGGATCAACACTGCGACTGACAATTGTATTTAACGCTACTGTTATTTGTGCACCTACAAGTAGAGCATCAACAGTCTGGTGGGGCATAGAGGCGTGACCGCCTTTTCCGCTAATCTTAATGGTAAATTCATCAGGTGATGCCATCATGGGGCCGTAAGTGATGCCAATTGTCCCCACATTCAAAGGTTGCCAAAGATGGGCACCGATGATTGAATCTACGCCAAGGAGAGCGCCTTCATCAATCATTGCAAGCGCTCCGCCTGGAAAGCGTTCCTCACTTGGCTGGAATAAGAATCGCACAGTACCCTGGAGCTCATCCTTCAATTCAACAAGGGTCTTCGCTATGCCAATCAGCATGGCGGTATGACCGTCATGTCCACAAGCATGACACACGCCAGGATGCTTTGACTGATAAGGTCTATCGCATTCATCTTGCAGTTCAAGTGCATCAATATCTGCACGAATTGCTACGGTTTTACCAGGCAAAGCTCCTTGTAAATCAGCAATAACACCTGTGATTGCTATTTTTTTAGGGTGTAGCCCGAGTGACGATAATTCATCTATAATTTTTTTTTGAGTATTAAATTCCTGGGTACTTAGCTCTGGATGGGTATGAAAATGACGACGCAAGTTTACAACATAGTCATTATGTTTTTCAATGAGATTTTTGATAATAGCCAATTGTTTGCCTCCGATGATTAGTTTTACTACCATTATATACTTGTGGCAATCAAAAGATAAAGGAAAAATTAATATAATAACTCTACTATTCTTTTCAGTTTATTTTCAGACTTACACGTTATAGTTATATCGACAGGATATGCTTATATGTAATGTTTCTTCTATTAGCATTAATCAATTAGAGTCATCTTTGTTAGTCAGCCATATTATAGGACGAATAGGATATTGGTTAATAGGAGAATAACATTCACTTGAAAGGAAAGATATTAATATGAAACATATTTCAATCGTGGTACCTGTTTTTAACGAACAGGAGAATATACAAATATTTTATCAAGAGGTATGTAGCTATATGGAACCTCTTGGTTATTCATTTGAATTGATTTTTGTTGATGATGGTTCTACAGATGGAACTATTCGTATTCTTGAGGAATTATCTAAGAGAGATATAAGGGTTCAATCACTTCTTATGGCCCGCAATTTTGGGCACCAGGTAGCATTAACCTGTGGTCTTGATTACGCAAAAGGTGATGCGGTTATTACCATGGACGGCGATATGCAGCACCCGCCAGAAATGTTGCCCCTATTATTAAGAAAGTGGGAAGAAGGATTTCAGGTGGTTCAAACCATTCGATCGGATACAAAAGGTGTTTCCTGGTTTAAAAAATATACATCAGGTATGTTCTATCGATTAATCAATGCCATGTCTGATATTCATATAGTGGAAGGTGGATCGGATTTTCGGTTACTGGATAAAAAGGTTGTGCAGACTTTTCGGCGCTTTAAAGAAAAAGCTCGGTTTATTCGAGGAATCATTGGGGCAATGGGGTATAGGCAGGTGCAGGTTGAATTTGTAGCTCCACCCCGTTATGCAGGTAAGTCTAAATTCTCGCTGAGAAAAATGCTTAGATTTGCCTTAGATGGAATTACAGCATACTCAAAGTTACCTTTACGCCTTGCCTTTTATCTAGGTTTATTTTTTGGTTTTCTGAGTTTTGCACTAACACTTAATGTTGTTTATATCAAACTATTCACTTCAGATGCCATTCCAGGCTGGGCTACAATAGCGGCTAGCGTACTGTTACTAGGTGGTCTTCAACTTGTAGGTTTAGGGATTATTGGTGAATATGTGGGACGTATTTTTGAGGAAGTCAAGCAGCGTCCTCTTTACTGGGTGCGGGATGAATTGAAAAGTAATGCACAAGTAAAACCGAAACCAATGGACGCGATAGAATGATAAAGCTAACCCTTAGTGACTATTTGAAATATCCCTATAATAAAAAAAAGAAGGGAAAGGGTGTAAGATGACAGAAAGAAAGTTATGGTTCAACATACTATTAGTCTTGTTTATTTCTGGGTTAATTACTTTTTCCCACCTAGGAAGTCTGTCATTATTTGACCCTGATGAGCCGGTGTATGCTGAAACCGCTCGGGAGATGATTCAGTTTCAGGACTTTATTTCCCCACGAATTTATGGTGAATTTTGGTATGATAAACCGCCTATGTATTATTGGCTGGTGGCTGGTGCGTTTAAAATGTTCGGGGTTGGGGAATTTGCCGCTAGATTTCCGTCGGCCTTTCTAGCAGTAATTGGAGTGGCTGTTGTGTACCTGTCAGGGCGAAAGCTGTTCAGTGATCGTGCTGCCTTACTTTCAGCCTTAATACTTACAACAAGTCTGGAATATTTTTATCTAAGTAATGCGGCCGTTACAGACATGACTTTGACTTTTTTCATGACGGCAGCACTGCTTTCCTTTCTTCACAGGCATTATTACATGTTTTATGGATGGACCGCTCTGGCTGTTGTGACCAAAGGGCCGATTGGTGTTGTGTTTTGTGGTGGAATTGTAGGACTGTATTTACTCTTTACAGGCAATTTAGGGTTGTTAAAACGTATGAAGATAGTTAGAGGAACAGCATTATTTGCAGTAATTGCCCTGCCATGGTATTTGATGATGTATCATTATCATGGGATGGCTTTTGTGGACACATTTCTAGGTTTCCATAATGTGACACGATTTCTGCAGCCAGAGCATTCATCAGGAATACTTTGGTATTATTATATTCCTGTATTAATCGTTGGCTTTTTCCCTTGGACTCCATTTCTGGTACAGGCATTTTTCGCAGCACTACGAGAGAATGGACAAAATCGAAATTACGGTATATTCCTGGTTATTTGGGCTTCTGTCGTATTCTTGTTCTTCACCCTGTCACAAACAAAACTGGTTTCTTATATCCTGCCAATGTATCCTCCTTTAGCACTGCTAGTGGGGTGGTATTTTGATAAAGCCTGGAGAGAGAAGGACTATAGGGTTTTAAAATGGTTTGCCGCAATTTTCACAATGCTCGTCATAATTCTAGAACTAGGATTATTTTATGCGGGTAAACTAGTGACATCACAATTATTCTTTTCAGTGCAAGTGTTAGCAGGAATGTTTGTCCTAGTGTTAGCGTTTGTTTGGTGGATGAGTTATCGACAGAATTTTCGCGGGGCCTTTTGCGTCAACGTTATCGGTATGTTAGCTTTTATTACAATACTGATGGCGCAAATATTTCCTGCTGTTGTTCCAATTTTTTCTACCAAAGGATTCGTAAATGAGTTTAAGCAACATTACGATGGAAAAACTCCTGTATATATTGCTGATTTTTATCGACCGAGCTTCATGTTCTATAGTGATCTGCCAAGCAATCAGATAAAACTGCCAGAAACCCTGCCAGTCATTTTAGATAAACCCGGCAAGGCGTACTTTATAGTAAAAAAGAAAGAATATGAAAAACTATCGCCTGCTTTACAAAGTAAAGTAAGGGTTTTGGCAATACAAGAAGATAAGATTCTTTTTGTTCGTGAATTTGACTGACCATCTATTCAAAGGAGGCCCTATTATGAAGGATAAAACACTTTTCGCAACTGTTAGCGTACGTTCAAAGGATATTTGTCTAGGCATCTTTTTAGTGTCCTTTATTTTTTATCTGTTAGGTAGCCATATTATGCCTATTACAGATCCTGTAGAGTCTAATTATGCACTTACAGCAAAAGAGATGGTGTTGTCATCAGACTGGGTATCTCCTAGGATATATGGAAATGTATGGTTCGATAAGCCGGTATTTTTCTATTGGCTTACTGCGATCTCTTTTAAATTGTTTGGCTTTTCTGACCTCGCAGCACGTATCTCACCAGCTTTTTTTGCTGCCCTAGGACTTGTTATGATATATTGGGTTGTAAATAAGTTATCCAAACCATCTGTAGCTTTTTTGGCGACCGTAGTTATAGGGACATCTTTAGAGTATGTAGTGCTATCAAAGTTAATCATTACCGATATGGTGTTTTTTCTCTTTAATAGTACTGCATTAGTATTTTTTTATTTAGGATATATAAATATGGATGATACTAAGAGATGGTATCTTGGTATGTATATCAGTATGGGCCTTGCTGTATTGACCAAGGGCCCAGTTGGTGTCCTTTTACCTGGTTTAGTTATGGTGATCTTTATCGGGTTGCAACGCAACTGGGCAGAACTAAAAAAGATGTTTATACCTACTGGTCTGCTTCTTTTTTTAGCAGTTACGCTACCTTGGTATTGTGCCATGTATGCTATCCATGGAACGGATTTTTTAAACACTTTTTTAGGGGTACATAATTATCTTCGGGCAACAGTTTCAGAACATCCCAAGGATAATGTAATCTATTATTATATTGTAGTATTTTTTATTAGTATGCTACCTTGGTCGGCTGTTGCATTAAAAGCCTTTGCCCAAGGATACAAAGACCTGCGGTCTAAGTCTTCTCCATTGATTTTATTTAGTTTTATATGGATATTAGTTTATTTCATCTTTTATACATTGATGGCTACTAAATACCTAACGTATACTTTCCCTATTCTTTTTCCAATATCAATACTAATCGCTTTTTATCTTGATCAATTGCTTACCCAAGGTAAGGTAAAAACAATTATCTATTGGATAGGGATTCCATTAGCGTTGGTGATTTTTCTCTATATGATGATATCTTATCGTTATCTTATTGGCTTTTCTCGTGTTGTGACTGTCAGCAGTCTGCTGGTGATACTCTTATTCACTTGGTGGCAGGTTAGAGGTAGCGGGGCGAAGTATGTATTTAGTTTACTTTGTTTATGCCAGTTGGCATCCTATGTGATACTTTCCGCATTTGTATTTCCCGTAATTACTGAAAGTAGATCAGGAAAAACAATTGCAGATACCATCTCTGGTCATAGAGGTTACAAGGTAGGAATGTATCAGTTTTATAGCACATCCTCCGTATATTATAGTGGTAATATTGGGGTGAAACTTGAACCGTTAGATTCTGAAGCTGTGCAGAAGGACGAGTCCTTGAATTGGTCAAGTAAATATACTATGCCCATCCAAACAGTAGCAAATTTTGTGACCCAATCTCAAAAAGAAAAGATGTTGATTATAGTCCAGGAAAAGAATAAAATGCTATTTTTGGAAGAGGCTCGAATTTATAATCCTAAACTGTTGAAGAGTGTTGATGGATTTTGTTATTATTATGTTAATGACTGATATAGTATCACCGTTACGATTATAAAAGGAGAATTAGGTATGCGAGTGTTGCTTGCCGAAGATGATGCCAGGCTTGGTAAATTGATCAAATATATGCTAGAAAAAGCAGGGATTGAGGTTGACTGGGTAGTGGGTGGGGATATGGCCCTCGAGTATGCTCTTCATTCTCCATATGATGTAATTGTTCTGGATTGGATGATGCCAGGTCAAACGGGACTTAGCGTTTGTCAGCAACTGCGTAAGTGTAGTTATCAAGGATCTATCTTAATGCTGACAGCTAAGGATGCTGTTGAGGATCGAGTTTTGGGGTTGGACACAGGTGCAGATGATTACTTTGTAAAACCTTTTGAGTTTGCAGAATTGCTTGCCAGGCTCCGTGCGTTAGCCAGGCGCAGCAATACGAAATTAAAAGAAGATATTGTGCAGGTAGGTAGTCTTGCCCTAAATCGTTCCACACGTAGCGTTTCACGGGGGGGAACGGAAATTCAACTTACTAGTCGTGAATTTCAACTTCTTGATCTACTTATCCAAAATCAGGGGATAGTCATACCTAGGGAAGTCATATTGGATCGGATATGGGGATTAGAGTCAAATGTATCCTCTAATAATTTGGATGCCTATGTGCGATTGCTCCGGAAAAAAATCAGCCTGTCTGATGAAGATGTAGTGATACAAAATGTTAGAGGGGTAGGTTATAAACTGGAGGAGCAGGATGTTTTCTAGAATCCGCAACCGTTTAACTATGTTGTATGCTGTCATCATGGCAATGTTTCTTCTAGCCTTTATTTCCGCATGCTACACTGGGGTGATTTGGGTACTTTATCGTGAAGAACAGCAGGACCTACGATCTCTTACGGTGGAAGAAGCTAGAGAGCAAGCAGCTATTTTCAAACAGAGAGAGGCTTTTTTAACGCCAAAATTAAAAGAAGATGACAATATATATAATACTGGGACAAAGATATTTTATTATGTTTTTGATGCGTTTGGACAACAGACTGCAACTGATGAGCCTGCTAGGGAAATGCGTACATCTGTTTTAGATATTATCCGTAGGTGGGATGCACAGGATGGGGAAGTTCGTCTGAAAAAGTTTTATCTCCCTAATGGAGAACGGGGTATCGTACTGATGTGCAGCATGAAAATTTATGATGGGCCGCGTGTTTTAGGTACGATTTTTATGGGTGAAGATATAACATCATATTATCAGGTGCTAAAAATGCTCTTGATGGTGATGGTGATAATTGCTATACTTTTTCTCGTAATTGCTATTTTTGTAGGACATTATTTGGCAGGAAGGGCGATTATTCCTATTCAACAATCTTTCTTAAGGCAACGGGAGTTTGTAGCAGATGCTTCCCACGAACTACGTACTCCTCTTAGTGTATTCTTGATTTCTATTGATGCCATACAGTCAGATGATGACAATCATCTTTCAATGTTCTCGATCCAGGTACTTGATGATATGAAAAACGAAATCAGAAGAATGTCAAAAATTGTAGCCGATTTATTGACTCTTGCGCGGGCCGATGCAGGGGTAACTAGTATCATGAAAGAAAAATTCCATTTTCACATTGTTGCTGAGCAGGTCATTCGTTCCCTGCAACCATTGGCTGCAGAGAAAAATATTAAACTGGAAATGACTGAAAATGGTGACATTCCTGTTTGGGCTGACAAAGAGCGAATGAATCAATTACTAGTCATCTTGATTGATAATGCCATAAAGTATACTCCAAATGGCGGTCGGGTAGATGTCTTAATAAAAAAGATAACAGGTTCGAGTCCATATATCCATGTTATTGTACAGGATACAGGCATCGGTATTTCTGAAGCAGATCAGAACCTTATATTTGAACGTTTTTACAGAGTAGATAAAGCAAGATCGAGAGAAGAAGGCGGTACAGGACTTGGACTATCAATCGTTAAATGGATAGTAGAGGCTCATAATGGGACAATCAAGATCGAAAGTAGACCAGGGGAGGGGAGTTCTTTTATTATGATATTGCCTATATTTGTAGATAGAGGACTATAATAACTGGACTATCATGTTCTGATATGATATTATCTCCTTAATAATAATATTCTTATTAAGGAGATTAAGTATGAAAAGACAATGGCGAATTTTTGTAAGTATGAATATTGCACTAGCAGCTTTGATTTTATTAGTTGGCTGTGGTAGTAATAAAGCTAAAGTTGCAACTCCAGATGGTGCTCCTAAAATAAAAGTGGTTGCGACTGTCTATCCAGTGTATGAGTTTGTTAAACAGGTGGGTGGTGATAAGACGGATGTAGTTATGCTTATTCCTCCTGGAGCTGAGCCTCATGATTGGGAACCTACCGCTAAAGATATTACTCGGATTAAAGAGGCCAAAATATTTGCCTATCACGGGTCAGGCTTTGAGCCTGTTGAAAAGCTATTAACTAAAGATGTGCTGGGTACTACAGTGCCAGTAGAGGTAAGTAAAGGTGTATCTAAGTTAGTAGAAAGTCATGAAGATGATAAACACGGTCATGAAGGTGATTCTCATATGTGGCTTGACCCTCTGTCGGCTCAGCAAGAAGTGAATAATATTTTAGCGGCTTTAACTGCTGCCGATGAAAAAAATGCTGCTTATTACAAGGAAAATGCTGGAAAGTTTAATAAACAATTAACTGATCTGGATCAGGAATATAAAAAAACATTAGGAAATATTGTCCGTAAAGATATTATCACCAGCCATGAGGCTTTTGGTTATTTAGCTACTAGGTACGGACTCCATCAGGTAGGTATTATGGGGCTCTCCCCAGATGCTGAGCCTACTCCTGATAAAATGGCTGAAATTACTAATTTTTGCCGTGAGCATAAAGTTAAATACATATTCTTTGAAACCCTTGCTAGTCCGAAGTTAGCTCAGACTATTGCCAAGGAAACAGGCGCAGAATTATTGGTATTGAATCCGATTGAAAACCTGACAGAAGAAGAAATGAAACAGGGAAAAAATTATCTGTCAATCATGAAAGAGAATTTAGCCAATTTAGAGAAAGCATTGAAATAAAAATAGTCGTTTGAATCTTATGATTCAAACGACTATTTTTATTATATAGAGAATGCATTAAAGAAATTGCATTTTATATTGTTGGTCTTTTCATTTCAAGTAAGAACAATTACAGTGTCTAAAAACTTTCTACATCATATCACATTTGTCACATATTGACAAAATCTGATAATTAAAGTATGATTTGGATAGTCTGATTATTCATAAGAGTGTAATTTTACCAGAATTAGAATGAAATTAGGAAATGAGAAATCATCATCATCAGCAGGTTAATTATTTTTGAGGAGTGTTGTAAATGAGTATTAAAGTTATGGTTGTAGATGATTCTCCCTTTTCAAGAATGATGATTGGAGAAGCTTTATCAGAGGGTGGATATGAAGTTGTTGGTGAGGCAGATTCACTGGATTCATTGATTGAAACCTATAATAATTGCAAGCCTGATGTTGTAACAATGGATATAGCAATGCCTGGGGCTGATGGGTTTGAATGCAGTAGAGAGCTTCGTCTGAATGATCCTAAAGCAAAGATAATACTTGTCAGTTCGATGAAAGATGAAGAGTCGGAGGCTGAGGCCAAGCGTATTGGTGTTTCGGGATATGTACAAAAACCCGTAGACGGAGAAACCTTGATAAAAGTAATAAAAAATGTAATGTCGCCTGACTCTCTTTTTGAACAATTAATGGAAAGAGGACTTGAAACTTTCAAAGAGGCTCTTGCGCAAAATGTTACACGTATGGCTAAAACACCAGTGACATTCACGACGATAGAGAATTGTGATACTCCATATATGTCTCAAGGAATTACAACTGTTATTGGCATCATTGGCCAGTCTTCTGGATCAATGATTATGGATTTATCAGCTGAGTCTGCAGAAAAAATAGCAGAAGGTATTTTGCGGCGTCCGCCCAAAAATCGAGAAGAAGTATTAGCTATGGTAGCAGAGCTTGCTAATATAATTGCAGGTATTGCTTGTTCAATGCTGAATAAAAAAGATAAAGCTTTTGCTTTGCGTGTATCTCCTCCTAGTCTGTTTCATGGTAATGATGCAGAGATTGTAAGTCCTAGTGTTAAAATTCAAAAATCCCTTGCTCAAACTGAGTTTGGCAGTATATTTTTAGGGGTTGGCTTCAAGAAAGGATCGATGTTATGGATGTAAATCTTATAAATCCAATATTGGTTGCTTTTGCTGACATACTTCCGCAAATTGGCTTTGAAAAAGTAGAGAAAAAAAATATTTCATTGGTAGGATCTACTTTCAATTATGATGGAGTATTAATTAATCTCGCTGTGGTTGGCTCAATAAAAGGTGTAATTATGATTGGAATGGATCTTGATTCAGCCAAACGTTTTGCTTCAAAAATGATGATGGGTATGGAAGTAGCGGATTTTGATGCTTTAGCCCAGAGTGCAGTTTCAGAAATGGGTAATATGGTTTGCGCCAATGCCTGTACCCAGTTTGCTAAAATAGGTATAAACGGACTGGATATATCACCTCCTACTATTATGATTGGCCAGGGAGGACAAGCTACTTTGCCAGTACCTCAGACAATTGTAATTCATTTTTCAGTTGATGGTATTGAGGTTAAAGTATATGTTGGATTGGTATAATCAACAGATGAAGAATATATAATATTACCAATAATACAGGCTGATGTATAAGATAGATCGCAAGGGAGTGTTGACCCAGCCAAGTAATACGTTGAAGGCAACGTACAGGCTGTAGACTGGTGAGGGCTTTTGGTTGCATATGTGGGACTTGGCATAAGCCAAGTCTTTTCTTATTAGAATATAACTTTTTCCCTAAAGTAATACCAAATAAAAACACTCCATACCAGGGAAAGAGGGGGTAATAGTCTAGAGAGATAAAGGTATTGGTTTTTAAGCCTATAGGAAACAGATAGGGATTGGTTATCACACCTTGGGAAAATAGTAGGCCAACCATAATAACTCCCAAGCTTGCAGTAATTAACCAGGCAATTGGCAGTCTGCGCATAAAGTTGGCGGACAGTAAACTGATACCGAGAAAGTGTAAAATACCGAACCTAATATAACAGCTCTCATTATAGATATAAGTCACTGCAGTCAGTATCATAGCCCATATAAAGACCTTAATACCATGGCGTGTACTACTACGTCCTAGTGTGCTACTTACGCCACAAATAAGTATGAACAGTATAGCAGAAATTTTACCTTCAATATACCAAAAGCCCCTTAAATAGTCCAGGTTATATCCATAAAAATCTTTTAAGTCTACAATGAGATGGAAGAGTATCATTATAATAATGGCAATACCACGGACAAAATCGATTTCCCAGATACGGTTGCTATTAGCAGTATGAAATTGCATGAGAAGAGTCTCCTTATCAAAACATATAAACCAATTTTAACCAATATAGAGTTAAAAGGCAATGTTAGATGGAGATTAAATTAGAATATGTACTAAAAAACGGAAAACCCTATTTTTAACACAAAGAAATAAAGCCGCTACGCGGACACAAAGACCACAAAGAAGCGCAAAGATATTAAAAAATCTTTGCGCTTCTTTGTGGCCTTTGTGTTTAACGTGGTTTACTCTCTGCGTCCTGTGCGGCAAAAAGCCTCCTTAAAGATAAGAACGATTTACTTATTTTTTCACCACAATCAGCATCATTTTAAAGTTCTCGGCAGCATCCACTCCGTGAGGAATATCAGTAGGCATAATAACAGTTTGACCCGTTCGGGCAATGATTTTTTCTCCGCCGATGGTGACTTCGGCTTCACCGTCTAAAATGTAAACCATAGCATCACCATGGGTAGAATGGGTACTGACGCCTTCACCTTTGGCAAAAGCAAAGAGTGTAAGTGACAGCCCTTCATTCTGTACTAGAGTGAGACTGACGACTCGTCCTTCTTGGTATTCAACTAGATTACCCATTTCTAAGGCTTTGCTGAATTCAATATTTTTAATGAACTTCTTTTCCATACTATTACACGACCTTTCATATGTTTTAATCTAACTATATTGTACCTTTTAATATATCCTGTTTCAGTGATAGCAATCACAATTATTATATTTTTCATAGTGTCATATTGTATTGTAGTTCATATACTATCATGTAATCTGTATTAGGAGGCAATGGGGCCTACAAAGCTTATAGTAGTTAGCTTTGTGGGTTATATTTATTTTTCCAAAGGAGATGGATGAAATCATGTGTGGAATTGCAGGATGGATTAATTGGGGGAAAAATCTTGAGCAGGAGGGCCATATTCTAGCTGACGTGGTGGAAACATTAGCAGCCCGTGGTCCTGATGCATAAGGGATGTATTTTTCAACCCATGTAGCCCTTGGTCATCGCCGTTTGAGTGTCGTTGATCCCCAAAACGGTGCTCAGCCCATGATTAGGCATAAAGGAGAGCATCCCTGTGTAATTACATATAATGGGGAGCTTTATAATACGCCCGAATTACGACATGAATTAGAAGCCCGAGGATATAACTTTCGTACTAATTGCGATACAGAAGTGTTGTTAACTGCATATATGGAGTGGGGGCCTTCGTGTACCGAACGGTTTAATGGCATTTTTGCTTTTGCCATTTGGGATGAAGTTGAGCAAACTTTGTTTCTTGCTCGTGATCGGATCGGGGTTAAACCTTTATTCTATACAATAGGCGATAGTGGTTTTTTATTTGCATCAGAGCTTAAGGCCTTATTGGCGCATCCTGAGATTAAACCACAAGTTGATCGCGAGGGACTTGCTGAAATTTTTATTATTGGGCCTGCTCGTACTCCGGGACATGGTATATTTCGCGGCATATCTGAGCTGAAGCCAGGGCACAGTATGATCTATAGTCGTAAGGGGATAATAATAAGTCAATATTGGGCTTTAAGTAGTATTCCTCATTCTGATGATTTTGATACTACAGTAGTTAAGGTGCGGGAGCTTTTAAAAGATACTGTTAGACGGCAATTGGTGGCTGATGTACCTGTCTGTACTTTATTGTCAGGAGGACTGGATTCTAGTGTGTTGACGGCACTAGCGTGTGATACGTATCAGAAAGAGGGACGTGGCCAGGTTCATACTTATTCGGTAGATTATCTTGATAATGATCTTTATTTCAAGGCCAGCAACTTTCAACCCAATGCTGATGCTCCCTGGGTGCGTCGTGTCTCTGATTTATTTGACACTTCTCATCATGATATACTTTTAGATACACCAGAACTAGCGGGCAGTTTGCCTGATGCTACTATTTCC
>JAGFZX010000035.1 GCA_017889585.1 Bacillota bacterium
CATTTTGAACAGATGGTACGGCAAAAATTGAACAAAAAAGGGCTTGTTGCCAAATTCAGAATAGAACAATTGATTGGCAAGTCTTCGGCAATTACTGCGGTGAGGGAGCGAATCTGTCAATACGCCAATGCTGATGCAAAGGTATTGATCACAGGAGAATCCGGAACGGGAAAAGAACTTGTGGCACAGAGTATCCATAATTTAAGTGAGCGGAAGAATGGCCCCTTTGTTGCAGTCAATTGTGCGGCATTGCCGGAAAGTATATTGGAGAGTGAGCTTTTTGGCTATGAGGAGGGCGCATTTACTGGCGCTAAAAAGGGAGGCAAGTTTGGCTTGTTTGAGCTTGCCCACAAGGGAACCCTTTTTTTAGATGAAATTGGTGAGTTGCCCCTGTCTTTGCAAGCTAGGCTCCTTCGAGTCTTACAGGAGAATGAAGTCATGAGACTGGGCGGAGACAGTGTTATTCCTGTTGATGTTCGTGTATTATCTGCCACGAATCAAGATTTGGCCAAATTTGTGGAAAAAAAGGAATTTCGGGCCGATTTATATTATCGACTTGATGTTTTGCGGATTCATGTTCCTCCGTTAAAAGAACGTCCAGAGGATATTCCTGAGTTAGCAAAAAAAATATTGAGTAAGAATGCTTCTATGCCGTTTCGGTCAAAAATAACAGGAATTACTGACAGTGCAATTGCTGTGTTACAAAAGTGTCTGTGGAAAGGTAATATTAGGGAATTGGAGAATGTTATTGAAAGACTAAAATTGATTGTCAAGGGACCGATAATTGAGGAATTGGATGTCCGGCAGGAACTTATGGATTATCAACATTTGGAAATCGAAAAAAAAGATAATGACAGCTTAGGTAATCTTGAAAAGAAAAAGATTGAGCAGATACTGTTGGAGGAAAAATACAATTATACCCAAGCTGCGAAGAGGCTTGGAATTAGTCGGACAACCTTGTGGAGAAAAGTTTGTAAATAATAAAAAAATATATAGTAATTTAATCATTGCGCGAGGAGGTGCTGGAACCATCGAACAACAAGTTGGGAAATCGGTTTTTGATATTTTACGAGTTTTAAAATAGGTAGCTTTATGAGGAAAAGTATATGGATGGTAAAGTGCATTTTGAAATAAAATGCATTGACAAGATGTTTCACAATAAAACGTTTTAGCAGGACGGTTCTTTTCTATATGCTTGTTTACTAAGACACGGAATTTTGGCATACAACTTGCATATGGAAAGTAGGGGGATTATGGGAGAACGTTGCATATGTTCTCATTGGTTGTAGAAAAGTGAAATTTTCACGATAGTGTTAATGGCGCTTGGTAAGCAGATTGGATCGATTTCGATCAAGGGAAAAGAAAAGAGGAAGGAGGGGGAGTCGGAAATTAGATAATTTATATTAATGTGTGCTCAATATTTTAAAGATTCGATATGGGGGATGGATAAGTGAAAATAGTAGTGATGGTGGAGATGAAGTTATGAAAAAGAAGCGGATTGCGTTACTAACGAGCGGTGGCGATGCTCCAGGAATGAATGCTGCGATTCGCGCTGTAGTCAGGAAAGCACTTTATCATAAGTTTGATGTTGTTGGGGTAAATCGTGGATATCAAGGTTTGATTAGCGGAGATTTTAGCCAAATGGAGTTGAAGTCGGTTGCTGGCATTATTAATCGGGGAGGCACAATGCTAAAATCGGCAAGAAGCAAGGAATTTATGACGGAAGAAGGATTTGCCACAGCCATACGCAACATTAAAGAACATAATATTGATGCAATTGTGGTCATTGGCGGGGATGGGTCAATGGCTGGTGCCCGAAAATTATCAAAGGCGGGTATTCCAACGCTTGTCATTCCAGCCACAATTGATAGAGATATGCAGGGAACTGAATATACTTTAGGCTTTGATACGGCACTTAATACTATTCTTGAAGCGGTAAACAAGATCAAGGATACGTCCTTTTCTCTTGATCGTGTGGCTATAATTGAGGTTATGGGGCGTCATGCTGGTCATCTTGCCCTAATGGCGGGAATTGCTTGTGGGGCTGAGATTATTTTGATACCAGAGATAGCTTTTGATATTGACAGTATTTGTGAGGGACTGATACGTAGTTTTAATCGCGGCAAGCAATATAGTATATTAATGATGGCAGAGGGCGTTGGTACAGGTAGTAATATTGCCGCCCAAATTGCGTCTCGAACCAATTTTTCGCCCAGCGTAACAGTATTAGGATATTTACAACGTGGTGGAACTCCTTCTGCTATGGATAATATTATAGGTAGCCGTATGGGAGCCGCTGCTATAGACAGCATCATGCTTGATAAAGTAAACTGTCTCATCTCTATGCAGCACGGTGATATTATTGCTGTACCCTATAATCAAATTACAGAGAATAAAATGGGTATAGATTGTTCATTACAGGAGATGGCAAATATTATAGCGATATAATTTGTATTGATTACAGATTGTTATCAATTTATAAAAGCTAAATTGTCTATTAAGGTGAAATTAGGCAAAGCAGTCCTAGTAATATAAATTATTCTGTCATGATTGGAGAATGATTACATATCAGGTTGGGGCTATAAGTGAATCATATTCAACATGAATACGGTGCTGCTGCTGAAGAAGTTACTAAGGAATTAGTTGATGTATTTGAGAGTGAGGAACAATCTAAAAACCTGCAATTATGCGGGTTTTTTCTATTATATTTCTTAAGTCATTTTATCATTCTAGCTAGTGAGAGTTATATCTGAAATTTGCTTAGGCGCACGAAGAGAGTTTTAAAGCTGTATATCTTGTAAAGTTTACTTCAGGTTGGGTAAACAAATCAATTATGGCTTAAATTCCGAAGGTTATATAAACATTGTAACAAACCTTAAAATTTAGATTGTACAAGGGTTTTCCGAGGTCTTTGTTGAACATATGTAACCTAATCAATATTACAGCATGAAGAGTAGGGATTTTATGAAAATAACTATTGTTGCACCGATACAGGGCATTATTGATACCGTGAATGGGATGTTGGCAAAAAAACATTTTGCTAAAATTGGGGAGATTGAAGCAGTGCCGGGTGATTTGGAATCCGGGGTGGAATCGGCTTGTCATGCAGTAGAGCGCGGGGCGGATGTTATTATTAGTCGCGGCGGGACGGCTTCCCTTATTGCTAGAAATCTCGATATTCCAGTTGTAGAGATTCAAGTATCGGCTTTTGATATTTTACGCGCCTTAAAGCAGGTTGGGACTGTTACTGGTACTGTGGGTGTTGTATTTACCAGGCGATTGCTTTTTGAATGTGAGAAGTTAGGAGCGTTAATCGGTCTTAGTGTTAAAGAAATTTTTTTGGAAAATGAGTTGCTTGAGAAGGAAAAAATTCTTTCTGCCTATCAGGAGGGGATTTCTACATTTATAGGTGATGCCTCTTCGGTTAGGATATTAAGGCAACACGGGTTTGATGCTGTAGCGATTGAATCTTCCGAAGATGCAATTGCCAAAGCGATAATTGAGGCGGAAAATCTAGTTGGGGTACGGAAGAAGGAGCAAGAAAAGGCTGAACTGCTTCGTACAATTATAAATGCATCCACAGATGGGGTTATTGCAATTGACAAGGAGGGGAGGATTGGCATTTTAAATCCGGTTGCAGAGCAAGTTTTTCAAATTAATAGCGTCTCGGCAATTGGCCAATATATTGGTGACGTCATACCTAGTGATAAACTGCGAGAATGTTTAACTACAGATCATTATGAACAAGAGGGCATTAAAAGTTTTGGCGACAAATTATTTGCAATTAAGCGAATTCCCATAAAACTAGATGGCAGTGAAGGAACGAATCTATCAATATGCCAATGCTGATGCAAAGGTATTGATCACAGGAGAATCCGGAACTGGAAAAGAACTTGTGGCACAGAGTATCCATAATTTAAGTGGACGGAAGAATGGTCCATTTGTTGCAGTCAATTGTGCGGCATTGCCAGAAAGTATATTGGAGAGTGAGCTTTTTGGCTATGAGGAAGGTGCATTTACTGGCGCTAAAAAGGGAGGCAAGTTTGGCTTGTTTGAGCTTGCCCATAAGGGAACCCTTTTTTTAGATGAAATTGGTGAGTTGCCCCTGTCTTTGCAAGCTAGGCTCCTTCGAGTCTTACAGGAGAATGAAGTCATGAGATTGGGCGGAGACAGTGTTATTCCTGTTGATATTCGTGTATTATCTGCTACGAATCAAGATTTGGCAAAACTTGTGGAAAAAAAGGAGTTTCGGGCCGATTTATATTATCGCCTTGATGTTTTACGGATTCATGTCCCGGCACTTAGAGAACGTACAGAAGATATTCCTGATTTAGTAAAAAAAATAATGAGCAAGAATGTTTCTAGGCCGTCTCGATCAAAAATAACAGGAATTACTGATAAAGCAACTGCTGTCCTACAAAAGTGTCTTTGGAAAGGTAATATTAGGGAATTGGAGAATGTTATTGAAAGACTAAAACTGATTGCCAAAGGACCGGTAATTGAGGAAGTGGATGTCCGGCAGGAACTTATGGATTATCAGCATTTGGCAATCGAAGAAAAAGATAACGACAGCTTAGGTGATATTGAAAAGAAAAAGATTGAGCAGATACTATTAGAGGAAAAATACAATTATACCCAAGCTGCGAAGCGACTTGGAATTAGTCGTACTACTTTGTGGAGAAAAGTGCGCGAACAGGAAAGTGCATATTGAAACAAAACGTCCTGGGAAGATGTTTCGTAATAGAACATTTTGTGGGGCGTTTTGTTTTAATATGCTGATTTTTCGCAGGAAAATGATTTGGCACATAATTTGCATATATATAATGTGAAGGCTTGTATAGGGAACGATGACGGAAGAATAACTTGCATGCTTCCGGGGGCTGATTGAAAGTGGTGCAAGATTCTGCAATGGCACTTAGCAAATAGATTGCACCAATTTTGTGCAAGGAAAAAAGGAAGGAGGATATGGGGAAGATCCAAAAACTAGAGTATTTAGCCTTCAACACCTGACGCTATTTGAGTAAAATGGTGTCTGGAAATTCCTTCGGAGACGTTTTAATAATAAGGAGCGGATGTAAGTATGGAATCTGTTGTTAAAAAGGGATTAGTCGACCAAGCCATGGATAGGTGTCAGAAAAACCTTTTACCTTTTATCTTACTTATGTATATACTTGCTTTTCTGGATCGTGCTAACATTGGCTTTGCCAAGACAGCTTTTCAGTTAGATACAGGTGTAAGTGATGCGGCCTATGCGTTGGGGGCTGGGATATTTTTTATAGGATATGCGATTTGTGAAGTGCCAAGCAACATTATTATGCATCACGTGGGCGCAAGGGTTTGGATGGCGCGTATCATGATTACCTGGGGGATTGTTGCGGCTGGTTTTGCTTTTGTAAAAACAGATACGCAGTTTTTAGTGCTTCGCGTTCTTTTAGGTATCTGTGAAGCCGGTTTTTTTCCTGGCATAATTTATTATTTGACTCTTTGGTTTACAGCTGAACGTCGCGGCACTGTAATGGGTTTCTTTTATTTTGGCCCAGCCATAGCCTTTATTTTTGGATCACCTCTTTCTGGTCTCCTTATGGATATGGATGGTTTCCTTGGCTTTAAAGGTTGGGAGTGGATGTTTGCCGTAGAAGGATTAATGGCAACAGTTGTTGGAATTTGGGCCCTTTGGTATCTTGTGGATAGACCTGAAAAAGCGAAATGGCTTCCAGAGGATGAGAAACAAGCTTTAGTAGCTGCACTACAAGAAGAAAATGATAACAAGCCAAAGGAAAAGGTTAGTGCGCTTAAAGTTCTGGCTGATTTCAAGGTATTGTATTTATGTGCCATCTATTTTTGCATTCAGTTGAGTGTATATGGTGTTACGTTTTATCTGCCGACTCAAGTAGCTGGGCTAATTGGTAAAAAAGTTGGATTAATGGTCGGTTTAGTCAGCGCTATTCCTTGGATTTGTACATTGATCGGCAATTCTATCATTCCCCAATATTCCGATAGGTCTGGAAAACGTGGTATTCTTGCTGCGGGGCTAATGTTTGCCGCGGGGGTGGGGATTTGCGTTTCTGGCACGACATCTCCGGTAGTAGGAATTTTAGGCCTTTGTGTAGCTTCAATGGGCTATTTTGCCGCCCAACCTATTTTTTGGATTATGCCTACCCGTTTTCTAAATGGTGTAGCAGCAGCTAGTGCAATTGGATTTATCAATGCCATCGGCAATCTTGGGGGATTTGTTGCTCCTAACTTGCGTGTATGGGCTGAACAGACTTTCCACAGTCCTGTCGCAGGTCTGTATGCCATTGGCACTGTGACCTTCATAGGGGCTGTACTCTTCCTGATTTCGATTCCTATGGGGATGGGGAAAAATACAGAAGCTATTTCTAAAGTGTCAGCAACGAACAATCTATCTGCTTAAGACGAAACCTGAGTTTAAGTGTTATTGTTCATTTATAAAATGAACAATAACACAATTAATAAGTATTTAAAGTTAGTATTTAATATTTTAAGGGGGACTAAGACATGTTTCAGGCTGTATTGGAAAAGCCCAAAACCATAGTGTTCCGTGAAGTGGCTGTTCCAGAACCAGGTAAGGATGAAGTGCTGATAAAAGTAAGCCGAATTGGGATTTGCGGCTCAGATATTCATGTGTATCATGGCAAGCATAAATATGCCACATTACCAGTTGTGCAAGGACATGAGGGTTCTGGGACTATCGCTAAAGTAGGTGCTGGGGTTACAAACTTTACGGTTGGCGAACAAGTTACCATTCGTCCTCAATTATTTTGCGGCGAATGTATTATGTGTCAAAAAGGCAGAAATAATCTTTGCCTGGATTATAAAGTTATCGGTGTATTAGGCAGTACTATCGGAATGGCTTCTGAATATTTCTTAATTAAGGCATCTCTTGTTCATAAGCTTCCGAAGGGCATGACTCTCGATCAGGGAGCTATGGTAGAACCAGCAGCAGTCGCTGTCCATTCCGTTAAACTTGGTGCTGCACCTGCTGGCAATAATACCTTGGTAGTAGGAGCCGGTCCTATCGGTAATCTAGTTGCCCAGGCGGCAAAAGCTTTAGGAGCAGGAAAAGTAGTCCTTGTTGATATCAGTCAACAACGCTTGGAACTTGCTAAACAGTGCGGAATTGATGTATGTGTTAACTCAAAGGATCGTAATTTAGCCGATATCATTGAAGAACAATTTGGCTCCAACGGTGCTGATGTTATTATAGATTGTGCAGGTGCTGTTCCGTTGATGGAACAAATGGTACAAGCGGCTCGTCGTGGAACCAACATTGTATTGACAGGTAACTATTACGACAAAGTACCAGTAGAGCTTGGACTGGTTCAGCGTCGAGAGATCAATCTAGTGGGTGTTATGAACTATGTAGCTGAGGACTATGAGGACACCATTCGTTTTATCGCTAGTGGTGCTATCAAATTAGAACTCCTAATGTCCAAGTACTTCGACATCAAAGAATACAGTGAGGCCTATCAGTATATTGATGAAAATATGGCGCAGGTCATGAAAGTGCTACTAAAAGTTGGCGATTAATTAGTAGGTGGGGATTCTATTTTCCACCGAGACAGAACTGCAAAGAATTTACTGCAAAAATAAGATACTTATTAAAAACAAGGAGGCTATTTACATGGCATTAACTGTAGAAAAAGTCAGCCAATTGCAAGACATAACTAAAAAAATGCGTATTGATATTATCGATACATTATATAAGGTACAAACAGGTCACCCTGGCGGATCATTATCAGCGGTAGAAATCATGACCACCCTCTATTTTAACCACATGCGAGTGGATTGCGCTACACCAGGCTGTCCTGATAGAGATCGGTTCATCGCTTCTAAGGGGCATTGTGCGCCAGTCGTATATACGACACTAGCCTGCAAAGGCTATTTTCCTGCAGAAGAACTGGGCAATTTGCGCCAACTGGGCTGCATGCTGCAAGGACATCCTGATATGAAGCGGATTCCTGGGATAGACTTGTCTACTGGTTCTTTAGGTTTAGGACTTTCCGTAGGCGTTGGCTTAGCAGTATCTGCTAAAATGGATAATAAAGACTATAATACCTATGTCCTCTTAGGCGATGGAGAGCTTCAAGAAGGACAGAACTGGGAAGCTTTCATGGCTGGAGCCAAATATAAACTTAATAACCTGATTGCCATTGTAGACTATAACGGTGTTCAATTAGATGGGACAGTGGATGACGTAATGCCTCTTGGAGATTTACGCAAGAAATTTGAAGCCTTTGACTGGCATGTTATTGAGTGTGACGGTCATGACTTAGTGGCTTTAGATAAAGCCTTTGATGCTGCCAAGCAAGAAAAAGGCATGCCATCTGTAATTATCGCAAAAACCGTAAAAGGGAAAGGCGTTTCCTTTATGGAAGGCAAAAATACATGGCATGGCAAAGCCATTGGCAAGCAAGAATATGAAACAGCCATTGCAGAACTGGGAGGTAGCATATAATGAAAGCAATGAGAGAAGCGTATGGTGAAGCACTAGTAGAATTAGGAAAAAAGAATCCTCAAGTTGTAGCGCTCGATGCCGATGTATCAGGCTCTACCCGTTCCGCATTATTTGGACAGGCCTTTCCTGATCGGTTTTTCAATGTGGGAATTGCTGAAGGCAACATGGCAGCGATGGCCGCAGGATTTGCCTTGGCAGATAAAATTCCCTTTATCAACACCTTTGCCTTTTTGATGGCAGTGAGAGCAACAGATCCCATTCGCAGCCTCATTGCTTACAATAAACTCAATGTTAAAGTTGTTGGTGCTTATGGTGGATTTTCTGACTCTTATGATGGCGGCAGTCACCAGGCGATTGAAGATGTAGCCATTATGCGCTCCTTGCCTAATATGAAAGTCGTGGTACCGTGTGATGAATATTCCGCCAGAGCTTCCGTTGAGGCTTTAGCCGAATATCATGGACCGGTATACTTAAGACTGAGCCGTAATGAAGTTCCTCCTGTATATAACGAAACCAATTGCCCCTTTGTAATCGGTAAAGGTAATGTCTTGGCAGAAGGCAAAAATGTAACCATTATTGCGAATGGTCATATGGTACACCTTGCTATGGAAGCCAGAAAACTTTTATTAGCTGAAGGCATTGATGCAGAAGTAATTGATATGCACACAGTTAAGCCTATTGATAGCGAACTCGTAATTAAATCAGCGGCTAAAACTGGTGCGGTAGTCACTGCCGAAGAAGCGAATATCATTGGCGGTCTTGGCTCGGCAGTAGCTGAAGTATTAGTAGCAAATAAGCCAGTACCAATGGAATTTGTCGGTGTTAAAGATGTATTTGGTGAATCTGGTGCTTATAATCAGCTGCTTGTTAAATATGGACTGGATACTCCGTCCATAGTAGAAGCAGTACGTCGGGTTATTGCTAAAAAATAAAATTCTATATTGTTGGTCCGTCAGGAATGAGATCTAGGGTATCCCATTCCTGGCGATTACCGTTAAGAGTATTTGTTGCCCTATATTAAAAAAATATCAGTATTTAGGAGGAATTTGTTCATGAATGAATCCATACGCAAATATATGAGAGTCGGTTTAATCCACTTTATGGCCTATCCTGCTGTAATGAAAGGGGAAGGTCCGATTGAAGAAACCTTTAGAAAAATTGCTGTTGACGATTACTTTGAGGTAGCAGAAATCACTTGGATGAAAGATGCCCAGGTGAGAAAAAATGTTAAACAAATGATTGAGACTTCCCATATGACAGTGACCTATGGTGGTCAGCCTCGTCTGTTAACAACTGGATTTAACATTAATAATATTGATGAAGCTGGTCGTCTAACAGCTTTGACTTCTCTCAAGGAAGGCATTGATGAAGCCTATGAAATGGGAGCAAAAGGTTTTGCTTTCTTAAGCGGCAACTATACAGAAGAGAAAAAAGAAGAAGCCTACCAAGCCCTCATTAAATCCACGAAGGAATTATGCCGTTATGCTAAAGAGAAAGGTGATATGCCAGTAGTCTTAGAAGTCTTTGACTATGATGTAGATAAAAAATCACTCATTGGTCCAGTAGACTTGGCTAAACGCTTTGCTGAAGACATGAGAGCTGAGTATGACAACTTTGGCCTCATGGTGGATTTGAGCCATTTGCCGCTGCTTCATGAAACAGCGAAAGAGTCCCTGATTCCAATTAAAGATTATATCGTCCACGCTCATATGGGTAACTGTGTAGTGAAAGATCCATCCTGGCCTGCGTACGGAGATGCTCATCCCCGTTTTGGTTTCCCAGGTGGTGAGAATGATGTTGATGAATTAGTAGAATACTTAAGAGTACTGATGGATATCGGCTTTATTAGTAAAGAAAAACGTCCGATCGTTAGCTTTGAAGTAAAGCCTTTTGGTAATGAAGACCCTGACCTTGTAGTCGCCAATGCCAAGCGAGTCTTGAATTTAGCTTGGGAAAGAGTATAAAATACCATATATAAATAAAAAATTGGGAGCTGATAGTTATGAAAGCAGTTGTACTTGATGGATATACCTTAAATCCAGGAGATCTAAACTGGGAGAAATTAGAGGCTATGTGTGAAACTGCAGTCTATGATCGGACAGCCTATGATATTTCCGGAAAGAATCTCATTATCGAAAGAGTTGGAGATGCTGAAGTTGTATTTACTAACAAAACGCCGATGACAGCAGAGATTCTAAAAGCTATGCCTAACCTTAAATTTATTGGGGTGTTAGCTACTGGTTACAACGTGGTTGATGTAGATGCTGCCAAAGCCCAAGGCATTACAGTAACCAATATTCCTACTTATGGCACTGATGCTGTTGCGCAAATGGCCATTGCTCTTCTAATGGAAATGTGTCACCATGCTGGCGCACATAGCGATGCCGTTAAAAAAGGCGATTGGACCAATAATGTTGACTGGTGTTTCTGGAACTACCCACTGATTGAACTTGCTGGCAAGACTATGGGTATCGTTGGTTTTGGTCGCATTGGTCAGGCGACAGCTAGAATTGCTCAAGCGTTTGGTATGAAGGTGCTGGCTTTTGACAGTTACAAAAACAAAGCGTTAGAGAGTGAGAGCTTACAATATACGGAGCTTGATGAGCTGCTGACACAATCTGATGTAATTAGTCTTCATTGCCCGTTATTTGAAAGCACCAAAGGTATCATCAATAAAGAGTCTTTGGCGAAAATGAAATCGACCGCTATGCTGATCAATACTTCACGTGGCCCCCTTGTTGTCGAGGAAGATCTTGCTGAGGCGCTAAATAGTGGTAAGATTGCTGGGGCAGCAGTTGATGTGGTGTCGTCAGAACCTATTAAAGGGGATAATCCGCTGCTTACAGCCAAGAACTGCATTATTACACCCCATATATCATGGGCTCCTAAAGAATCTAGACAGCGTCTGATGGATATTGCTATGGATAATCTGAAAAACTTTATTGATGGTACACCAATCAATGTTGTAAATAAATAGTTTCCGTATTAATGATTTAGAGTGACGCTTCACTATGGCAATGACGCAAAGTATATGGCTGCTGTGATCTGTGATCAATAGCTGTTAGTCGTATATTTTGCGTCAAATTATTAATAACGGAAGTGTTGATGTTCAGCATTAGCTGAAGTGTTTTAATGTTGTGAGAAAACTATAGTCAGATTGCTTATAAAACAGTATTTTAATTGGGGGATGAGTGAATATGCAATCACTAGATCTAAGTAATTTTCCCAAAATAGAGCTTCCGCGTTTTGTGAGAATAAAGCAGCACTTTACCAGGCAAAAGGTTGAAGATATACCTGGTGAGGTACGCACAAAAATGGAACCGTATTTGAAAGATTTATCTGGAAAGCGAATTGCTGTTGGGGTAGGAAGCCGAGGAGTCGCAAATATTGCATTGGTTACAAAAACCGTAGTTGATACTTTAAAAGCCGCAGGTGCAAAACCCTTTATTATTCCAGTAATGGGCAGTCATGGAGGAGCAACAGCAGAAGGGCAAGCTGAAGTATTAGATTCTTATGGAATTTCCGAAGAGACAATGGGAGTGCCGCTAGATGCTTCTATGGATGTTGAAACGATTGGGGAATTTGAACCTGGCTTTCCAATTTATATAGCCAAAAGTGCTCTTGAAGCCGATGGTATTGTGATTATTCCTAGAGTAAAACCCCACACTTGTTTTCGCGGACCCATTGAAAGTGGTATTTGTAAAATGCTAGTCATTGGGCTTGGTAAACAAATGGGAGCCGATTCTGTTCACAGTCACGGTTTTCCTAGATTTACCGAACTCATTCCTGAGGTTGGCTGTATGATTGCCCAGAAAATCAATATCTTATTTGCTGTAGCCCTTGTAGAAAATGCCTTTGAAGACACCTATAAAATCGAGGTGGTACCTAAGGCTGACATTATATCGTTAGACCGAGAAAAGGCTCTTTTGGTAGAAGCACGCAATTCAATGGGGCGGATTATGTTTGATAAATTTGATGTTCTTATCATTGAAGAAATTGGCAAAAACATTAGTGGCGATGGACATGATCCTAATGTAACTGGTCTTTTTATCACAAAATGTGTTAGTGGCGGGCCGCAGTTCCAAAGCAGCGTCATTCTTGATGTTACAGAAGAATCACATGGTAATGCCAACGGTGTGGGGTTAGTGGATGTTACCACCCGCAAACTGTTTGATAAAATTGATTATATAAGTATGTATACTAACGTGTTTACCAGTACGGAAATTGTTTCAGCTAAAATACCGCTAGTGGCATCTACAGAGGAAGATGCCATACGGATTGCGGTAAAAATCTGTAATGGTATAAGTCCTTATCAGCATAAAATTGTATGGATAAAAAACTCTTTGGAATTAACAGATGTGATTATTAGTGAGCCTTTACTGGCAGAAGCCTCTGACAACCCTAACATTGAAGTGCTTTCTGCTCCCAAAGAATTAGAATTTATTAACGGAGAACCGCAAAAATCACTAATTTAGCTAGTATGAGAAAGGGTTGAAGAAAGATGATTGCTTTAGGTGCTGATCATGGCGGATATCAGTTAAAGGAAGCTATAAAAAAACATTTTGACCAAAAAGGTATATCATATAAGGATTTTGGAACACATTCAGAAAAAAGTGTAGACTATCCTCAATTTGCCATTGCTGTAGCAAAAAGTATAAAAGCAGGGGAATGTACAGAAGGAATATTGTGCTGTGGGACTGGAGTAGGTATTGGTATTGCGGCCAATAAAATTCCAGGTATAAGAGCTGCTGTTGTAGGCGATTGTTTTACGGCGCAGGCCACGAAAGAACATAATAATTCAAATATTATTTGTTTGGGTGGAAGGGTAGTTGGCGAGGGATTAGCTTTGATGATTGTTGACACCTGGCTTAATGCAACATTTATTGGAGGACATCACCAAAATCGTATTGACCAAGTTGCGGAAATAGAACAGGAATGGGCAAAGTTATGAAGGTATCTTAGTAGAGAAGATTGGCTATGGTATAGAACATGGAGAACTTCTCAATGTAACTTGCTATTTATGCTTGTTTACTAGGGTTCGAGATGTTGGTGCGTTACTTGCATATATGATGTATCGAGATTAATTGGAATTTTTAGGAGGAATTATAATGCCATTAGTATCATCAGTGGAAATATTTAAAAAAGCATATGGTAAGTATGCTGTTGGTGCCTTCAATATTAATAACATGGAGACTATTCAGGCCATTGTGGCTGCAGCCCAAGAAGAACGGGCACCGCTTATTTTGCAGGTATCAGCAGGGGCTCGTAAATATGCTAAACATATTTATTTGACAAAGTTGATCGAAGCAGCAGTTGAAGATAGCGGGCTGTCCATTTGCTTACATCTAGACCATGGTGAAGACTTTGAAATATGTAAGTCTTGTATAGACGGCGGTTTTACCTCAGTCATGATTGACGGCTCACGGTTTCCTTTTGAAGAAAATATTGCTCTAACTAAGAAGGTAGTGGACTATGCTCACGCCCGTGGTGTAACTGTCGAAGGTGAGCTAGGGCGTTTGGCTGGTGTAGAAGATGCTGTCAATGTAAGTGCCAAAGATGCCACATATACTGATCCAGATCAAGCGCTAGAATTTGTACAACGTACTGGAGTTGATTCTCTAGCGATAGCGATTGGAACTAGTCATGGTGCTTATAAATTTAAAGGTGATGCTCAGCTTGATTTCGATCGTCTTGCGAAAATTGCTGCAATTTTGCCAGGATTCCCCCTTGTTTTGCATGGGGCTTCTAGCGTACTGCCAGAATTTGTGGACAAATGTAATCAATATGGCGGTGCCATCAATGGTGCCCAAGGAGTACCGGAGGCCATGTTGTGTCAAGCTGGTACGATGGGGATATGTAAAATTAATATTGATACCGATCTCCGACTAGCCATGACATCAGCTATTCGAGAACATCTTGCTCATAAGCCTGGCGATTTTGATCCTCGTCAATATCTTACTCCAGCAAAAGAAGCTATTAAGCAAATGGTTAAACATAAAATGCGCGATGTTTTAAACTGTAGTGACCGGATATAGTATTGTATAATAGTTAGCAAAATATTGGGGTAAATTAAGTAGAATTAAAGCGAAGTAAAGGGGTGAAGAATATGAAACAGGGTGAAAAAGTATTAATCGCTCAAGGTGGAGGACCCACTGCGGTCATCAATCAAACACTAGCAGGTATTGTTTTGGAAGCACGTAAGTATCCTCAAATATCTAAAATTTATGGGGCTTTGCGAGGCGTATCAGGAATTGTTAATCAAGACTTCGTAGATTTAACCATGGAAACCTCTCGCAATTTGGAACAGGTTGCTTTAACGCCGGCTGCAGCACTACTTAGTACAAGGGTCAAGCCAGATGAACAATATTGTGAGAAGATTTTCAGAGTGCTCAAGGCACATGATATAAGGTACTTTTTCTATATCGGCGGCAATGACTCTGCCGATACTGTACGGATTGTAAATGAACAGGCTAAAATTGCCAATTATGAATTACATGCCATTCACGTGCCCAAAACTATTGATAACGATCTGATGGTGACTGATCATACTCCAGGCTACGGTTCAGCGGCCCGCTTTGCCGCGCAAGCCTTTGCCGGAGTTGACTTTGACGTAAGGGCGCTAGGTGGAATCTATATTGGAGTGCTTATGGGCAGGCATGCAGGATTTCTAACGGCTGCAGCTGCTCTGGCATCAAACTATCCTGATAGTGGTCCACATCTTATTTATTTGCCTGAGCGGGAATTTAAGGTAGAACAGTTTATTGCAGACGTAAAGGAGACTTATGACCGATATGGCAGGTGTACAGTTGCTGTTTCGGAAGGTATTAAGGATGCATCCGGACAACCTATTTTAACTACCCTAGGGAAAGATTTGGATAAGGATGCTCATGGAAATATAACCTTGTCAGGAACAGGGGCGTTAGGTGATTTGCTGACCCAATGTGTGAAAGACAATCTGAAGGGATTGAGAGTTCGCAGTGATACTTTTGGCTTCCTCCAGCGGTCCTTCTTAGGGTGTGTGTCTGAGGTCGATCAGTTTGAGGCGCGCGAAGTAGGAGAAAAAGCTGTGCAGTTTGCTCTTGGTATGGGGCATGCAGAGGGCTCTGTTACCATACATCGTGTAGGTGATTATGTTGTAGATTATAGATTAACACCTTTAAACGAAGTAGCCGGTAAAACGAAAGTCATGCCAGATGAATTTATTAATGCAGCAGGCAATCATGTAACAGAAGCATTTAAAGCCTATGCAAAACCATTGATTGGTAATGATTTGCAACCTACAGCAAGACTCAGAGCGCCAATGGTACCTAAGTTGCAGTGCGCAGAGTAGACGGTTACTTTTAAATTAGAGAGATAGAGAAAAAGTTACCTCTGGTATTGCTAATAATGTCCATGATCCTTTTAAATAAGGATTGTGGACATTTTTCGTCGTGATGGTAAATTCACTATGAAAAAAGATGGCTTATTTGTTGTTTAAACAATATGTTTGAGGTAGAATAAAAGATATTGACGATAAAAAATGGAGTAATCTGTACTTACTATAGATAAAGGATGGTATGAATGAATGAGAATTGATATTGCATTTTTGCCCAAAGATGTTAGTAAGCTAGAGCTTTCTAATACAGTTTGTATAGTATTAGATATCTTTAGAGCCACAACATCGATCGTTACTTCCATTGCCAATGGATGTAAAAGCATTATACCTGTTTTATCAATTGAGGATGCTCACACTTTAGCTGACCAAATAGGACCTATTTTGTTTGCAGGCGAACGACAGTCCATAAAAATTGAGGGGTTTGATTTTGGCAATTCACCATTGGAATTTTCTCAGGACAAAGTACAGGATAAAACTATTATTATGACCACGACGAATGGAACTGCCGCCATTAAGGCGACAGAAGGGGCGCATCGTACATTGATTGGATCATTTGTAAACGCTAAGGCTGTTTGTTTACAGGCTAAACAATATGAGAAAAATATTTTAATTGTATGTGCTGGGACAGATGGCCTTTTCTCACTGGAAGATACGCTTTGTGCGGGGTTATTGGTTCAGTTATTAACAGGAGAAGGCGAAAGAATAATGACTGATTCTGCACGTGGAGCCTTGTTAATGTATAACGAAGGGAAGGATAAGCTGATTCAGATCGCTGCTGAGAGTAGAAATGGCAAACGATTATACGATATCGGCCGCATGGATGATGTGGAATATTGTTTTCGAACAGATCTGCTGGCAGTCGTGCCTCAATATATAGGGGGACGGATAATACTAGATAAATAAGTCATTTTGTAAATAAAAGAGCCAGCACTTTAAGAGATGCTGGCTATATACATTATTGCAAAGATAGTGCTCATCATGTAGTAAAAAAGCAAGCAAGGATTAAAATTCCTTGCTTGCTTTTTTAGGTGAGCCTAGCATGGGCGCTTACTTCTATTTTCACTTATTCACAAATCAATCGTTACTTAGAACCATTTAGGTAAAGGTTGAGAATTTCTTTAGTGATGCTAAATTGTTATTCTAAAAAGATAGTAGAATCATGATTGTGAAAAAAAGTTTTTTAAAAATCAGAAAATTATTGACCATTTTAAAATCCTAGTTTATAATACAAGTGACGAATAGATAATTTATTCATAAGGTATAAAAATAATCTATAGGTGGAAATAAATGGACAAATATAATCGAATGTAGAAGTCGATATATATTAGTTCTCGCGTAACATGGGGAACTGGGCCAAGATGAATAGATCGCTCTATATATGTATTAAAGAAGTTAGAGGAAACGGGGTTTGGTCTATTCACGAATTGAGAAAGAGGGCAATAAGAGGGTTATTGGAGCACTTCGATGATATGTTCCATTTTTTTTCAATATAGTACTATAGCCAATATTATTGTGTTGAATTTTCATACAAGTAGTACATTTGAGTGACTGAGAGACAGATAGAGGTGGCAAAGAGGGATCTAAAAAGGAGTACATATGTTGGACGACAGGGTAGCAATTGAGTTTTTTATGAAAACCTTCCTAAATGGTGAAATATATAACATAATTCCTGTGGGGGAGATGGGCCAGAAACTAGCAATCTAATAAATTCCAATATGAGCTGAGGTTTGGAAGAGAGCAGTCAATTAAGACGATGGGGAGAATATCGTAAGCGCAATAAGTAAGATTTATGCTTGGTGCTTTTGATACAGCCTTTTTCTGACTCAAGCAGTATTGTCCGAAATTGAGTATCATTTTGGAAGCTAGAATTCTGGCTATCGGGGGAATGACCATATCAGGTTTCCCCTAGGTTTAAATCAAAATAAGGAGGGATAACGTCTAATAATGAAGAATTGAGGAGACCTTCTATAGGCAACTCTTCAAAAAAAGCATCGAGAAGTTTAAGAAGTATAAAATGAATGGAAATCAAAGGGGGGTGGCTCTACTTGTATATTCTGAATAATTTTGAGTATTTTGCACCGGAAACACGTAGTGAGGCACTAGAATTAGCTAAAAAACTGGGAAGTAAAGCTAAGATTCTTGCCGGTGGTACAGACCTAATCATCCAACTGAAAGAAAAAATGATCACAACAGAAAACATCATCAACATTTCTGGAGTCGATGAATTTAAAGGCATTTCCTGCGAGCCTGGTAAAGGTGCAGTCATTGGGGCTTGTACAAAGATTGCGGACATTGAGTATTCTGAAGCACTCCGTAAAAAATATCCTGCCCTGTCCTTTGCAGCGGGCGAAATAGGTGGACCGCAAGTCAGGAGCATGGCTACTTTGGGAGGAAATAGTTGCCATTCATCGCCGGCAGCTGAAACTCCTTCGCCACTGTCTGCTTTGGGGGCAATCGTCGTCATCAGCAGCAAATCAGGAGATAGGGAAGTGCCTATCGAAGAATTTATTTTAGGTAACCGCAAAAATGTCCTTGCTGAAGGGGAAATAGTGACCAAATTTGTTTTACCCGAACCGGCTCCTAAGTCAGCCAATCGCTATGCATACATTGGACTCAGGAATGCTATGGAAATTGATGCCGTTAATATGGCTGTCAATTTAGTATTAGAAAATGATGGAGAGACAATTAAGGCTATAAAATTAGTAATGGGATCTGTTTTCCCAAGACCGTTGATATCAGAAAAAATCCCGGCTCTCCTTATTGGTAAAAAATTAAACGATGAACTGGTTGAACAAGCGGCTGAAGTAGCGCAAAGTGAAGCAAAACCTATTACTGACGTCCGGGCTTCGGCAGAATATAGGCGAGATGTAGTAGCAACCCTCACTCGCAGATTGCTTAAAGAGGCTTATGCAGCCGCAAAGGAGGCGTAACTGATGAAAACACAACTGATTGAATTAAATATAAACGACCAGATATATGAAATTCCTATTACTCCTGTGGATTTACTTGTTGATGTACTGAGGAAAAAAGTGGGTTTTACTGGTACTAAGAAAGGCTGTGGACAAGGCGATTGCGGTGCTTGTACTGTATTAATCGATGGTAAAACAGCACTGGCTTGTATTACACTAGCAATTGCTTGCCAGGGAAAAAAAATTACCACAATTGAAGGTGTGGCTAATAAAGATGGTAGCTTGCATCCGATTCAGCAATCTTTTGTCGAGCATGGGGCTGTACAATGTGGCTTTTGTTCACCTGGTATGATCCTATCGTCAAAAGCGTTGCTTGATAGTAATCCTAGTCCTAGTGAATTAGAAGTCAAACGTGCATTATCAGGTAATATGTGCCGCTGTACTGGCTATATTCTAATCCTTGAAGCAGTTCACGCTGCTGCAGAAAAAATGGCTCAAGCGGGGGTGAAATAATGACTAAGAAGTATGAAGTATCTAATAAATATGGTAATTATACTGACTATAAAAGAGAATTTACTGAAGTAGGCAGAAGTATACCCCGTCCAGACGGCCCTGCCAAGGTTTCAGGTGCAACAGTTTATACTGACGATATGACTGTTCCAAAGATGGTCTACGGAAGAATTTTACGCAGTCCTCATGCTCATGCTTTGATCAAGAATATTGATTACAGTAAAGCACTGGCATTGCCAGGAGTTCTGGGAGTCATCACTGGGGCTGATTGTCCGATTGTTTATGGTATCGTTCCTCATAACTCCAATGAACACGCCCTTGCGCAAGAAAAAGTTCGCTCATGGGGTGAAGGTGTAGCTGCTGTTGCCGCTATAGATGATGAAACGGCTGAAAAAGCCCTTGAGCTGATCTCAGTAGAGTATGAACTTCTGCCAGTATTGACAGATCCGCGGGAAGCTGTGCTGCGCGACGATGTTCGTATTCATGAAGATCGTCCGTTTAACATAGCACACGAAGGTAAGCAACGTTATGGCGAGCCTGAAAAAGCCTTTGCTGAAGCAGCATATGTTTTGGAAAAAGATTTTTATTCTTCTTATGTTAACCATGGTTTTATTGAGCCTCAATCGGCAATAGCAGATTTTGATCCGAACAAAGGAACATTGCGTTTGTGGGCTACCTGTCAAGTTCCTCATTATACTCATCAGCAATTGGCAAAAGTATTAGATATGCCTTTAAATAAAATCCGTATTACCGTTCCATCCATCGGTGGCGGTTTTGGTGGCAAAGGCGTTGCATCCCAAGCGGATTTTTGCGCAGCACTATTGTCGAGAAAAATTGGTAAGCCGGTTAAAATCACTTATGAACGGAGCGACATATTTGCCACCAATAATGGTCGCCACCCTTGCTATATGAAGTTTAAAATGGCCTTTGACAAAGACGGGCTAATTACTGGTGTTGATTTTGATAACCTTATGGAAGGTGGCGCCTATGCAGGGTGGGGTATTGTTGTACTTTTCTATACCGCATCAATGGTGCATATTCCTTACAAAGTTAAAAACGTACTTTTCCGTGGAAGACGTGTGTTTACTAACAAGCCAGTTTGCGGAGCACATCGTGGTCTCGGCGGCGTCCAGCCTCGATTCGCCATGGAACAAATGCTAGATGAGGCGGCAGAACACTTTGGTCTTAATCCTTTCGAAATAAGAATGAGAAATGCTGCCGAATCAGGTCATACTTGCGCGAGCGCAATGTATGTACCACATACCGAGTATAAAAAATGCCTAGAGGTCGCAGTTAAGAATTCAGATTTCTTAGCAAAACAAGGTAAGCTGCCTTTCGGTAAAGGCATTGGAATGTCAGGCGGGTATTATATTTCCGGTACTTCCTATACTCTCTATTTGTCCTACAAACCACACACTGTAGCAACCATCAAAGTCGATGAAGAGAATGGAGTAACTCTCTTCTGCGGATCTACAGATATTGGACAAGGTAGCAATATGGTAATGGCGCAGATGGCTGCTGAGACACTAGGCGTAAAATCAGAAAATGTACACATTTATTCGATGGATACTTCGGTGTCAACTTTTGACTTAGGAACTTTTGCAAGTCGGGTAACTTTTGCAACCGGTAAAGCTATTAAGCAAGCAGCCGAAAAAATTAATCAGGAACTCTTTCCAGTGGCTGCCGCTATGATGGAATGCCGGGGTGATGAAGTAGCAGTCAAAGATTATAGATTCTATTCCATTTATGAGCCTAAGAAGAAAAATGTTTCATGGGATGAAGTTGTTACAAGATATATTGAATCGAACGGTCCGCTGACCGCTACCGGGCAATTTACACCTCCACGCCGCAAGGGACTTCAACAAGGCGGAAATATTGGTCACTCTCCGACCTTTGGTTTCAGTTGCCAAATAGCGGAAGTAGATGTAGATGTGGAAACTGGTAGGATTCAGGTGACCAAAATTACTGAAGCTGGTGATTGCGGTCAACCGATCAATCCTATGAGTGTAGAAGGACAGGTACATGGTTCAATTCAGATGGGCTTGGGGCAAGCTTTGTACGAGGAAATGAAAATTGGTCCTGACGGAAAGTTCTTAAATCCGTCCTTACATGACTACAAGATGCCGACTACACTGGATATGCCAGATGTTCATGCGACCATTGTGGAAGCATATGATCCTTCAGCTCCGTATGGTGGTAAAGAATCTGGTGAGGGTCCAATTCAACCGACCATCCCAGCTATTTTCAACGCAGTGTATGATGCAATTGGAATTCGGTTTACCGAGATGCCGTTAACTCCGGAAAAAGTGCTTAGCGCTTTAAAAGCAAAGAAAGCGGCGGAAATGAAGGCATAAAGCTAAATTTACAATAGACATAATTTGGCGGCAACGTTAGCTATTACCGTTGCCGCTAAATTATATTATCCCTAAGCGCGCCCGGCAGGGGGATTTGTCAGAAACATAAAGTCGGGTCGGTATACAGATAGCTTTAAATTGGTGAGAAGAAGGGAAGAGGAACTATGCCTAAATATAATAATATTTCGGCCATAATTCTGGCTGCAGGATACTCTTCACGGATGGGCGACCACAAACCATTATTGAAGATGGGGTCATATACAGCAATAGAACATGCTGTCCGGTGCTTTCTCCAGGCAGGAGTTTCGGACGTTAGGGTAGTAGTAGGTTTTCAGGCTGAGAAGGTTAGGGAAGTAGTCGAACCGATGGGGTGTACAGTCATTTATAATGCGGACTTTCCCCAAGGTATGTATTCCTCCGTTCAGGCTGGGGTTAGAAGTCTTGAACAAAATATGCAAGCATTCTTTATTTTGCCAGTAGATAGTCCGCTTATTTCACATACGACGATAATGAACATGCTTGATTGCTATCAACAGAATCAGCAGCAGGGTATTATCTGTCCAGTGTTTAATGGCCAGCGAGGGCACCCACCCCTGATCTCGGCAAGATATCAGGATGAAATAGTGAACCATGTTTATCCGAATGGCTTAAGGGGATTCCACGAACTACATAAACAGGAAACTCATGAATTTGAAGTCCAGGATGAGGCTGTGCTACTGGATATGGACACACCGGAAGATTACGGGCGTCTATTGAATTATCTGAATAGGAGAAATAAACCTACCCTTATCCAATGCTGGAATATTCTCTGTGAAGCTGGCACCAAGCAGAGGGTTAGGGAGCATTCGTGGATGGTTGCTTTTTTCGCCCTTGAACTGGTAAGTTATCTCAATGAAGCAGGGGCAGCACTCGATGAAGATTTAGTCTTGGCCAGTGCTTTGTTACACGACATATCTCGTCATGAGCCAGGACATGCACAGGTTGGAGCAAAGTTGCTGGAATCTATGGGTTATCCTTTGGTTGGAGCAGTTGTCAGTATGCATATGGATATAGAAGTTTCAGAGGACCATCCACTCACGGAGGCTGAGCTGATCTACCTAGCAGATAAAATGGTTGATGAAAGCAGTGTTGTCTCTGTTCAAGAGCGCTTTGCTGTCATGTTGCAGAAATATAAAGACAACTTTCAAGCAAGTGCTGCTGTGGTAAAAAGACTGCAACAGGCTGAACGAATTATTAAGAAAGTGGAGAAAATAATGGATTATCCGCTCGGAGCATTGTGTGCTGCTATGGGGTTTGACCTAAGTGAGCAGGAATTTTGCCATCAGGATGATATGTATATGCCTAAGGTGGTGTTAGACCGTGGGATTGGTTTATCCTTATACGATATTCGAAAGATTGCGGAAAGGTAAATGAGGTCAGACAAAATCTATTTAGTACGGCATGGAGAAATCGCCACTGGCGGTCATAAACGTTATATTGGGCAGATCGATCTGCCGCTCGATGAAACTGGCAGACGGCAGGCGGCAGCACTACGCGATGAATTAGCAAAGGTATCATTTAACCAAGTTTTTTGTAGCAATTTAATAAGGTCAGTTTCCACGGCTCGTATTATTTGTGAACGACAATCACTGGCACCAGTTGTGATCAGGGAACTGCAAGAAATTAACATGGGCTTGTGGGATGGTGTGACATTCGAAGAAATTCGCTACACATATCCTGGCGAGTTTGAAAAACGGGGGGCTGATATTATTAAGTTCAGACCACCCGGAGGCGAAAGTTTTGCTGAGTGTTCTAGCAGGGTACTATCTGCGTTAGATGAAATAGTAAGAACTGCAAGGGGAAAAATTCTGATTATCGGGCATGCAGGGGTAAATCGTATTATTCTTAGCCGGGCTTTGGGTATGCCACTGGAGAATATGCTTAAAATTAAGCAGGATTATGGATGTCTGAACATTTTAAAGACAAATAATCTTGTTCAGCAAGTAGAAGAAATGAATCTTACTTTTTAGATATAAATTAGAGCGACAAATAATACAACAAATCAAATGGGGTGGTAAATATAATGTTACGTATAGAAAATATTACAAACTTAGAAGAGTTAGTTGGGAAAAAAATTGATTTCTTTCTAGAAGATGATATGTTTGAATTGACAGGCATTGTGAGAAAGGAAAATAATTCATATAGCATGGAAATTATAGTGGCTATTGATCATATTTTTAAAATGATAGGAAAATCTCTAGACATGAGCTTAAGGCATCAAAAAGTCTATTTGCGAAAAGTAGATATACAAAAAGAATATGAAATATGTATTAATAGAGTCTATGATACGTTAACAAACCCCAGAAAAGAAGAATTTTGCGCTATTGTTGCTGATGATATTCATGAAATTTATAAGAGTGGTGATTACGAGGCAGACGATGTTATTGTATCCTATGATGACAATGAATATAAATGGAAATTAAGTTATTTTTGGGAAGGTGTTCCCCGTGAATACACCAACAGTTATGATACTTTAGAGGCACTATATGAAGACAATCTCAATATAATGGATGGGAAATGGGAGAAGACTTACTATCTTGGTGAATGGGGCTAAACGAGGAATGTTCGTCCATTTCTAAAAGAAAGGAGTGGTAGTGTGGGGAAGAATGTCGTATCGGTCAATTGGAGAAGGTTTGTGCCAGTTGGTCAAGATGCTAAATGTGTTAATTGTCCATCTACTTGTCGGACTACTTGTGTGAGAGATGACTTGCCGCAAACTAGTTATGGTAGCAAAATTAATAGATTGAAAGACTACGAAAAAGTTGATAAGGAGTCACCAAGATGATACCAATTACAGAGTGTTTAGAAAATATAATTGAAACATATTATTCAGGGGAATTTAAAGAAAATGTTTTATTTGGCATGCAAATGTGCTTAGAAGAACTTCAAGAAGCAGGTCTAGTGAGCAATAACAATGGCATGTGGGAAATAGTCAAAAAATAATTTTCTTAAAAAATAGTGATCTCTAAATAATGAGAAATAGGTGGCTTTACTAAAGGAAACTCATTTGTTGCATATGGAATCTTTTTCCTGGATATGACGACAGCATTCATGTTACCGCATGCATACTGCCGTCATATCCAGGAAATATTATTTTTAGGGGCAATTAGAGCCCATAATGGTCTTCAAAAAGAAGAGGGACATGATTCAAAATCATGTCCCAGTTCCTGTAACGTTGCATCTATAAACCGCGTGTAGATTCTGGTCGTAATAAAGTCGGATCAGCAAGAGCCTTATCTAACAGCGCTATTAATGCATTTTTATCACGGTTTAGTATGCCTCTAAGAGGTACGTAGTTTGAAGCGTGATTACTTCTAAAGATACAGTTTGTAAGAGTAGATTTATCTAGTAGTAATCTGATCTCTTGTAGATCCTGAAGTGGTGTAAGAAGCCGAAACTCATCACGCTGTATTTGCTTATAAAGAGGCGCAGTTTTTACTACCATGAGAGTAAGTATACTGAAATAAGTAGGATTAATAGCACTGATAACAGACGCTGTTTCAACTGCATGTTCTTCTGTCAAGGCTTGGCCGCCTAGACCTGCGATTGCAGTTACAGACAAGGAAAACCCAGCATTTTGTGCTTTATGACAAGCTTCTACCATCTGAGCAGCCGAAACATTTTTATTAATTAGAGTAAGAACGTTATCACTGCCGCTCTCCAGCCCGAAGTAGATGATTTCCAGTCCTGCGTTTCTGATTTCCTTTAATTCTTCTGGCGTTTTTTGAAGAATATCTTGTGGAGCACCATAAATGCTGACACGTTCTAATAAGGGTAATTCCCGGTAGAGTTGATGTAAGGTTTTGAGAAGGATTTCAGTGTCAAGACACAAGGCATTACCATCAGCGAGAAAAATCCTCTGCACTGTTGGATAATTTTTTTTGATCACGGCAATATCTGCTTCGATTTCAGGCCAGGACTTAGTCCTGAAAACTTTTTTTTTGTAGGCAATACAAAATGTACAGGCATTATGAGAACACCCGATAGAAATTTGTAAAATCAGGCTAGAAGCCTCGCTTGGTGGCCTAAAAATAGCCCCTTCGTAATGCAAACCACCCATAAAAATAACCCCCCTGTAAAAAATGATTGCCAATACTGTTACATTAACAATATTGGCAATGTTAAAATTAGTAAGTAATACCTGAGTAATACTATAGTAAGCTATTCGTATATTTACTTTAACGTTCCTGTAACTGCCCCACAAGTAATTCTGCAACGTCTTGAATTTTTACTGTGCTGTTAGGATCTAAGTTGTTTAGAGCTGATTCCAGCATCGTAATGCAGAAAGGACAAGCTGTAGCAATGAGATCAGCGTTATTGTCCAGTAGTTGTTTGGCTCTTGTTTCAAAAATACGGCTTCCAACCGGGTCGTCTGACCATATAACGCCACCGCCACCGCCGCAGCAAAAGGAGTTATCTCTTGATTTTTCATTTTCAATGAGTTTTGCGCCTGCAAGTTTACAAATCTCCCTAGGCTGTTCATAAATACCGTTAATCCTGCCATAGTAACATGGATCGTGGTAAGTAACATTTTTCCCTAAGCCTGGCTTAATATTTAATAAGCCTTTATCTAGTAGTTCTCTAAGGAAAACAGTATGACTTAATACTTGTATACCGTTATTTGTTATATCATACTCATTTTTTAAAGTATGGTAACAATGTGGACAGGCAGTGATAATAGTTTTATAAGTATACTGTTTTAATGTCGATTGATTTTTTTCGGCCATTTCTTGGTATAGATATTCATCACCCATTCTTCTGGCCATATGGCAGGTACAGTTTTCCTCTAAACCCAAAATAGCAAAATTAACGTTAGCATCTTGCAGTAACTTAACGATAGCCTGGGAAACCTGGATGTTTCTATCCATAAGAGCACCTGTACAGCCAACCCAAAAAAGTACGTCAAAGTCCTTCTTTTGTGATGCAATAGGGACATTAAGACCTTTAGTCCAGTCTAAGCGCGAACGGTTTACCGAATTCCATGGATGCCCACGCCTTTGTAAGCTCATCAATGCACTCTGCCAAGTCTGAGGCATATTACCTAAAGCCAGTACCTGAAAACGTCGCAAATCAATAATTTTATCAACCGGGTTGGTGAGAGTAGGACATTTTTGCTGACACGCGCCACAGGTGGTACATGCCCATAGTTCATCTTCACTAACAGTATCACCTACTAGTGATGCCTTATAGTTTTTTACTTTCTGCAATTTTTCCATGATTAGCCTTGGTGATAAGGACTTGCCACTGTTATAAGCCGGACAGTTGATCTCACAACGGTTGGCACTAACACAGGCATCTATTGATATCAGCTGTTTGTTGGTAAAATCACTTAAGCTCTCGGTTCCAAAGTACTCATCTGAGAGGGGAATCTCCCGCAGTTGCCCGGGAGTTTGCCCAACTTGCTGGAACATATTCAGAGGTGCTAGAACCACATGGGACAACTTTGTCCAACCTAAGGCAAGTATCGTTAAGAAAGATAATAACATATGTATCCACCAGGAAAGTGTGTGGATCGTTATTAGGGTGCTATATGTCTGAGATTTTAGTGCGGCTACTATCGGATAAACGGGAAAAGCCCAAAATTCCCAGCCATAACTTTCACTAGGGGCTACTGCCAGCCTGCTGCCTTCTACTAAAAAGCCGGTTACCAATGCCAGCCAAGGTAATAGTAAGGCAAGTAGGGTTTGAAGGTTATTGTCCCCCTTGGCTAGTTTAAAGACATAACGTCTTAAAAACAGTGCAGTGATTCCTATTAGGGCCAAAAGTCCTGTGAAATTTAGAACGATCTTATAGATGACAAATACATCACCCTCTAGAAAGTGATAAAAGTGACTGTCAAGCATTGACAGAATAGTACCTATAAATAAAGTGATAAAACCATAAAAGACAAACATATGTAAAATACCAATGGTTTTATTATCATCAAGTAAACGTTGGTCAGATAAAGAACGGAATATTTGCAGACTTTTCCAGTTGAAGCAGACCTTTTCTTGTATTCCCTGACGCCAGAAGGTTGACTTTAAGTATAGTAAATAGACAAGTATCGCCGTAGTTATAAAACTTATTACGTAGGTCATCCATCCATATTCGATTCCCCAAAATAGCTCTCTTGAAAGCACTTTTCTCCTCCTAACCACAATGTCACGAAGATAATTCCAACGTGATCACGCGCTATCATTAGAAAACATCTCGCTTATTGTGCGACAGGGATTATCGTTTGGTAGCTATCGGAAGCCTTTTGCATTTTTTTACATTCTTCTGTCAATAAGGGGATGACTTCGAATAAGTCGCCGATAATTCCATAATCAGCAATCTTAAATATATTGGCCTCAGGATCACTATTGATGGCTACAATACATTTTGATGATCCCATCCCAGCTAGGTGCATGGTTGATCCGGAAATTCCGCAGGCAATATACAAGGTTGGGGATACTGTTTTACCTGTTTGACCGACTTGGAAACTCTGATGAATCCAACCTGAGTCTACAGCCACCCGGGAACCTCCTACTGCGGCACCTAAGACATCGGCTAGGTCTTCTAACATTTTAAAATTTTCCGGTCCGTTCATACCCCGGCCACCTGACACAATCACATTGGCTTCTGTAAGTTCCGGCCGGGAAGCAATTTGGGTAACGACACTTTTAATAAGCTGCCTTAGGTCTGATTCTTCTAAATGAATGTCTACGTTTACCACTTCGACTTGATATCGGGCTTGGGGCTGGCTAGCTGTAAAAATGTTGGACCGGATAGTAGCCATCACCGGTCTGGCTTCAGGGCATATAGTCTTCGCGAAGACTTTGCCGCCATAAAGAGGGCGATCAAAGATTAGTTGCTCATTAATTATCTCGACGCCCGTGCAATCTGACATGAGCCCAGTGTCTACTTTTTGGGCAACCTTAGCGGCTAAGTCGCGTCCTAGGCTACTATAACCCAATAAAACAACAGATGGTTGATTTTCAATAATCAGATTGGCTAAAATTTTGCCATAATAGTCAGAAGTATATTGCGCTAATCGATCATCATCGGCAACATGAACCTTATCGGCACCATACTGACCTAACGTATTAGCTAAAGCGGAAACTCCCTTGCCAAATAGTACGGCACTTACTTCTTGGCCGGTTTGGTTTGCAATATTACGGGCTACACTTAAAAGCTCATACGTTATTTTTTTTATTTTCCCATTACGTTCTTCCGCAAAAATCCAGATACCTGCTGTCATGTTCTCATTCTCCTTTTTTATAAAATTTTGGCTTCTTCTCGTAGTAGTCGGCATAATTCCCGTGCTGCTTCGGGCATTTCACCGGGGATAATCTTGCCAACAGATCGAGTTGGCGGCATAAAATAAGAAATGATTTCTACCTTCGGAGTTACCTGGTCGGCACTAAGCCCAATATCAGCCAGAGAGAGCTTTTGTAAGGGTTTTTTCTTGGCTTGCATTATTCCTCTCGCAGATGGGTATCGTGGTTCGTTTAAACCCTTTTGGGCGGTTATTACAGCCGGTAATGAAACTTCCACTATTTCGCTCCCGCCTTCAGTCTCTCTAGTGGCTACAGCTTTTCCATCGTTAATTTCTAATTTGGTTACAACATTTATGTGTGGTATTCCAAGGCGCTCGGCCACACGTAATGCTACTTGAGCGGAGCCATCATCTATGGCACGCCATCCAGCCAATATCAGATCAAACCCTAGGTCAGATAAGTGTTTAGACAGAAGTAATGCGTATGCCTGTTCGTCACTCTTAGCCAGAGCGTCATCGGTCACTAATACGGCTTTATCAGCTCCCATTGCCAGCGCCTGACTAAGAGCGGTTTGTGCTTCTGGTGCTCCAGCGGATATAACAGTAACTTCTCCGCCGTAGTTTTCCTTGAGGCAAAGAGCTTCTTCAAGGGCAAATTCATCATAGGGATTGATAATTAGGTTAACCCCTTGGCGATTAATCTGGCCTTCGGAATCCAAACTAATTGTTGCTTCGGTGTCAAAGGTTTGTTTTAGTAGAACTGCAATTTTCACGCGAATTCCTCCTCTGCAAATACTTACTATTATAGCCTATAGTAAGCTATGAAAAAATATAATGTTCTTACTATTAGATTATATAGCGGAAAGCGTAAAAAATAAACACATTTCTATAATTTGTAAGCCACAAACTTATGAGCCAGTCCTAAAAAGGAAATTATCACATATAGAAACTAATCTAATAATCAAGTTATTCTCTCAAAGAAAAATATTCCATCTTCATTAATTCCGTGGATCATGCCTTTTTGCCATAAATATATCAGATGGGTAGCAGCTTCCCCTGCAGCAAACCATTTTTGAGATATCGGGAATTTTTCCCATTCGGTATACGTTAAATCCCATTTCATTTTACTTGCAATCTGATAGGCATTCATTCGATTTGTATTTAGAATTTTTAAAATTTCCTTTAGTCTATTTGTATGATGTTGTTGCAATTCACCAATTCGTTTATGGACATCAACAATGATCTGTCTATGTCCAGGTAATGCGAGATTGATCTCCATCTGATCTATTTTTTCGAGACTTTTCAAATAAAGATCTAGAGGGTCATCAATAAATTTCTCAAGACCAATATTGGGAGTAATCTTTGCTAGAATGTGGTCACCAGATATCAATAATTTCTGTATGGGCTCATATAAACATATGTGTCCCGGTGTATGGCCAGGGGTTTCTATACACAGAAAATGGTAATTTCCAATTTCTATACTGTCATTTTCTTTAACAAAAGTAAAACTTTGTTCACAGTCCGGGTTGTAAATTTGACCGGGATGTCGCCAACCGGTCTCATCAATTATTTGGAATGGAAAACCATGAGATTTAAATAATGACCGAATTTCTGCCCAGTAATTAGGCATATGTGTTAAGTTAACAATTTTAGAATCGACTTCACTGCAATATACCACAGTATTGTTAGTGGCTACAGCTGAAATAAGACCACTATGATCGGCATGCAGATGAGTAATAAAAATATCTGTTTCCTCAAGGTTGACTTCCAGGGTGTTTAGTCCATCCATCAGCGCTGTTTTGCATTCCTTACGATTAAATCCAGTGTCTATGAGCAAATTACGATTTTTCCCTTTTATCAGATAGGAATTTAACAATTTAAGGGGATTTTCTGGGAGTGGGACTTCGATTCGGTAAAAATCAGGTAAAATTTCTTCAATCACATTACTTCACTCCTAACTTGATTTTGAACATTAATTCACTTTCGATAAAAAAGGTACTTGACCTTTTCAGCATACTACTATACACTATAATAGAAAGATGAATTTTAAACAATATTAAAATTTTCACAAAATTAGGGGAATTCATTAATGGAACAAGTATTATCAAATATAGAGGTTCTTCTGCTCAGTATTATAAACGAAAAACCATCCTATGCCTATGAAATTGACAAGATTATCGATAACCGTGATATGAGGAAATGGAATAGGATTGGAGTGGCTTCAATATATCAGGTATTAAAAAGACTTGAGGATAAAGAATTTGTTGTTTCCCAAATTGAAAAAGAAGGGAAAATGCCTGACCGGAAGAGATATTATATAACAGATAGCGGTAAACAAGCTCAGATTCAAGCTGCGAAATATCTCCTGTCCAATTTTGAATGGTTTTATCTGGACCTCAACGTTGGTTTAGAAAGTTCTGATTGCTTGACTGAGGATGAAATAGCCAATTGCTTAATGCAAAGACTTGCAAAAGTTAAAGCAAACTTAAATAGAGTGCAAGAAATCTCGTCATATTCAAGAGAGCCAGGATTTAAAGCGAAGGGAATTGTGAAGACATTAATGTATTTCCGGGAAGCGGAAGAGCGTTTCTTGCTTGAAACAATTAACGATCTCTATGGCGATAAAGGGGATTTACTACCGGCAATTTCAGAAGACTTATATTTATTTCCGAATAATTTGGACTAACTAAAAGATGTAATTGAGAGTGTGCGAAGAAGACGACTTAAAACTAGTTTTTAAAATCCTCTGAATGTAGTGCTCTCAATTATTTTTAAGAAACTACTATAGACTATAATAGTGAGGCATATAGTATAAGCAAAATACAAGTATAACAATACTGGGAGATGGATCAGGGCCTGCGTGCCTGTTAATATATCAAATGTTCCCAATTATTTTTTAACATACTACTATAGATCATAATAGTCATGTATATAGTATGGATGAAATATAAATATAACGACACTAAGAGTTGGGTCAGGGTCTAGGTGCCCTTAATATATCAGGTGTCAATAATTAGTGAAAAAATTAATTATTAAGTGGAGGAGGGTAGGAGTCCGACAGCGCGTAGAATCGCTGTTATGTATGCCAAAGCATACTTGCGTGGAGTTTTTAAAGAAGGCATTCTTTCCAAGCTGGATTTGTATTACTTACATCTGAACTTGGTTAGGAAACCTTTACATGCCTGACCCCATATGAAAAAAGTTATATTATTAAGAAATCTAATGATATAGCTTGCTCAAGGGGACATTTCCCCTTGTAATGAAAGTAATTAATGAAAGTTATTAAGGAGGTGGCTCAGATGTTTTTACATAATTTAGAGTATTTTGCTCCTAAGAGCACTACAGAGACATTGGAATTGGTTTCCAAACTTGGTAATCGGGCCAAGATACTCGCCGGTGGTACAGATTTAATGGTTGTAATGAAAGCCCAAGCAATAAAGCCAGAATGTATAATTGATATTAATGGTGTGCAAGAGTTCAGAACTATTACTTGTGAGCCAGGTAAAGGTGCTGTTATTGGAACAAATGCAAAATTGTCAGAAATTCAATTTTCTGCTGCAATTCAGGCCAAATATCCTGCTCTTGCTTATGCGACTGGTGAGATTGGTTCATCTCAAGTAAGGAATATGGGTAGTTTAGGCGGTAATAGCTGTAACGCTTCTCCTGCGGCAGAGACTCCTACACCGCTGGTGGCACTGAATGCTAAAGTTGTAGTGAGCAGTGTTTCTGGGGAAAGAGAACTTCCATTGGAAGAGTTTATTTTAGGCGTCCGCAAACTTGCTCTTGCTGAAGGTGAAATGTTGACCAAGTTCGTTTTACCAGAACCAGCTCCAAAGTCTGCTTGCCGTTATGCATACATGGGACGCAGAGATGCTATGGAAATCGACTGTGTTAATATGGCAGTAAACATCCAGCTTGAGAATGATGGTGAGACAGTTAAAAGCGTTAGACTTGTAATGGGATCAGTATTCCCAAGACCGTTGATATCCCAAGATGTGTCAGCTCTTCTCGTTGGTAAAAAGCTAAACGACGATATAATCGAAAAAGCGGCTGAAGCAGCTCAAGGCGAAGCTAAGCCAATTGATGATATTAGAGCTTCTGCTGAGTATCGTCGTGATATTGTAAAAGTGTTGGCGCGTAGGTTATTAAAAGAGGCTTATGCCGCTGCGAAGGGAGTGTAGACGTTGAAAAAACTAATTACATTAGATATTAACAATAGAATCTACGAAGTAGCAGTTAATGATAATGAATTGCTAATGGAAGTACTTAGAAAAAAAATAGGCCTAACTGGAACTAAAAAAGGTTGCGGAGATGGCGACTGTGGCGCCTGCTCTGTACTGATTGATGGCAAGACTGAATTATCTTGCATCAAACTTGCTGTTGCTTGTGAAGGCAAAAAGATTACTACAGTTGAAGGTTTGGCACTGCCAGGAAGTCAGCTTAATCCCCTTCAAGATGCATTTCTTGAGCATGGCGCAGTACAATGCGGTTTCTGTACACCAGGTATGTTGATGTCGGCAACAGGGCTACTTCTAAGAAATCCTAACCCTACTACAGATTTTATTAAACATGAGATGAGCGGAAATATTTGCCGTTGCACCGGTTATAAGAGAATCATCGAAGCAGTAGAAGCTGCTGCCCAGTTTGGTTTGAAAGCGGGGGTGAAATAATGGAAAAGAAAAACGTTAAGCCAGAAAAGTGGGATCTCTCACCCGAAGGCTGGAATCTCGAGGGAGTACCTTCATACAAGGATGATAAAAGATATACCCAAATCGGTAGAAGTGTAAGACGGGTAGATGGTCCTGTTAAGGTTAAAGGTGAAGCTATATACACAGGTGATATGACTCTTCCTGGCATGGTTTATGGTAAAATGAAGCGCAGTACTGTCGGCCATGCTATTATCAAAAGCATTGATTGCAGTAAAGCACTGGCATTGCCAGGTGTGCTTGCAGTTCTCACTGGTGATGAAGCTCCTAATAGATGGGGTATTGTTCCCCAATCAGGCAATGAAACAGCATTGGCTGTAGGAAAAGTCCGCTTTCATGGTGAGCCTGTAGCTGCTGTTGCCGCCCTTGATGAAGAGACCTGCGAAAGAGCTCTTGAGTTAATTGAAGTGGTATATGAGGAATTACCTGTAATTCTCGATCCGAAAGAATCAATGGCACGCGCTGGCGAAGTGTTGATTCATGAAGATCAACCAGGGAATTTATTGGCCAAAGGAACTCAGCTCTACGGTGATCCAGATAAGGCATTTGCCGAGTGCGAATACGTTTTAGAGAGAGAATACCAAACAAATTATCCTCAACATGGCTTCCTTGAGCCACATTCAGCTCTGGCAAGCTATGATCCTCAAAGTGGTCACTTGCATTTGTGGGCAAGCAGCCAGGTGCCGCATTATCTGCACCGCCAGATGTCCATTGTACTCGAGATTCCTATGAGCAAAATTCGCGTAACCCTTCCCGCAATTGGCGGTGGTTTCGGCGGTAAAGGCGAAGCTGCAGCAACAGAGTTTGTATCTTGCTTGTTATCTCGCAAGTGTGGTAGACCAGTTAAAATCACTTATGAGCGCAATGAAGTATTTTTAACAAATAAGGGTCGTCATCCTTGCACAATCAAATTAAAAATGGGTCTGGACAAAGATGGGTATATCAAAGCAGTAGATTTTGATAACACCTTGGATAAAGGAGCTTATGCTGGCTGGGGCGTTGTAGTAATGTTCTATACTGCATCCATGGTTCACTTGCCATACAAGGTGCCTAATGTTCGATCCAATGTCAGAAGCGTATATACCAACAAACCTAGCACAGGAGCAATGCGCGGCCTTGGCGGCGTTCAGCCTCGGTGGGCTATGGAGTGTATGTTAGATGAATTGGCTGAAATAATGGGCATTAGTCCATACGAACTCAAATTGAAAAATTCAATTGAGTCAGGTCATACTTGCATCAATAATATGTTTGTACCACATAGTGAGTACAAAAAATGCTTGACGACAGCAGTTGAAAAATCAGGCTTCTTAGAAAAACATGGTAAATTACCTTTCGGTAAAGGCATTGGTATGGCCGGTGGTTATTATATTACTGGTACAGCCTATACTCTCTACCAAAACTATAAACCACATACATCTGTAATGGTCAGGGTTGATAGTGAAGGCGGTATTACCTTATTGTGCGCATGTGCTGAAATTGGCCAAGGCTGTAATACAATAATGGCTCAGATGGTTGCTGAGGAACTGGGTGTCCATTACGAAGATGTACATGTACAAACAGGCGATACTGAAATTGGTGCCTTTGACTTGGGTAGTTTTGCTAGCCGCTTGACATATGCAGCAGGGGCTGCTATTCAGATGGCTTGCACAGAAATTAAACAAAGAATCAAAGAGACGGCTGCAAGCCAGCTTGCTTGCCGGGCTGACCAATTAGTTATCAAAGATCGTAAAATTTACTCCATGTATGAAACCAAAAAACAGACTACCTGGGAAGAAATGGTTGAATTATATACCAGTATCAATGGTACACTGGTCGGTTTGGGCAACTTCTCACCACCACGTCGTAAAGGGATTGATATCATAAGCGGCAATCGGGTTCAAGGCGCTAATATTGGTCACTCTCCTACATTTGGCTTTAGTAGTCAAGTTCACGAAGTAGATGTAGATTTAGAAACTGGCCGTATTTACGTGAAAAAAGTTACCGAAGCTGGTGACTGCGGTACCCCTGTCAATCCTATGAGTGTTGATGGACAGGTAGAAGGCTCCATTCTGTTTAACTTAGGCGGATGTTTGTATGAAGATATGAAGTTAGATCCTAAGACTGGCAGAATGTTAAACCCTAACTTCCACGACTACAAAACTCCAACTACTATGGAAATGCCAGAAATGGATACCAACATAGTAGATAGTTATGACCATACAGCTCCATATGGTGTTAAGGAAACCGGTGAAGGTGCGGTTCAACCTACATTCCCTGCGATCACTAACGCTATCTATGATGCTATTGGTGTAAGGTTCTATAAATTGCCAATTACTCCTGAGATGGTTCTTAATGCCTTAAAGGAAAAGAAAGCAAATTCTTGTGACGATGTATGCCAATGGGTTAACTCGTCGGATGCAACAAAGGCATAAGACCTAAGAAGTTTAGGGATAGTCTTATCTAGTAATTATATGCTTGACACTGTCTCAATTGTGAAGCTATAATGAAAATTGAAAAAACTTTATGGTTTTAGCGGCAACGGACTAAATATCCTTGCCGCTAACTCCATATATTAGTCTAGACTATACTGATATGCGTAATTCTATTCTGTGCTATACTATTCTGGTCTATTCTATGCTATGCTATGCTAGTATGCTTTAGTCTAGGAAGAAATTGTAGTTTATTATTTTATAGTTTCTTCCTAGACTGAATTATGCTAGCAGATCAACACTTGAGAATATTGACTACCAAATGTGTACAGTGAAGACGATTGAAGAGGAGAAAAATCATGAAGGTGCAAACAATTAAAGTAGAAGATGCTGTGGGAAAGGTACTTAGTCACGATATCACCAGAGTCGTAAAAGATGACTCAAAGGAAGCAGCCTTTAGAAAAGGGCATGTGATTAAGGAGGAAGATGTCCCAGAGCTATTGAAGTTGGGCAAAGAGAATATCTTCATTTTGGACCTTGACTCAGGGGATGTTCACGAAGATGAAGCCGGTATCCGACTAGGAAGGTTTTTTGCAGGTAGTGGTGTTATATGGAACGGTCCCAAAGAAAGTCGTGTTAACCTATTTGCCGAATGTGACGGATTGCTGAAAATTAATGTCCATGCGCTGGAGGCAATCAACGATTTACCTGATGTAGTTTTATCCACACTCCCCAACAACACGGTGGTAAAAAAAGGCGAGTTACTGGCGGGAACGAAGGTCATTCCATTGGTAGTAGAAGAAAAAATGGTTTCAGCAGCTGAGAATATCATTCTCCAGGCTGGATGGGTTGTTAAAGTTATACCATTTAAAAAAGTTAATGTAGGTGTGGTTATTACTGGAAGTGAAGTCTATAAAAAACGCATACGTGACGAATTTGGTCCTGTCCTTACGGAGAAAGTCGAATCTTTTGGTTCAACAATTTTAGGAATAGAATATGCACCTGATGACATGGAAGTAATTGCTGGGAAAATTAAGAAAATGTCGGATGATGGTGCTGAAATCATCTTTGTCACAGGCGGAATGTCAGTTGATCCCGATGATGTTACACCTAACGCCATACGATTAACAGGTGCTAGTGTGGAAAAATATGGAGCGCCCGCTCTGCCTGGAGCAATGTTTATGTTGGCCTACCTAAATGATATACCAATCATGGGAGTACCTGCTTGTGGTATGTTCTTTAAAATAACCATCATCGATTTGATTTTACCGAGGTTACTGGTGGGTGAACGGGTAACTCGTAAGGATATTGTGGCTTTAGCTCATGGCGGGCTCTGTAGAGCTTGCCCTCAATGTAGTTATCCCAACTGTACATTCGGTAAAGGCACCAGTTATTCATCCTAATGTCTTAAGAGTTTTGAGGTTAAAATATGCTTGTGACTAGGAGGGGCAGTTAAGTGATGGAGTTTGATTTACAGCAAGAAAAGGCAATCGCAACAATTATAGGAGTGGATAGCCTTCCATGCGATATCGTTGGACAAAAAAAAATATTTAAGATCGATAGTAATGACAGCACAGGAAATTTAAAGTTGCCATGGGGTATGCAACAAAACTGGTTGGAAAAGCAATTAGAGGAACTAGTTCGGGAAGATAGTACGAGTGGGATGTTTAGGCTTGCGAGCCTTACGAATCCAGATGAACCAGATCAAATTATTAAAGTTATGATCGACCCGTGTATTACTCCCGATGAGCTTGTTATTTTAGGAAGTGGACATGTTTCTCTAGAATTAGTAAATGTCGGACGTCAACTTGGGTATAAAATTACAGTGGTTGATGACCGCCCAGATCCTGTTTTGACCCAAAAATTAGCTGAAACTGATAGATTTATTTGTTGTAATTTTAATGATATTGAAAGTGTTCTGAAACTTGGACCAAGAAGCAGTGTTGTTATTGTTACTAGGGGTCATATGTATGACATGGATTGCATTAGGAAGGTCATTAAGTACCCTCTTGCATATTTGGGCATGATTGGAAGCCGGAGAAAAGTGAAATTAGTAAAGGATCAGTTGCTTGAAGATGGGGTAACAATTCAGAAAGTCGAAAAGGTCCATATGCCTATTGGTTTAGATATTGGTGCCCAG
>JAGFZX010000077.1 GCA_017889585.1 Bacillota bacterium
AAAAGACTTAAACATTCATATTGGTAATGGTAAGTATGTAGTTCTTGATCAAATAGCAAAAATACACTATGAAGCAGAAGAAGGTTTAATCTGGCGACGTGATCTTAAACCGTCTATTACGGTTCAGGCAACGGTAGCGCCAGGAGTTACGGGAAATGACGTAACGCAAAAAATCTATGATAATCTAAAAACGTTACGTGGGGATTTACCACCGGGATATAGCATTGATATTGGTGGTCCTTTGGAGCAAAGCAATAAGTCTGGTGGATTTATTATAGAAATGGTGCCGATTATGTTGCTGGCCATTTGTATGCTATTAATGTTCCAACTGCAAAGCATTGCTAAAATGATTATGACTCTCATGACGGCTCCTCTAGGAATTATAGGGGTAATCTTGGCCCTTTTACTTAGCGGAAGGCCTATGGGGTTTGTTGTACAACTGGGTATTTTGGCCTTATCAGGCATTATCATGCGCAATTCGGTTATTTTAATTGACCAGATTGATCGGAATAGTAAAGCAGGGAATTCCATGTGGGATGCGATTGTTAAAGCGACAGTCACTAGATTCCGTCCTATCATGCTGACAGCCGCTGCGGCAATCTTAGCAATGATCCCCTTATTCTCAAGTGTTTTCTGGGGTCCTATGGCAGTAGCGATTGCTGGTGGTTTGTTTGGTGCCACTGTACTAACCTTGTTAGTAGTGCCTGTTATGTATGCGGCTTGGTATAAGGTACAACCAGAAATAGCAAACCAGGAGAAGTAAGTAACGGAATTAGAAGAGGTGATACTATTTAATATCGGTAAATTCACAAGTAACCAACAAATTGTACCGATAACCGTACCATCTCTGAGGCCAAAAATGACATAAAAGAACCTGTTAAGGCTGGAAACAGCTTTAACAGGTTCTTTTAGCGTGGAAAGTTTTTTGTTTTCTATTTAAATATAACTGGACCATTTGATTCTTAAATTCTTCCGTATAGGTTCTACGTTTGGTCATCGTAAATCTCCTTATGTTTTCATTTACTTAAGTTTACTTGACCTTAATTTTTCTGTCCAGTTAAGTGTAACCTATCCATATATTATTTTCTCGATTATGCTGACAATAGCATTAAAAGTAGTCATCTAATTTTGTGAAATCAGCTATTTCTAAGCCTTTTCTCCCTTTTCCGACCCGAAGAATTCCTTCTTTCTCCAGGATGGTTATTGATTTCCTAATAAAACTCTCTGGTAATGCCAATGTGGTAGACAACGATCTTCGTCCGATCGGCTTTCCGTATTTATTATGCTGTTTGATTTCCTGCAGGATTCTTTGGAAGACATCGAAGTCTTGATCTATAGGTTTGTCTTGCGTATTATTGCCTTTCAGTAACATTTTTGGGAGCATTTCCGGTGTAGGTATTTTTTCGTGACAAATATTAACCAGATACTCGACAACGTTTTGCAATTCTCTGATATTTCCCGGCCAGTCATACGCGATGAAGCTTGGGGTAATCAATCTAAAATATGATTCCGAGGATACTATTGATTTTTGTTTACAAAAATACTTATCATAAAAATTTTGTGCTAATGTAATAATATCGGTTTTTCTGTGCTTGAGAGCTGGAATCGTGATTGGCAGAACGTTTAATCGATAATATAAATCTTGACGAAATGTTCCTTTCGCAATGAGTTCTTCTAAATTTCTGTTGGTAGCTGTGATTATTCTGACGTCAATGGGAATGAGGCGTCCCCCACCTATCCGGCGGACTTGTTTTTCTTGTAATACTCTCAAGATTCTTACCTGAAATGACAATGGGGCGTCGCCGACTTCGTCTAAAAAAAGTGTTCCACGATGTGCCTGCTCAAATAGTCCGGGAGAGCCACCTTTGCGTGCGCCAGTAAACGCCCCCTCCTCATAGCCGAAAAGTTCGCTTTCTAATAGGCTCTCAGTTAAAGCTGCAAAATTGATGGCAATAAACGGACCCTTTTTACGTGGTGATGCGTTGTGAATTCCTTGAGCTAGCAGTTCCTTGCCTGTGCCGCTTTCTCCTTGAATTAGTATCGGAGCATCTGAAGGAGCTATTCTACGGGCAAGTTCTACGGTTTTTTTTACTATTTCACTTTCCCCCTGAATGTGTTCTAGTGTATAACGTGCAGCGTGTAACTGCTTTGCCGTTTTGAGTCTAAGTTCTTCTTCCAATCTTTGAATTTCCGAAACATCTTTTAAAGTGACTACCATGCCGGAATCTAGATCACCTTCTCGGATTTTAGCAATATTTACTACTAAATGATAATTATTCACCTTAATAAATGCCTCTTTCTCGCGACTATGATCATTAAAAATTTCAACAATATTTGGATCAGTGATACTGTCAATTGTTTTTCCGAGTAATTCTTTGGTATCCAAACCTAAAAATTCTCCAGCAACAGGATTAAATACGGTTATATATTTCTTATCGTCTACTGCAATTACCCCATCATGTACGGTATTTATAATAGTTTGCAACTGAGCTTTCATCTCATTACTTATGCTTGTGCTAAGGTTATTTTTTTTGATTAGATCAATAATATTTCGCACATAATTGGCCGAAAGCAGATTTGCCTTCTCATTAAGAAGAGATAAGCTGTGAAGAATTTCGACGAAGGTTGTTATATCAATAAGTCTAGATTTAATATCAATGATTTTTTCAACAAAGCCTGGGACTAAACTCGCTTCTCCTGGTGTAACTGCAATTTTTAAACGGGGATAGTCTCGTAAACCTGGGACGTATGGATGGTAACGAATATGGTCAAATCCCAAGGTTTGTAACAATAAAATTGTTTCCTGAGCTGCGGTAAGTAGATCGTTAACTAGCAAAACCTCAGTATTAGCCGGTAGATCAAACAAGTGATCAACCGCATGGTAATTAATTGAACGTCTCGCCACAATAGCAAGGCATTCGGAGCCAATATAAGGGCGCCCGTCGGCATAGGCTTCTTGACTGGAAAACACGGCCAAATCGGCATTGATACTTTGAGTTATTTCCGAACAGATATAACCTTGAATGCTTACTTGGCTTCCAATAAAATTTTCTAGCTGTTCTTGCATGCTTATGCAAGTATTTTTTCCTTTAGAAATGATAGCTACTCTTTTCATGTTAAACCTCCTAACCATCAAAGGGGTTAAAAAGAATAATAAAGGGATTAATCCCTCAAAGATCCCTTTATTATTTCGCGATTCACATCATCAAAACCTTCTCGTTTCACAATTCATTATGAAAATTTATAATTGGCATACAAATTGCATATTAGATAGTAAGTGTTGACCACAAAATATAAAAAAATGAGGGATGTGCTATGAAACAAGTACTAGAAGCAATTGAAGCTAAAAAAACAATGATGCTGGATTTTTTGGAAACATTGGTAAACATCGATTCGGGATTTGACAATCCAGAAGGGTTACATCAATGCGCGGAAATCATCGGCAACAAGTTAAGTAGCCTAGGATTCGAGGTAGAATACATTAGAGTTCCTGATGTTTGCACACATGTTCTTGCCCAAAAGAAAGGTAAAACAAGCAAAAGTATCTTGTTAACTGGACATATCGACACCGTGTTTTTGCGTGGAACGGCAGCCGCACGTCCCTTCATGCTAAAGGACGGTCGTGCATTTGGTCCTGGTGTTGCCGATATGAAAGGCGGTATCGTTACGGGGCTTTTTGCTTTAGAAGCATTAGGTGAACATGGCTATCTAGATGATAAAAATGTTACCGTATTGTTCTGCGGAGACGAAGAAACCGGGCATCCCAAGAGTAACGTCGCCGAAATTTATGAACGTGAAGGGCAGGGGAAAGATGCCATATTTTGTTTAGAGCCAGGAAGGCCGAATGGTGAAGTTGTTGTAGGTCGTAAAGGTATTATAAATCCCAGTATAACTGTCAAGGGTAAAGCAGCTCATGCTGGAGTTGACCCTGAGAAAGGCGCAAGTGCGATCATGGAACTAGCGAACAAAATATGCGATCTTCAAAAACTAACAAATTTTGAGAAGGGAATCCTCTGCAATGTTGGGATGATCGGCGGAGGTACAGGACCCGCTGTTATACCAGACAATGCCTATGCAAAACTAAATATTCGAGTTAATGAAATGGATGATGGAGAGCAGATGTTAAGAGCCGTAAGAGAGATCGTTGCTAAACAATATGTTCCCGGGACAGAAACGACACTCCTTGATGATTACTTTGTGTATCCGCCTTTTGTTACAACAGAGGAAGTACGCCACTTGCTCACTATTGTGCAGGAACAAGGACGCAAACTAGGCCTTCAGGAAATAGAAGGGATTTTCACTGGAGGCGGTTCTGATGTTGCTTGGGCTACTATAACAGGATCACCAGCTATAGATGGAATGGGGGCAACAGGTGGATCTATGCATAACGATGCTGAATGGATGTCTGTCCAAGGGCTCTTTGATCGGGCTAAACTACTGGCATTAAGCATAAACGCTATTTAGCGACTGATCATTCCAGTGCTTATAATTATAAATTTCTAAAAATTCTTAATTTATCAATGCAGATATGCCAAAATCAACAGAATTTAAAGGAGTGGAAAATATGGAGAATGCAAAAAGTGTAACCCTCAACAAGGCTCTGTTAATGCTTTTGTGTATCGTAGTAATATTATCAGCAGGTAACGTCATTCTGAAAATCCCAACTGAAATATCATTTGTGTTAACAATTGTTGCTATTTCACTCGTTGCTCTATCAAGCGGGTTCACACTAAAAGAATTGCAAGGCTTTTTCGTTGAGGGCTGCAGAGAATCATTAATTGTAGTACTCATTATGATGAGTGTTGGTATGGTAATAGGGTCATGGATTGTATCCGGTATTGTTCCTAGCATCATATATTACGGGCTGAAATTCATATCCCCCTCGTTTTTTCTTGTATCGGGTTTTTTACTATTATGTTTAGTTTCTTTTTTTATTGGCAGCTCATTTGCCACAGCCGGAACGCTTGGAGTCGCATTTATGGGCATTGGCTACGGAATGGGTATTCCTCCGGCAATGACAGCTGGCATGGTAATATCAGGATCGTTATTTGGTAATAAAATTTCTCCTTTCGCCGATACGACAAACTTATGTTTAGCAGTAGCGAAAGTTGAGCTAGTGGATCATATAAAATCAATGTTGTACTCCGTAGTTCCAATATTAGTAATTAGCACAGCGATATATACCTATTTGGGATTTGGTTTTGTCCAAGAATCCCTTGACCAATCGAAACTGGATCTAATTACGACTACATTAGGTCAGCGCTTTATAATCAATCCTTTCTTCTTGATCGTGCCAATTTTAACCATTATTCTTGCAATTAGGAGAATGCCTCCTGTTATTGCATTGCTTTTAGCGGCTTTAATTGGAGTAGTGGTGGCATTAATTTGGCAACCATATGATGCAACTACCATATTTAAAGCACTGTCGAGTGGCTTTTTAATAAAATCCGGGGTGCCACAAGTCGATGCACTGCTCAATAGAGGCGGAATCTCAAGTATGACATCAATTATTACCCTTGTTATTTTCATTCTTGGGTTTGGACAGATTTTGCAAAAAACAGGTGTTGTAAACGTGTTGTTAGATAAGGTGCAAGGTGTCATCCGTGGCTCAACTAGTCTGGTGATAACCACATTGATTACAGGATTGCTTACAGATATGCTTACGGCAAGTCAATATATGTCGATATTGTTACCTGGACAGATGCTAAGGCCTGCGTACGAAAGACTTAATATTAGGATGACAGTGCTTTCACGAACGTTAGAAGATGGGGGAACAATGTTCTCGTACATAGTTCCTTGGTCAGTAACAGCGTTATACTTGTCAGGAGTGCTGGGTCTCCCAGTAATAGAAATGGTACCTTATGCTTATCAAGCTTGGTTGACTCCCTTCCTTACAGTATTTTATGCCATTACTGGTATTGCAATATGGAAGGAGGTAGATAGACAGCCCGAAGCTAGAACAATTAATCCATAATAGCATATAGAATTTGCAGGAGGCGATGAAGGATTAATATTAATAGAATGCTAACTGGTTTTTGTCGGTTTTTGGCAACTGGATTAAGGATAAATGAAGCCAATTATTTATGATGCCCTCATTATAGGTGCGGCTATCTTTTGGGGGAGCATTTTCGTGTGTACTGATATGAAAAAATTACGAACAGGAATTTAACCTATACTTTGAACTCAAAGGGACTCCCAAATCATCTCAGGAGTCCTACTTTCATCGAATTAGAGCCTTTATTCGTTTTATCCAACATCAAAATAAATCAATCGATGATGTTACAGAAAGTGATATTCAGCAATATATTCTCTATCTCAAAAATGAAAAGAAGCTTTCTGCTTGTACCATCATTAACTATATTTCGAGCATCAAATTGTTGTTTACGTTTATCTTAGATAAACAATGGAATGAAAGAAAAATCCCTCGTATGAAGCGAAGGCATAGTTTTCCTGTTATTCCTGCCAGATCAGATGTGCTAATCTCTGTGAATGCAACTGCAAATCTTAAACAGCGGACTCCAAGGGACGGTTCTTTTGAGTCTTTTGGGGATGGTGTTAAAATATACATGAGGTGACAGTCATGCCAAGACATGCATTTTGCTTCGCTTAAATGATTTAACCAACTAAGCCTGATAGGCAGGTTTTATTTGTTTAAATGTATTTTCGCTGTTAGGTATGATACGGGGAACCGTATCATTTATAGTGGTGAAAAACTCCTGCAAGGATTCTAATTAGAATCCTTGCAGGAGTTTTGTATGTTTATGGAAAATATTACAAAGATAAATTATGATAGTAAATTTTGATTTTGTAGTTGACTTGTCGAGTACCCTAGTGGTGAGGAAATATATATAGAACATAGTGGAATTACGCTAAAAGAATTATGTTTAGGAGGTAAAGGTATGAATAAAGAAGCTTTTCTGCGGTGGATTATAACGGTGCTTATACCTATAGTAGTACTGTATAGTAATGGTAATCTTCAGATAACATGGGCCATGCCAAAAGAAGAGGTAGAGACAGTACGCATTGGTGCAAATCTTGAACTGACTGGTAGCGTTGCTCCCTTCGGACATTCAGCCTTAAAAGGAATGCAGTTAGCCGTTAGAGAAGCGAACGCAGAAGGGGGCATTTTTGGAAAGCAGATACAGTTAGTGGAGCGTGATAATCAATCCCAGTCTTTGTATGCTCAGGAAACGATGAGACAACTTATCGTGGATGAGAAGGTAATGGCTGTACTTGGATGTGCAGCTAGTAGCAATACGATCGCGGCAGTCAATTGGATGGAAGGGACGAGTAACCAGGTCCCTGTTATTACACCAACAGGGACAAATCCTAGAGTTACAGTAAGGACGGATGGCCGGGTGCGAGATTTCGTATTCCGCGCTTGTTTTATAGATCCGTATCAAGGGAACATTATGGCTAATTTTGTTATTAATAGCTTAGGTATAAAAAGGGTTGCTATATTAACAGACAACAGTAGTAATTACAGTAAGGCATTAACTGGAACTTTTATGGAACAGTTGGCGAAGAATGGTGGAAGCGTCGTAGGGATTCAATATTATCTGCAGAAGGACATGGATTTTTATGGTATCTTAGAGCAGGTTATCAAAGAAGATCCTGACGCAATCTATGTACCCGGATATTATGAAGAAGTAGGAAGAATTGTCCGTCAGGCTAGAGCTATGGGATATCAAAAGCCAATGCTAGGTGGAGACGGATGGGACTCTCCGCAGATCGTAAATATTGCAGGTACTGATAACCTTGAAAATACATTTTTCGTAAACCATTATTCTTCAAGCGACCCGAATCTACGGGTGGATAAATTTGTAGAAGAGTATAGAAAATCGTATAGAGAAGAACCCAATGCGCTGGCGGCTCTTGGATACGATGCGGCCAAACTTTTGATCGACGCAATGCGTAGATCGCAGGAAATAACTCTTGAAAACGTGAGAGTAGCGCTTGAGAAAACAAATAATGAAGATTTTGTAACAGGAAGAATATATTATAATAGATATCACGATCCGATTAAATCAGCGGTTGTTATACGGTTTATAAATGGACAACAGGTATTTAAGGAACGGATTAATCCATAATATTTTAAATACGTCTTCCGCGACAGTCATTCTTCCTGGAAGCAAGGGGACGTTCTTCTTGCTTCCATCCAAGAGAGGGTGGATGAAGCAAAATGAACGTCCCTCCGCTTCGAGTTTTCTTCGGCGACGTGTGGAACAGGTCGCTAGGGATGATGAGTAGACAGAAAACAACTAGAGCACGTGAGAGAGGGCGGGCCACTGTCATGGTATGATGATGACATGACAGTGGCCTGCCTCTTTAGCAGATGATGAGTAGGCAGATGACAGCAACACGAATCTAGCGATAGCGGCGGCAGGTAGTGAAGGTCGGGAACGGACAGGGGCAGAGTGGTGTTGGATGGGGGAGAGAATGGTTTATGATTAAGATTAATCGGGGTGAGCGTTATCATTTATAATGGAGAAAACCTCCTGTCAAATTGCTGCGGAATTATAATGTACCCTATCGGGTAGACTTTTTTATATTGTCTATCCGATAGGGTACATTATAAATTTGGCAGGGGTTTTATGTTTTATATAGTATTTTATAAATTATGATATAGTACTGAATCTAAAGAACTGTCCCAAAGAGTCTTCGAGATAATGCATTTATAAATAAATTTGGAGGAAAATTATAAATTTGAAAATCACAAATTTTACAGGCATATGTGAAGTTAGCCTAAATAATCTTGGAGAAATGATAATCATTGCAGGCCAAAACGGGTCAGGTAAATCCTGTGTTTTTGATGCAATTAGACTGTTAAAATCAGTATATGGGGGCTATCAAGCGAATGAATGGCAACAATAGATGGGCGAGTTTCAAATTAATATAACAAATAGATCTAGCGACTTTATTCAAATGTTTAATAATCCTTCACAAGAATTGAGAATTTCGTGTGACTTTAAATTTTCACAAGAAGAGATAAATTATATGAGTACACATTGTGAGGAGTTGTTAGGCGGGAAAATATGGATAACTATTCTGCCAGAAGCGTATAGATGGGGTGGAAGCAGAATGGCAATGTTTGCGGCACAATTTAGAAATAAAGATCCTGAAGTCTCCGAACGAATTAAGCTTGAAAAGCCAATGTTGCTTTCGGAATTAACACAACTGTTTATACGAGGGGAATTTTTTGTGCTTCCTGTCAACCACCCTACATGCCAAGGATAACGGTAAGTTGCATCTTTTGCGTGATAAGTTTGAGGCTATTTGCTGTTTGGAGGAAGAGGTTAGATTATTATGATACGTATTCAAAATAATTCCGATACTATAATTATCTTAGTGCATGAAATATATGGGATTAATGACCATATTATAGGAGAGTGTAATCGGCTTGCAGAAGGGAAGTATGACGTAGTGTGTCCAAATTTACTAACCAATCGCCAAGCGCCATTTAGCAATAGTGAAGAGCTGATTGCTTATCATTACTTTACACAAAATATTGGGTTTAGCTTGGCGCAACAACAAATTGAGGAATTGTCACTACGTATTCGCGATCAGTATCGCTATTGTTTTATCGTCGGATATAGTATTGGTGCTACCATTGCCTGGTTATGTAGCCAACGCAAAGACGTATACAGTGGAGTAGTGGGCTTTTATGGTTCCCGTATAAGGGATTATAAGGAAATTGAACCTAAGTGTCCAGTATTACTATTCTTTCCAAGAACGGAAGAAAATTTTGATGTTGATTGTTTAATGCAAGATTTATCTGTTAATAAAAATGTTCGTGTATTCAAGGCTGATGCATTACATGGTTTTGCAGATCCTTGGTCTAGTAAATACTGTAAAGCGGTAAGTGAAAAACTGTTTGCGAAAACAATTGATTTCATAGATGACCAAAGGCAAAGCTAGACATTGGTTTTCATTGAAACAGTGTCATACAGTCTGACGGAATTGTTAGCATTCATGTTTATCAGCAACCCGTCCTCATAATGTAATTTAGTTTTAAATAATCAGGGCAATGAGGGCGGGATCATTAAATTTTTCTGCACCGTTTGACCCGATACGCAGAAGAACGAAATCGCTAGTCGCGATGGCTATAGTCTCTTTCTTAAAAAATTCATAAAAAAGTAAAAAGTATGTCCTTTTTATGGTATTGTTGAATCGCTGAACACAACAAACCAAAAGGACATACTTTTTACTTTTATGATTATAACATATACCGCAAGCTCAATACATATTGCCGGTAAAATAATTCGTGTGCCTCATAGTCTCTGTGATGAGTCAGGTTTCCAACACAGAATAAGCAGGAGGGCGTATGTATATGAAAAATTATGAACAAGAAATCAACCTACATTTTGAACTCAAAGGGACTCCCAAATCATCGCAGGAGTCCTATTTTCGTCGCATTAAAGTCCTTATTACCTTTATAGAGTATCAAAATAAATCGATTGATGAAATTACCGAAAGTGATATTCAGCAATATATCCTTTATCTCAAAAAAGAGAAGAAACTTTCGGCTGGAACCATTAGCAACTATATTTCTGGCATCAAATTTTTATATATACCTTTATTTTAGATAAAAAAGGGTTGGTGAAGTAGTCAAACTAAGAATTTGTGATATTTGCAGTAAAAGCATGTGTGTACGAGTAGAAAATGCCAAATATAATACCAATCGTTATATTATTTTATCAGCAACTGCCCTTGATGTACTCAGAAAATATTTTAGAGCCTATTTTACTATCTCCTCAGCAGACCAGGGTCGCGCGGAATATCATGAGTTGTAGAACGGCGGTTTTAGGTGGACATGCTTCTCTTTACGAAGAATGTGGGCATCTTGCTATACGCTACAATTCTTGCCGTAATCTTCTCTTTACTTCATACCTGATCTCAAGATTTGCATTATCATCCACATATTCATACTGTGGAATTGGCTGGTGGATTAACAAACAAAAATCAATAAGGCAGCAGTAGTAAGAAGTTTTTCATCCCTGTAAAAGTATTGTCAATATATGCATCCTTTTATTCAGAATCACTCAATTTGATCTTAAATTCAATTAATAGCTATTACTTGCAAAGAAGCTCAGCTTGTAACTGATATGCTCCTCCTTGTGGTGGACAGTTAAAATAAAAAAACTGTCTATAGCAAGGAGGAGCATATCATATAGGAATTGAGGGCATCTTTTTTGTATACTTTCGGAGTAAAGGAGACTGCCCTAATCGTCCTGCATATGGCAGTTGATCATGTCGGAGGCATTCTAGTATGCCTTTATTGCCCTCAGAAAATAGAAAGTCATCATGTAGAATAGTATTGTAATATAGAAAGAAGAGAAGACGGTGGCGCTATCTTATGTGATACAATCACCGTCCCTCTATTTGCTGTGGAGAATCTTGGTGTCAGAGGATAGTCTGACGTCTCCAGTGTCCGCTTTACAGCAGAAAAATCGGAAGGGGATAAGTATCTTTTTGTATATCTATGTCATCGGCTTCATACACATATAACCAGGATATTTTTAATGTTATAGGAGGATGGCAGTATGTTAAGAAAAACGGTCAATATTCCCATCTCACTATTCGAGTCTATTGAAGGCAGATATTTTGTTGGGCAAACTGGATTGTTAAATTTTGGGGAAGGGACAAATGCAGTGGGGAGATTATTTAACCCTACTCATTCTCAGGTAAAATTATTTGTAAATGTAATTACTATTTCTAATATGACTCAAACGGATTTTTTAGCTCAAATTTGGTTTAATGCTAAACTGCCCGGAGTAGGTATTGTTTCTAATCTGGTAACACCCGCCAACATGGCATTGTGTCCGAGGCCGAAACCCGAGGTAGTTTTACAGTTTGCTCAAGATATTCATGGTACTCCATGTGGGGGAGTGAATCCTTTTGATCGAGTGATTCCTCCGATAACGACGGTTGTAGATGAGGAAGATGGAAAGTTTATTCTTCCACCTGGCGGTTCTATTGCCATTTTTTTAGTCGGACAGGGAAGCACTCGTCTACAGGCTAGAATTGCTTTCGGCTGGTGGGAAGAAAAGATAAAAGACAGTGATCGTTCCGATTTGATTCTGGGCGAATGCCCAGTTGAGGAGAATTGGGAATGCCAATAACCCATACGAAGTAAAAAGATCCACTATTAGTAGACTCTAAGCTGTTTTTTTGGACACAGGGATAGGTTCGGAAGAGACCTTGTTGTCAGGCTTGAGTTTTTACAAAAATTGAGTTTCTCAATCACGTGGACAGTTTGTTTGCGAAAAAATATAGTAAAAATTCGCCGTTATAGATGATACGCAGAAACGTATCACCTTTAACGGCGAAAAATGGCCTTAAGTCGTATAAAATGCGCGGTTGAGGCCGTCATTTCTAGTGATACGCTTCCGCTCAGCAATAGTATCATCATAGAATATGTCCAAGTGTATCTAAAGCATTTATGTGCATATATAAAAGATATAAATCATCATTGGTAATAAAT
>JAGFZX010000036.1 GCA_017889585.1 Bacillota bacterium
AAGATAATCCGGAAAGGAGGAACATATTATGGCATTGGTTACTTACTACGGCACAGGTCGCAGAAAAACCTCGGTTGCCAGAGTTCGTCTGGTTCCGGGCGAAGGCAATGTTGTTGTTAACGGCCGTTCTTTACCAGAATATTTTGGCCGTAAAACATTAGAACTCATTGTTAAACAACCCCTTAATTTGACTGAAACTCTTGGCAAATATGATGTATTGATTAAGGTAGCGGGCGGCGGTCCTTCTGGTCAAGCTGGCGCAGTTCGTCATGGTATTTCACGCGCACTACTTCTTGTAGATGCTGAATATCGTCCATCTTTGAAAAAAGCTGGTTTCCTTACTCGCGATCCACGGGAAAAAGAGCGTCGTAAATACGGTCTTAAGAAAGCTCGTAAAGCTTCTCAGTTCTCAAAACGTTAATATCGTTTTACATTACCCCCTTGCAAATTCAGTATTTGCAAGGGTTTTTGTTTTTATTAGGTATAAAAACAGGTGAAAATTAGTTTGCTAGTGACAAGCTTGTGGTAAAAAAACTCGTATTATCAGATCAAGTCAATAGCTTTTTGTTTAAAAGATATTGATAATGAAGTTGCATATGGAGATGAAATTTTCTTTAGATTTAATTAATTTACTCACTGAAATTATTCAGGTTATTTTAGAGTATGTATATATAATTCCGAATAATTTATCCGAAGTGCAAAATAAGTTTTAAAAACTAAAGAGTTGATGGTTTAGTAAATAACTGTAAGGCTTTTCCTTTATATAATGGTCATGCATTTAAAGGAATTATTTACCTTTTATCGAAGTGTATAAAAAATGGTAAAAGGGAGTGGTTGTATGGATTTAAATGTTTACTCAAGACGATGGGGGCAGCGTGACGGTTATGAAATTACCAAAACTCGTAAAGGATGGCATGTTAAATTTGGTGCAGAAGGTGGCGTTGATTCCGATAAAACAGGTTACCCTCAATTATTTAGATGCCTAGACCATGATGGTGTTAATTATCCAGAAGGATTAGGTGAATATATGGAATTTTTATGGGAGGAATCAGAAGGTAGGAGCCTTAATAATAATGAAATTCAAGCACAACTGAATTTACTTAGTGACTGGATTGAAGTAACAGAGAAAAGTTCTCCCAAAGGTATTTGGCAAGATTTTAAATAATTTAGTAACAAGCGGCCTGCATGGGGTGCTTTTCCTATAAAAAAAACCACGCTTTGACGAAACGTGGTTTTAAGAGGGTGTAGTTGCAAAAAGTCGGTATTCAGTGGATTAGTTTCGAAAAATTAACAACTAGAGAAAGAATCTTCACCGCAACAGAAAAGTAACAAGAGGATAATTATAATGATTATGGCACTCGAACCGCCAAAACCATTGCGACCGCCTCCAAAACCTAAGCCCATATGTATTCCTCCTTTATAGTAGATTAATATATTGTATGATAATTAAACGCAGGAGGTGAGTATCATATAGCGGTGGCAATTATTAAATACGATCAAGATCCGCTTACAAATGTAGGCGGTTTTATTGTTGTTATTTGTGTTAAAAAGAGGAAAATATTACCTTTTATCTAATATATGGAAATAAATAGATAAAAGGGATGTGGATTAATGAGTTCTCTGATCGAGCCTTCTTTTAAGAGCAATTTAATAATTTCACCGACAGAGCCCATTTATAAAACTGCTATAAAAAAACAACCTTATCAAAATAAATATTTACCAAATAGAAAGACTAAAGAACTTTTTAAAGAAATATTAGATAAAGAAATATCTAAGCAATTAGGTTCTAAAATTTCAGTGAGAATTTAAAGTTGGATTAATTGTATGAATTATTTATTTTTTTATTGAAGTGTGTATAAATTTGATAAAAGGATGTTCGAAGTGGGAGAAACGATAATGTTTAATGACTCATCTTGGTTTGAGGAAGAAGGGTAACTAAAGCTAATACGAGAGAGTCAAAAAGGAAGATTGTTTTTAAAATCAGATATATTAACAAGACTGGAACTGTATGAATAAGGCGGTTTTCTAATGACTCGGCTAATCGACAGTTAATTTGGCTAAAAAATATAGTCAAAACGGATAGCATCAATGATTGCAGATTCCTCAAAGCTAAGCAAAAAAGTAAAAGATCCACATTCTTGTGATGCGGACAATATAGTGCTAACTAAAGAATTCCTCGGCGGCATACTCGTACTAACTGGTGCGAATAGTGCCGCTGGTTTGCGTCCTATACCTGTTAAAAATTTATTGATGGCTTTATCCGAAGGAGGTTAAAGGCGAAAGTGATCCAGTGGATTTGGCGATGGCCAGAACATGGGCGTTTGTTGTCGTGCAAATTATAGCTGAGGATTATATAGTAGATGATAAAATCCGTCTACTAAATATAAAGTGGAAAGCAGGATGAGTATTTGAAGTTGATCGTATACCTGATGTGCGCCAGGCGCCCTCACTTAACGGCGGTGGTCTGGGCATTCAATATACTTCTAGAATCTGTAACAAAGAAACCGATTTGTTTGATAAGAGGATAGAGGGTTTTTTAAGAAAAAATAATGTTGAGTTGTATTAATCCTCTTGTCACCAAGCCAACAGTATTTTTGTCTATAATTGGAAAATAAATTTTATTAACAACTTTACTTCGACACAATTTGCATAAGCCTATACATATAATGGGTCTTGTATGAAATAAAAGGAAAGGATGAATGATTTTGTTGTGGAAAATTTATGGTGTAAAATAGAGCGCTTACGGCAAGAAATGCATGAAATAGCACTCAAAAAAGGAATATCACATCCAGATGTTTTAATGGCTAGTCAAAGGTTGGATGAAGCGATAAATGAATTTTATAATGCTGACCTGATTGAGCTGGCTGGATGAATAAAAGTTCGCAGGTGATAACATGCACCCAAGAGAACAAGCAGTCCTTGATTTCATTTGCGACTATCCGCACCAGTATCCATTGATTGAGTGAGAAATTGCTGCAGGTGTAGAGCTAAAGAGTAGCGCAACGGTTCATGGCATTTGAAGATGTTAGTTAAGATGGGATTGATTGAGTGTAAAGCTAATATTCCCAGGTGTATAGTGTTGACTGAGGGTCGTCTGTAATAGGATGGCTTTTTTATTTGTCTAAAAACAATATAAAATTTATATAATTTTAAGAAAGTGTTAATCATCCCCCATGCAGCAACAATGCAATAGGGATCAGAGATCACAAGAAGGAGATCGTTTTGATCAGAGACAGGAAGAAAGAGAACGTGTTGAGAATGAGCTCCATGAGCGAGAGATAAAACGCCGTCCCCATGAAACAAGGCAACAATGCCATGAACGACAGAAGCACGAAAATGAGCGACATGAAAGAGAATTACAGGAAATATGGGATCGCAGATAAGTAAACCAGCATGCTGAAAATAGTCGCTACTTTTTGAGGCGACTATTTTGTTTACCAGTATAAGTTAATCACCCAGCCTTTGGTAATAATATATCAAAGGGTGAGTGATTTTTTATTTTAATTTTAGGATCTTCTTTATTTATAGCAGGAAAATAATGGATATAGTGTAATTATAAGTAGTAGTAATAAAATAATGAAAGGAGTTCATTTATGAGAAAGTTAGTAATGATGTTAGTCTTTTCCTTACTCTTTATTAGTTCTAGTGTGGTCTTTGCGAATTTGAATGATAATAGAGCAACTATACAAGCTCAATATGGAGACTATCGTTTGATAATTGATTCTGATAATCAATTATGGACAAAAGCTGATTGGGAGGCCAACGGATACAAAAAGGCGAAGGCTGCATCATATATGTATTCTTTTACCCGGCAAGGACTGAGAATACAAATGGAAGTATTATATGATAACGAAAAATCTGAATCATTAGTGCGTACACAACGATTTACACCAGACATGGCAATTAAGTTAAAAGAATTTAAGCTTTATTTCCCTGAAGTATATATGATGATTACAGCGCCGAAGGCGCAAGTATTTGCTACCAATAATCCTCTAAGTCGCCATTTTCAGGATATTGAGTCACCTATACGTATGGGTGTACTTATTAAAGAGTTAGCTAATGGCAAGAATGGTTCTTATTATCCACTATTGGCCTTCAATATTCAAGATGAAGGGCGCTTGATTAAAGATACTAGCCTAATTAATGAAGATACATATATAAGAGAGTTTACAATTGAACGTACTTATCGTACGACTGTGCATGATGCCATGGATTCGAGCAAACCAGAGTGGAAGATTATAAAAAGTCATTTTTAACAAGAAAAGATAAAGCAAGGACTTGGCGGTCGCCAAGTCCTTGCTTTATCTTGCCAGTTTTATTGGCGCCAGTTTAGCTTCTTCAGCTGCCTGTGGACCGATATAGCCATGGCGGGCCATGACCGATAGTACAATTGACTGGCGTTGTTTAGCCCCATTAAAATTAACATAAGGGGAGTTGAGTGAGGGGGCGTTGGGCAATCCTGCCAGCATAGCACATTCTGCTAAATTAAGATTAACTGGTGATTTATCAAAATAAATTCTAGCGGCATCGCCAATACCATAGGCTCCAGAGCCAAAGTAAATGGAGTTAAGATACATTTCTAAGATTTCTTCTTTGGAATACCTGAGCTCCATGTCAATTGCTAATAAAAATTCTTCAGCTTTGCGCCCATAGGTCTTATCTTGAGAGAGAAATAAATTCTTAACAAGTTGTTGCGTAATAGTACTGCCGCCTTCGGTAAAATCACCAGTTTGAATATTGACTAACATTGCTCGCAGTATGCCTTCGATATCAAAGCCTATATGCCGATAAAAGCGGTTATCTTCCACTGCTATAATTGTCTGTTGCATAGCAAGAGGGATATATTGTAGTCTTGTATAATTTCTTTTATCTAATTTAGCATCAACAGCGCTTTTTAAAGCTATGATTCGATATGTTCGCTCCCATGAACTTGACAGCTCTTTAGTAATACTCTTAGATGAGGGTATGGTAGGGAGTAGTCCTTGCAAAAAACTAGTACCACCAGCCCAGGCAAAAGAGAGGGCAAATAACAACAGTAAAATAGTAATCAATCTACCAAATTTCATGGGTCTCCTCCTATTAGGTCTTGCTTCAATCTTTATCATTATTTTACCTTAGGTCGCTCTATTTAGCTATTTTTTTTGTATAGCTGTTGAGTTTTTGGCATAAAGTTGTAGGGGAGTTTCTAGAGGGAGTGATGCAGAATGAGGTTAATTTTGATCAGGAAATATAGTTTACAAATGCTGGTCATGTTTAGTATTGCTGTAGTAGTTCTTAACTTTTTATCTATGCACTATTTAGCAAATGAAGATATAAGAGACGTAGATATGTCAGTGCTTGCTGGGCACGGTATCGTGATTGATCCAGGGCATGGTGGAATTGATAGTGGCGCTAGTGCAAATAATGTCATTGAAAAAGAAATAACATTAGCTATTTCTAGAAAATTAGCTGACGTATTGCAAAGCTATGGGGCGGTAGTAACATTTACTAGGGAAAGTGATATTGATTATTATACTAGGGGGAAGGGTGGCAAAAGGAAGGATATATTAACACGAATTGATATTATAGAACGATCAGGAGCAGAAATTTTCATAAGTGTGCACTGTAATGCTTTTCGCGGCGTAAATTTGTCAGGAGCACAGGTATTTTACAGCCCTAAATTTGCGCAAAATAAAATATTGGCGGAAAAGTTACAACAAGCTCTTAAAGAATTTCCTCCTGGTAATAGACGCCAGGCTAAAGAGGATTTGCATATTTTAATATTGAATGATACTAAGATGCCAGGGGTATTGATTGAAACAGGATATGTGACTAACCAAAAGGAAGCTATTTCATTGACTGATAATAATTATCAACAAAAACTAGTGGAACAGATTGCCAGAGGGGTGGCGTATCATTTCAGCCAAAATGTGGCAAGATAAATAATATAAAATAAGTCGAAAATATAGTGATATCCCCTCTAGATATTGAAAGGAGCAGTTATTATATGCAAAACCTAACTACTTGTGCACTTATGCCTCACCCTCCAATAATGATACCTGAGATAGGCAAAAGTGAGCTGGATAAAATTAAAACTACAGTTGCTTCTGCCCAGCTTGCAGCCAAAATCATTAAGGAACAGAATCCACAGACAATTATTATTATTACACCTCATGGGCCGGTATTTGAGGATGCTGCCAGTATTAGTATCCACCCACGTCTAAAGGGCAATTTTGGGGCATTTGGTGTACCTGAGGTGTTTTTGGGTTTTGAAACCGATGATTTATTGACGCGACATATTTTAAAAAAAACGGACCTCTTAGGAATAAATTTAGTTGAATTAACAGATGATATGGCTAAGAGTTATCGGTTGAGTTTGGAACTTGATCATGGAGCGTTAGTACCACTTTATTATTTGAGTAAAGCTGGATTTAAAGGCCAGTTGGTACACATATCTGTTGGTATGCTGTCATATGAAGAAATGTATACTTTTGGCAAAGCTGTACAAATGGCGATTGACGCGACAGGTAAGCGTGTGGCAGTTATTGCATCAGGTGATTTATCACATCGTTTAACACCTGATGCGCCAGCTGGTTACAACCCACGCGCTGCCGAATTTGATAAACAAGTATTGCAGGCTGTACAGGATTTAAGTGTCAAAGCATTACTTCAAATTGACCGTAAATTGGTAGAAGCAGCAGGTGAATGTGGCTTAAGATCTATTTTCTTTCTATTGGGGGTAGTAGGCGGGACGGATGCTAGCGCTGAGCTGCTATCCTATGAAGCACCTTTTGGTGTGGGGTATGGGGTAGCGGTAATTACTATTAAGAATAAGGTAAAAGGGGCAGGTGAAAGAAAAAATGGATAGTGAAAGTACGCCAGTTGCATTGGCTAGAGCTAGTTTGCATTATTTCTTGGATAAGGGAACTATATTGCCTGTGCCTGATAATGTATCTAATGTATTAGAGGGGCGGGCTGGCGTTTTCGTATCTTTGAAAAAACACAGTCAACTAAGGGGCTGTATTGGAACTTTTGCCCCAACAAGGTCTAATATAGCAAGTGAGATTATCTATAATGCCATTAGTGCTGGTACTGCTGATCCCAGATTTGAGCCAGTAGTGATAGAAGAATTATCAGCAATTGATATTTCCGTAGATATTTTAGAAGCTCCTGAAGCTGTAGACAGTATAGATAAGTTAGACCCACAAAAATATGGGGTTATTGTTAGGAAGGGCAGTAGAAGTGGACTCCTGCTACCGATGCTGGAAGGTGTAGATACAGTGGATGAGCAGCTAAGCATTGCCATGCAAAAAGCAGGTATTGGTCCTGAGGAAGAAATAGAGCTATTTCGGTTTACTGTGACGCGGTATAAGTAGTGGAGGTTAAAATATGCAGGAGGCTATGTATTATCAACTCCATGGAAGTGATATAAAGTGTAGTTTATGCCCTAAGAAATGTGTAATTGCTGAAGGGCGAACAGGCTTCTGTCGGGTACGAAAGAATATTGGAAACAAGCTATACGCGCAAAACTATGCTGCTTGTTCCTCTTATGCTCTTGATCCTATAGAAAAAAAACCATTGTATCATTTTTATCCAGGCAGTTTAATATTGTCACTTGGTACATGGGGATGCAATTTTTCCTGCACATTTTGCCAAAACTGGCAGATTGCCCAGGATTCCCCAAGTACGAGGTCATTGATGCCAGAAAGAGCAGTAGAGATGGCCAAGCAGTATGGGAGTAAGGGGAATATTGGTATAGCCTATACCTATTCTGAGCCAAGTGTCTGGTATGAATATGTTTTGGATACTGCCAAGGCTGTACGGCAGGCCGGGCTAAAAAATGTATTGGTCACAAATGGTTTCATTAATCCTGCGCCATTACAAGCATTACTACCCTATATTGATGCTCTGAATATTGATGTGAAAGCCTTCAACAACGAGTTTTATCACACAGTCTGTGCTGGGGGTCTTGAGTCTGTAAAAAAAACAGTAGAACTTGCGGTGAGTGTATGTCATGTGGAAATCACTACATTGTTAGTGCCAGGGCTTAATGATGAAGTGAAGGAAATTGAAGAATTGGCCCAGTGGTTGGCAGGGGTAAATCCCAATATTCCATTACATTTTTCTCGTTATTTTCCCAATCATAAAATGGATGTACCTCCTACACCTAAAAGTACGATGGAAACGGCTAAGCAAATAGCAAGTAAATATTTAAATTATATTTACCTTGGCAATATGAGCGGAGATGGTGGCAATACCTGCTGCCCCCAATGTAGCCAGTTAGTTATTGATAGGATCCGATTTCATAGTTATTTAGTTGATAATAACAAGTGCCCTCAGTGTGGGAACATAATTAGCATTATAGGTGAGGTCAGCTTTTAGCCGGCCTCCTTTTCATGGAATTTGAAGTTGTAAAGATCTTAAAGTTCAAAATGAACAAATATTATGTAACGATTTATGCATCTTTAAAATATAATATATAAATCTGTTATAAACTGAAAATATCTATCGAGAGTTTGTATATAATTCTCGATTATGATCCTAAGGATTGGATGCTGGTATAACCCATCAAAGATTATTTAATAGTAAATAATGAGTGGGAGTTTGACTATGAAAGATATAGAATTAAGCGCATACTTGCGAAGATTAGTTATTGGAGCAAATACAAAGATACCTTTGGCCAATGGAGAATATGTCAATGAAATTAATTTTGATAATGCAGCTACTACTCCACCGTTTTTTTCTGTCATGAAAGAAATTACGGATTTTGCTCCCTGGTATTCATCGATTCATCGTGGATCAGGATATAAATCAAAGTTATCATCAAATTTATATGAACATGGAAGAGAGGTTATTAAAAAATTTGTTAATGCTGATCATACTAGAGATGTTGTTATTTATACAAAGAATACGACGGAATCAATTAATATACTTTCATATAGATTATCCCAGGAAAATAAACAACATGTGGTTCTGTCTACAGATATGGAACATCTAGCTAATGATTTGCCTTGGAGAGATAAATTTCAGGTTGAGTATGTAGGTATTGATGAATATGGAAAGTTGTCTCTAAATGATTTAGAGAATAAATTATTGAAATATAAAGGGAAAGTAAAATTGGTTACTGTTACAGGAGCATCAAATGTAACAGGATATATAAACCCTATTTCGAAAATTGCAAAGCTCGCTCATCAATATGGGGCACAAATTCTTGTTGATGGTGCTCAATTAGTTCCTCATGATTCGATTGACATGAAGGCTTATGATTCGCCAGAACATATAGATTATCTTGTATTTTCTGCACATAAAATGTACGCTCCATTTGGCATAGGAGTTCTTATTGGACCTAAAGATATTTTTGAAAAGGGAGAACCTGCTTACCAAGGTGGTGGTGGTGTAAGATTAGTTTCACACCAATTTATTGAATGGGATAGTCCTCCTGCTAAAGATGAGACTGGTACACCAAATGTTATTGGTGTAGCTGCATTAATAACAGGGATAGAAACTTTAAATTCTATTGGCATGAATGTTATTCATGAATATGAAAGTAATTTAATTAACTATGCTATCGAAGGATTAAGTGAGATACCGAATATAAAGTTATATTGTCATTGTGAAAAGAATGAAAAGCGAGTAAGTCTTATCTCCTTTACTATGCAAGGAATAGATTATAATGTATTAGCTGAAATCCTTTCTCTTGAAGCTGGAATTGCTGTACGAAGCGGTCTCTTCTGTGCTCATCCCTATGTGGAGAAATTATTAAATTTAAGTAGTGAAGACTTAGAGTATTTTCATCATAATCATGATGTACCTGTTCCTGGACTGGTTAGAATTAGTTTAGGTTTATATAATAATTATAATGAAATCGATATATTACTACAATTTTTAGATAGGATTGTAAGAAATAAAAACTATTACAAGCAAAAATATAAGAACATAAAATGAAGCCGCTATGTTAGCGGCTTCATTTACTATATTTTAGTATTCTATACCTTGCTGTAGATCATCAGCTGAGAAAGTATCTACACCTACTGTATACTTCATTTCAGTTGTATTACTCTTAGCTGCCTCATTTGAAAGAAAGTTATTATTTAATTCTGCTTGCCCGTTAATATTCTTTCCATTCCATTGTTGATAAGTTTTTGTATTATCCAAATAATACATCTCCTTTGCAAATTCATTGTCAATAGTTTCCCCAAATTGCAAAAGAGATAATCATGGTAATATTTTAGTGCTAAAGTAAAAAGAAGTTCATTTTTTTTACGGAATCAGAAAGTATAAGTTTTTGGCTGTCATTGCGACGAGGTACGAGGAAGCAATCCCCTACTTGGTCAGAGATTGCTTCGCTACACTCGCAATGACAAAAAAAGGACGCGCTAGCGTTTTTCTTATCCGCATTCTAGTTTGCGTTTAATAATGGCAAGTAAGTTACTAGCTCGCTCTGTCCAGGAATTGTCGCGAGCCAGTTTAATTCTCTCTTCTCTTCCGACATTCTCCAATTTTATGGAGGAGGCATAAAAGGTATCTTCTGTTATGACAGTGACATATTTTTGGGGAATTTCAGGTAAGGGAGTACTCAATATTGGATTTCCGCTAGCGAGGTATTCCCAGAACTTTACTGGGTTGACTCCCATTGTCATCTCAGTAAGCTTAAAGGGGATGAGACAATAACTGAAGTTGCTCATATATCGAGGTAAATCAGCATAATTTTTAGGCCCGAAGTAGTACATGTTGCTGCTTGTGAAGGCCATTCCTTTCTGATGGAGCAGGGGGCCAATAAATACAAATTCATAATCAGGTAGGGAGTGTCCCATTTTATTAATAAGATTTCGGTCTAGCCAGGGGGCGATAGCTCCAATATAGCCAATGATTGGTCTACCCCGATTAAAGGGCTCGTAATCAATGGTATGGCGTATTTGAGCAGCCTGAAAATGATTGTAGTCGCAGCCGTTAGGAATTAAATAAACCTGGGATTTGGTATATTGGCCTGCCCGCTTGACCAGTGAATGGGCGGAAGCAATAATTATATGAGAATTTTGTACCGCTTTAGCATAGCTAGGTAGCCAGCTTGCAAATTCATCTATGGGTTCATCTACAGAATCAAAAAGGATAAGGTCTACATGTAGTCCCATAATATGTTCAATATATGGTGGATAAGTGAAATAGGCTATTAAAGGGGACTGGGGGTAGGAAGTCCTAGACCATTGTAGAGCCTTGCTAAAATGTATACCATTAGCAAGTACAAGATTGTCGCTCATATAGGAAAAGCCGGTTGAATAACGTCGATGCATATTTATATTACAAAAAACACAGAGACAGTCTAATTGCGATAAGGCTTTTAGTAGCTGTTGCGGGCGTTGATGGAGATGGTCCCAGTCGATGGTAGGTGGATATATAATAATAGGTTTCATTTAATCACCCTTACCATTATATTCGTTACTATTACAAAAAGATTATACTTGATTTAGGGTAGGCTTTATAGAGCGTCCCACTGACATTTATTTTCAGAGTATTAGCTACTTTAAAAACATAATAAGGTTACTTAGCATATGCTAAAGAACAGAGGTATATTTTTACTCCCGTAAAAACATTGATGTGGGAGGTATAGGCATGGAGTGGATAGATTTTGCGTTAGAAAATTCTACTATCACAATTATTTTTTTAGTACTATGTTTGTTGTTCCTTAATTTCGGAAGTATATTATGGGCGTTAATAATTGGTGTTATACTTTTTGTATTATCAAAATTTATATGAAAGTTTGATTGCAATAAGTAATTTCTACAATTATATTAGATAATAAGGTGGATTTGCAGGGTTTAACTTTGGATACTCTAGCATCGCTTAAATTTTATAACAGGATTATTGAACTATAAAAGGGAAATAGTTACTATAATAACTTCTGCTCAGGAGGAGATATATGAAAAATAGGTTTACAATTGGCGAAATGTCAAAGTTGCATAGTATCCCAATTAAAACCCTGCGTTATTATGATGGGATTGGATTGTTTAAGGCTATCGCAGTTGATGAAAATAATGGTTATAGATATTATTCGACCGAACAATTTGAGCAATTAAATGCAATAAAATACTTGAAGTTTTTAGGGTTTTCCCTAAAAGAAATAAAAAAACACATGGAAATCAGAGATGCTAAATCTTTTATTACTTTATTGAAGCAGAGGCAAGAAATAACGAATAACATGATTAAAAGCTTAAGTTTAATAAATAATCAGTTTTCAAATAGGATCAGTGAAATAGAGCAAGCTTTAAAAATCAATGTTGTTGAAGAACCTGTTGTAAGGCATATCCCGAAGCGGGCTATTATAAGCATAGATGAACATATTCGCTCGGAACCTGAATGGGAGATGGCTTTAAGAAAACTAGAAAACATTATAGGTGGGAGTCCATCTTTATTTATTGGGAGAGTTGGGCTTACAGTAGCCAAAAAAAATATTTCGGCGAGTAGATTCCATGAATATAGCTCTGTATTTATTTTATGGGAGGAATCTTTCGTAGAAAATGAATTTGTAAGGTACTTTGGTGAAGGGAATTACGTTTGTATCTATTATAGAGGAAATCATAGCATATCAAAGGATTATTATGATAAATTATTACAATTCATTAGTGTGAATGGGTATGAAATTGACGGGGATTCTATCGAACGCACGATTATTGACGATTATATAACGAGGGAAAAGAGTTTCCATCTTACAGAGATACAGATTCCAGTTAAAATTTAATATTGACAATCCAGTAAGTGGAGACTATATCATAGTGTTAATCATGATAACACTATGATTTTTTTAGTTGGATTAAATTTGGTGGTTGGTAATGGAAGTATAGGAGGCTAATATTTTGAGAAAAGTCTTGAATGTAATCTTTGGTTGCTTAATAGTTTGTATTAGTGTTGTAGTTCTTAGCCATTCTCACCTTGTTACCGGTGGAACTACCGGAATGGCTCTAGGCGTATCCTACTTGTTCAATATGCCATTTTCTATTGCTTTAATAGTAGTCAGTATCCCTTTTTATGTCCTATCAATTTTTCGAATGGGCTGGAACTTTACACTCTCAACTTTCTTTGCGGTACTGGCACTTTCCTTCATGTCAGGAATTGATCAATGGATTCCTGACTTTATCATTCCCGAGTACATAGGGGCTGTATTAGGTGGAGGATTAATGGGATTTGGATTATCTTTGTTATTTTTGAATGGATCTTCCTTAGGTGGGGTTAATGTTTTAGTTCTTTATCTGCAAAAAAGATTTGGGTGGGACCCTGGAAAAGTCACTTTTGTGGCTGACTTTATCGTTGTAGTGTTTGGCGTTTACTCTGTTGGACTGGTGAAAGGTATTTACTCTACTTTATCTGTTATCATATTATCATCGATTATTAGCTATTTTAAGGGGAGGATAGCTACTGCAAATCTTTCACAAAATGCCCAGTAGTAGTTTAAGCCGATGGTCTAAATTGCAAAAACTGCTGGGAAATAGATTGTTGAAAAAGATATGAGTCTTAAAACCTCTTGACTCTATATAAAAAAAGGAGAGATATTTATGAGATTTGCTATTATCGGATCTGGTGTAATGGGCAGCTTGTTAGGTGGGATGCTGGTAAAGGCTGGTGCAGAAGTATGGCTTGTCGATCAAAATGAAACAATTATTAAAGCCATACAGAAGAATGGATTAAAGATAACGGTAAATGATACAGATGAACTAATAAAAATAAATGCAGTACAAGCACCAGAAGAAATTGGTAAGAAGATGGATGTCATCATATTTATTGTAAAAGGATATCATACTGAATCTGCCGCACAATCAGCACAATGCCTTGCAGATAAAAATACGTATGTAATGACATTGCAAAATGGTATAGGCAATGTTGATATATTAGCAAAATATTATGAAGAGGATAAGATAATATATGGCATTTTAGAATTCGCAGGAAAGATGATAGGTTTAGGACATGTTCAAGGCTTAATAGGTAAAAATTCAAAGATTTGTTTTGGATCAACTTTAAAAATAATAAATGATGATATGAAAAAAATAGCGGGCTCTTTTGAAAAAAGTAATATAAAGGTTATCCTTAGAGAAGATATTGACAGTGAAGTCTGGATTAAATTAAGAAATAATTCTACAAATGTAATTTTTGGTTTATTACGATTAACAATGGGGCAGGCACTCCTTGCAAAGGGTACAGAAGAATTAATGAAAATGGTAAGAAATGAAGTTATCCAGGTTGCAAAGGCAAAGGGAATTAAGTTTACAGAAGAAGAACTGAGTGTGAATAGCGGAAAAACGCCCATTAATCCAGAACTTTATTCTCATCTTCCGTCTACAGCGCAAGATATGAAAAATAGGAAAATGACTGAGGTAGAATTTATCAATGGAGCTATTTATAGAGAGGGTTTAAAAGTAGGGGTGGCAACACCTTATAATGAGCTACTTTATAAAATGATTAGCATAATAGAAAATACATATGAAATGCAGTTCTAGCATAAGTTGGTCGACGGTGAGAAGACTCTAGTTATTTAGACTCTGTCGTGGAGAATAGAAACCTCCTGCAAGATTTTTTGCAGGAGGTTTCTATTGTTGCGGGGGACGATTTTTTTAGTTATTTAAATAGTTAGTAGCTATATATAGCAGGAGTTTTGTACTAAAATAGTAAATAGTATAGGGAAGTAGGTACTAAAAGCGGAAGAGTAGATTATGGAATTTCATTATCTTACTTAATTCGCAAAAGAAAGGAGAGTATAAAAAATATGCTCAGTTTGCAATTTTTAGTGGTAATAGGATGCCTCCTTCTAGGTACTCGTTATGGAGGTATGGGCCTAGGTCTTATTAGTGGTATTGGTCTTTTTATTCTTACATTTGGTTTTGGTGTAGCACCTGGTACCCCACCAATTGATGTAATGCTAACCATTTTAGCTGTTATTGCTTGTGCATCTGTACTACAAACCGCTGGCGGTTTGAATGTGATGATGAAGGTTGCAGAACGTGTATTGCGCCGTCACCCAGCGTATATCACCATTATGGCTCCTATCACGACATGGACGTTGACGGTGCTGTGTGGTACTGGTCACGTAGTTTATACTATGTTTCCGATTATCTATGATATTGCAATTAAAAAAGGTATCCGTCCAGAACGTCCTATGGCTGTTGCTTCCGTTGCATCCCAAATGGGAATTGGCGCATCTCCTGTATCTGTTTCAGTAGTGTCCATGGTTTCCATTTTGGCAGCAGGTCATGGTATCGGGAAAGCCATTAGTATTCTTGATTTGCTCATGATCTCTATCCCAGCCACCTTCATAGGGGTGGTGGTTGCTGCTTTGTGGAGCATGAATCGTGGTACTGATTTGGATAAGGACAAGGAATTCCAAGCTAAAATTCAAGATCCTGAGCAAAAAGAGTACATTTATGGAAGTGTTGAGACATTGCAGGATAAAGAATTACCCAAGGAAGCCTATTGGTCAACTTGGATTTTCTTTGTGGGCATTGCCGCTGTTGTACTGCTCGGTTCATTCCCCAGCCTATTGCCTAAATTTGCTGTTGCTGGTAAGTTGAAACCCATGTCAATGACACTAGCCATTCAAATGGTGATGCTTATTGCGGGTGCTGTGATCATGATGGCTTGTAAGGTAAATTCCCGAGAAGTTTCTAAAGGTCCTGTTTTCCAAGCTGGTATGGTGGCGATTATTTCCGTATTCGGTGTCGCTTGGATGAGTGATTCTTTCTTTCATAAACATTTTGATTTATTGAAGGAAACTTTGGCAGGTGTTGTAGCCAGCAAACCTTGGCTGTATGCAGTTGTATTGTTCCTAGTTTCTAAACTGGTAAATAGCCAGGCTGCAGCAGTTGCAGCTATTGCTCCCATGGGTGTTGCCCTTGGTGTAGATCCTAAAATGATGGTGGCTTTCTTCTCAGCTTCCTATGGTTACTTCATATTACCAACATACCCAAGTGATTTGGCTTGTATTGGGTTTGACCGTTCTGGTACTACTCGTATTGGCAAATTCATCATTAATCACAGTTTCATTATGCCTGGTCTAATTGGTGTAGTCGCTGGATGTATGACTGGCTATCTGTTAGTCAAGATATTAATGTAAATGTTGGTATAGAATTAAACAGCCTAATCCTTTCTACGATAAAGGGCTAGGCTGTTTAATTTTTAGTTGACTTTATAATTTCATTAAGGAAGTTGAACAGTGTCAGCGGAGTAGAGAATGAAGAAAGCTATCATTGTCAAGTGGATAGGTATGTAGTAGAATATTATGGAATTTATAAATTCTTAATAGAAAAGTTATAAAGAATTATATGCCTTTTTTGTAGTAATTAAAAAGTATATTTTTAATACTGAATAAAACCTAGTTTAAACAGATAAAATTAAAGAGTAGAAAATAATTTTTTAATATGGACAAGGCATATTAAATTTATTGTTGTATTTATAAAATGAAAGAGGATTGAAGTTGCTTTGGGGTAACCTAGCCTAAAAAATTGCAGAGAGAATAGATTTATAGTACAGGTCATAGTAATCAAGTGAATTTTTTATGCAAAAAGCAGTAAAAAATATTGCATAATTATACAAAACGGATGTATAATTATAAGGAAGAAAAGGGGGAAGGACAATGAAGGTTAGTATTATTGGCGCAACAGGCTATGCGGGAGCAGAATTATTGGGGATATTAGTAAATCATCCAGAGGTGGAGATTGAGCATATTACCTCCGAAAGCCAGACTGGCGCATCGATTGCTGATTCATATCCACATTTGAGCGGATTTTATGATAAAAGATTGAGCAGTATGACCGATATTGATCAGTTTGCGGATAGTCAAGCTGTGTTTATTGCATTACCTCATGGGCATGCTATGGGTATCGGCAAACAATTAGCAGCACAAGATATTAAAATCATTGATTTAGGTGCAGATTATCGTTTTCGTGATGAAGAGGTTTATGAGCAGTGGTATAAAGTTCCCCATACACATCGGCAATCTGGCGCAGTATATGGACTTACTGAACTCTATCGCCAGCAAATCAAAGAGGCAACTATTGTTGGCAGTGCCGGCTGTTATACGACTGCCAGTATTTTAGCGTTGGCACCCCTAGCCAAAGCTCATTTGATTGATGTAAAGAGCATTGTTGTTGATGCTAAATCAGGTGTATCAGGTGCTGGACGCAGTCCTAGCCTAGGTGTTCATTTTGCTGAGATGTTTGATAATCTGAAAGCATATAATATTGGCGGTCACCGCCATACTCCGGAGATAGAGCAAGCTCTGACGGAAGTTTCAGGTCAAGAGTCTATTATTAACTTTACACCCCATCTAATCCCCATGTCCCGGGGTATTTTAAGCACTTGTTATGCTACTCTTGCTGAAGGGGTAATGCCAGAAGATGTTGATCAGGCTTTTTATGCACTGTATAGCCAAGAATATTTTATTCGTCTCTTAGGGCGGGGCGGATATCCAGCCGTTAAAAATACTCGTGGTTCCAATTTTTGTGATATAGGCTGGCACATTGATACTCGTACCAATAGGGTTATTGTTGTATCAGCAATTGATAATCTGGTTAAAGGTGCAGCCGGTCAGGCAGTGCAAAACTTTAATGTCATGTTTGGTTTTGCTGAAAATACTGGATTAACCAAAATAGCATTATATCCGTAAGAATTTTGAGGAGGTTGTTCTATGTTGAAAATAATCACAGGCGGAATTACCGCACCCAAAGGCTTTAAAGCTGCCGGGGTAAAAGCAGGTCTTAAAAAAAGTGGTAAACTAGATTTAGCAATTATATATAGTACTGTACCAGCTAGCACTGCAGCTGTGTTTACCACCAATACCATGGCGGCGGCACCTGTTATTGTGTCTCGCCAGGCAGTCCAAAACGGTACGGCTTCTGCTGTCGTTGTTAACTCTGGTTGTGCTAATGCATGCACTGGTCCACAGGGCCTTGCAGATGCTCAGGCTATGGCTCATATTACTGCTCAGCTTCTAGATATAGAAGACCAAGAAGTAATCGTATCTTCTACTGGAATTATTGGTGTCAATTTACAAATGGATAAAATTGAAGCTGGTATTAAACAAGCGGTGGCCCAGCTTGATGAAAAGGGATATGAGAGTGCAACCACAGCAATTATGACCACTGATACGTTTCCTAAAAGCTGCGCCTATGAATTTGAACTAGGTGGTGTACCTGTCCGCATTGCTGGTATTGCAAAAGGCTCAGGGATGATTCATCCCAATATGGCTACCATGCTTTGTTTTATCACCACTGATGCTGCCATTGCCCCACCGGTTCTGAAGCAAGCACTGACTGAAGCGGTAAATGTATCATTTAACATGATATCAGTTGATGGAGATAGTAGTACGAATGATATGACAAGTGTGCTTGCCAATGGCCTAGCTGGCAATGCCTTGATTGATAGTATCGATTGTAAGGATTATGCGGTCCTGACGGCTGCATTAACAGAAGTATGTATATATTTGGCGAAACAGGTTGTGCATGATGGTGAAGGAGCCACTAAATTTTTAGAAATTACTGTACAGGGTGCAGAGAATGATGTTGATGCTAAAAAAGCAGTCATGGCTATCGCTAAATCCCCACTTGTTAAAACAGCCTTTTTTGGTGAAGATGCTAATTGGGGGCGTATTTTATGTGCGGTGGGCTATTCTGAGGCAGCCGTAGACCCAGAAAAAATATCACTGGCAATTGGTGATGTGACCATCGTCAAACATGGCATGGGCGTGGCCTTTGATGAAAAAGCACTCAAGGATATTATGGCTGAACAGGATATCACAGTGACTGTAGATTTGTGTCTCGGTGAGGCCAAAGCTACCATGTGGACGTGTGACTTCTCCTATGAATATGTAAAAATTAATGGAGAGTATCATACATGAGAGGCGATAATAATATGACAAAAGCATTGGAAACGGCAGCTGTGCTGATTGAAACACTGCCTTATATGCAACAATTTGCTGGTAAAACAGTTGTTATAAAATACGGCGGCAATGCCATGATTAATTCGGAACTAAAGCATAGTGTCATTCAAGATATTACTCTCTTAAAATATGTGGGTATGCGCCCTGTTGTCGTACATGGCGGTGGCCCAGAAATCACTAAAATATTAAATCAGTTAGGCAAGCAAACGGCTTTTGTCAGTGGACTGAGGGTCACTGATGAAGAGACTGTATCGGTAGCGGAAATGGTGTTGGTCGGTAAAATTAACACGGAAATTGTTAGTTTGCTAAATAGGCATGGAGCTAAAGCGGTGGGTCTAAGCGGTAAAGACGCTGATTTGATTGTTGCAAAAAAACATTTTGCTCAGGTTTATGAAAATGGGCAAGTTACTGCAGTAGATATTGGTTTTGTTGGTGATGTTGAACATATTAATACAGATATTTTAAATGCCCTTCTTGATCGTGGTTATATTCCTGTTATTGCTCCCATTGGTGTGGGCCGAGATAATGCAAGTTACAATATTAATGCAGATTATGTGGCTGGCGAAGTGGCAGGTGCCCTCGGAGCTGAAAAATTAATCATGTTAACAGATGTTGAAGGTATTTATGGTGACTATCAAAACAAGGATACCTTTATTTCGACCCTATCTCTTGCTGATGCTGAGCAAATGATTAAAGAGGGTAGTATTGGTGGTGGTATGATTCCTAAGGTAGAGACCTGCATCAGAGCCCTTCAGGGGGGAACAGGTAAAACTCATATTATCGATGGGCGGTTACCTCATTCCATATTATTGGAGATTTTTACCGCCCAAGGTATTGGTACACAGGTTGTGAAATAAAGCAGCGAACCAAAATCTTTATTTAAAGATTTTTCGTGAGTCGCTTTGTTAGCATCGAGATGCTAACATCATTCGTGAGTCGCGACCTTAGCATGAAAATGCTATCATCATGCCCACACTGATAGAAGTGGGAGTCTTAAGAGTGGATGAACGGAGGAATCAATATGAATAAACAGCAAGTGATAGAAACTGTTGACCAGTATTATATGCCCGTCTTTGCCCGCTATAATATTGTGTTATCCCATGGTGAAGGGCCTTATGTATATGATCATGAGGGAAAAAAATATTTGGATTTTTTAGCAGGTATTGCCGTCAATTTGCTCGGGCATGCTCATCCTAAATTAGTATCAGCCATTGCTCAGCAAGCTGGCAAGATGATTCATAGTTCTAACCTTTATTATACAGAGGTTCAGGCCACACTAGTGAAGCAGCTTGCTGCTGTCAGCGGCCTTGATAAAGTATTTATCGCCAACAGCGGGGCAGAAGCCAATGAAGGTGCGATCAAACTAGCGCGGAAATATGCTAAAACCTTGAATTCGGACAGAGTGGAAATTATTAGTGCCCAGCATTGTTTTCATGGACGTACCTTAGCTACCTTGACTGCCACGGCTCAGCCCAAATATCAAGAGGGATTAGAGCCTTTGCCAGGAGGATTTAAGTATGTGGATTACAATGATATTGGGGCTTTAAAAGCTGCTGTATCAGAGAAAACCTGTGCTATTCTTTTGGAGCCTATTCAAGGCGAAGGCGGCATTAATATGCCTGATGGAGATTATCTTAAGCAAGTGCGCCAGCTGTGTGATGAGGCAGGGGTGCTCCTCATACTGGATGAAATTCAAACAGGTATGGGGCGTACGGGCACTATGTTTGCCTATCAGCAGTATGGTATTGTTCCTGATATTGTTACCATCGCCAAAGGTTTAGGTGGCGGTGTGCCGATTGGTGCTTTTATTGCTAGTGAAAAGATCGCATCTGCCTTTCATAGTGGCGACCATGGCTCAACTTTTGGTGGCAATCCATTAGTCTGTGCGGCAGCTAATGCTGTATTGACAGAGATTGAGCAAGCAGGGCTACTGGCAAATACCCAGCAGACAGGCGCCTATTTCCTAGATGCCTTATTACAGCTTAAGAAAAAATATCCTGATATTATTACAGATGTCAGAGGCAAAGGCTTGATGCTCGGCGCTGAGCTTACCATACCAGGGCGGGATATCGTCAACAGCTGCCAAGAGGCAGGGGTCATTATAAACTGTACAGCAGGTAATGTACTACGGTTTGTACCACCACTCATTATTCAACCGGTTCATGTGGATGAGATGGTCGCAGTGCTTGATAAAGTACTGGCCAAGATAAAAGAGTCTGCTTAGATAAGATAATATTATGGGGGTTATTGTTATGGGTATAGAGGTGAAAGATTTACTGTCAGTTCATGATTTGTCAACAACTGACGTTAATAAGATACTAGACTTGGCTAAAATGCTAAAAGCGCAGCAAAAAAGCGGAGAGCAGCACCATTTATTAAAAGGCAAAACCTTGGGGATGATTTTTCAAAAAGCATCAACTCGTACTCGCGTATCTTTTGAGGTAGGTATGTGGCAACTCGGCGGTACAGCCCTATTTTTAAACGCCAATGATTTACAGATTGGCCGGGGCGAACCTGTCAAAGATACGGCCCGGGTATTGTCACGTTATGTAGATGGTATCATGATCCGGACTTCTTCCCATGATGAAGTGATTGAGATGGCCAAGTATGCCACTGTACCTGTTATAAATGCCCTGACAGAGATGATGCATCCGTGCCAGGCATTAACTGATATATTTACTGTCATGGAACACAAAGGAAAGCTTAAGGGCCTAAAAATGGCTTATATTGGTGATGGCAACAATATGGTACACTCACTCATACATGCTTGCGCCAAAGTGGGCATGGATATAGCTATTGCCGCGCCAAAGGGATATGAGCCAGATGCTGCAATCGTAGCTGAAGCACTAGAAGTTGCAGCAGTGACTGGGAGCACGATTACTATTGGGAATGATCCTTTGGTTGCCGCTGAACAGGCAGATGTACTGTATACAGATGTATGGGCTAGTATGGGCAGAGAAACCGAGCAAAATATTAGAAAAATAGCCTTTGCCGGCTATCAAATAAATAATGAAGTCATGAACGTTGCTAAGGCTGACGCCATTGTCCTACATTGTTTACCAGCTCATCGGGGCGAAGAAATTACAGATGAGGTTATGGAAAGTGAACAATCGGTAGTTTTCGATCAAGCTGAAAATCGTCTACACGTTCAGAAGGCAATTATGGTATTATTAATGAAGCAGCGAACCAAATCTTTGTAAAAGATTTGTGTAAGTCGCTTCGTTAGCATCGCAATGCTAACATCATTTCACCAAATCTTTGTAAAAGATTTGTGTAAGCCGCGACCTTAGCATCGCATGCTAACATCATTTCCACGTTACAACTGCTCAATAATAGAAACTATAATTTAAAACAAAGGGGACTACAAAATGAGTGAAATTAAAAAAGTTGTATTAGCTTATTCCGGAGGTCTAGATACCTCAGTTATTATTCCCTGGTTAAAAGAAAACTACAATTGTGAAGTCATCGCCATGTGCGCTGATGTAGGCCAAGGTGATGAATTAGCACCTGTTTATGATAAGGCTATAAAATCAGGGGCCAGTAAGGTATATATTGAGGATTTAACCCAAGAATTTGTACAAGACTATATTTGGCCAACTCTTAAAGCTGGAGCCGTATATGAAGGAAAATATTTGCTGGGGACTTCTTTTGCTAGACCTATCATTGCCAAAGCTTTAGTCAAGATTGCTGAGCTCGAAGGGGCTGACGCCATTGCCCATGGCGCAACAGGTAAAGGGAATGATCAAGTACGCTTTGAACTGACTGTCAAAGCACTGGCACCTCATCTTAAAATCATTGCTCCTTGGAGACTGTGGGATATCCGTTCTCGTGAAGATGCTTTTGATTATGCCGAAAAACACAATATTCCTATTCCAGTAGCCAAATCACGTCCTTATAGCATGGATCGTAATATTTGGCACTTAAGTCATGAAGGCGCAGACCTAGAAGATCCAGCAAATGCACCAATGGATGATGTGTATATGGTCACTAGAAGCCCAGAAACTGCTCCAGATCAAGCTGCCTATGTAGACATCGATTTTGAAAAAGGTGTTCCCGTGGCGATTAACGGTGAAAAACTTGCTGCTGTTGCTTTGTTGGAAAAACTTAATGCTCTAGGTGCTGAGCATGGTGTTGGTATTACCGACATGGTGGAAAATCGCTTGGTTGGCATGAAGTCTCGTGGCGTATATGAAAATCCAGGCGGAGCTATTTTGTATTATGCTCATCGTGAGCTGGAATTATTGACACTGGATCGAGCTACTATGCACTATAAAGAGCAAGTTGCTATTCGTTATGCTGAACTTGTGTATGATGGAATGTGGTTTTCACCTCTAAAGGAAGCATTAGATGCTTTTGTTGATTCTACTCAGCAGACAGTAACAGGTACTGTACGCCTGAAATTATATAAAGGTAATATCATCAGCGCTGGTACTAAGTCACCATATTCACTGTACCATGAAGGGTTTGTTACTTTTGGTCGTGATGAAGTATATAATCAAGGCGATGCTGAAGGATTTATCAACTTGTTTGGACTGCCTTTAAAAGTCCGGGCGTTGATGATGAAAGAGGCGAATAAATAATGAGTAAATTGTGGGGCGGTAGATTTACCCAAAATACAGATGTAATGGTGGAGGAGTTTACCTCCTCCATTTCCTTTGACCAGCGCATGTATGCCCAGGATATTGCAGGCAGTATTGCTCATGCTACTATGCTATCTAAATGCGGCATTATTGCTGCTGAGGAAGCCACTGCTATTATTGACGGCCTAACAAGTATTTTGGCAGATATTGAAGCAGGAAAATTCAGTTTTGAAATAGCCCTGGAAGACATCCATATGAACATCGAAAAACGCTTAACCGAGCGTATTGGAACAGTTGGCGGTAAGCTGCATACGGCTCGTAGCCGCAATGATCAAGTGGCCCTTGATACTCATATGTATCTCAAACGGGAAATTAAGAATATTGGTACCTTAATCATCCAGCTCCAGCAGGCCATTGTAGAAGTTGCTGAAAAACATAAATCTGTCATTATGCCTGGCTATACCCATCTGCAGCGGGCCCAACCTATCTTGTTTGCTCATCATATGATGGCTTACTTCTTCATGCTGTCTCGTGATTTTCGTCGTCTGGAAGGTGTCTGGGAAGGTACTGACCTGATGCCCCTTGGTGCAGGTGCTTTAGCTGGCACGACTTTTCCTATCGATAGACATTTTGTAGCCAGTAAGCTGAATTTCAGTGAGATTTATGAGAATAGTATGGATGCCGTCAGTGATCGGGATTATATTTTAGAATTTCTATCTTGCGCCTCGATATTGATGATGCATTTAAGTCGTATCAGTGAGGAAATTATTCTTTGGTCATCTTCAGAGTTTTCCTTTATTGAGCTGGATGATGGTCATTGTACCGGTTCGAGTATTATGCCACAGAAAAAAAATCCAGATGTGGCTGAATTGGTGCGTGGTAAAACAGGACGGGTTTTTGGGCATCTGATGGCCCTCTTGACCACTGCCAAAGGACTACCCCTGGCTTATAACAAAGATTTACAAGAAGATAAAGAAGGTATGTTTGATACCATTGATACCCTAAAATTCAGCCTAACAGTCTATGCTTCCATGCTTAGAAACATGAAAGTGAATGATAAGGTTATGGATGCCGCAGTGCGCAATGATTTCTCTAATGCTACCGATATGGCTGATTATCTAGTGAAAAAAGGCTTGCCTTTCCGTCAGGCTCATGAAGTCGTGGGAAAATGTGTGGCTTATTGCCTTGGACATAGTAAGTGGTTAATGGATTTGTCACTAGCAGAGTTCAAACAATTCTCCCCCTTATTTGAAGCTGATATTTTAGAGGCGATAAAAGTGGAAACTTGTGTCGATGCTCGTAATTCTTATGGTGGAACTTCGTCTTCGGGAGTAGAACGAGAATTTACAATAGCTGAGCAGATTCTGCAAAAACAACAAACTATCCTTGAAATATTTACAAAAGGCAATATATAATACTAAGAATTTGTGGTAAAATAGATCTGATATATTGCTTTAAAAATAACAAGGAGGCTGGGATATGACTGAGATGATAGTTGTAAAAAAGGATGTAGAGGGGAAAATGCCGCCAGAAGAGCAACTGGGGTTTGGCGAGTATTTTACTGATCATATGTTTACTATGGATTATGACCCTGAAAAGGGTTGGAATAATCCTCGAGTGATTCCATATAATGAATTCTGCGTATTTCCGGCAGCCATGGTTCTTCATTATGGACAGGCTGTTTTTGAGGGTATCAAAGCATTTCGGACTGCTGATGATCGAGTCGTCGTATTTCGTCCCAAAGATTATCTTAGAAGGTTCAATAAATCAGCTGATGCCCTCTGCATACCTCCCATTGATGTTGAGTTGGTAGCTGAAGGTTTAAAGAAAGTTGTTGAAATTGATAAAAAATGGGTGCCAAGCACAGTTGGTACTGCACTGTATATTAGGCCACTGATTATTGCAACTGATCCGTATGTAGGGGTAAAAGTATCTGATACATATAAATTATTTATCATGTTATCACCGGTAGGTGCATACTATGCCGCAGGCTTTAATCCAGTGAGCATCAAAGTCGAGGATAAGTATGTCCGTGCCACCCTTGGTGGTCTAGGGGAAGCTAAAACACCAGCCAACTATGCCATGAGTCTAAAAGCGCAGGTGGAAGCCAAAAAAGAAGGCTTTGCTCAGGTATTGTGGCTTGATGCCGTTGAGCGCAAATATATTGAAGAAGTTGGCACCATGAATATTTTCTTCAAGATTAACGGTGAAATCATTACACCGGCATTGGTTGGTAGTATATTGGGCGGGATGACCCGAAGAACAGTATTGGAACTGGCTGAGGCTTGGGGGCTGAAAGTATCAGAACGCCGTATTACTATTGATGAAGTATTTGCCGCCTATGAACAAGGTCAGCTGGAAGAAGTTTTCGGCACAGGTACAGCAGCGGTTATTTCTCCAGTAGGTGAGTTGTCTTGGAAAGGCAAAAAAATTATTATCAATAATAATAAAACAGGTGAGTTTTCGCAAAAACTATTTGATACTGTTACCGGTATACAGTATGGCAAATTAGAAGATAAATTTGGTTGGGTAGAAGAAGTAACTACATTATAAGATTGTAAAAAATAATACCTTGTACATAGTATTAGTACTGGGTATTATTTTTTTAATTGTTTATCGGAAATAATAAAGGTTTTGCTTGATATTGGGTAGAATAAATTAGTATTTATTTATAATTTATTTTGAATGAGGAGTTTGGTGTATAATGCCACAGATTCAAGCAATCATTTCAACAATTAGCTTGTTGGATATCTTTGATATGGTCATTGTAGCTTTTGTTTTATATAAGTTATATGTCATGATTAAAGATACTAGAGCCTTAGCATTGCTCAAAGGTTTAATTGTCATGTTGATCGCTACAGTGATCAGCAAATGGTTAGGACTTAATGTTATTTATTGGCTATTGCAAAAAACGATGACAGTCGTGCTAGTAGCCTTGCCTGTAGTCTTTCAGCCTGAACTTAGGCGGGCACTTGAGCAGCTCGGTAGAGGTACATTATTTAAAAAGAATGTATTTTTAAATGAAGAAGAACAGGAAAATCTCTTAGATGAATTAGCTAAAGCAGTAGCGGTTCTGGCCAAAAATAAGATTGGTGCACTTATTGTTCTAGAACGAGAAACTGGTCTTAGTGACTACATAGAGACAGGTATTAAGGTAGATGGTCTCGTTTCCAATGAATTTTTAATTAATATTTTTATTCCTAATACACCACTACATGATGGAGCAGTTATTCTCAGAGGTAATCGAATCATGGCAGCAGGTTGCCTTTTGCCTTTGACCGAAGATCGCAGTCTGAAAAAAGAATTGGGTACACGCCATCGTGCCGCGATTGGCATTACAGAGCAATCTGATGCTGCTGTAATCGTTGTCAGTGAGGAAACAGGCATTATTTCCCTAGCTCGTGGTGGTCGTTTGGCGCGGGATCTTGATGCGGATTTACTTAAGGGGAAAATACGCCCACTGTTTGCCAACAAAAACCATTCATTAGGTAATTTTTTGAACTGGAGGCAGCATTAATAATGGATAGACTTCCAAAGAAAAATCTTACAGCTAAAATAATTGCTCTCATTATGGCGATTGTCTTATGGGTATATGTGATGAATGAACAAAATCCACCAGTGGAAATAAGTATGGATATTCCTCTAGAAGTACGGAATCTTTCTAATTCAGTGATGGCTGTGGATATTCCAGATGCTGTGCGAGTCAAAGTGCGTGGCCCTCGGACGCTTATAGTCGGACTGTCTCAGAAGGATATAAAATCATATATTGATCTTAAAGGTTTATCTGATGGGCGTAATACAGCTAAAGTCAATACTGCGATTCCAGCTAGTTTGGAATTAGTAGAAGTAAGTCCTGAAAAAATTAATTTTCGTTTAGATACCATTGCCAGTCGTCAGGTACCTGTTGAAGCCAAGATCATTGGTACACTACCGTCTGGCGCAGCCGTGGGAAAAATCACCTATAGTTTGCCTACTGTGACAGTGAAAGGCCCTAGTGAACTATTGAGTACAGTAGTCAAGGCGATAGCCGATGTGGATGTATCAGGTCAAGCCGCTGATTTTACACTAAATGCGCCTCTTTCTCTAGTTGATGAAAATGGCAAAAAAGTAGAAGGATTATCAATTACTCCTGGAAATGTGTCTATTTCTCTGGCAGTGGTACCGATTGTTAATAAAAAATTGGTTGATATCAAACCCAATATTATAGGTATATTGCCTAAAGGCATCAGGTTAAACCAAATTAGTATTAATCCAGAGCAAGTTGAAATTAGTGGTGATGCTAAAATACTAGAAAAAATCGATTTTCTCTATACAGAGCCAGTTAATATTACTGGAATTGATAAGGATACGGCAATAGAGGTTAAACTACAATTTAAAGAGGGGGTAGTTAGCAGTAAGAATACTGTAATCGTGAATATTAGTACAGCAAAGCAGTAATGATATCAATAATTAACGAAGGAGCTAAAAATAGTTGTTAAGGATAATCAATATGAGGGTGCCCCTTGAGGGCAATACTAATATCAATAAATTAGCAGCTAAAAGGCTAAAACTACCACCTCAGGCTGTGCTTGAGGTGGTCATTGTGCGTAAGGCTCTCGATGCTCGCCGTAAAAATAATATAAGTTTTGTATATTCCCTTGATGTTAGCGTCTCAGTGCCAGAGGGGCAGGTATTATCTGCCCTGAAAGATGATAAAAATGTGTCTGTAGCTAATGAACAAAAGCCTGAAGTTGTCATCCCTGGAAATAATAAATTGGAACATCGGCCTCTGGTGATTGGTCTCGGACCGGCAGGTATGTTAGCTGCTCTTACCTTAGCTCAGCATGGCTACCGTCCATTGGTGCTTGAACGGGGGCGGGATGTAGAGGAACGGACCAAGGATGTGGCCAAATTTTGGAAAACTGGGGAGTTTGATGAAATATCTAATGTACAGTTTGGTGAAGGTGGGGCAGGGACTTTTTCTGACGGTAAGCTCACAACTCGTGTCAATGATCCTCTTATGCACCAGGTATTAGATATTTTTGTTCAAGCTGGAGCACCTATCGAAATTAAGTATATACATAAACCCCATATTGGAACAGACAAACTTCGAGGCATTGTAAAACATATTAGACAGCAGATTATTGACCTGGGTGGTGAAGTGGAGTTTGAAGCTAAGGTCACTGATATTGAGATAGAAAATGGCAAAATTACAGGTCTCACTGTTAATGAGAACAGGTATATTCCGTGCGACCTCGCCTTATTTGCCATTGGTCATAGTGCTCGTGATACTTATACAATGCTACATAGCCGTAGTATTGCCATGGAGGCCAAGCCTTTTGCCATTGGGGTGCGTATTGAGCATCCACAAGACCTCATAGACAAATCCCAGTATGGAATCTCAGCTGGTCATGCCAATTTGCCGGCAGCTGATTATAGTCTGGTGTATCATGCTAAAGATACCGGGCGTACTGCCTATTCCTTTTGCATGTGCCCAGGTGGATTGGTGGTCGCTGCTGCTTCAGAAATAGGTGGAGTCGTAACAAATGGTATGAGTTTGTACAAGCGGGACTCAGGCGTCAGTAACAGTGCCTTGGTGGTCAATGTCACGCCTGAGGATTTTGGCAGTGATGTACTGGGAGGGATTGAATTTCAGCGTAAATATGAGCAGCTAGCTTTTAAGTGCGGGGGGCAGAATTATCATGCTCCACTCCAGACTGTTGGTGATTTTCTGGCAGGGAAAGCAGGCAGTACTATATATCATACCAAGCCTAGCTATCGACCAGGGGTGATTGCAGCTGATTTGCGTCAGTGTTTGCCTGACTTTGTGGTAGATACTCTGGCCCGGGCATTGCCTGATTTTGACCGCAAGATTAAAGGGTTCGCCCGGCCTGACGCCATTATGACAGGGGTAGAAACCAGAACATCTGCGCCTGTACGCATCGTCCGCAGCAATGATTACATGTCGGTAAATACAAAAGGATTCTATCCCATTGGGGAAGGTGCAGGCTATGCAGGCGGCATCATGAGCGCTGCTCTTGATGGCCTTAATTCCGCCCTTGCTATAATAAAACAATATAAGGTGTAGAGCAGAAGGATGTTCGACTGCTAGCGCATCGAACAAATCCTATCACATCATCGCTAAAGCGTTGTGTACCTGCTTTAATGAAAGGAGTTATTGAAATAATATGGGTAAATTTTTTGGCACAGATGGAGTCCGGGGGATTGCAAATAAAGATTTAACGCCAGAGCTAGCTTTTAGGTTGGGGTGGGCAGCCACTACATATTTTGGTAGGGATCACGAAAAACCTGTCATTGTCATTGGTCGTGATACACGGATTTCGGGTCTAATGCTGGAAGCGGCTTTATCTGCTGGAATTTGTTCGGCAGGTGGGCAGGCAATTGTTCTGGGTATAGTACCAACGCCGGCAGTGGCTTATCTGGCAGGTAAATTAAATGCTCAGGCAGGTGTCGTCATATCCGCATCCCATAATCCCTATCCCGATAATGGTATCAAGTTTTTTGCAGGTACTGGTTATAAACTATCTGATGCAGTAGAAGATGAACTAGAAGAATTAGTACTGAGCTACAAGGAAGATATGGAGCGCCCTGTAGGTGATAAGGTAGGTACCATTGCTTTTCATCATGATCTGCTGAAACAGTATATTGACTATTTGGTAAGCACTGTAGATATAGATTTTAAAGGTTTAAAAATGGTGGTTGACTGCGCCCATGGTGCATCTTATGAGGTAGCACCTGTAGTGTATAAGCGTCTAGGTGCTGAGGTTATTGTTATTAATAACCAGCCTACAGGCATCAATATTAATAAAAACTGTGGTTCCACACATATGGAACAATTACAAGAAGCTGTTATCCTACATAAAGCCCATTTTGGTATTGCTCATGATGGTGATGCTGATCGTTGTTTGGCAGTTGATGAACACGGTGCTATTATTGATGGTGACCAGATGATGGTCATCTGTGCACTGGACCTCATAAGCCAAAATAAGTTGAAAGACAATACTTTGGTAGCCACTGTGATGAGTAATATTGGCCTCTATCAGGCTATCAAAAAAGCAGGTGGCAAGGTGGAAGTGGCGGCAGTAGGTGATCGCTATGTTCTAGAAGTTATGCAGGAAAAATCATTCATGCTCGGCGGGGAACAATCGGGCCATGTTATTTTTGCAGAGTATAGCACCACAGGTGATGGCGTTTTAACTGCACTACAAGTCATTGCTGCTTTGAAAAAAAGTGATAAGAGTATGTCAGAGTTAGCGGCAGTGATGACGCGCTATCCTCAACTGCTTGTTAATGTCCGAGTGGCTAGTAAAGCAGGCTGGGAGGAAAATGAGGCTATTACTAGAGCTATTGGACAAGGTGAAGCTGAACTATCAGAGGAAGGTCGTATTCTAGTCCGCCCTTCAGGTACAGAACAGCTGATCAGAGTCATGGCTGAAGGGCCAGACATGACTAAACTAGAGCGCATTGTGAGTAGCATTGCAAATATTGTGAAAAAAGAACAGGGATGAGTTGACCAAAGCCCTTGATTATATTACAATGAGAGATGCAAAGGAGCACACTGGTGCTCCTTTGCATATGTATATTGTAAAATGGGGGGTGGGAAATGGATAAATGAGTAGTTTTTGAGATACAGTATATAATAATAGCGCTGGAGCTTGCTGATAGATAGGCGTTTTGAAACAGCCTCCTGCAGCAAGCAGACGAGGAAGAGGTTTATCGAATAGTCAGCGGATACCTCTCGGCTACTCTGCAGCCGATAAACAGCGACAAAACTGCAAGGTGACTTGCAGGACAAAACGGCTGGAGCAGAAGCAGCGCACCAAATCTTTGCAAAAAGATTTGTATAAGTCGCGACCTTAGCATCGCAATGCTAACATCATAAAGCGTAAATTTGAAGTAAACTTAGGGGGAATTACCATATGTGTGGTATTGTTGGATATATTGGCCCTAAACAGGCCTCAACGTTTTTAATTGAAGGATTAAGCAAACTGGAATACCGCGGGTATGATTCAGCAGGTATTGCTGTACATGACGGTAACAAGATTACTATTGAAAAAACCATCGGTCGTTTGGCTAATTTAGAACAAAAACTGGAACATCATAAACTCGAGGGCAGTCTAGGTATTGGTCACACCCGCTGGGCGACCCATGGCCGTCCATCTGATGTCAACTCTCATCCTCATAGTGACTGTACTGGAAATTTTGTAGTGGTGCATAATGGTATTATTGAAAACTACATGCATTTAAAAGAACAACTCATTGCCAAAGGCCATGTATTTACCTCTGAGACAGATACGGAAGTTGTAGCCCATTTGCTGGAAGAATATTATGACGGTGATTTTGAGGCATCTGTAAAAAGAGTATTAGGGGATATTTCAGGGTCCTATGCCTTGGTATTTATGAGCAAATTTGAACCTAATAAAATTATCTGCACTAAGCAAGATAATCCATTGGTTATTGGTCTCGGCGAGGGCGAAAACTTTATCGCCTCTGATATTCCGGCTATTATCAACCGAACCCGCAGAACCTATATCTTGAGTGATGGTGAAATGGCCGTTGTTACCAAGGATTCAGTATGGGTAACTAATCGGCAAGGAGTGCCAATCACTAAAAAAGTATTTGAAGTGAACTGGGATGCTGAGGCTGCGGAAAAAGGTGGCTATGAGCATTTCATGATAAAAGAAATCTATGAGCAACCTAAAGCAATTCGTGAAACCATGACAAGTCGTCTAGCTAAAGATAACAGCCATATTATTTTTGATGAACTAAAATGGACTAAAGGTGAATTGGCAGCGATTAAGAAAGTCGTCATTGTAGCCTGTGGTACTGCTTATCATGCTGGTATTGTCGGTAAATACTATATTGAAAGTTTAGCACGTATTCCTGTAGAAGTAGATGTGGCTTCTGAATTCCGCTATCGTTTTCCCCTAGTGGATGAAAATACCTTAGCCATTGTCATCAGTCAATCAGGTGAAACCCTTGATACCTTGGCAGCCTTGAAAGAAGCCAAACGTCTAGGGGCTACAACCCTAGCTATTACCAATGTAGTAGGTTCTTCGATTTCCCGTGAGGCTGATCAAGTTGTATATACCTGGGCTGGCCCAGAAATTGCTGTAGCTTCCACCAAAGCATATACTACGCAGCTTATTAGTATGGCGATGCTATCTATCTATATGGCAGGAATACGTGAGACCATTTCAGCTGAGCGTAGTCAAGAATTAATTTCTGGTTTGCGCAACCTGCCAACTCAAGTCCATGAAATACTAGAAGATGTTGAGCCAATCAAAACCTTTGCTCAACAATATGGCTTTAACGAAGACGTATTCTTTATCGGACGTTCACTGGACTATGCTGTAGCTCTGGAAGGCGCACTTAAGCTAAAAGAAATTTCCTATATCCATGCCGAAGCTTATGCTGCTGGTGAATTGAAACATGGTACACTAGCCCTTATCATCGAAGGCGTACCAGTTATTGCCCTAGCTACCCAGCATGACGTATACGAAAAAACCCTTAGCAATATCAAAGAAGTCAAAGCCCGCGATGCTGTCGTTATTGGTATAGCCCAACAAGGCGATGATCAAATTAAGAAATATGTGGATCACACTATTTTTATACCCCAAGCTGACAAATACTTGGCACCAATACTTGCAGTCATTCCGTTGCAGCTATTATCCTACTATGCTGCTGTGACTAGAGGCTGCGATGTAGATAAACCTCGTAATTTGGCAAAGTCAGTGACGGTTGAATAGGTAAATAATGAAACGCCCATATCCTCAGAGTAATGAGGGTATGGGCGTTTCTTGTATCATCAGGTAGATGTTTGAAGTGGATCTTGTTGCCTGTATGTTGCGGCGGGTCCATGTTATTAACGCTCCACCGTGTTACTTAACTTCCGCTAATAATAACATGGGCCCGCCGCTTGGGTTTTGGAGTGAAAGGACACGAGGGGCTTTTTTAGAAAGTAAAATCTATATTGTTGGTCTGTCAGGAATGGGCTATAGGGCATCGCTTGCTTCCTACGTAACGCCACTCAGCCCTATATCCCATTCCTGACGATTGCTGTTTAGTTCGGTTCTGGTGCAAAAATGAAGCTGTGATATAATCTTACCGCAAACTTGAAAAATGAGGTAAAGAGCATGTCACAGCATTTATTTAAATATAAGCATTTTGAATCTGAAATTATATTATTATGCGTTCGCTGGTATCTTAAATATCCGCTCAGTTACCGAATGCTGGCTGAGATGATGCAAGAGCGAGGATTGAAACTAACTCATACAACAATTATGAGATGGGTTCACCAATATTCTCCGATAATTGATGAAAGAGTAAGAAGGCACATTAAACCAACGAATGATTCTTGGCGGATGGATGAAACCTATCTGAAAATCAAAGGCAAAAATGCATACTTATATAGATCTGTAGATTCTGAAGGAAAAACTATCGACTTCTTTGTATCTGAACATCGCGATAAAGATGCAGCGAAGAAGTTTTTCAGAAAAGCTTTAAAAGCTATACATAATCAGCAACCAAGGGTCATAACAACTGACAAGTACGCTGCAACCGAAGTTGCTATCTATGAAATGATATATAGCGGAATCCTCTCTGTCAGCACGTCGCTTCGAAAAGTAAAATATCTGAATAATATTATTGAGCAAGATCATCGATTTATCAAACGAAAGATTAGACCAATGCTTGGATTTGACAGTTTTAAAAAAATGTCAGATTGGTGACAGGTTTATACTTATTGGGATTTTGTTGATCAGTTGCACCACAACCATTATGTTCGCCTAGACGTTGTTTAGGCGTCTTTTTTTATGTTGGGGTGTCGCGGAGTTGAGTAAAGGCATTTATTGTCGGATATAATCCAGCTACTCCAATCTTGCATAATGAAATTGATATCGGAGTTTACGAGTACATGATGTTGCACTACGAACAATTTGAAAATTTTCTCAGAGAATATAGAAAAGGATGTTTAACTAAAACGGGTAGAAAGAAACGCGAATTATCACCTACACGTCAAGGAATCACCTGGTGTCAGAAGTGGATTAATCACTCGAAAAGAGAGAAAAGTCAATTTTACTTAGCCTTTCAAAATCATCACTCACTGCGTGATGAATTAAGTTGACCTATTATAGATATCTTTTAAAAGTAGAAAATGAGAGTGCCAGACAGTTTTATCTTGATGAATATGTAAAAGATAATTGGAGCATTTCTAACTTTTGTAGCGGAATCAGAACTAGTCGCTACCACAGTTTAAAATGTAGTAGCGACTAGTTCTGATTCTGCTATGGCGTTAGGATTAAAGTGGAGGATATGGAATACCAGAGATGCTTGGAGAACTTGGCACTGCAACGATTTGCCGAAGTTGCAGGGAGACAGACACTTTGAAAACTCCTTGATCCAAGGAAATTGAACAATGACCATGATATTTGGCAGCAAGTGTTTTCACACTGGAAAGTCCGATTCCATGGTCCACACCTTTTTTAGAAGAAAAGAAAACATCACCCTGATGCTGAACTAGGCCGTTGAATGAATTTGCGATTTCAAAAACTAAATACCCCTTACATATTGTGGTCCTGATGTTGATGAAACGTGGTTCAGCCCTCTGTATTTTACTACAGGCTTCAATGGCGTTTTCCAGACAATTGCCGATAATCACGCATAGATCCAGATCATCAATACCTAGGTCATCAGGGAGATCCAATTTTGCGACAAAAGTGATGTCTTCTTGTTTTGCGAGTTTTAAATAATGACAGATGAGTGCATCGGCAGATTGGTTGCGACATACTGTGGGGATTGAACTGTCATCATAGGAATTGCAGAGTCGGTTCAAATATGCTTGGGCAGAAACAGCATCCTTATTACCTAAAAATTCTGAGATTGTTACTAGGTGATGGCGTAAGTCATGACGGATTGCTTTAGTTTTGGTAATACTGCTATTTAGATTGTGGTAATGATCACGTTGCAGAGCTAGTTGTTGCTCTATTTGTTGGTGACGCCGAGTTCGATCGATGGATATAGCAATTAGATAATAGGAAAATATGATCAGCATCGTACATAATACTAAAGGAATAAAACTAAATAATAAATAGGTCCTGTACACACCGTAGAATGTCAATAAGATGAAAGATAAAATTGGAAATAGAGTGAAACTAGCATTTTGTTGATTTATGATTTCGACGATGCCTCTAATAGGGGGCTTAGCGTATTTGCTTATTAATCGTAAGGATGCCATTTCTAACAAAAGACCAACTAGAAGAAATGTATAAGGTATCGGGGGAGATAAAAATCGGTCTATATGTAAGAAGATAAGGAAGGCAAATTGGGATAAGGAAAAATTCATAAAAAAGACAAAAATTTTAGCATGCAGTGTCTCTTTAAAAATTAGCATACAAGGAAGCAGATATAATGTCCCTACTATATAGCCAAGCAGTATAGGATCCATGACAAAGGGCTCCAACAGAAGGCGAAGGAAGTAAGCAGTAATAAAGGTACTAGCTAAAGCTATAATTTGAAACCAGAGAGGGCGCTTAGGGGTTAAGAAAATATAGAGGAGGAGGATATTCGTAGTTAGAAACACAGCTCGGCTTAAAAATAGTACAGTCATTGTATAGTCTTGCATATAACCTCCAAATGATTAGAGTGACTTATGGAATAGGGGGCTGATTTGGAAAGAAAGATTATCCATAATGATTATCAAATTCTATATAATTAGCTGATTGTCCTTCTTATAGAGGTTTTTAAGGATATTGAGTGTTAAATTTCCTTAAAAACATGCTAATAATCCTTGTTTTCATAAAAATGATATATCTACTAGTATAATGAAAAAAAGTCGAAAGGAACAATGTTTTGGGACGAGGTGATTTTTATTAAGTTGCTAGCTAAACAATGCATAGTGTATCGGTATCTAATTATTTGCGTGAGCATAATGTTATTACTAAACTACAGGGATAATGTATGTGTGGCAAATAATATTGCTAATGTGGTTGATGCTCCTGCAACCGCCTCAGAAGCTCTTGGCGCTAAGGTTGATGGTTATCGTATTGTAAATGGCATTGCCATCCTTCCAATATTACCTGGTAATGAGGTGACGATGCAAAGTCTTTTGACATCACTAGGACAAGATGCAGACTTTCAAGGGATCAGTATGACCTTATACGAACCTATCGGCACGAAACCCAAGATTCTATTATCGGGCAACCAGGATGAGGAACATTTGCGCTATGCAGTAGAAAAATTAAAAACGATCATGAGCCGGATGGGGCAGCCCCATCGTTTAGTAGTTGCTGCTTATTTACGGGAAATAACCATTGATAATAATGATGCGGCGGGTTTATCCTGGCTGTCAAATGGTATCCAAGCTGGTCTCACTTCGGGGATAACTTCAACCACTACAAGATTATGGGATACAGATGGGAATACCCCACCTACCCTTCTTTCGAATAGTGCTATAACGAAAACCACTAGTGGTTATACAGCGGGATTGATTAATCCCGTCAATGTGGTCGGGAATCTGACGCGAGCAATGTCCAAAGGAAAGGTGATTGTTGGTAGTGAAATTACGATTGTTAATGGTTCAACGGCAGAACTGAAAAATGATGATTCAATACCTGTTCCCCTTAGTTCTAATAATGTTGTAACCTTTAATACTCAGGTTATTAGTAGTGATATAAAGATAACACCGACAATTGTACAATACAATGCAGAAAAACCAGAGGAGAGTCTTGTGCACCTTGACGTTGTGATTCAGCTTAGTGTACCGACAGCGACAGTAAGCTTTGGCAGCTCTTCGGCTTTAGAGTATACAACGCAAACATTAACGTCGACTCATTATGTGAGAGCCAACAATGAGAGAATGATTGGTGGATTGTTTGCCAGTGATACATGGACAAAATCCAAGAGTGGTATTCCTATATTAATGAATATTCCAATATTAAAAAAAATATTTTCTACAAAAACAACTAGTTTACAGCATTTAGCATCCGTATTAACCATTGCAGTGCGTATTTTACCTATAGATAAGGAAGATGGATATGATTATTAATAAAAAAATAAGCAGTGTGATGAAGCTAATTGTAAGACTATTCTTTATCCTATGTTTCTTAATCGGTATTCATGGAGTAAAGGCGGAGGCAAATGACGCAGATATCGTTGTTGAAAATGGCATGGTAATGTTGGATGTCGTCCATGGAAATGAACAGGCAGTGACTAACTTGCTACCTTATTTACAACAAATGCCAGAGTTTGCAAATATGGCAATGGTATTGTTGCAACCCAAAGGGGCAGCAGCTATGGTGTTATTGTCTGGTAATGATGAAGAACAGGTGCGTACCGCAGCAGGTAAACTACAAGTGTTACTGTCAGAAGTAGGAAGACCGCACCGCATCATCATTTCTGCCTATTTGCGAGAGTTAGATATGGCTGATAATCAATCGACAGGTATTGACTGGTCATCCTTAACAGGTAATTTAACTTATGGTATTAGTGGGAATCGTCAGGTTAATGGTAATAGTTATCAATATTTCCCTAATATCGGTCAATGGGTAAAAACGGCCCAGGGCTCTGTCTCGGATACGATAACGACGGGATTAGTTGCACCATCGAGTGGTTATTATGGGGTAAATGCACAGCTAACTAGTTCTTTGTCGAAGAGTAGAGTGATCATGGGGAGCAATCTATACACGCCCAACGGTATGCAAGGTCAGATATTAAGTCAAACGATCGTTCCTTTGCAAACAACGGATAGTAATGGCAATGCAAGTTTAACATCTCAGACCATTAGTAGTGATGTAAAGATTACACCAACGATTGTGAAATATAATGCTGAGCGTCCAAATGAAAGTATTGTCAGACTTGATGTCTACATGCAAATGGGCTTAATTACGGGCACTGTTCAAGTCGGTCAATCGTCAGCAAAGGAATTTTCCACTAAGACCCTAAATACGACGGGATATGTGAAGTCTGACCATAATGTATATGTTGTTGGCGTCTTTGCCGGGGATACAGAAACACAGTCAGTCAGTGGTATCCCTATTTTAATGAATATCCCCATTTTGAAGTATTTGTTTAGTCAAGAGACCAAACAAATGACTCATAAGGTTGGAGTGCTAACGGTTTCTGTACGTATTTTGCCAGAATAGAGAACTATTATCTTTTTGTAGTAGAGGGGATGTATGATGGATATAGGAAAAATATATAGGCAGAGACGTTGGTATTGGGTGACTATTGTTGTAATTTTTACTGTTATATACTGTGGATTAGTTACACCATGTGTTTATGCAGAGGGAAATGACCAGCAGGTAGCTCCTACTCTTACCCTCACTCTGCAGGATGAGGATGGTAAGCCAATTAGCGGTGTCAACCTTTCGGCTATGGAAGGATATTTCGTTGGTAAAGAGAAAAGGAGCGCTAAGACTGACGAAAATGGGAAAGCGGTATTTAAGCATTTACCGAGTGGGACGTATTATTTTTTTGCAAATATAAAATCTATTTCCAGTCACGTAGGTTACGGTTTGCCAGGGATAATAAAGGAGTTTAAGACGTCCCGTTCTTACTATATATCAGAAATTCAGCAATTTGATTTAAGCGATAATGTGGAATGTACGTACACAATTAAAAGAGGTGAGTTTATTTGGTTCGAGACTTTCCTTGATCTTTCTAAACCTGACAAAATTGCCATAATTAATAGAAAAATGGGTATCCAGCAAAGGATCACAGTAGACGCTATCGATTTTATGCAAATATATATGCCAATGCGTAATACATATCAGATCATAACTATTAAAGATAATGATTTTGATTCTTGGATCATTGATTTTTATGCTCATGACAGACTAAAGATAGAGCTGTTGTAAAATGAAATAGTACAATAAAATCCATGTATCAGTAAGATGCATGGATTTTATTTTGTAGGTCAATTTTCCTCAAAAACCTGCTGAATTTCCTTATTTGAACGTAAAGTGAAATGACTGTTTGTATAATGGAGTAAGAGAAGTATACCGATGGGATACCTCCTTGTCCTAGCTCAGGTCGGGACATACAAGGGACTATAAAATACAAAGGAGCAATAGGGAATGAATTTTTCAAAAAAAACGATTCTTAAACTTGGGCTACCATTGGTTTTGGCAGTAAGTGCTTTTGCAGGTACAATAGCGGAGGCTGAGAGTCCATCAGCAACGGCGGTTCAGATCCAGACATTTGGAACATTACCTGTGATGATGCTTAACTTGACCCAATCACCTATCAATTTTAATATTACAGCAAATTCAATGGGTGGTTATGCGGGAGGTGCTATTCCCTTGGCAGCGGGATTGTCAGGTGTTTATTATCCTCAGAGTAATGGTGCTACGTCAATGTTCACGAATGCTCTTACCCCAAGTGTTGCTGTTAATGGTAATACTTCTGCATCTTTAATGCCGGTAGCTACAATTGGATCATCAACATCAACTCCATCAGTAGACAATGTTACCTTTACCAAAAATCACAGTTTTATGAATATGTTTACCCTTTTTCCCTCGTGGTCTACTACGACTGATTATTATCAGGTTCAATATTCCAGCTTAAGCAACTTGAAGAATAAAGGGGGAGCGGCATATTCTTATACCGAACTATCTGGTTACCCTACTTCAAAGAGTGAAGATGTAACCGCTAAAGTAAATGCATTGGCTCACAGTTCAGCTACACCATCTTTATGTTCCATAAACATGAACTTAATGAACAATGGACAAGTCGCAGCTACCTATCATGTTAACATCAACAACTTAGGTGCAGGTACTGCCAGTTCTATAACCCCCCCACCTCCAAACGATAGAACGTTAGGTGATGCTTTCAGATCTATGCTTGATATTGTCTGTGATGTGGAGACGATCATAGCATCTGACGGACTTGGAATTCTGGATATCATTGTTGGTATACCCTCTACGATCAGTTCAATGTCATCCCAATTAGATGGTAATAATACAGGAAATGTTTATCATGCGGCAAGTAGTAAGGGGGTTGAAGTTTCGGCTACTGCAGTTCTTAACAATACAGCAGGCACAACCTTTACTTTACAGAAAGGCAATACAGATGCGTTAATGTACGAAGTGGTTTCGACCAATACTAATCAGCAAATCCCTTTGTTTGAACAAAACTCTGTGTTCATTGCTACTTGGCGGCAGAACCCTACAAATACTGGATCATTAGAACATAATTCTGCAGATACGTTGATTGTAGCGGTAATAAACAACGGGATTTACGCTTCGAATCAAATACAACAATATATGAATGGAAATTCTTCTCAATTGTCGACTGCCAAAGCTCCATATAAACCAACTACGGAGCAAGCACACGATACAAAGAAAATTTTTGCAATACTAAAAGATATTTCAAGAAATCATCCTGAGGAAGCTAAAAAAATCATTGAGATGTTTGGTATTCATGGTAAGTATGAAAAAATTAAAAAAGATCCTAACGCTGTAAAAAGCTTGAATGTTGAATTACAAACTATTTTAGAAAAACATAAATCAGAGTTACCAGCTATTGAAGAATATCTCACAAAACTTGCACATAAATCATAAAATAATAAAGCGAGGTAATATGAATGTTAAAAAGAAAGGTATTTCTTTTTTCCCTACTGCTACTTATGACCATGTTTAGTAGCGTTGCTTTTGCAACAGCTCCCTATGCTAGTATTATTGCTTTTAATCAAAATGGGCTTATTGTAGATACTTATGGGAAGTCAAATGGAAAGCCAAACACCAATACCCTAAGCACCTTAGATATTATCAATATGACTCCATGGGATATTTCTATCGGAAATGTACAGTCGCCTTCACAAATATTAAAAAATATGACGAAAACTCCCTTGTATCCTTTTTGGTTGACTGGCGTTAATGGGACTGGATGGAAACCAGGCGTAGCCAGTTCCAATAGCTTTGCTTTCCATTCAATACAAATACCGCTGGCTGATTTTGTAAATAAAAAAAGTACTTGGGAATTGGATAATTCCATAGATGGTTATATCTATGATACTTCGTATTCTTCAGTACCCATTGTCTTCAATAGCAGAACGGGGGCGCAAGGAGGAAACACTGTAGCCTTAAACTTTATGCCGACCTCTTCGGCTGGGTTTGGTGTAGAAGCTAGTTATAGTCAGACCAATTCATCAAGAACACTTAGCTTTGGTGATGGCACGAATTCTTATGGTTGGTTATGTATGGAAGTTGGGGGCGGTACCAAAAATAACAAAAAAATTAATAATTCCTCTGTCTTTCTTACGATTCAAGCCTTACAAGGCGGAAATAATTGGAAAGCTATAACGAAAAATTTAGTTCCGGTAACGGCCTATACTGGTAAAGGTGGATCAGTGCCAGGTACACTGGTACAAGCTCCCAAATATCTTACTGCTTCCGGTCTGGTTTATCCCAACTTTTCTAGTGTCGCAGGTGGAAATTCTAGTCAGAGCTATGATTTAGTTGCTATTTTGCAAGTCGGCGACTATGCTGATTGCACTCTATTATTTATGGCAGTGCCCCATAGCAACGATGGCTTCTTAAAGGGGATACAATAAAAGAATAGGCAATCGTGTAAGAAGATGATTCCTGTGCCCAGCAGGAGTCATCTTCTTTTGTAAGGTATTTCATAGTTGAAAAGAAGGATTATTCACATTATTATAGAAACTACAATTTATATTATTCTATATTTCTTCAAATTTCGATAATTTTCTTTCAATTAGGATGAATAAGAAGAATAAGAGTTATAGGGTAAGTGTTTAGAAATTAGATAGGGTGAAAATATATGCTAATGATAGCTGTTTGTGATGATGATCCTTCAGATAAAAGCAAAATCTGTAATATGATAGAAAGCTATTTGCAAAATAAGCAGATCAATGGAAAAATAGTTGCCTATGATAATGCAGAAAAGTTAAACTTTGCAATTGAGAGTAAAAAAATAAATTTTGATATTATATTTTTGGATATTATTATGGGTGATATGGATGGCATGACTTGTGCTAGAATGATCCGTCGACAGGACAAACTGGTCAATATTGTATTTTTAACCAGTTTTACGGACTATGTTTATGAAGGGTACGAGGTCAATGCTGTAGCTTATTTGTTAAAACCTTTACATGGGCAGAAAGTAATTGCAGTTTTGGAAAACATAATTGCCCAGATCGACGAACTGGGAAAAGAAAGTATTGCAATTAGCAGTGGCGGTGTAATAAGACGGATATTGATAAAAGATATTCTTTATCTAGAAAGTCAGAAGAATATAGTTGAGATTATTTTAGCCCAGACAGGCGAACGATTGACTATGTATACTACTCTGGATGAATTTGAACAACTTTATCAATCAAAAATGTGGATTCGGCATCACAAGAGTTTTATTGCCAATTATATGTATATTGAACAATACACAAGCGATAAGTTTGTACTAAGGGGAGGGAATGTTATACCCATTAGTCGGACTTATAAAAATAAGGCGAAGGAGTGCTTTTTTACTCTTTTGCATAATCAATAGAAGAACCTTGTACTTGATACACGGTTCTTCTATTTTTGTCAATTTTCCTTAAAAATCTGCTAGTTTTCCTTGTTCTGATCAAAGGATTTGTGAATTTTAGTATAATAATCCTAGTGTTGATCTTAGTTATAACGATAATGAAGGAGAGATGTTATGAATGCAATAAAAATTGCAATAGCAGGGATGGTACTTTTTTTTAGCTTGACCTTGGTAACATTTGCAAATGAAATCACAGCTACTGATTATTCAAAGCCACAACATTGGTTGTCATTGCCGAGTTCTGTTGAAAAAGAAGTGGATATTTTTTATCTTTATCCAACTGTATTTCAAAAAAACGATGAAAATGAATCAAACATTTGTAACATTGATAATTATAGTATGTTGAAATATTCCAAGTTAGCCCGTGTATTTCAGGCTTCTGCTTTTGAAACCGTAGGGAATATTTATGCACCATACTACAGACAGGCCGATGCTGCCTATACATTGAGTTTACCTTTGGCAGAGCAAGAAAAAGTTATTGGAGGAATTCCAACTTCAGATGTAGTTGCAGCATTCGACTACTATATCAAAAATTATAATGAAGGGCGTCCCTTTATCTTAGCGGGCCATTCTCAAGGTTCAAATGTACTGTTATATTTATTGTCAGAGTACATGAAGGAAAATCCCGAAGTGTATAATCAGATGATTGCTGCGTATGTCATTGGATATTCTGTTACACCAGAGTATCTTGCTAGCAATCCACATTTGAAATTTGCAGAAGGTCCAAATGATACGGGTGTTATTGTTTCGTATAATACGGAAGCTACAAAAATAGAAGGTCAAAATCCAGTCCTATTATCTGGTGCTTTTGCAATCAACCCTATTTCCTGGTCGAGAGGTGAAGAGCTGGCAACCGCTGAGGAAAGTTTAGGATCGATAGAAATGGACAAAAATGGAAAAATGGTAACCTTAACTAAGTATGCAGATGCCCAAGTGGATCTTGATAGAGGTGCAGTGATCTGCAGTACCGTTGATGTAGAAACCTTATCTCCGGGAAATAAGGTATTTCCTAGAGGAGTCTATCATCGCTATGATTATCTATTTTATTACTACAATATTAGGGAAAATGCTGCCAATAGAACTGAAAAATTTTTAAAAAATAAATCTAAAATGCTATGAGGAGAAGTGATTATGAAAAAATTATCCAGAAGATCCTTCATCAAAACAGGACTATCGGGAGCAGCTCTGATTATGTGGAGTGGACTTCTGCCAAGTCCTAAATGGCTGCTGCATCCGATAGAAGCTGCGCCAGGTTTCCAGACAACAATTAAACGTACCGTTATTCCTGTACCTGTGCCTGTTAATTCGCCTAAGCTTCATCCGAGTGATATTTCCCAATATAAACAGTATGGTTACGGCATTTGGCAGGAAGGAGCAGGGGTTGTTGTTGAAAAAAGACTGGATCTTATGCCAGCTACATATACCGATAATTTAGTTAAAAAGAGGGCAAAAATTTTACGTTTTTTTACCATAACCGACATTCATATTACCGACAAGGAATCTCCTAATCAGGCTATTTATCTTGGTCTCAAGCACGGTATTTCTTCGGCATATTCGGGGGTGATGCTGTATACGACTCATGTTCTTAATGCAGCCATTCAAAAGGTAAATGCCATTCACAGAGATAATCCAATTGATTTCGGTATTTCTCTGGGTGACACTTGTAACAATACACAGTACAATGAACTCAGATGGTATATCGATGTTCTTGATGGTAAGGTCATTACTCCGAGTTCCGGTGCTCATATTGGAGCCGACACTATCGATTATCAGAAACCTTACAAGGCGGAAGGGCTTGATAAGACGATTCCTTGGTATCAGACTCTTGGTAATCACGATCATTTTTGGATTGGTACAAACCCTGTAAGTGATTACCTTCGTCAGGTCTTTGTTGGTGATGAGGTCCTCAAAATGGGAGATATCTTCATTCCTGGAGGCATAAATAAACGTGATTTTTATATGGGTGTACTCGATGGCGGGACGCCTTACGGTGATATTATCGGTGCAGGACCTGTCGATGAGTTTACAACCCCTCCTAAAGTTGTCGCAGATCCGAGTCGCCGTTCACTTTCGAGACAGAAGTGGATGAAGGAATTTTTGACAACATCCTCAAATCCAGTTGGTCATGGTTTTACTCAGGCCAACATCGATAATGACTTTGCTTCTTATAGTTTCGAGCCAAAGTCCAATATACCAATCAAGGTTATTGTACTCGACGACACTCAAAGCGAGGAGGATCCTGATATTCATGGCTATGGGCATGGCTCTCTTGACAAAGCGCGTTATGATTGGCTTGTAAGTGAACTTGATAAAGGCCAGACGGAAGGTAAGCTTATGATCATTGCTGCGCATATACCGATAGGCGTTGAAGGCGTGGATTCTTATATTGGTTGGTGGTCCAACGCTTATATATCCGAGGAAAACCTTATTGCCAAACTTCACACCTATCCAAATCTCATCATGTGGATCGCGGGACATCGACATTTGAATACAGTGGTTCCATTTAAATCACCTGATCCAAATCGTCCTGAACTTGGTTTCTGGCAAGTTGAAACCGCATCACTAAGGGATTTTCCTCAGCAATTCCGTACTTTCGAGCTTGTTCGTAACAGTGATAATACAATTTCAATCTTTACCACTGATGTAGATACAGCAGTTGAAGAGGGTACGCCTGCTGCTATATCCCGGTCATATGCTATTGCTGCTCAGCAGATATACTCAGCAGGTCAGAAGTTATCTTCCAGTGAGGGAATGGGACCATTGCTACCTTCTGGATCATATAATGCCGAACTTGTTATACCACTGAGCCCTAAAATGCAGGCAAAGATTAAAAACATGGGAATCGAGATATACAAATAATTAAATCCTTAAAAAATGGAGAGTGTTTATGAAAAAAAAACTCCTTGTTTTTAAATTACTAATAAGTTTCCTGATTCTAGGGGCACATACAGCTCATGCTACAGAGGTCGGATCAAGCTATTACTTTCCTGGTTCCGCCACCACTTTTGCCACTAGCGTAAAGCCGGCGCCTGGTTTGATGATGGTTAATGAAATGTTATTTTATAATGGTAAGGTTGATACAGCTGTGGCAAGAGGACTTGTTCATGTGGATTTGAAAGCTACAGCTTTGTACAATTATGTTGGTGGCTTTTATACTTTTGAGAAGCCTGTACTAGGGAGTCGGTTACAAATAGGAGCTGTTGTTCCAGTTGGACATGTTGATTTTATTGCAAAAATCGCTTCGATTAATGCATCGGATAATCATACGGATATTGGTGATACGGTGCTCTCGGCTGCTCTGTATTGGAAGAAAGATGATATTCATTATAAACTGATTCAATCAGTTTATGCTCCAACGGGTGGTTATAGTATCAACAATTTGGCGAATGTGGGCCGAAACTACTGGGGTTTTGATACTTCCTTGGTCATGACTTGGCTTAATGTGAAGAAAGGGATTGAAATTTCGGTTACGCCTGGAATTATGTTTAATACAAAAAACACGGCTACTGATTATAAGTCAGGGGATGAATTCCACGTTGACTTCGCAGTGAACCAATATTTATCACAAAATTTAGCAGTGGGTCTCCAGGGCTATTATTACCGCCAGTTGACTGGTGATAGTGGTAGTGGTGCAAAGCTTGGCAGCTTCAAAGGCGAGGCGTTTGGCATCGGACCAGCCGTTCTCTGGATGCCCAAATATGCAAAGGGAAACGTCTTGGTAATCGCTAAATGGCTTCATGACGTGAATCAAACCAAGCGCATGCATGGGGATTACGGACAGCTTACAGTAGGATATAAGTTCTGATACTAAGGAATAATAGTAAGCTAAAAATTACGGTTCTGGTGTAAAGATTTCGCAAAGCTAAAGATTGCCATATTTTCACCCGAATATTACGCTGCGATACCCATAATTTTATTAAAGAACTTAACCTCAGAGAGGGCAGATTGAATTTCTTCAACCTGCCCCTTTCTGATCATATGCATAGCTTCAATTCCGCAAATTGCTTTCTCAGCAGTTATAAAACTATCAAATCCAAGCATTGGCTTGATCTTTCTTTTAATAAATCTATGGTCTTGCTCAATTATATTATTTAGATATTTTATTCTCCGAAGCGTTGTTTTAACTGAAAGAGTTCCAATATAAATCATTTCATAAATAGAACCTTAGTTGCAGCGTACTTATCAGTTGTTATGACCCTTGGTTGCTGATTATGTGTAGCTTTTAAAGCTTTTGTAAAGAACTTCTTAGCTGCATCTTTATCACGATGTTCAGATACAAAAAAGTCTACAGTGTTTCCTTGAGAATCAACTGCTCAATATAAATATGCATTTCTACCCTTGATTTCCAGATAGGTTTCATCCATCCACCACGAATCATTCGTTGGTTTAATATG
>JAGFZX010000117.1 GCA_017889585.1 Bacillota bacterium
TAGGTCCATGATGATTTTCAAAAATCATATGGTGGGATTGGATCTCTGAAACTAAAGCGGCTCCCCTCATATCAACATCATTAAAATGCAATTCATAATTTAAATGCTGAGGATCAATACTAAAAATAAAATCTGGTTCTATCCCCCATCTAAGCAATGCCTTAACAGCTGTTCCCACTGCCAATATAGCCGCTTTCCCTTTAGCATTTTTTAATAACTGGATGTTTTTGTTTAGGGATGGCCCTGCTGATACAATAATAGCTGGTTTTCCTTCAAATTTATTGAATAATGAGGATATTCCAGGATTTGTGCAATAGCTTGCCAAATTTAATATAGAGTTAGAAATAAACTCTGGCCCCATCTTAATCATAGTTGCCAAGTTAAGCAATCTTGCATTCACAACATCTTTAATACACTGTATTGACTTGTGATAGAATGCAGCATAAACCGTCTGATGCCCTAATAAACCAGTCATCACAATTTCTTTATATTTTGTTACATCATAGACAGAAAAGAAGCTATCACCAATTTTCTTCGAAGTATCTCCTACCACAAGGCAAACATTTTCAGAATTTATCAGATGACTTAAATCTCGGGTACCCATTGCAGTAAAAAACAAATCACGATCAGGTTCGATAATAAATAATAGATTTCTCTCATCTACCATCTCTAGCAATGCCTCAACCAAATATCCAAGAGCAAATCCATAAACAACAATAATTTTCCCTGGCTCAGTAGAAATAGTGCCCGCAATCTTTTGTGCTTCTTTCAACGGATCTACAGAACTGTGTAAAAATATCCACTTACCATTTGAGGATATTACTCGTACCGTTGGCAATCCTCCACGGCTGTCCATAATTTCGATACATTCTTGATTCACTGTAGTATCAATTCTTTCAATATTATAGCGTTCTTTGTAAGCATCCCAGTTCTTCTTTTCCAATATATTAAGCGTTTTGTTTATCACAATCTATATAACCCTTTCCTCATATCGTACCTGCACTACCGCTAACATGCCTTGCGAGATAGCGATAGCAGGAATCAAATCATATTCTATGATATCCGTTAGCAAAGAAAAATCTTCATTTTCTGTCGCTTCAAAGATACTCGCAAACGTTTGACATAATTGATCTAATAATGAAGATACAGACAGTTTTTCATACAAAATTTCAGAAAAATCAATTGTTAGCACTATTGCAGCAGACTTTAATAATTTCTGATAAAAATTTAAGCCTTCCATAATTTGTGTTAATTTTTCTAATGGTCGTGACTTATCAGCCTCGTGAAACTTAACGGATAACTCTTGGCAACCAGGTTCAAGATTACTTAAATAATCTTTCATTTCTTTTAATAAGACACCTAACTCATCAAATTGCTTTTTATCTTCACTCACTGGTTCCATAGTGCTATATCTCCTTTTTTATCAAGTAATATCCGCCACCGTTTCCTCTTCGCACTCCCACTGTTCTTTCTTTAGCCAATTGGGATAATTGACTGCGGATATAGGATGGTGTTACCTTCAATATCTCACCGATCTCTTGCGAGTTCATCGGCTTAGCATAAGATGTTTCATGTTGAGACAGCAACTTTAGTACTTCTTCATGCAAATAATTACACATGCTTTCCTCCTAGTATCAGAACTAGACAGTAGTGAACATTACTTTCTTTTAAAATGGTCAACTTAATTGTTGACCATTTTAAAATTTTATTGTTCAGCTAACTACTTACTACTACTACTACTATTCAAACTATTAAGCAGTGCCGTAATATAGCTTCCCTGGGATTGAAGACCTTGCAACGTTGTCTGCATATTTTGATATTTTGTATACAAGGTAGCCTGCTCTTGCGACAATCGATATTTCAAATCGGTAATGCGCTCATTGTTGTATTTAATATTTTTCGCAAGATAACCATTTGCCCCTATTGAAGCATCAATCGTACCACCGTATTGGGTATAGCTGTTTAACATAGAATTCATCTGAACGAAAATCCCTGCACCACTCCCCGAACTAACGTCATAGTCATAATCAGCAGTAATACTCTCCGTAGAAGTTGGCGCGCTGTTCAGAGTGATCTTCCCAGTAATGCTATCAAAGGAAAATTGATGTTCATTTGTTTCTCCAGCACCTGGAGTCCCAACCACATATGTTTTTAGATCGGCAGCATCCACTAGCGTATACGTGGTACTACCAACTCTAACTATAGGATCTCCTATGATGTCAGTGCCGTGCTTAAGAGTAAAGGCTGTTGTAGTACCATCTCCTGTACTAACTGCTTCTGCATCTACATTAACCGTCGTATTACCAAAAAGTGATTCAACAGCACTCGGATCAGCGGTTAAGGCTGCACGAAGTTTAGTTTCATCCAGTTCTAGATGTCCACTTTCGATTTGTGCTAAATCATACACCCCTGCAGTACCAGTGGTAATACCAACTTGTGAAAGTTGCTGCATCGTAGATGATTGCGAAGATAAGACTGACGAACTATAACTCCTCAAGGATTGCTCAATGCCTCTTAGTGTAGAATCACCAAATAAATCCCCTACAGACGCATCTGTTGATTCAGAATCTGCTTTTTCTGTTATCTTATTGACAACTGCATCCATAGCTGCATTGTATGCAGTAATAAAGGTTTGCACCTTTGTCACCATAGCATCAATATCGTCAGTTACTGTAACAGTGGAAGATCCCTCACCTACAAGAGTAAACGTATTCCCTTGGTATGTTATTTTATTATCAGTTGCAGTCGCGGCTATTCCATTTACCGTAACGTTAGCATCTTCACCTGTCTTTTGATTACTTTGTACCAAACCTACTTGAGATAAAAAATTCGAACTATCTATAGTACTAGTTCCTAGCGTAATCTGTTCATCCCCAGCGGTTTGAGAAGTCAGTGATATTTGATGTGTAGTAGAATCATAGAAAGCGGAAACGCCAGCCGTTGTGGAAGCATTTATTTTTTTGACAATAGACTCAATCGTATCCTTCGTTGGGTCAACAGAAAAAAATGTTCCGTTTATGGAAAAGTATCCTGAAGTTATTGCACTTGCTCCCGTAAAGACCTCATCTAACGAACGTTTCACATCAGCATTAAGTCCCGCTATTACCTCTGCTTGAGTAATACCAGCTGCACTAAAAAGGCCAGTAGTATCGTCACCTAACGTAATTACGTTACTTTCTCCGACAGTCTTCTGGGTAAGAGTAATTTTCCCATCCGCCCCTACTGTAGCTTTCACACCTGCACCAGAAGCCGTAATTTTATTAGCTATAGTGTTAATCGTATCTGTTGAAGAGACACTAATGCTTTTATTATTGATAACAAAACTACCAGCCGTAATAATATTATCTACAGTTATTTCCTGGTTGTGATTCGTAAGGGCAGTCGTTCCGGTTACAGTCGCTTTCGTGCCATCAGAAGTTGCAACAGCTGAACTTGTATTACTCGTTATTGTAGCCATCTGATCAACCTTAATCGTATAACTACCATTCGTTCCACCATTTGTTGCCGTGGCTGTCACAACATCTTCGTCTGACGATGTTGCTTTCCGCCCCGAAAAGGTGCTAGCATATGTTAAATCTTTTGCCGCATATTGCAGTGTTTTTATGGCTGTTTTAATCGTTGTATAGTCATTTACTTTGGCTTGCAAAACTGCGTTCTTATTCTGTAGAAGGGTGATGGGTAAACTTTTCGCTGCAATTGTCGCACTGATCAAAGCATCGATATCCAATCCCCCAACGGTAGAGTTCATATGAGTTGAACCAAGGGCAGTAGATGTTGTTGTAGATAAGGC
>JAGFZX010000009.1 GCA_017889585.1 Bacillota bacterium
AACTACCCACACCCCACTTTTCGCCTGTCTCCTGGACGGGCATTTTTTTCTACCATTCACCAGGTACCAACATAAGTACTGTCAAAAAGATTAATAATAGAACTACATTGCCTAATAAAGCACGTTGCTGATAGACTCCAATTTGCTCACCAGTATTAAATCTAATATTTTGTAGTTGCATACACGCGCCGCCTGTCCAAAATGATCCCGCCGGAAAATTATCCGGCATACTCTGCAGCCCAATCTGCATTAGCTTTCAGTCTTTCCTCAACCGGCATTAAGTTCCATGCCTCCCATTCACTTTGCTGCAATTCACGTAATATTTTTTCTTTTTTCGCCTCAGTCATCGGAGGAGGGGCAATCACATGTACAACCGTATTGCCTAGCAGATATGTAGCAGCATATTTGGGCTTTTCTTTGGCAATTGCCATCTTAAATCACCTCGTTACAACTTATGCAATGCCGTTTGTCCAGAATTACTATTAAGCTAGCTTGCCAACTTGCCATTGCTTACGAAGTTGTTGGCAACCTTCAAGGGTTTTACCAACACAAGAGAAAAGTTCACCTTCTGAATTGCGATAGTCGTATTGGATTCTTTTTGCAGTCTTTCGGCCAATTCTGGAAGTAAATATCTCATGTTGCTCTTGGCCTGGTTTTAGGTTTTTAGGGTCTAACATATCTTCTCACCTCCTTAACTAGCCTGGGATTTTGGGGAAGTAGTCTTATTCTTAGAATCTAAGAATTCATCATTAAAAAAAATGGTGGGGTTGACTTCATATCCATAAATGCAAATATGTTCAAACTCATCTGCAGATAACTTAACTTGGCCATTTTCAATAGCACTAAGTCTTTTCTGACTCATTTTAGCTTTATTCTCTACAAAATTTTGTTTAAGTCCAATACTTTCACGATATGCTTTTAATCTCTCATTAATCTTCATCTTATCACCCCCTGTCTTAACTTCTAAGACTATTTATCACCATAATACATCTTAGTTTCTAAGATGTCAATAATTTTTTCGCATTTTCTAAGACTTTGTTTCTTTATTTCTAAGAATTATTTATAATATACTTGAGGTGTGAATTTTATGACAACAGTTGGTAGTATATTACGTGAATTGCGGATTTTAAAAAATAAAACCCAAAAAGAAGTATTTCAAGATACTGGAATACACAATAAAACTCTTTCTGGCTATGAAAATAATGTAAGTGAACCTGATTTTGATACTATAAAAACTTTAGCAGTTTATTATGAAACTACCACTGATTACATTCTCGGCAAGATAAATAATAAAATATCTACTGTTAGTGGATTAGAAGAAAAAAAGCCCAAGGACCTAAAAAAAATCCTTGAGCAACATGAGATCATGTTTAGCGGCACCCCATTAAATGACGAAGATAAGCAAGCTATATTAGATATAGTTGAATTGCAGTTATATAAACGAGCAAAGGAACTCAACAAGAGGAAAAAGCCTGGCTCTGATTTTCTATGAGTATATAGGAAACTAAAAGAAACTAATAAGAACAAGGGGGAATAATTGTGAGCGAACAATTACTATACAGGTTTTTTGATAAACTCATAGGTTATGCTATCAAGCCAATAAAACGCGCCAAATAACCACGACATTCTATAATTGTCGTGGTTATTTTGTAACATTATGTCGAACGTCAGTTCTTTATGTTGGAGGTGCATATGGACATTAAACGTCGTGTGAAAAATTTAGTAAAGAAATATCATACCAGGAATCCCTATGAGCTCGCAGATTATTTAAAGATAGAGATTGTTCTAGCACCTATGCCTGCCCATTTACATGGTTTTTACGATCGGATTCTACGTCGAAAATTCATTGTCATAAATAGCATATTAGAAGAATATCGCCAACGCCAAACCTGTGCTCACGAGCTGGGACATGCCCAGCTTCATAAGGGATGGGGTTATTATTTTATGATTGAACATACCTTCTTTTCTCCTAGCCGATTTGAGCGTGAGGCTAATGAGTTTGCATGGCAGTTATTGTTCGATGAGGAATGTTGTTGCTGTGAATATGAGAGTGATATTGATAGGTATGTATGTGAGGAGGGAATTGTAGAGCTGCGTAAATATAGAAAAATTTGATATTAAAAGGAGCATATTTTTATGAATTTTGAAGAAAAAGTTCAAACACTCTCCGCCCAAATTCTAGAACGTAAAAGCCATATTACTAACGAGGAAATGACTAAACATTCACTGATAATACCATTCATACAACTGCTCGGATTTGATATTTTTAATCCACTTGAAGTTCAGCCTGAATACACGGCAGACTTCGGAAAGAAAAGGGGCGAAAAAGTAGATTATGCTGTCCTTAAGGATAATAAAATTATCATGTTTATAGAGGCAAAGCCTGTTGGTAGCAGACTTGATAATCATACTGCTCAATTAAGTCGCTATTTTAATTCCACTCCTGAGTTGAAACTGGCCATTATAACCGATGGTGTGAAATATAATTTTTTCTCAGACGTTAAACAAGCAAATATAATGGATACGACGCCATTCTTTGAATTTAATTTTTCTTCCATCACTAACTCAGACATAGAAACATTATCGCAATTCAGAAAATCTTCCATTGAAAATAGTGTTATTTCTAAACTAGCAGAAGACTTATCATCTGTAATTTCAATACAAGAAGTATTAAGAAATTTATTCGATGAACCTTCCGATGAATTTATAAGATTCATTATTAAGCAAACTGGTAAGACAAGATTAACAAATGGCGCTATTGACAGGTATCGACCATTAATAAAAGAATCTTTACTCTCAACGCTATCTGAAATATTCAATGAAGTAAGTAAAGAAGTACTGCAACCAAGCGTAGTAAAAAGTCAAAGAATATCACCGAAAATTACTCGTTGCGCACAGACATTAATTGAAACACCACTAGACAAAGATTCTGAACCAGCAGGAACTGATCACATAAGGTTAGAAATGACTGATATGGAGCAACGTATTTTTAGTCGAGTACAAAAATTATTACAGGCAGCTGAATTCAATACTACAGAATTCAGTTTCCACTTATTAACTGATGAAATTATTTTTTTATTTAATAATCAAGAATTTTTAATATTCAACTCCGATGATAAATGTCACTTTAGATCCCCTCTTGATGCTAATACGACAAAAGAAATGTGTCCTTATTATGAAGTATTAGAAGAACATGGTAAAAGTATAGTTACATTTAACTCTCCGGCTGACATTGGTAACTTAAAAAAATTTATTCTAGCTAGTTTAGATATATGTCTAAAAAACTGACTAGAATCGAAGTATGAAGATGATATTAGAAATTTGGAATTGATAAAATAAATTACAGCAAAAAAACAATACACTACTTAAATGGACAGTGTATCCTTTATGCGATGCAATGTTATAAAAATCGCAAATTTAATTAGAAGGAAGTATTTTATGGGTACAGATTTATCAGAAATTGAGGGAAATATTGGTAAATCTCTATATTCTAAATATTATCAACTCAAAATAAACACTCATCAATTATTTGAAAGAAATACCATTAATACAATTGGATTTAAATCCTTTCATATTTTTATGGTTATTTTAATTCTACTTAATGTTTTAGCTGTTATGCTGGAAACTGTCGATCAAATAGCCGAACAATATGCTGATATACTACTTTATTTTGAATATTTCTCAGTTGCCCTTTTCAGCGTTGAATACCTCTTACGAATTTGGTGCTGCAATGTCAATAAAAAATATACTGGCCATATTATTGGCAGATTAAAATTTATTTTTACTCCTCTGGCTCTAATTGATTTATTATCCGTTATTCCATTTTATCTTCCAATATTCATAACTTTCGATTTGAGATTTATTCGTTTAATCAGGTTATCACGGATATTCAGGTTATTTAAACTAGGCCGATATTCTAGTGCGTATACTTTGATAAAACATGTTATCATTGCAAAAAAAGAATATCTGACAATAACTATGATTTTTGGCATGACCTTACTTATTATTTCATCTTGCATGATGTATTTCGTCGAACATGAAGCCCAGCCCGAAATCTTTTCAAGCATCCCAGCAACTATGTGGTGGGGAATTGTTACACTAACTACAGTGGGTTACGGTGATGCCTACCCTATTACACCATTAGGTAAATTTTTAAGCGCCATATTAGCTTTATTGGGTATTGGACTTTTTGCCTTGCCGGCTGGTATATTAGCTTCAGGTTTTTCAGAGGAAATTCACAAGCAACACTGTGAAACACTTTGCCCACATTGTGGTAAAGATATTAATTCATAGAACGTGTATTTAATGGGATTCTTTAATGAATTATTTTCTACTAATACGAAAAAACCACGAAAGAATGAATCTAGTGATTGCTCCAGTGATTATGATACCGATCATCACGATAACAGTAATACTGATGATAGCAGTCCTAACGAAGGCGCTGGCGGAGATTGTGATTAAACTTTGCAATAAAATGCGAACATAAATTAGGAGGCATTGATGTAAAAAAAGTAACCATGACAGACTGTATTATCGTGGTTATTTTAAAAGGTTCCAATAAGTAAGCTCATTTAAAAGCCAACATAATCAACTAAAGGAGAAATCATGAAACTATTAAAGAAATCTTATATAAGCTTATTATTAGCCATTATCCTTTTACTCAGCTTCACTGCTGCATTCGCAGCCGCCCCGTCTCTACCACAGCCACAATCAACATCATCTCAAACCATACACCTTAGTGACTGCGTCGCCGGCACTTTTGCGCCTACCCCGCAATCAGAAGGCGCCTACATTGCCAACTCTAATACAGGTAAATTTCACCATGCAGGTTGCCGCTATGTAGGGATGATGTCTAATAATCATAAGGTTTACTTTGATAGTCGTGAGGACGCTGCTGGGGCTGGGTATGTGGCTTGTAAGGTTTGTAGGCCTTAAAAAATTAATCATATATTAGTAATATTAATTACTAGTTTCTAAAACACGTGTCTAGGAGGATACTATGACAATAGCAGCAGCCGGATATAAGGTGCTTATATGAAAAACCAAGAGAATAAAGACATTGACCTCGAGCCTGCCTGCTTTTATCTTCGTAAATCAAGAGAAGATCAGGAAGCCGAGGCAAGAGGCGAAGGCGAAACACTGGAAAAACACAGAACGGCATTATTTAAAGTCGCAAAAAGCTATGGCGTGAATATAACACATGTTTTCCCAGAAACCCTATCTGGCGAAAGTCTAATCCATCGCCCTGAGATGTTAAAAATGTTAAAAGAAATCGAAGAAGGAAAATGGAAATCTGTTTTTTGTATGGACATCGACCGCCTTGGCCGCGGTAAAATGCAAGATGCAGGTTTAATAATCGAAACTTTTAAGACCGCTAAAACTAAGATAGTCACGCCTAGAAAGATTTACGACCTAAACGATGAATGGGATGAGGAATACACAGAGTTTGAAACATTCATGGCTCGCAGAGAATTGACAATGATTACCAGGCGTTTGCAGAGAGGCAGGATCAGTAGTCTCGAATCAGGTAACTATCTTGGCACTCTGCCCCCATACGGGTATAAAATTGAGAAAAAAGACGGTAAGAGATACTTGATTAAGCACCCAGAACAAAGTGAGCCTACAGCCTTAATATGGCGATTATATGCGACTGATATGGGGACAAGTAAGATAGCTAATGAACTAAATAGAATGGGATATCTATCTTACAAAGGTAAGAAGTGGTCTGCATCCTCGGTTTTAGTTATTTTGAAAAATCCTGCTTATGCCGGGGTAAACGCATGGAAGAAAGTAGCAACTAAGAAGGCAACAACTCGACCCGGGAAAGAAACAAAAGTGCGCCCTAGAGATGAACAAATTTGGATATATGATTGCCACGAACCCTATGTCACTATGCAAGAATTTGAGCATGTACAAGATATGTTATCTAAAAAGTACCACCCACCTTATCAGATAGTCAACGGCATTACTAACCCCCTGGCAGGTCTAATTAAATGCGATATGTGTGGCAGCTCTATGGTTTATAGGCCATATGCCCATCAGTCATATCCCCACCTGATGTGCTACAATAGGCATTGTGAAAATAAAAGCTGCAGGTTTGAGTATGTTGAGCAAAAAGTACTCGCTGGTCTGCAATTATGGCTTGATGAGTATCGCGCTAAATGGGATAACCTTAAACCAAATGAGCAGAATATTAATATCAGTGTCAAAGATAAAGTTTATAAAAATCTAAAAAAAGAATTGAAAGAATTAGAACAGCAAAAAGATAGTTTGCATGACCTACTAGAAAAAAAAGTTTATGATGTTGAAACGTATCTGGAGAGATCAACTAAATTATCAGAGAGAATTGATGAAGCACAAAAAAATATAGTTGAAGTTGAACTTGCTTTAGCTAATGAAATTCAATATGAAAAAGCAAAGAAGGATATTATACCTAAAGTTGAAAAGGTTTTAAAGGTATATGAGAAATCAGATAACCCTGCCGCTAAAAATAAAATGCTAAAAATAATTTTAGAATCAGCCACCTACCGGAAAGAAAAGTGGCAAAAAGACGATGATTTCACATTAATATTAAGCCCCCGTCTACCTCAGTAATTACGTGGCTAGGCTACCCCATACAGATAAACTACGGAAGGCAACTCGTTACCTTCTTTATCCACACCAATAGGGTCGTATAGACTAACCTCAGCGCGAGTACGCCTAGTACTTCTAAGATGCATTAAAATTTCATTTTCAATACATCTAGCTGCATATGTTGCTAAACGAATTTTCTTTGCTATGTCAAAAGTATTAATTGCTTTTATTAATCCGATTGTCCCAATAGAAATAAGATCATCAATATCCTCACCCGTATTATCAAACTTTTTTACAATATGAGCAACTAATCGCAAGTTTCGTTCCACTAAAACACTTTTAGCATTCATGTCACCGTTTTTAAATTTCTCTAAGTATATCTGTTCTTCTTTTTCCGGAAGAGGTAAGGGAAAAGTATTATTTGTTACATAAGATACTAGTAACGCAAGGCCATTAACAAGAGAAACCGCCATTGCCACAAAAAAAGACACCAAAGCATTCACCCCCGTCACATCACTTGCTTCATTGTATGGGATAATATGCTTTATTGTGCCTGTAAATTTTTGTATATCTTTAATAGAGAGCTTAGTCTTTTCAAGGAACTTGCACCTTGCTGACACATATCATATAATCTCACTAGGATGGTGATATTATGGAACAACCGATTGCCGATTTTGGAATACTCTTTGCATCTGTGCTTATATGTATATATATGTTCTGGGATAAACTCTTTCCCAAATAATAATCAGCCTGACACTAAACAACATTATGAACGTGTATGGAATCAATAGCGTCTCGTAATGCTCCACCAATACACTTACTCAGTTTCATGACGATTGACAATGGTGTGCTTTGCAAATCCAAATAACCAATGCGTCCACTAGCATTAACAACGCCAATAACTGAAATATGCCCTACACACGGCAGTTGAGCACCAACAGCAATGCCGGCTTCTAAGCTGCCCTCCCATATTTCTATATTTCCTATTTCATTATTATTACCTAAACATGCATCAACAGCAACAATAATAGGTTGCTGATATTGATGATAAATACTATCAATAACTTCAACTAAATTACTGGCATGAACAGGGCTATCTAGGCTACCGCAAACTATACATTCTGTATTTTCTTCTAAGTAGGTCCCTACTAAGGGACCAAGGGCATCACCTATATATCTGTCTGAACCTATACATAATATAACAATCGGTCTAATATTTATATCTTTTTGTTTTTCTATTAGATACTGGATATAATGATACATTTTAGTGCGTACATAAGCGTCATTACAATCAACAACCAATTTTTCGGTCATATCTTTTTGCATATATTTATCTCCTTTTTCGAAACATACTTTACTAAATAATATATATGCCTCTTATCTGGAAAATATCGCAATCTTCCTTTTTCATGCAAGCAAAAACCTCTTTGCCAATCATTGGCAGAGAGGTTTTTTAAAATGAAAAATTCTATAATTCCCTCAATCATCATACATTATATTGCCAGCTTCAAGATGGAGGTAATGAAATGTATATAACGATAAGTCTTAGTATTCTTGGTATCACATTATTATTAGGTGGTATTTTTTTCATGCGCCTTGGTCTTCAAAAACTTCTTTTGCATAAATTCAAACATCTTTTAGGACAATTAACTAAACAACCATGGCGTGGGGTATTATTTGGTACATTCGCAGCGGCTATGATGCAAAGTAGTACGGCAGTCTCATTACTCACCATTGGCCTCGTAAGTGCTGATTATTTATCTTTTTATCAAGGTTTGGGCATCATTCTAGGTGCTAATATTGGCACCTGTTCTACCGTACAATTAATGGCAATATCCATACCCATTGATTTTTTTCTACCACTATTGCTCATAACTATGATAATTACCTTACTCATAAAAAAACTTCGCTATATTGCCATGGCGATCTCTGGACTACTCAGTATGTTTCTGGGAATTACTATTTTATCTGATGCTTTAGGCAGTTTTTCAGAATTTACCACAGTCATTGACTATTTAGTAGCCGCCAAAGAAAATCCTCTGTACGGCATCATCGGCGGTATAATCATTACTCTGCTCTTTCAGTCAAGCAGTGCGGCTACAGGAGTTATCATGATACTCGCCAGCGACGGAATTATTGATTTGACCACTGCCAGCTATGTCGTCTATGGCAATAATATTGGTTCATGTTTGTCTTCTATCATTGTCGGAGCCGCTGGAACCTTAGCTGCCAAACGAGTCGCTGTAGCTCATGTTTTACTCAATATTCTAGGTGTAATATTTTTTTTACCACTGACTGGTCTGCTAACAGCGACAGCCACCTATATCACAGCAGATTTCGCTGGACAGGTGGCTGTCGTACATACACTATTTAATATTATATCCTCATTGGCAATATTACCAATCATACGCCAGTATGCCAATTTAATTATTTTCCTGATTCCGGCCAAGAGATGATGTTCGTCCCCATCTTGCCTTCAAGCCGATACCTTCTCTAGTAAGTACAGTTGTGATATACAGTAGTACCGCTGTCATTACAATGGTCCCACCTGGTGCAATATCTAAATAAAAAGAGGCTGTTAAACCAACCACTACCGATAATACTGAAAAAACAACCGCTGCGCCCATGGTAGCCTTAAATCCTAACCGTAATAGATGGGCTATCGCTACGGGTATGATCATTAGGGCACTCACTAATAAGACACCTACTACAGTCATACCAACCACCACCACTGCAGCTGTTAGCATACTAAATAACATATTAATCATTGATGTATTAATGCCTGCCACATTCGCAATATCTTCATCTAACGTGATTAGCATCAGCTTATCAAATAGTAGATATACAACAGCTAATACTAGGGTACCACTACCAGCAATGACTAAAACATCAGTCACTGAAACCGTAATAATACTACCAAATAAAAAACTCAGCAGCCCAGCACTCGGCATTCGTGTAATGGTACTAAAAATAATAGCCATAGCAATACCTGAATAAAAAAATATAGCCAGCCCCATGTCGGCAAATTGAGCATGTCGCCGACGAACAAGTTCAATGCCAATAGCACCCATTATTGTAAGAACAAAAGCTCCCACTGCCGGATATATACCAATCATATAGCCACCTGTCACTCCAGCAAAAGCAATATGTCCCAGGCCATCACCAATCATTGATTGACGGCGTACCACCACAAAACTACCAATCACCGGGCATACAATTGCCGTTATGATACCTGCTAATAATGCCCTTTGAATAAAATCATACTGGAAAAACTCCATATCCTCACCCCATTACCCTGCATAGTACCACAAATGCCGCGCTTGGGCATGGGTCTCATTAAATTCCTGACTACTACCATAAAAACATAATCCTTTATTAATACATGCTACCTTATTCGCAGAGTTTATCGCTTTATCAATATCATGCGACACCATCACAACAGTAATACCAAGATTTTTATTTAATGTTCCTAGCAAATCATAGATTCGGGCACTGGCTTCATAGTCAATTCCACTAGTAGGTTCATCCAAGAGCAATAACTCTGGATTTGATGCTAGAGCCATAGCTACCATCACCCTCTGCTGCTGCCCGCCTGACAGTTCGCCAATACGACGATCACGTAGATTTTCAGCCCCTACAAGTTCTAACATATGGTTGACAATATGTTTAGCAGCCTGCTGGTTCTGCCGAGCCCTAGATACGCTTAATGTTAAACCCAGAGATACAATTTCTGTAACTGTAGCTGGAAAACCTAGCACATTTTTCCCATAATTCTGGGGAACATAGCCAATCAAGCCTTGTACCCTTGCGATCGACATATCTTTCCCACCTATACTTACTTGACCTTTTGTTGGTTTGATGAGTCCGGCCATAATCTTCAGCATAGTACTTTTCCCAGCTCCATTTGGTCCAACTACCGCCACAAAATCACCTTTGGTAATCGTCATTGAGATATCTTTTAAAACAACATTATAATCATAAGCAAAATCAATATTAGCTAGCGTTACTTCAAACATTTCCGCCTCTCCTTACACAGTGTTTTACACTCAATACATAAACCTAATAACTCTACATTATGGCGAATGAGCTCATAACCCTTCAGTCGCAGCATAGTATTAAATTCATGATTAATGGGGCAATAGTCAATACAAACTGCCTGTCCGCACTTGATACAAACAACATGGTGATGATGATTCGCGTAGGCTAATTCATAACGCGTACTGTCATTACCAATGCCGGTTATTGATGTAAGAACACCAATCTCTGTCAATATATTAATATTTCTATAAATAGTATCCAAGCCTATATCACTATACTCATCACGTACTAATTTCCATATTTCAGCTACCGTTAATAACCCAGCAGTCTGTACTATCTTTTCAACAATCACACGTCGCTGTGGGGTAATACGGTAGCCTTTTTCTTTAAGTTTAGTCATTACATCAGATATCATATTTCATACTTCCCTTTTTACAAACAAAATAACCAAGCCACTTTTTAATAATATTCTTATTAAAATATTAAAAAAATAAGAATACCATCCTTCGGGTGGAATTTTGTACCACCCGAAGCTTATTCTCCCACATCTTCACTCAACACTGTTTTAGCATACAGCCCACCTTGCTTCAATAACTTGCCGTGTGTCCCCATTTCTGCAATGCGGCCATTCACTAAATAAATAACTCTATCTGATGCTACTAACGTAGATAATCTGTGGGTAATAAGAAATGTCGTACGATGGGCACTTACTTTACGTATCGACTGCATAACCTGCAACTCGGACTCAGCATCAAGGGCAGCTGTAGGTTCATCTAATAATAATATTGGCGGGTCAATAATAATTGCCCGGGCAATAGCAATGCGTTGCCTCTGCCCTCCAGACAAATTACTACCAAGTTCACTCACTACATAATCATAACCACCAGGAAGTTCCATGATAAAATCATGAGCATTTGCCAATTTAGCAACCTCTTGAACTTCAACAAAACTAGCTGTTGGCCGCCCATATCTAATATTTTCTAAAATACTTACATTAAATAAAATAGATTGTTGTTGAATAAAACCTATTTGTTTACGCAATGCACTCATTTTCAGTGTTCTAATATCAATATCATCAATTAATATAGTGCCTGCAACTGGATCGTAAAATCTGAGCAATAAATTGGCAAATGATGATTTCCCAGCACCACTTGGGCCCACAATGGCTACAATATCATTAGGCTGAACCGCAATGTTAATATCCCGCAAAGTACTCAAATCTCTATGATACTCAAAATTTACATTCTTAAATTCAACTTTACCTGCTACCTGTCCGAGTTCATCATGCCCATCAACAACAGTATTTAGTTGTTGATGTAAAGAGTTGATGCGTTGCCAAGCAACGATACCTAACTTCATACTTGAAATAGCTTGGCTAATTCGACCTATGGGTGTAGGTATATTAATAATATAGATTAAAAAGGCAAACATACCTCCGATGGTCAAATCACCATCAATTACCTCTTTACCTCCGTACCAGATAATAGTAGTCAAACCAATAGACGCTAAAAATTCGACTAAAGCTATTAATAGTGCCTTAAATCGTTGCACTTTAATAAAATCATCAGCAGCAAGTCGCATCTTAATATTGAATTTTTCACACTCATAATCTTCCCGCACATAACTTTGAACAACCATCATTGATAATAATGATTGATGCAAAATACTTGTAACTTTTGCCAAGGTATTTTCTACCAGCATTCCTAAGTTGGCAATTTTTTTATTGAAAAAACCAATCGCCAATATAATAAATGGTAATGTAGCAAAAGTAACTAATGCCAACTCCCAATCAAAATATATCATAATCAGCATAATAGCCATTAAATTAAGTGATTCGATGAGCAAATCAGGTACCGCAACAGATACAGCCTGCTGAATGAGTCCTAAATCATTCGTAAATAATGAAATTATTTCTCCGGTTGAGGTATTAATAAAGTAAGCATAGTCTAATTTTTGCAAGCGTTCAAACATAGTTACGCGCATTTGAGCCACCATCTTATTGCCTGCTTTAGCTATTGTCTGCCCATGAATGTAGGAAAATATGCCCCGCAATAAATATACACCGATAATACCTGCGATAATAAAATGTAAGTACTGGACATCACCATGTACTAATGCATCATCAATTAAAAACTTGATAATGAGTGGAGCCGATAACCCAGCGATACTGGCAATAATAAAACACACCAGTGCAATGAGAACTAACGGCCAATATGGCAGGATAAATTTTTGCCAATATAATTTAAACATATAGGCCTCCGAACTTAATAGAGGCAACTCTCTTGGTGCCTAATTTATAATCAATACTCATTAATTTAGTATTCCCCAGTTAGTTATGCGAAATTCAATATTATTTTTCTTTAATTGACTTTATAAAAACTAGGCTCATCACCTAATCAGCGTTCTGGTGAAGCCTAGCTATTTGCGGTAATCAAATAAAATTAGGGAGGCTCAGCCCGCCTCCCCTAAAACATTTTTACGGAATCAGAAAGTATAACACTTTCTTGATTCCAAATAAGGGCAACTAAGGTTTGGCGCAAGCCAAGTTTTTTTATAAAACCCGACGTGCTCCTAAGTAACGGTCTCCCCAGTAACCACTGTCCATACGCGCTATTGCTATACCGCGACTTGAAGTAGCACTAATAAATTGTCCATTTCCTAAGTAAATACCAACATGTGAAGCTCCAGACTCATATGTACTGAAATACACTAAATCACCGGATTGCAATCGACTATAAGACACATATTGTCCAACTTCATACTGTTCATCAGCAGCTCTTGGTAAATAAACTCCAGCTTGAGCAAATACATAACGAGTAAAACCAGAACAATCAAAACCATTAGGCGATGTACCACCAAACACATAGGGTACACCTTGATAACGCAATGAAGCTTGCACTACTCTTCGCACTAGAGTACTTGAACCATCACGGCTAACCGTCATTTCTCTCCCCATAATTGCGCGATAAGTCTCCATCCCAATTACACCATCAGCTTCAAGACCTCTGTCTCGTTGGAATTTTTCAATTGCTGCTGCTGTAGCTTGGCCAAAATCACCATCAGCACTGCCAACATTATACCCCAGCCCATTTAGTTGCGTTTGAATAGCAGCAATATCTTGCCCTTGGTCGCCTTGATGATAAGCGGCCTCCGCACAGGATAACATACCTGCACTTACTAGAAGTAACGAGAACACCACAATTCGAAAAAACTTACCCACACTATATACCCCTCTCAATAGCCTCCGAGGTTAGCTGACGGGTTAGGGTTGAGATACCCTACTTTTCGGCAAATAATTTGCCTTACAAGTTTCACCCCAAAACTTTGGGTCCCCCGGTCCGGTGCGCGGATTAGGCGTTTATAAAAACTGCACATTTTCACATACTTCGCTTTACATTTGAAATTTCCTGCTAAAAAATCTTTTTTTGATAAATTATTGTTTAAAATTACTTTTCTTGATCCTTTTTCAATTCCTCGCGTAGTAAATATAAGGGACGTTGTTTAACTTCTTCAAAAATGCGTCCTACATATTCGCCAATAATCCCCAGGCCAAGTAATTGTAGTCCACCTAGCAGTAAAATGCTAGCAGAAATAGTAGCCCAACCCGGCACTGCCTCCAAGGTAAAAATTTTAATATAAACAACATGCATGGTAACGCCAAAACTGATCAAAGCAAACAATAGACCTATATAAAAAGCAAAACGCAAGGGCAACTGTGAATATGCAGTAATACCATCAAGAGCAAAATGCAACATTCTTTTTAGGGAAAACTTGGATGTGCCAGCATAACGTTTGGGAGCTGTAAATTCTACCAGTAATTGTCGATAACCAATAGCACCAATCATGCCACGAATAAATCGCGCACGTTCTTTAAAACGACGAAAACTTTGTACTACTGCCTTGTCTAATAAGCGGAAATCAGAACCACCTTCTTGGATGCGCACCTTAGACATCCAATTTATTAATTTGTAGAACATACCCGACGTGACGGTTTTAAACCAAGAAACTCCCTCCGTACTCACCCTTATTGTTTGCACAACTTCAAAACCATCTTCCCACTTAGACAGTAATAAGGGTAACATTTCAGGGGGATGTTGCATATCTCCATCCATCGTAATGACTGCATCACCATTCGCATGGTCAAGACCACAAGTTAAAGCTAATTGATGACCATAATTGCGTGCCATAATCAGCCCCCGTACTCGTCCATCAGCCTGAGCTAAACGCTCTAATATGAAAGGAGTCGCATCACTTGAACCATCATCTACAAAAATCAGCTCAAATGTATATTCTAACGAACTCATGTATTTACAAACCTCTTGATAAAAGACTTCAATATTATCTTCTTCATTATAAACAGGTACAACAATAGAAATTAGCCGCATTTTTCTCACCTCATAGAATTAAACACTATTTTCTAACATCAGGGCGCAATATGACGGCCTCTCGTAAATAAATATGTTTAATCGCATTTTGCGGCAAATCCGTATTTAATAAAATAAGCGCACGGATACAACGTGGTAATCCTGTAGGACAATCAATTTCCAGTGTTCCAAATAACGGAACATCTATCCATCCCAATTTTCTAGCAGCTAATGCAGGAAATGCTGCATTAAGATCAGCAGTTGAGCTGAAAGTAATTGACGCTATATCTTCAGTCTGTATTTTATTTGCTTGTACCATCGCAACTAGAAGTTCTTCCACACGCTCTAATATCTCTATAGGTTCATTTTTATCAACTGATATTGCACCTCTAACACCACGCACCAAAATTATCATCCTCTCGCACTATAATTTTAATAGTAATATTAAATACTTCGTTATTCATAATACCATATCCTCTATAGACATAAAAAATAATGTAGTCTATATATACATAAATATAAAACCCGGTGCAATCCGGGTTTTATATTTATGTATATTATTTTGGATAAAAAGTCTTATAGTTAGTTTGTTGGCTTTGATTAGCAGCTTTGCCACCGCCATCTATATTTACTTCAAATTGTATTGCGTCACAATGTTCGCAGGATTCCCAAAGTTTACAAATTGAAGCAGTACATTTAACCCCTGTAACCATATTTAACACTCCCTTTAACTTTTCACCTCTAGTATGCAAAAAATTATCACTCATTATACAATAATAAAAATACGGAATGAAAAGGCTGTAAACATCCTTTTCATTCCGCATTTTACAATAGACGTTGCTTAAGCAGTTTCATACTACCATTTACATCTTCTATTTGTGCCGATGGAACTTGGGGAAACCTTCCTATTTCTATGGTTTCAAGGATAGGATTATTGGTCTGATCATAAAATACACCATACCACACCCCAGAAATACCACTTTCCATCCACTCTGCTGGTTCATCGCTATCTGTTAACTTTATTTTAATACTGCCCTGCCCCAAAAAATCATAAATAGCTTGACGATCCTTAGATGTAAGTGACATTTTATTGGAGAATATAGTCCACCCTTGACCACTATCAGTGAAACGTTGTAACGCTTCACTGATCTCAAATAACACAGCTTTGGCACTTGGCGATAATTCTAACTCTGTAATCAGCATTTTTCCACTACCTCAACTTGCCATTCTTTAAGTAACAGTAGTATTTTTTCTACTACACTTTCCACAGCCTCAGCGACAATAGCTGTCATTTCCAGACCGATATCAATGGTTAATGGCTGTACCCCAAAAATTCTAATTTCATTTACAGGTTTTTCCAAAACATCCATTACCGCTAATACATCTTGAATACCTAATTCATGCATAGATACTTTTTCTTTAAAGTACGCTTTAACTTCATCATGGTTAAACTGATATAGCGTTCCTGGAGGCAAGCCTCCAGATACAGCATCAACTAATATCAATTTATCTGTTCCGATTAAAAACCTCAATAACTCCATGCCAAGTGTGCCACCATCCAATATTTGAATGTTTTCCGGAAATTGATATTTGTGGAGAAGCTCTTCCACAACTCTCACACCGAAACCCTCATCCTGCATCAAAATATTGCCGACACCCAAAACAGTGATTTGCTCCATTATTTAATGTCCCCTATATCATCAGGTTCTGTATCATAAAATTTAACCCCTGAGAACATGGCCGAAATTTCACCATATTTTTCACTCATATCAGCCCTTGTCGCCATATATACATGGATAATAACAAATAACATAATCATCCATGCCACATAATGATGAATCAAATGGACCACGTACTCATTTACAAGCAAATGATTGATTGGTCCAAATAGTTTCGCCAATCCACTACTAGGATTGATCTGCCCATACATGGCAAACCCCGTAAATGCTTCCAAAAAGATCATGGCATAAACTCCGCCATATCCAGCACGAGCCATAGAATTTCTCAAATAAGGCCTGTGAGCGGAACGCAAAAATCCATAATGCAAGCTCATATCAATCATGCCAGACCAAAACAGTTTAGTCCAAGGCTTGGGCAACATACGATCTCCTTTATGTGTAATAAAACCATATATCCGAAAAATAAAGGATGCCATTAATATATACCCAGCTGAAAAGTGAATAAAACGAATCGTTGACATTGATGCCCAATTGCTAATGGCAAAAGTTGGCTCTATCCCCTGACTACCAATAAAAAAGGGATTACCAATATACAGACCAGTAATAAACAATACGCCAATCGCACCTACCATCATCCAATGAAAAATCCTCGTCCAGATGGAAAATACTGAATAAACAATGACTGAACGAACCTTCATTATACTCCCTCCCTTACCTACCTTAGCATTTGCTAAACATTCAAATAAGGATCACTATGCACAACCGCCAACTGACGACCTGAAGCATCATATAAATGAGTAGCACAAGCCAGACAAGGATCAAATGAATGAATCACTTTTAAAATTTCTAAGGGTTTATCAGCAATTTTCACCTTAGTATCCATCATGCTGGCTTCGTAAGGCCCATATCCAGATTTACTATCCCGGGGACAGGCATTCCATGTTGATGGTACAATAGCCTGATAATTTTCAATTTTACCATCTTTAATAACCACCCAATGGCTGAGTCCGCCGCGAGGTGCTTCATGGAGCCCTACACCTTTAGCTTCTTTAGGCCAAGTATTAGGTTCCCATTTTTCCATATTGGCAACGGCTGTATCACCTGCTTTAATATTATTCACTAATTTCTCGAAATAATATTTGGCGAGATATGCCATAACTTGTGCTTCAAGTCCCCGTACTGCTGTACGACCAACTGTAGATAAGAGCCACTTTTCCGGTGCCAAATTTAATATTTTAGAAACTGCATCCACTTGATCAACCATCATTTTTTCAACCCAAGTAGGCTGTTTAATAATTCCTTGTTTCACCTTGGTATAAACAATAATATAACGAGAAAGAGGTCCGACTTCAGCCATCTTACCTTTCCATTTTGGAGTTTTAATCCAGGAATATTTACCTTTTTCATCGAGATATTTCCAATCTGTCTTGGTTCCCTCTTTAGGGCCAGTAAACTCAGGTTTAGTCACACCACTCCATGGATGCAAGTCCTTGCCATTTGCAGTATCACCATACCATGAATGTTCAATCCCTTCGGTTAATACGTCCGGGTCTGTTAAATCTTTGGCTTCAAAAGTATAAAATACTGCTTTATCCACACCTTGCGCAAAGTTTTCTACGACTCCATCTGAACGAAGTAATAAATTTTTATGGAAATCACCATTAGAAGTGCCTGAATAGTTGTCCTCAGGATAATCGCCAAAACCAAGTACTCTTTCTTTAGCGAGCCCGCCACCATCAACATAACCTTGCTTAACATAGAGCTCACCAATCGCCAGTACATCAGGTACATAAAAGGAGCTTGCAAGTGTAATAGCCAGATTGATTGACACATCCACAGCCGCTAAACGCTCAGCATTAATCGGTGCATTCATATCATTCATCGAAATTGAACAAGGCATACCACCAACTACATAATGGGGATGGGGATTTTTCCCACCAAAAACAACATGAGAAACAACAAGTTCACGTTGTTTATCAAGCATGTTTAAATAATGAGATACAGCCATTAAATGAACTTCTGGTGGCAATACATTATAATCAGGATGATCCCACCATTGTGCTGAAAAAATACCTAACTGACCACTATCCACGATTTTTTTAATTTTTTCTTGAATGCCTTTATAATAAGCAGTTGTTGCCTTTGGAAATTCTTTAGGATATGCATCAGTATCAAACTCAACAGGACCTTTTAAATCCATTGAATATTTGTCTAATACTGTATTTTGCAGGGCAGCAGTGGCCGCCGGATCAGCTTTAAGAGCGGCCACTGGACTCACCCAGTCTAAGGCATGCAAATGATAAAAATGTACGATATGATCATGAACCATTTGGGTAGCAGCAATAATATTACGAATATAGTTAGCATTTTTGGGTATTTCAATACCTAAAGCGTCTTCTACTGCGCGCAGACAACCTAGAGCATGAACAGTAGTACATACACCACAAATGCGTTGAGCAAAAACCCAGGCATCCCGAGGATCTCGTCCTTTAAGAATTAATTCAATACCACGCCATGCCGTACCACTCGATAGTGCATCCTGCACTTTTCCAGTAGCCTCATCAACGACAACTTCTAACCGCAAATGTCCTTCAATACGGTTCACAGGGTCAACAACAACACGTTTCATATGGTCCCTCCTCACATGATCTATTCCTTATCATTTTCCGGTCCAGGTTTGCTCGCATGGTGCCTTGCGTGCTGAATAGCGGAAAACGCTCCATGAGCAAGTACGCCAGCAGTTAAAGCCCCTGCTGCAATAATACCCACCTTATCAGCATTTGCAATTACATTGGGTACAGGGATATTCGGCATACGTTCATAGAAGGAGTCATTGTCCCAAAAATTATTAGATGCACAGGCCACACAAGGCGCACCCGATTGAATTGGATAAGAAAGGCCATTCCACCAACGCATATTGCCGCAAGAATTATAAGCTTCAGGTCCTCGACATCCAACTTTGTATAAACACCAGCCAGCCTTACTACCGGCATCATCAAATTTCTCTACAAACATGCCTGAGTCAAAGAATGGCCGACGATAACAGGTATCATGAATCCGATTGCCAAAAAATTGTTTAGGGCGCCCTTTACTATCCAGAGGGGGAAGTTGCCCAAATAAAGTATAATGCATAATCACGCCGGTAATCACTTCAGGAATCGGCGGACAACCAGGAACTTTGATAATAGTCTTCCCACTAATTACATCACTCACTGACACAGATTTTGTAGGATTAGGCCTCGCTGCCTGAATTCCTCCCCAAGCTGCACAAGAGCCCACTTCTATAATAGCCGCAGCTCCTTTGGCCACTTCTTTTAGATTTTGGACGAATGGTTTCCCGCCTACCATACAAGAAATTCCATCGTCACCGAGAGGAACTGCACCTTCCACTGCTAATAGATACTTACCATTATACTTTTTCATAACCTCTTGTAAGTGGTGCTCCAAAGGTTCCCCAGCCGCTGCCGCTAAAACATCCATATACTCCAGGGATATCATATTTAAGAGAACATCTGATGCAAGTGGGGTCTGAGAACGAATAAAAGCCTCATCACACCCTGTACACTCATGTCCATGTAGCCAGATAACTGGCACTAAAGTTCGTTTTTCGGCGGCAGATACCACTTCTGGGATCATCATAGGTGATAATCCTAAAATCCCAGTAACTGTCACACAAGTTTTCAAAAAACTACGCCGGCTTAGATTTTTCTGTTGGAATAAATCCCACAATGAATTAATATTTTCCACAATTGCCCTCCTCTCTTTTTTTAAAAAATAGTCTGATCTCAACCAAACTACTTTATAAATTAGCAACAATTATCGTATATGTAATCGCCATTATTTTGTTGTACTTATAATTTACCTAAATATACTTGCAAATTCATATCCCCTGAAATTCAACTGCTAAAGGCTGGATTTTCCATAAAAAAGATCTTTTCACACTATCAGCCTTCATCTAATTGAATATTTATTCTTATATAGAGAAATGAATGGCCGTTTTCCCCTTTTTGCAATTATACAAAATTCCAAGAATTAGTACTTGATTTCTTAGTTTCTCTAATTCCACGGTCACACCACAATCCCCTGCCATAAATCGCCATTATTTTAAAAAAAGTAGTTTGATCTTAACCAAACTACTTTGTAAATTAGACAGGGATAACTTCCGAATCGCTCTTATGATCTTTTTGTACTGATTCAATATCACGTTCTACCCATAAAGGATTATGATGCTGCGCAACTGATAACGGTATAGTACCATCACCAAACATCGCTTTAAAGTCTTCCCAATTGTAAATCCCTAAGAAAATATGTGCTAATGTACACAATCCTAAAAATACACCAATCCATAAATGTCCAAAGTCAAGCCAATAAATAAGTTCTTTAGGAGCGAGGGGAATAAAGGAATATAAAATCCAACCACTAAACAATAAAAATATTCCCCCATGAAACATTAATATACCCATACTCTTTTGTCCGGAATTCAATTTTCCCATAGGTGGTACTGAAATTTCTTTTTTTAATATCATTTTATGAGCATAACCGCCACCTACCATCATCCACTTAAAATCATTATAACCCCACTCAGAAATTTGTCTAATAAAGGCAACAATCCGATTTATTGAAACACTACTGTAGGAAATTACTGCAACTGTCAAAATAGCGGCCCCAATAATATGCACCTTCATGGCCATATTAACAAACTCTTCACTGCCTGGCTTCAGCCAAATAATAAATCCAGTAATGGCCGCAGGTATAAACCCTAATACTAATCCCCAATGAAATAAACGAGAAGATAAACGATGTTTTAATACCCTTGGCTCACGCTCACCTTGATAGCTCATATGACAGTCACTTCCTCCCTACTCCTAGCCTAATTTAGTTCTATCTGTATAACGGGTATGAAATAATTCCTCTGACAGCGGACTTAAGGGTTTCTGAGCAAATTTGCTATACATTTCATTTAAAGCCTGATTATTATGGCTCTGCCGCACTTTGGCTTTAGCATCATCTTTATAAATACCCTGGGCCCGCATTTTTATATATTTAGAACGATCTTGTATCAAATCAGTAGCTATATAAGCACCAGACCACATCACTGCCCCAGCCACTCCGACTACCTGCAAAAATTCACGCCGCGATACTTTTACTGCTTTTTCCACATAATCATAACTTGCCACTTAGCCTACACCTCCATATACTAATTCCATGGTAGCATAACCTTCCATTTATCAAGCCAAGATGTCCCCATAGCATGAATTGGCTGACCTCCACCATTCACACATCCCCCTGGACAATTCATAACCTCAATAAAATGATAAGGAGAAGTTCCTGCAATGACCTGCTCAATTAGTGGTACAGCATTTTCCTTAATACCGTATACTACTGCAACCTTTACGATTAATTCTTTCCCTGTTTTAATATCTTTCATCGTAACACTAGCCTCTTTGATTCCTTTTAAACCACGAACCGGAGTCAATTCTAAAGTCTGCAATTCACTACCTGTAATGATAAAATAGGCCGTACGAAGAGCAGCTTCCATTACGCCTCCAGTATTAGCAAAAATTGTACCTGCACCACTATATTGAGCTAAAGGATTATCGGAATCTTTAAAATCATATACTGTATTCAAATTAATATTAAGCTTTTTAAATAATCTTGCTAAATCTCGAGTCGTCAAAGTAGTGTCCACATCTGGGTAAGATGCTGTTTTGCCCTGTTTTTTCCAATATTCAGCAGCACTGTCAAACTCAGCTCTTGAACTTTCAAATTTTTTAGCAGTACATGGCATAACACCAACAACATACATATCTTCAGGATTGACATGCCATACGTCTGTAGCACCGTAGGTTTTAGCCAAACTCCCAGCCATCATCATCGGCGATTTAGCAGAAGAAAGATTAGGAATAATCTGAGGATAATTAAGTTCTACATACCTTACCCAAGCTGGGCAGCAAGATGTAAATTGAGGCAATACACCTAAATGATGTTCTACTTTTTCTCCTAAAAGATAGTGACGAATTTTAGCCAATAATTCACTACCCTCTTCCATAATCGTATGGTCTGCAGCAAAATTAACGTCAAAGATCTTAAACCCGGCCTCTTTCATGGCACCGTACAATTTTTCCGTTACCAGACGACCTGGTTCCATGCCAAATTCCTCGCCAATAGCTACCCGCACCGCTGGAGCAATGGCTGCTACAACTGTAATCTGTTTGTTCTTTAGTTTTTGGATCACTTGATCAACAGGGTCAATCACATCTGTCGGCGCAGCAAAAGGACAATTTACTAGACATTGTCCACAAAATACGCATTTGTCGTTATTAATGCTATGCACAGTACCATATTTGCCATCAATAGCATTTGTTGGGCAAAATTCCTTACACGAGTCACACCCCTTACATTTTTTGCGATCAATTTGAATTACCTTTGATAATTCCTGTATCTGATACCCCTTCAACCATAATCCCTCCTAAATAATCTTTCTTCTGCTAAACCATTACTAAAACTACTATAGAGGCTGTTTAAAAATATCCATCTACATTGTACCCCCAAAGGGGAAGTCGAAGTTCTTATAAAACGCTATGAACTACGCCTTCGCCCAACGCACAACCTGAACGCTTCTGATCAAATGACCACAACGCCTAGTATTTGAACATTATTAAACAGCCTCATATAGAAAAAATCTTTTAATAGTAGGATCATCCCCAAAAATAAAGGATTAGAAACGGACACTTCAAAGGGAATCTCGTTAAAACGATGTATACGAAAAATTATGGTTAAACAAGTAAATGCCTAGTTCTAAATGCCGCACTCTTTGCTAAATATTTGTACCAGTCACAAACCTATTGCTTTGTTTTTCTAATTCCTCGATCACACCATGGTTCCTCGGCCATATAATCACCATCACTATAATAATAAGCACGAGCCCGACATCCTCCACAAATTTTATCATATCCGCACGTGCCACAACCGCCTTTTAATGGTTCATGGCGTAACTGATTGAACATTTCACTATCACGCCATAATACATCAAAATTTGTTTCCTTTACATTCCCAATCTTTGTAGGTAAATATGGACATGCTTGAACATCACCATTTGGTAATATCACACAATAACTAGTACCTGCTAGACATCCTCTGGTAAATCGCATTGGTATATTGCGTTCTTTGGCAATACGCATAAACTGGGGAGCACAAGTAGGCTTAAGTTCAATTGACACTTCTTTTTGTTTCTCTAAAATACGAGTAAGAACGGCTTCATATTCTTCAGTCTTTAATGTAGTATCTTCAATATCCTTTCCTCTGCCTGTCGGTACTAAGAAAAAGATATGATGAGCCATGGCTCCCTTTTCTACTGCTAAATCAGTAATATTTGTTACTTCTTTTTCATTCCAATTCGTTATCGTAGTATGAACTTGAAAAGGCAGTTTTGCCTTACGGCAAGCTTCCATAGCGGCAATGGTTTTATTCCACGCCCCCTCTGACTGGCGAAATTTATCATGAATGGCCTTATCTGTACTATCAAGGCTAATTCCTGCCGCTCCCAGGCCAGCTTCTTTTAATTTTATTGCCACTTCCTCAGTGATTAGAATACCATTTGTACCTAACACTGGTCTAAGGCCAATACTCTTGGCATACCGAATTAATTCATAAATATCCGCCCGCATAAGTGGTTCTCCACCGCTTAAAATAATAATTTTAAAACCAGCGCGTTCCATCTCATCTAGTAATTTTTTGCCCTCTTCTGTACTTAATTCATCAGTTCGTTTATTTCCTGCATCACGATAACAATGAATGCAACTAATATTACACTCCTGTGTAGTATTCCATGAGATAATCATATATAACGCCCTCCATACTAGACAAATCTTATTTAACATTGACTATTTTTCAGAATATTTTAAAATAACTTCCGCTTGATTTACAGCAGATATTTATTATTTTGTTGCAGCTTCAACAACGACTTGATACAAACTATTATCGCAAATTAATACTATTTATACAATATAATTTTTGACCAAAATCGACAAATTTCATTCCAATAATGCATAATAACCATCATATCATTGAATGCAAAAAAAGACTTGACCATCGCCAAATCTTTTCAGTCTTAACTATATAACTTTATCAATAGCATCCATCAAATCTTTACGCGGACGATATCCAACAATGCGATCTACCTCTTTACCATCTTTAAACAACAACAAGGTAGGAATACTCATGACAGTGTAATTGTTCGCTAACTGCTGTTGTTCATCAACATTGACCTTAGCTACTATAGCTTTTCCTTCATATTCTAGAGCCACAGCCTCAAGTTCAGGGGCAACCATTTTACACGGGCCACACCAAGATGCCCAAAAGTCTACAAGTACTGGCTTGCCAGCATTCAGTATTTTGTCGTTGAAATCATTTTCACCACTAATATTGAATACACTCATTATGTAGCCTCCATTATTCCAATTTTAATTTCAGTATTAGCAACTATTTATCCCTTTATACAACAAGGATTATATTTATATTGTAGGAAATTAGCAATTAAAAGTCAATACTTAATAAATATATATTATCAATAGAATCCAGTTATCGTTTATATATATTTAGTAAATCAAACAAAAACACGTAGCATTCTAATAAAATACTACGTGTTTATTATTTATATTAGGCTGTGAGTGATCAATAAGCCGAGTTTTGTACCGCTTACGCGGTGACGATCATCTATCTGGTCTGCCAGTTACCTGACAGCTCTAGCGACGCAACCCGGAAGGTTCAGCGGGCAGCTTCATCCCTTCCCTATTCGGTCTTGCTCCAGGTGGGGTTTACCTAGCCAGCCAGTCACCTGACTGCTGGTGCGCTCTTACCGCACCGTTCCATCCTTACCGGCCAAACCGGCGGTTTACATTTCTATGGCACTTTCCCTGAGGTCACCCTCGCTGGACGTTATCCAGCACCCTGCCCTATGGAGCTCGGACTTTCCTCGTATGCTTTATGGGCATCCGCGATCATCTTTCCTACTCACAGCACTTTTAAACATTATTTAATTGACTAGATAAATATAATACCATGAAACACTTATATGGTCAAGATATAGTTCTCATGTAATAAATTCCATACTAACAAAAATACTTCTAAATTCCTTAAAACCGTAGAGAGTAAAAACCACGTTAAACACAAAGATTTTATTAATATCTTCTTTGTGGTCTTCGTGTCCGCGTAGCGGCTTTGTATCTTTGTGTTAAAATAGGGTTTTCCAACTATTTCACAAAAAGCTTATACTTTTTAACAGACGCGGAAAACATCTTGATTAACCGTATCAATACTAATATCAACTGCCCATTTTTCTTTAGTACTACAGGCAGTAAGATACTCAGCTAGGGCAGATACGACAGGCTCTTCTGTGGCAAAATGTCCGGCATCAATCACTGCAATACCAGCAGCTAATGCATCTTGAGCCTCATGATATTTTACATCACCAGTGATGAACACATCTGCTCCGGCAAAAGCGGCTTTATTTATAAACCCAGCACCGCTGCCTCCGCATACCGCAACCTTTTTTATTACTTTTTCCAGTGGTCCAACTACATTGACACACTCTATACCTAACGCCATTTTAACATGATTGATAAACTCAGTAAGTAGCATGGGTGCTATCAGTTTGCCAACACGCCCCAGCCCCAAAGAATGACCTGAATTAGCAAGCTGATAGAGATCATAGGCTACCTCTTCATAAGGGTGAACTTTGAGCATGGCCTTGAGCACTCGTCGGCAGATTTTTTCAGGCACAATTGTTTCTAAACGGGCTTCTTGCACATATTCCACAACACCATTACTGCCAATAAAAGGCTGAGCACCATCTAATGGTAAGAAAGAACCTGTTCCATTTGATGAAAATGTACAGTGACTATAATTGCCCACATGCCCAGCTCCAGCCTCAGATATCGCCCTACGTACTGCTTCCATATGAGTGCTCGGTACAAATACTACTAGTTTATACAATTTTTCGCTATAACTCACAGTAAGAGGTTCGGCATCCTGTAAATTCAGCTTGGAAACCAAAATATCATTAACTCCGCCAGTCGCGATGTCAAGATTGGTATGAGCAGCATATACTGCAATATTTGCCTTTAACAAACTTGTTAATATTTGTCCTTGAGGTAAATCAGTGCGGATACGATTAACGGCTTTAAATAGAATAGGATGATGAGTAATAATCATATCAATACCATCTTGTACAGCCTGGTCAACAACAGCTTTCGTTACATCCAAGGTGATAAGTAGCTTAGTAATCCTTTGGGCAGGACTGCCAAGTAACAACCCCACATTATCCCAGCTTTCAGCTAGATACTTCGGCGCAAGCCGCTCCATAGCATCTATGATAACCTGACATTTTACAGACATTGTCTTTTAGCCTCCAGTTGTTTTCTTCTCTCAATGTACTCATCATATTTAGAACTTTGCCGCGCAGTATTACTTGCTGCCATTTCATGCAAAACTCGCTCTGTCTGAGCAATAAGATTCTTAATATGTAACTCTAGCAATTTTGGCTTATTATCCCATAATATCATACCTATATCATACATGATAGGCTCCGTTATTAGGCCTACCCCTTGTTCCGCTACAACAATTTCATATAACCTGCCATCATCTTGAACTAACGCCTCATCGATAATTCTCCATTTATTAGTACTTAACCAGCGGCGTACCGTAGCAGTTGCCACCATAGGCTGTAAAATTAAACGACTGAGAGTACTTGTTATCTCTGGATTACTGTTCAATATTTCAATAATAGTACTACCACCCATCCCAGCAATGATTACTGTATCGACTTCCCCTGGAGAAAGCACCGAAAGTCCATCACCAAAACGCACAGAAATTTTATTATGTAGTCCCAAACCTTCAATATTATCTTTGGCTGCCTGATAGGGTCCTATATGAACATCACCTGCTACAGCTGAAATAGCAATGTTCTTTTGCACGAGTTCTATAGGCAAATAAGCATGATCTGTACCAATATCAGCCATACGTGCTCCCTGAGGCACAAAAGCTGCCAATGCTGCCAATCGTCCACTAAGCTTCACTTTATTCTCACCTTTCTAAGTTATTGCTCAATCATTACTTTTTCCACACTACACCTAAAAAATTTATATTTTATGGCGATATAGCAAAAAATGCAAAGCATAGCTTTGCATCTCAATATCATATGGTGGGCGATGACGGGATCGAACCGCCGACATCCTGCTTGTAAGGCAGGCGCTCTCCCAGCTGAGCTAATCGCCCGAAATGGTGACCCGTGGGGGAATCGAACCCCCGTTATCGCCGTGAAAGGGCGGTGTCTTGACCGCTTGACCAACGGGCCGTATTTCCTTAAATGAATAATGGTGGGCCCACCTGGGATCGAACCAGGGACCAGCCGGTTATGAGCCGGCTGCTCTACCGCTGAGCTATAGGCCCGTTTAATGACTAGAATGGCTCCTGGAGTAGGACTCGAACCTACGACCGATCGGTTAACAGCCGATTGCTCTACCAACTGAGCTATCCAGGAATTTTACCAACTTAATTAGTATAATCTAATATTAACATTATGTCAATAACTTTTTTCTTAAATCATGAAATTACTCTAAAAAGTCTTTAAGCTTTTTGCTGCGACTAGGGTGACGTAGTTTTCTGAGGGCTTTGGCCTCAATCTGACGAATACGTTCACGAGTAACACCAAAATGTTGCCCTACCTCTTCTAACGTACGCGCTCGCCCATCATCCAGGCCAAATCTTAATCTAAGGACTTTTTCCTCCCGTGGAGTCAGTGTATCTAGCACTTCTTCTAATTGCTCTTTTAAGAGCATAAAGGAAGCTGCTTCAGCTGGTGCTTGCGCATCCTGATCTTCAATAAAATCTCCTAAGTGAGAATCTTCTTCCTCACCAATCGGTGTTTCTAACGATACAGGCTCTTGAGCAATTTTCATAATTTCTCGTACACGCTCAACGCTAATATCCATTTCCTTAGCAATTTCTTCAGGCAGCGGTTCACGTCCTAGTTCCTGTAATAATTGCCTAGATACTCGAATCAGCTTATTAATTGTCTCCACCATATGCACTGGGATACGAATAGTCCGTGCTTGGTCAGCAATCGCCCGAGTAATAGCTTGGCGAATCCACCAAGTAGCATAGGTACTAAATTTATAACCTTTATTATAATCAAATTTTTCAACGGCTTTGATAAGACCTAAGTTGCCTTCTTGAATTAAATCCAAGAACAGCATACCACGTCCAACATAGCGTTTGGCAATACTGACGACTAAGCGCAAATTAGCCTCAGCCAAACGTCTCTTTGCTTCTTCGTCACCTTGTTCCATACGCTGGGCAAGCTTAATCTCTTCATCGCCAGTCAGCAAAGGAACTCTACCAATCTCCTTAAGATACATACGAACAGGATCATCAATACTAATACCATCTGGAATGGTTAAATCAATATCAACTTCATCTGCTGTAATTTCTTCCTTTTCCAAAATCTCAGGTTCTTCTACTCTTTCAGCATCATCGGGAAGCTCATCAACTATTTCAATCCCTTTGCTTGAAAATACTTCATACATATCCTCAATTTCATCAGGAGATAAATCCTCACTTTGGAGAGTATCCATGATCTCAGCATAAGTTAACACGCCACCGTGTTTTTTCCCTTTATTCACCAATTTCGTTACATGTTCACTAGGTACACTCTTTTTTTCTGTCATTTTACTCCCCTCCTCCATTGGTCATCCCAATCAAGGCTTAGTTTATTTTTTGACTATAAATAATGTAGTTTGTTGATTTCATTATTTATTCGCTGACTTTCCGCTAATTCCTGCAAAAATCGACTATCACCCATGCGCTCTAATTCATCAGCTCTGAGCCTGTGCTGTTCATATAATACTTTCAATTGCGTTAACCTCATACTTTTTATACAATCATCAACCATTTTTATACTATCATCATATTGTATATCGATTAACATAATACGAGATAATTCTGCATTTGCTGCTTCACTTAATAACATTGTCCAAGTAATATCAGCAGTATCCTTTCCCATATTATACTCATTAAATATTAATTTAATTATCTCACATCTATGTTCTCCCTGTATTTCTTCAATAGAAAGATTGGTTTGAATATATGATATAAGTGACTTATCTTCACACATCAACCGAATAAGATGCCTTTCAGCTTGCTCTGTAGCAATTGATGGGGTATTCACAACTACTAGATTAGATATATTCTTCCCCACATTTACATTTTTATCCTTTTTGGAGTTAAATAAAAATTTACGCACTTCACTGCGTATTGCACTTTCGTCTATAGCTAGCGACTGTGATACACGAGCAATATGAGCATTCACTTCTACAGCGTTATTTGCCTCTGCTAAAACAGGCACTATTTTGGACACTATGGCCACTTTACCTTCTAAATTGCTATGATCAATACTCTCAAAGGCCTGTTTTATTTGATAATCTAAGAAATCGATGGCTTCTTTGATAAGTACTTTAAATTCTTCCGCCCCATGTTTACGAATAAATTCATCAGGATCTTTTCCATCTGGGATTAGAATAACACGAATATTTGCCCCCATATTACGCAGAATTGACAATGCCCGCAAAGTAGCATTTTGTCCCGCTGCATCGCTGTCATAGGCAAAAAGTATTTCTTCAGCATTACGGAGTAACATTTTAGCCTGCTCAGGAGAAAAAGCGGTACCTAGGGAACCAACTACATTTTTTATACCAAAGGCATGAGCAGTAATGACATCCATATACCCTTCCACCACAATCGCCTGGCCACATTCCTTGATAAACTTATGAGCAGTATCAAAACCAAATAAAATATTTCTTTTATTAAATACAGGAGTCTCTGGCGAATTTAAATATTTGGGTTGGCTATCATCAACAACCCTTCCGCCAAAACCTGCGACCCTGCCACGGGCATCGCAAATAGGAAACATGATACGATTACGGAATCGATCATAGACGCCATCACCAGAACTTCGCTCCACAGCCAAGCCAGACTTAAGTAAAGTGCCCTGTTCCACACCCCGTCCTAAAAAGGCTTGCCCTAATTTATCCCAAGCTGGCGGAGCAAAACCGATCTTAAAACTTTCAATAATTTCATTTGTAATACCACGACCCTGTAAATATTCCTTAGCTTGTTTACCATAAGCTGTTTTAGTCAAACAAGCATAAAAAAAATCTCTCGCCATTTCATTCGCACGATATAGTTTGTTTATTTCCCGTTCCCTAATCAACTCTTGTTCTGTTTTTTCTTTTTGTGGTAATGGAATATTCATTTTTCGCGCTAAAATTTTCACAGCATCAAAAAAACTAATATTTTCAATTTTCATCAAAAAATTAAATACATTACCCCCACTCTGACAGCCAAAACAGTAAAAAAAACCTTTATCTGTTGTTACAGAAAATGACGGAGTATTCTCATGGTGAAATGGACAACATCCCCAATAATTTTTACCTTTCTTTTTTAAAGGCACATACTCTGATAGAATGCTTACAATATCACATTCTGAGCGCAATCTATCAATAAATTCATCATAAACTGCATCCTTCATAACATCACCTTTTAACCTATCTGCATCACTCAGCCTGTGCGTTGTCCCTCAACCTACTCCATATATAGGGACTAAGAGGTCTGTTTAAGTTTTCTATTAATTTTAGCATACCCAATATTATTAAAAGAAAATCCAAATTCGATTTTTGACTTATTTCTACACAAAATCCCATAATCCTGCTATAATATCAAGATAAGATGATACATTTTATTTAAAAAGATCATAACTTATCTTTCACAATAACAGTATTCAATATAAATTTTAATTATCCTCTATTTCTTCTTGACAATACTTATTTTATTCGCTAGTAACAATTTATACTTTCAGACACAGTAAAAAAAGGTAATCGGATCTGAGCTCCGATTACCTTTTTAGGGATTATAGCGTAGTCCACTTTGAAGGGATAAATAATTTTTCAAATAAATTAACAGCGTACATATCTGTCAATCCTGCAATATAATCAACAATTGTTACTTCTAGTCCCCACTCCCCTTCACGTTCCAAATATTCCTGAGGTAACTTTTCAGGATGGACTATCAAATATTCATATAACTTCTGAATAATATATTTAGCTTTTTTACGATCAGTTTCAAGTTCAACTGAATGATAAATTTTTTTAAACATAAACTCACGAAATTCTTCCATAGCATTTTTCACTTTGGATGACATACGTATTTCACTATGCCCCTCTGATGTTTTGATCATATCAGCTACCATTACGGTAATCATACTCGAGGGATTCGTCCCGAGTATTTTAGCAACTTTTTCCGGTAAATCAATCCCTTTAATCATGCCAGCCCTAATCCCATCATCATAATCATGACATAAATAAGCAATACGATCACCAATACGTACAATATTGCCCTCTAATGTCAATGGCTTGTTGTCACCAGTATGATTTAGAATCCCATCTCTTACCTCTATCGTCAAATTTAGCCCTTTACCGTCTCTTTCAATATATTGTACTACTCTCAGGCTCTGTTCATTATGATTATAATGACCAATAATCTCCCGCAAGGCATATTCACCGACATGTCCAAAAGGAGTATGCCCCACATCATGTCCTAAGGCAATGGCTTCCGTCAAATCTTCATTCAACATTAATGCCCGGGTGATTGTCCGTGATATTTGTGCTACTTCCAGGCTATGAGTCATACGCATACGATAATGATCTCCAGGTGAAATATATACTTGAGTTTTATGTTTTAAGCGCCTAAATGCCTTACTATGAATAATCCGATCACGATCACACTGAAAAGCTGTACGAAATTCACAACACTCTTCATCTCTTTCACGCACTGCTTCACGACTCTTGCTGGCAAATGACGATAATATCTTATATTCTTGTCCTTCAATACGCTCACGTATGTTCACAAGATCGCCTCCCTTTGTCTCAATTATACAATAAATTCCATAGATAGTGAAATTTATTATTTCCACTATCCATGCTATAATATTAACTAAAAGGAGAGATTTGTATGAAAACTAAAATTTTAACTTTCACTTTGCTGATCTGCCTAGTATTTACAGCTACTGCCATGGCTGCCAAACCGATCATTAAAGCTGATCAACAATATTTTGATATTAATACAGGACTCTATATGTTAAATGGAAATGTGTACATAGAAATTAAAAATCGTATTATTACCGCTGGGCAGGCTAAAGTGAGTATGTCTTCATTAGAAGTATGGGGCTTTGGTGGCATCACCGTTACTCAGGATGATATTTACTTTACAGGCGATAACGTCTATGTGCATGGCCCCAGTGATCGAGCTACCATTGAGGGAAATATAAATTTTAGTCGCACAAATATAAAAATTGCTGCTGATCGAGTAGATTATAACTGGCGAGATAAAAATGCTGTATTTAGTGGCAATGTACAAGTTTTACAAAATAATAATTATTTTACCGCAGATAGTATAAAATACAATATTGAAACAAATACAATTTTATAGAGATAAGAAAACCCCCGGAAAAATTCCGAGGGTTTTCTTGCGTAATCATAAATTATATCACTTTCTTGATTCCAAAAAGCAGGCACACGATGCTTCAGCGACGATGCGTTGCTGCCTGCGTCTGAGGACTTGGCACAAGCCAAGTCTTTTCTTATATCTAATCTATTGCATATTTGCTATTTTGTATGTATTTCGCAAAATTCTCTATCAAGTGTTGCGTTCTTGCATATAATTCCCATTATCTTATTAGCAGTTTCCTCAATTGCCCTATTTGAGACATCAATAATCGGACATTTTAATTTATACATAATACTTTTAGCATATTCCACTTCTTCTTTAATACGCTCAATACCAGCATAACACGATTCAGGATCTAGCCCCATGGACGTAAGTCTTTCTGTACGAATACTATTCAGTTTAAGCGGATCAATAATCAAACCTATAATTCGCTCAGTAGGAACTTTAAATAGCTGTTCAGGCGGTGATACTTCTGGCACCATTGGGACATTAGCTACTTTTATTTTTTTATGAGCCAAATACATGCTAAGAGGTGTTTTAGAAGTCCGGGATACTCCAACAAGCACAACATCAGCTTTTAATAAGCCCCAAGGATTTTTGCCGTCATCGTATTTTACGGCAAATTCTACTGCGGCAACCCGCTTGAAATATTCCTCATCCAATTTATGAATAAGCCCTGGCTTAAGTTTAGGAACTAGGCCTGAAACATTTTGCACCGCATTAATCATTGGCCCCATAACATCAATAGTAGGGATACCGCACTGCTCAGCCAGTGCCGATAAAGCCGCCCTTAGTTCAGGACCCACTATAGTATGACAAATTACACTGTTATGGACGGTTGCTTCCTCAATAATTTTTTCAATTTGTTGTACAGTTTTAATATAAGGAATGCGCAGGATTTCAAAGGAATTGCCGTTAAATTGGCTAGCTGTAGCCCTAGCGATCATTTCAGCCGTCTCTCCAATTGAATCTGACAAAGCATAAATTATCGGCAACTTAACCATAATATCCTCTCCCCTTTGTACTGATGAAGTACATATTTAAATATGTACTTCATCATAGGTCCTATATATGAATGATCAAGCGATTATTTTACTTAGATCTGCGATACGCGTGGTAAGATTTGTAATGGCTTTTAGTAATGCCAAGCGATTATTGCGCACCTCAATATCCTCAGCCATAACCATGACTTCACCAAAGAATACATCAATAGGCTGTGCCATCTGAATCATTGTGCTTAGCACCCCTAGATAATTTTTAGCTACCAACATTTGATCAATAGTCTGACGAGCCACTGTATATTCCTGATACAAACTGCGTTCAGCTGAAGCGGCAAATAAGTTTTCATCAATAACCTCTGTTGTAGCATGCTTCATCAGATTACTAATCCTGGTAAAGGCCTGAACAGCCTTCTGCATCCCAGCCCCTGTGCCCTCAATTTCCATAGCCTTTGCACGTAGCCACGTATCATATACATCATCAGTACCAACTGCCATTACAGCATCAATCATATCATAGCGAATTTTTTCATCAGCTAAGACATTTTTAATCCGTAAGCGGAAAAATTCTTGTATATCAGCCTGTAATTTTTCCTGTTCTGACTCGTTAATCCCCAGCAACTTCATAGTTTTTAACAAGATAGTCGATAACGATACATGATGTTTACCATCAATTAAAATATTAACAATGCCTAACGCTTGACGACGTAGTGCATAAGGATCCTGGGAGCCTGTAGGCACAAGCCCCCGGCTGAAAGTTGCCACAATATTATCTAGTTTGTCAGCAATACTAATAACTTGCCCAGCAGGACTTGCCGGCAAAATATCGCCAGCAAACCGAGGCAGATAATGTTCAAAAATAGCCTGGGCAACTGCCGGTTGCTCACCATTAAGCAGTGCATATTCACGCCCCATGGTGCCTTGAAGTTCAGTAAATTCACATACCATTCCTGTAACAAGATCAGTCTTAGCTAGTTTAGCACTTCGTTCAATCACTGGTTGCAAATGATCCGCAACACCGATTGCCGAAGCAATAGCAACTGCCAACGCCTCAATGCGTATTGTTTTATCATGCAAAGTGCCTAAACCTTCTTGAAAAACAATAGTTTTTAGCTTATCCAGGCGATCAATCAATTTAATTTTCTTATCTTCCTCATAGAAGAAGCGTGCATCAGCAAGCCGTGCTTTCAGCACTCGTTCATTACCATGACGAACAATATCAAGATGCTCAGCACCACCATTACGAACAGTAATAAACACTGGTAACAGTTTACCTTCTTCAGAAAATACAGGGAAGTAGCGTTGATGTTCACGCATGGGAGTAATAATAGCCTCAGGTGGTAATGACAGGTACTTAGCGTCAAACTCCCCATAGAGTGCTGTAGGATATTCAACAAGATATACTACTTCTTCCAATAAATCTTCATCAATAGTAGCTGTTCCACCTTGACTGATGGCAATCTTCTCTACTTGTTCACGAATAACCTTGCGGCGCACTTCCTGATCAACCATAACATAATTATCAGCAAGTATTGTGAAATACTCCTCAACAGAAGATATGACAAACTCACCTTTACTCAAAAAGCGATGTCCACGGGTCGTATTGCCAGTTTTGACTTCTGCCACAGTGAAAGGTACTACTTCGCAACCAAACAGAGCTAACAACCAACGAATTGGTCTTACAAACCGACGCTCTAAATTGGCCCATCGCATATTTTTGGGAAAATTCAAACTGTCAATTATATTTATCAGCATATCTGATAATAACTCTTTTACTGGTTTTCCAACTTCATGAACCATAGCATAAACATAACCGTCTTTTACCACAAGCTCTGTTGCTGCTACACCTTGACCACGGGCAAATCCCTGCGCGGCTTTAGTTGGGGCACCATTTCCATCAAAGGCAATTTTTACTGAAGGTCCCTTGTTTTCACTGTTCATGTCAGTCTGTTCTTCCGCCATATCACGTACTACTAAGACTAAGCGACGCGGTGTCCCCAATACCTGAATTTCTCCATGTCCAATTCTCAGCTCAGCAAATTTCGACTTAGCAATATTCCCAAGTTGGCTTAGCACCCCAGACATAAATCTGGCTGGAATTTCCTCTGTACCAATTTCCAATAATAAATCTTTTGCCATGATTAATTGCCCTCCTTAAGCAGCGGAAATCCAAGTTTTTCCCGCTGTTCCAGATAACCTTGTGCACATAATCGTGCCATATTACGTACGCGGCCAATAAAGCCAGTACGTTCACTTACACTAATTGCACCCCGGGCATCCAGCAAGTTAAAAGTATGTGAACACTTTAGTACATAATCATAAGCCGGCAGTACATACCCTGCTTCAATAACCCGAACGGCTTCCTTCTCATACATATCAAACAACTGAAATAATAAAGCAGTATCCGCAATTTCAAAATTATAATGAGATTGTTCTACTTCATTGCGATGAAAAACATCTCCATAAGTAATGCCAGCCACCCATTCCAGCTCATATACATTTTCTTTGCCCTGTATATACATAGCCAAGCGTTCTAAGCCATAGGTTATTTCCACAGATACAGGCTTTACATCAATACTGCCAACTTGTTGAAAATAAGTAAACTGGGTAATTTCCATACCATCCAACCACACTTCCCAGCCCAATCCCCAAGCTCCAAGAGTTGGTGATTCCCAATTGTCTTCTACAAAACGAATATCATGTTTCGCTGGATCAATGCCTAAGCAGACCAAACTTTCCAAATAGATTTCCTGAATATTAGCTGGTGATGGCTTCATAATAACTTGATATTGATGATGTTGCAAAAGTCTATTAGGATTTTCGCCATAACGCCCATCTGCCGGGCGGCGTGATGGTTCAACATAGGCCACATTCCACGGTTCAGGCCCTAGGGCCCGCAAAAAAGTAGCAGGATTCATGGTACCTGCGCCTTTTTCTACGTCATATGGTTGCATTAGAATACAGTTTTGTTTTGCCCAGAAATTCTGGAGTGTTAAGATAATCTCTTGAAAAGTCAAAGTATTACGCCTCCTAAAAAATAAAATAAAAACCCCTTTATCCACAGTAACATATCGTTACAGGGACGAGAGGTTTAATCCCGCGGTTCCACCCTGATTGGCCATCTACGATGACCCACCTTAGGTTATAGCGAGCTTTACTCTCCTAATACAGATGTCTAACATCCACGATTAGGATTTCCTCTCGCAGCTTGGGAACGCCATTCACCTATGTATTGCTAGCTTACACTCTCCCTAGCTCGCTGACAGAGGCTGTTTATTTTGCTCAAATGATCGTAACATCTGGACATTATAAAACAACCTCAGGATATTAAGGTGTATTTTTCCCGCATTGCCGTAATTTATTTAAAATCATAACAAAATTGTTCTTCATTGTCAATGTCTAAAACTATAGCCCACTATACTTGTGATACTCTGGCCTTTTTTCAGCAGAAGATAATTCACTATCGGCTACTTCTGTTTCAATTTTGCTACCGTCATTACGTACTACTTCAATGGTACAACGCTTAAACATTGCCACTAGCACACCTAGAACCGCAAGGTGTGGTAATACCATGGCTCCAATCGCACCGAAAGTCACAGGAATTTCTACCAATGTACGTCCTTCGCTCTTTACACTAATTTTATTTACATTACCTTCATAAATAAGACCTTTGACCTTCTCAATCACTTCTCCGGAACGCACAGAAATTTCTTCTGTCCAGTTTGTATCTTTCGTCTCATCAAGCTCTATTAAAGCTTCCAGGACATTACCTTTACTCTTTGCTAATGCTTCTTTCGCCTGACGATAGGTTACACCGGTACGATCGCGTATAATATCAATCTTTTCCAATGTGATTTCCTCCATGATGATAATACCCCCAATTCATGTTTTTAAGTTATTATCTCCATCTTGGCCGTAATTATTCTCTATTTTTTCAATTATAGAGCCTTTACAGCAGAGAAGAAACTTGTTTAATAAAATTCATGGACTTAAGAGGTTTATCTAGACAATGCATTAAATAACTCATTAATAGTTTTTCAGTTTGTATCAAAACAGTACCATTTACCGTAAAAACACCTGGATTACGCCAATCAATATGTAATAAACATTTAATAAAATCACTTGTTTTTTTATCAATTTCTGAAAGGCCGTAATGCTCACACTGACTGCAAACACAGCCACCATCCTTAAAACTAAAATATACAGGAGAGTATAACTCCTGTCCACAAACCGTGCAACTTTCAAATTCAGGATAATAACCGGTAATAGCTAACAGCTGCCACGCTGAGGCCAGTGCCACCATGCGCGGATTACGCAGTGTAAGTATATGAAACACTTCTAGTAACAAATCAAAGACCTGGGGTTCTGGTTGCCGTTCTGGACAAAGTTCTGCCGTTAACTCAGCAATAAATGATCCATATGCCATACAATTAAAATCTTCCTGTATCTGCCTAAAAGCATGTTTAATTTCACATTGTTTAACTGAATCACTATTTTTCCCTGGTGCTAACGTTACCTCAAGATGTGTAAACATTTGCATACCGCCGGCCAAAGGACTTTTGGGACGTCTGGCGCCATTGGCAAAGGCAATAATTTTTCCATGTTCACGAGAAAATAAAGTCACCATCTTATCAGCATCGCCCCAATCACGTACTGCCACTAAGATGGCTTCTATTTGATATTGTGCCATATATCCCTCAAAAACCACACTTATTAAATTTAATTTTAGTAGATAACTAACAACAGCATCTCAATTTAATGGTGCTACAATCCCCTTATGATCTGACGATGTTATAGGTTGATCATTGCTTTCAGTGCATGAGCGATACATCAAATATGCCTCAATATGTCCGGTACTCTGGAAAACTTCCCACATTAAATCCCGTAATACCACTTGACATCATCCCTTCGCACATATTTTTTTCAGCTTGACCTTTTTAACCTCCCCAGAGAAATTTAATCATACTATATTTTAAGCCTCGCCATCTTCTATTTCAGGAAGTGGCACAGCTTTGACCCGTACGATACGAAAACCAGTTACTTGTAACACAGAAAAACCATACTGACCAATATTTACCGCATCTCCTATTTCTGGACGTCGCCCGAGTAGACCAAATATATAGCCACCGATCGTGTCTTCTTCATGTTCTTCCAAACGGATATCTAACAATTCGGCCACATCATCAAATAGCACCCTACCATCAAATTCATATGAGTCATCAGGCATACGCTGAATTTCCGCTTGAATGATAGCGTCATGTTCATCCTGAATATCACCAACTATTTCTTCAATAATATCTTCTAGTGCCACGAGGCCTGCAGTCCCTCCATATTCATCAACCACTATTGACAGGTGAATTCGCTTTCGGCGCATAATCTGCAACAGTTTGGCCACTGACATGCCTTCAGGAACAACCAATATTTCTCGCATAATAGTCCTTACATCTTTTTTATCAGCATTACACAACTCAAGGTCCATTAAATCTCGCAGGTGGACAATGCCAATAACGTGGTCTTTATCATCCAAACATAAGGGGTAACGTGTATGATTGGTTTGACGGACTACTTTTAAGTTATCTTCATATGAATCATCTGCAAACAAACAAATCATATCTTGGCGGGGTACCATGACCTCGCGCGCTATGCGATCAGCAAAATCAAAGACATTATCAATAAGGTCACTTTCCATTTGATTTAATACTCCGCCCCGATGGCTAGCGCTGACAATCATTCTTAATTCTTCTTCAGAATGAGCCAAATCAGCCTCATTGGCAGGTTTTATCCCCATAGCCAGCATAAGAGCTTTCGCTGCATAATTAAATAGTAAAATAATCGGATAGCCTAGTTTATGAAAAATGTACAGCGGCCATACACAAAGTAAAGCCATACTTTCCGACCGTTGAATAGCCATGGATTTTGGCACTAATTCACCTACGACAATATGTAGAAAAGTAATAATAGTAAATCCAATAACAATAGAAAGCGTAGTTAATAACCAAGTAGAACCAGGAAAATAAGCAAATAGTACAGGTTCTAATAGTGCTGATATTGCTGGCTCACCAAGCCAGCCTAAACCTAAGGAAGCCAATGTAATTCCGAGTTGTGTAGCCCCAAGATAAGTATCAAAAGATGATACTACTCTTAAAGCCAATTCAGCCCGACCATTTCCTTGTTGTACCAGTTCTTCTAAGCGTGTCTTGCGAATTTTCATTAAAGAAAACTCTGCAAGTACAAAAAATCCATTTACTAAAACAAATAAAAAAGTTGCTATTAATTTTAATAAATTATATAAAGGCGACTCGATAGTGCATCTCTCCTCCAAAATCTGTTATAACGAAAACTTGGCTTCGACCAAGCCTCAGCACAAGCCGAATGATATTCAACTACTAACGCTCGAACAAAGCCTATCACATCGTCGTTGAAGCAACCTGTGAATGCTTTTTAGAATCGAGAAAGTATTCTACTTTCTAATTCCGCAAAAAAATTATTTCACCCATTATCCACAACTCTATATACAAAACTAACCTTTAATCGTATATTCATATTCTTTACCTGTCAGCATAATAATATTAAACTCAGCCATCATAAAACTCTATTTAACCCCTCCTTACAAATGATACCATCTCAAACCACGACCGTCAATAAAGAATGGCTATCGAGAAGCGATAGCCATTCAAAAATCTATATCAATCGTAACCAAAAGTGCGCAAACTGCCTTCCTTATTACGCCAGTCTTTTTTAACTTTAACCCATAAATCGAGAAAAATCTTCGATCCGAGTAAGTTTTCAATATCAAGACGGGCAAGCTGTCCAATTTCTTTTAACAACTGACCTTTAGCCCCTATGACAATCCCCTTTTGTGATTCTCGTTCAACATAAATAACAGCCCTAACATACAAGGTATCATTAGGCCGATTTACTATTTCTTCAATATCTACAGCAATAGAATGAGGAATTTCATCTCTCGTCAAATGCAGAGCTTTTTCCCGAATAAGCTCTGTGATAACGATACGCTCTGGCTGATCAGTAACCATATCTTCTGGATAGTACTGAGGTCCTGGTTCTAAGTACTTTTTGACTTCTAGAACCAGGTTATCCAAATTAGTATGCTCAATGGCCGAAATCGGCACTACGCCGGCAAAATCATAAAGTGCTGCATATTTTTGTATGATAGGAAGCAGTTTGTTTTTTTCAATCTTATCAATCTTATTGACGACCAATATGACTGGCGTTTTTATAGTTGATAACAATTCAAGTATATACCGTTCACCGCCACCAATGTCTTCCGTAGCATCAACTACAAAAAAAATAACCTCAACTTCACGTAACGTGTTTTCTGCCGCCTTAAGCATATACTCACCAAGTTTATGCTTGGGTTTATGTATACCAGGTGTATCAATAAATAAAATCTGTGCATCATTCAAAGTAAGTACACACATGATTTTGTTCCGAGTTGTTTGTGGTTTATCAGACATGATAACCACTTTTTGACCAATCAAACTATTAATTAACGTTGACTTCCCAACATTAGGCCTGCCGATAACTGAGACAAACCCTGACTTATGTTCTGGATTAACTACCATTATAAAATCTCTCCTGACAAATGTTTTTTCTTAGGCATCTGAAATAAAATAAGTAGTCAAAGATTCTGAGGATATTTTGTACGAGGCGAAGAACCATAGCCCGCGCATAGTGAATTATGTAAGGGTTGTGGTTCTCAAGCAAAGCGCGAAATAGACCAGAAGATAGCTAGTTATTTTATTGATGATGCCGTAAATGAATAGGGCAGTAGTTCTTCTAGTGTAGCAGTATATTGCTTACCATGCAAATTACACATAATAATTTTATTGATACCAAACTCAGCCATAACTTGTCTACAGGCGCCACAAGGAGCCACCGGTTCTTGCGTATCAGCTACAATAGCCATGGCTGCAAACTCACTTTCTCCCTCTGATACAGCCTTAAAGACGGCTGTACGCTCAGCACAATTACATAAACCATAGGAAGCATTCTCAACATTACAACCAGTATATATTTCCCCATCTTTTGTAAGCACTGCAGCACCTACTTTAAAGTTGGAATAAGGTACATAGGCCTTTTCCCGGGCATACTGTGCCGCCACAATTAATTTTTCCATATTTTCCTTCTCCCTTAGCGCCACAATTTCTCAAAAAACAATATATACCCGACAAACAATGAAATGATGCTTGCAATAAGTACTGCGCCAGCAGCCACATCTTTAGCTATTTTAGCTAAAGGGTGCACCTCAGGTGATACTATATCGACTAACGTTTCCACTACTGTATTCAGCATCTCGGCGACTAACACACTTGATATTGTTAATAACAAGATGAGCATTTCATAGCGATCAAGTTGCAACCACCAAGCTAAGCATCCTGCCAAACAGGCAGCAATCATATGGATTTTCATATTACGTTCATATCGGACACAATATAAGATACCCACAAAAGCATTTTTAAATGCTCGAGGCAAACGTTGCTTGTCCATAATTATACACGACTAATTCCCAAAAGGGATAAAACATGTTCCTCTTCTCGCCGCATTTCCTGTTTATCTTCTTCTGTCATATGGTCATATCCTAATAAATGCAGTATACCATGTACTGTTAAGTAAGCCAATTCTCGTTCGAGGCTATGGCCATATTCTGCGGCTTGCCGAGTGGCTGTTTCAATGGAAATAATAATGTCTCCCAATAAAACTTCCTCAGGTCCATCAATCACAACCGGCTCCTCGCCCTCATTCAAAGCAAACGATAACACATCTGTAGGACAATCTTTACCCCGATACTCTCGGTTTAAAGCATGAATATATTCATCATTTGCCAGCACTAAACTAACCTCAGTATGAGACTGAATGCCATATACCTCAGCAGTTTTTTGCAATACCGACAGCAGTATTTGTTCCATCGACGACGTTATTATCGTCTTTTCCTGTAGGTTGTTTATTGCAATTTCCATTTTTAATTTTTCTCCTCTCTAACTCTTTTACAGGCTCTGAATATTCAATACGCTTATGAAACATACTCGAAAGAACTCTGATATATACATCGCCAATGATATTCAAATCTCTTAACGTCAAATTACATTCATCAAGCTGTCCATCATGCAAACGTTCGCGAATGAGTTTACGTACTGTGGCTTCAATCCTATTTGCATTTGGCTTGCTAATCGACCTAACTGCTGCCTCACAGGCATCAGCCAACATAATAAGGGCTGCTTCTTTGCTCTGCGGCCTAGGTCCTTCATAACGAAAATCAGCTTCAATAATACATTCACCATGCTCATTTTCCGTAGCCTGTTTATAGAAATAAGACACCAGCATTGTACCATGATGTTGTTGCACAATATCAACAATAACTTGGGGTAACTTATAATCTCGACATAAATCCACGCCATCTTTAATATGGGATGTAACAATCAAAGTGCTTAATGAAGGCGCTATTTTATCATGGGGGTTTTCATTTCCCACCTGATTTTCCACGAAAAAGTAGGGTCTTTTAATCTTTCCAATATCATGATAATAGGCCCCTACCCGTACCGTAACAGGCTCAGCACCGATGTGACCTGCTGCTGTTTCTGCTAAATTGCCTACCATTACACTATGATGGTAGGTACCCGGCGCATCTAGAAGCAGACGTTGTAATAAGGGATGATTAGGCTGGGCTAACTCTAATAGTTTTAGTGGTGTAGTAATATTGAATACATTCTCTAAATATGGCAATATACCAATTGTAATAACCGATGTTCCAATACCATTCACTATACCAAGAACACCTTGCGCCAAAATTTGGCTATTATTTAATTGTTCAATAAACCCAGTTGAACCGATAACCAAAAAATTAACAGCGGCAATCCATATTCCTGTTCTCGTTAAACTATAGCCATGGGCTATTTTAGATACACTATAAACACCAATTATACTACCAATTAGAGCCATTGACACTCCTCGCAAATTATATTCGGCAATGACACCAAAGAATAGTGATAAAACTACACTAACCAACAATCCTAACCGTTCATCAATCAAGATAGCCGTAAGAAGGGCACCTGCCGCCACAGGAGCAGCAAAATCCGAATAATAATGAGCAGCTTTTCCGAGGAGTAATGTCACCAAAATAATTAATCCCAAGAGTACCAAATGTAAATCATTTTGGTATATAGGATAAGCAAATTTATACAAATATCCTAAAATAATCGACATAATGATTAAGACAAAAATAGCCAACCCAAATATACGCACTTCACTAATGTGCCCTTTAGACAATCCAACTTCTTCCATCCCATGAATTTGTTCAGCGGTCACAACATCTCCACGCCTCACCATGATCTGACCTTTTTTTACTGTTTCCCGCACAGGTTCAATGCTAGTGATGGCTGCTTGTTTGCGTTTATCCGTCTCCCGCGCATTGAATATAAAATTAGGCTGCAACAAGGTTTGTACAATTCCTGCTACTACCGTCTCTGTATTTTTTTCCAGACCTAATTCTTCTGTTTCAATTACTATATTTTTCCTAGCTATTTCTAAATCATCATCACGAATACCACGCTGAAAATACTTTCTTAGAATTGTTTTAGCCTGTTCTTCAGCAATAACAATCGATCTTTCATCAAGTGCGATCAGCCCAGCTACAACATTATTTGATAGTGGTATTATCAAATTTTCCTGCATTTTCCCCATTTTTTGTTCCGTAGAAACTAATGTTTTATCCAAGAGCACCATCCGCACAGTTTTAAAGATCGCCCCTACAAAATCTTCAACTTTCGCTATTGCGGCTACATCAATATCATATACATTAGCAACACTTGCTAATACCTCTGCTTCAAGTTTTTTTGTTTTAGCTAAATCTACATAAGCAACTGTCCTTGGCGAGATAATATCACGGTCACTTACTTGTCCTACCTCAAAAGATACTTTATCTGAAATAAAATCTGTAGACAAAATAATCATAAACAAGAAAAAAAACGCCAAACCTAATACAATTCGTCGCGCAACCGGTTTAGCGTATACACTTGTGGGCTGGACAAAAAAATCCCGCAATTTACTATTTAATGATATCATACATTTCAACTCCACTTAACAGCGTGCTATTACACACGCATCCATAATGTACAAAGACTAGAGCAACAGGAAAACCCTGCCATAAGAGCAGTAAGATAAGTGTTCCCCGTTACCGCTAGTCCTATTCAAACAGCAATATAATCAGGACCGCCACTCTAATCAGTTTAGGGTATATTCATAAATAGCCCAATGTCCTCAACAGTTTCTACATTAACTTTAACCCGGGCCAAGTTATTTTCTGGTATTTGTAACACCTCAATATTCCTAGAAAGTATATGCGCTGTCTCAGGAATTAAGGATTGTACTTCTGCTAATGCTTTAGCTTTGCCATATTCCCGAGCGTCTTCTATACTGAGGGTGATGGTTTTACTATTCACTTCATGATATATGCTTATTATAGATTCGACAGCAATGTCACTATTCCTCCACCATGAGAGCTTTTTATTAAACACCTCTACCTCAAACTGCCGCTCAGGATCTAGTGCCACTTTTTTTAGTAAGATTTCATTCTGCAACACTTTTAAAGTTACACTAGTTTCCTGCCTTCCAGTACGTTCATGGATTGTTTTCACCAATTCAGTTTCACTATAACCTTCATACCATACTCGAGCTTTTACAATACCATTGGCTCGAATCAATTGAGGCGTTATATTATTAACATCTTCCTTACCATCATAAGCAACCCCTTTAATCAATATCTCGCCTTTCTTCACAGTGTCGCCTTTCTTCACTGTACTTTGCCCAGCTAAAGCAATGATGTTTGTAATAATTCCATCTTTAGCAGCAATAATATGGGCTGGTGCTTTATCTGGTTCCTTTGACATCGTCTTTTCCACTATTTCCACTACAGCACGTGTGCCAGTAAAATTTACACTCACCCATGCAACTTCAGGAATCCTGAGCAGTATTTGATTTTCAATCATCTTAGTACTGACGGTATCTTTTAAAACACCTGGTTTTAAACCTTGCTCATATACAACATCCTTAATTTGACTAGCCGTTATATAATTCATTCCAACTATATCGACAAACCATATATAGGACATCAATATATTGAGCAACGTCAGAAATATAACTCCACCAACAACCAGCATTTTGCGACGCTTAATCCTTTTGGTCAGAAAGGGTAACCCTGCATAGTCAACCACCTGTATGCGATTTCGACTTTTGCGTACTAATGGCCTTAGACTGAAAAAATCATATAAGCGCATACAAACGATAAAGTCATCATTTTTTTTAGTTATACTCAATAAATTTATTTTTTCCAGCATACACAAATTAATAAATTTTTCCGGCATAGCACCGCTCACTTTAATTGTCACAGTACCACTAATATAATTGAGTATATTAGATATCATACTTTATTTCCCCCACTGTACCCTCAACTAAAATTTGCTCTATTTGCAAATTACCTAGCATTAAATTTTTGCCTGCTACAAGTAATTCACCTTGATTTAATTTTATACGTACTAATGAAGGAGTGTACTCAATAATACCTTTATGATTTTCTACTAACAGTTGTTGATTACCAAGCATCGTAATCCGCGGTAAATCAAGCACAATATCCTGGGGAATCTCTAGCACACCCGCCAATCTTTGCCATTGTGTGTTCTTGCGCATAGTACTCCCTCCCTCCATATAAAATGTATGCTCAAAAACATCTGTTTATTACTAGAGGGTGAAAGTGTCCTTGAACCGCAGAGGCGGTAGAGAGTAAAAAAACGTTAAACGCGAAGACACGAAGAATATGAAGAACATACAAAGTAGAAATAAATTATTCCCTTCGCGTTGCCTTCAAATCTTCGCTTCTTCGCATTTAACGGCTTTTTTCTCTAAAAAAGTACAAGCATACGAATTGCCCTACTCTCTTACTGCACTGGTATCGATGGTATATGATCAGCATATCGCTGCTCTAATAAGTTTTCAAATTTATGAACCTTTACTGGTGCTGCGAAACGCATATAATTTGTTGCAACAATCATCTCACCGCACTCTAAATTTTTAATTTCATTGCGTTGACTCAAAATATCTTTACGGCACATCGCTTCTAATTTAGTCCTATCAGCTTTGGAAGCAAGGCCTAGAATAAATAAAGTATTTAACTGAGATAGAACATCATCGGCCAATAAACGTGGTTGCTGGTCAACGATACACATCCCTAAATTAAACTTCCGGGCCTCACTCACTAGGCGAGCAAACACATTATTGCTACTGTGTGCTTTTTTACCTAAAAACCGATGGGCTTCTTCTAGCACTATTAATACTGGTTTAATTTGACTGCGTTCAATTTCAGTCTTGCTAGCATAATTTTTTAGTAGTTTTTTTGATAACAAAGTAGACAAAGCCTGCTCGCCTATAGCTGAAATATTTTTTAGTTCAACAAGCACTACCTTACCTTGTTCCAATTCGGCAAGCATTTCGCTAATAACAGTTTGCTCTTCTTCAGCGATATTAAGTTCCTGCATTACATTCCAACAAATACTTTTTATTTTTCCAATAGTCCGAGCATTATATTTTTGTCCTGTACAGCCAGCCAATTCTTCAACAATATCGTCCACATCATATTGCAGTACGTATTTCATCCAATTTTCTTTCCATATTGATGAAAGCTTATAGATGGCATCAAGCTGCGGCTCAGTAAAAGTAGCACAAGCTGTAATATCATCTGCATCAACCTCAGCAAAATTTACTGCAATTTTTTTCCCATATTCCTGCACATCAGTATGATAAACACTTAAACGATCTTTAGACATAGGATGAGATGATAAATCTTTAAAATACTCATTATGGACATCAAAAACTAACAATCCATAGTTTCCACTATCAACGACAGAACTAGCTAATACCTTTATTAAATTGCTTTTACCTGACCCAGTAGTACCAAAAACCCCAATATGCTCTGTAATTGCTTGTGAGCCATAAATACCTACTGGTAAACTAAGTGCACCACGCCCGCTTTTCAAAAAACCAACTTCTAAATCACCTTTCATTTCAGCGAGCAAACTGGTATCTTGAGGACTGAGTGCCCGCACCTGACAGAAAAAGTCTGGACAGGTTTTCGGATTGAGCAGCTGACCACTATCATCAGCATAACATAACTGCTCAGCCAGACCAATTTTCACAGTATGATTGCCGCCCAAATAAAAATCTAAATCCTCCTGATTTTCTACCTGACCATTTTCGTCAAGCTTACTCATCAAATAGCCAACACCATTTATACCTGACCAACGTGATTTTACTTTGAAATCATAGGCCCTAATGTAAAACCTATCATTATTTTTACCTTCCACAACTAAAATATCACCAAAATCAACATCTTGATTAGGTCCAACCACAAACTCTACTGAAGTACCTTTGGCATATGTCAATCGTCCTTTGTATTCTGCATCCATAAATCTACCCCCTTCTAGAAGTATTATTCCCTATGCTTGCACAACGCAGATGGACGTTTTTCAAATAGACGCTATTATTAATTATAATGTACTAAATAGTCATAAAAATAACAGGGATTATTTTCCCTGTTATTTTTATATTTATTTATCGTCTTACAAATGGCCGATATGCCCGGGGTGGTTGTAAAATTTCTGCGAAAATTACACCATTTGTGATCATGTTTTGCTCAAGCTTACCATGCCATGCCGATTGCTCTTCCACTATAGCAGGAACACTTTGCGCTTTGTCAACTACCATCGATGATTGTACTCCAGTGGCACTCGCCATATATTCTACTGTCTTGATTTTGGGGGATGCATTCATCATTTCAGGATTTAGCAGTTCAGGTACAGCTGATTGTATATTTTTTTTTGCAAGATAACGCTTTAATAATGCTGGACCTAAATAGAATATTGCCATGAATAGCAGCAGTATTAATATATCCATCATATCACCTACCGTCTAGGTTCTTCAGGTTTAGACTCTTTGGGCGCTGTAGGTCCGGCTTTACTAATGGTTTCCCGCATTTGGGTATCTGCCATAATATTATTCATATTATAATAATCCATAACCCCGATACGCCCTTCAGTTAGGGCTGTAGAAAGAGCATGAGGCACCTCAGCTTGAGCTTCCACTACTTTAGCTTGCATTTCCTGGGTATATGCTTTCATTTCCTGTTCTCTAGCTACTGCCATGGCCCGGCGTTCTTCGGCTTTGGCCTGGGCAATACGCTTTTCGGCTTCCGCTTGATCGGTCATGAGCTCTGCACCAATATTGCGTCCTACATCAATATCGGCAATATCAATTGACAAAATTTCAAAAGCCGTCCCCGCATCAAGACCTTTCGACAATACGGTTTTAGAAATATAATCAGGATTTGCTAATACATCCTTATGATCAGCAGAAGAACCAACAGTCGTAACAATACCTTCACCAACTCTAGCTAATACCGTAGCCTCTCCAGCACCACCAACCAACCGATCAATATTAGCCCGTACTGTAACTCTAGCCTTAACTTTAAGCTCAATCCCATTTTTAGCAACAGCAGCAACGATCGGTGTCTCAATAACTTTAGGATTAACACTCATCTGCACTGCTTCAAGTACATCACGACCTGCCAAATCAATGGCGGCAGCCCTTTGAAAAGGCAGAGGAATCTCAGCACGATGGGCAGCAATCAAGGCATCAACGACCCGATCTACATTTCCTCCCGCCAAATAATGGGCTTCTAATTGATTCACAGTAACCTCAAGCCCTGCTTTATTAGCTTTAATCAAAGGCATTACAATTCTAGCAGGGGGCACACGTCTAAGCCTCATACCCACTAATGTAAAAATACCAACGCGCACTCCAGCAGCAATGGCAGAAATCCACAATCCCAAGGGAACAAAATGTAAAAATACACTAACTCCCACAACAATTAGAAATACAAAAAATGCAGGTGCTATTATTCCGCTCATAACGATCGCCTCCGTAATTTTATTTACTCACACTGGGCGCACTACAATTCTACTACCATTAACACTCACCACCTTGACCTTAGTGCCTGGTTCAATATACTGACCTTCTGATACTACATCAATTTTCTCCCCATCAATCGTCATCATACCAGCTGGTCTTAAGAGACTAACAACAAATCCTTCCCTATCAAGATAACTGCTATAATCGCGACTACTACTGAAACCAGCTTGGGATGTTTCCGATTCTTTGAGCACCATTTTCCCCCACAATCTACTAGACGGCAAAAATTTGAGTATCAATAAAAAAACAGCAATTGCCAGAGCTAAGCTAATGGATAAAATATTCACAGCTACCATATTGCCACCTAATGTGAGAAAAAAGCTAAGTAAAATACAACCAATACCGCTAATACCCCAAAAGCCAAAACCAGGTATATAGAGTTCAACCAATATTAGAACAATACCACCTACAAACAACATCAATTCCAGCCAACCAGCCACACCTGTCAACCACTGACTACCGAAAAACAATAAGGCGGCAAATAAACCAATAAACGCAGCTACCCCCATACCCGCAGTTTTAATTTCTGTAAATACCGCTAAAAAAATTACAGATAATAATAATGATTTCACTGTACCATTAGATAGCCAACCAGCCAGCTTTTCCTGAGTGGCAAGGTTATATTCTACTATCTCGTAATTTGTTAGACCATAATAGGCGAGTACTGCGCTACGATCAGCAGCTGATACATCAGCATAACCAACCTCAATGGCTTGATAATCTGTCAAAGCTAAGATTTGCCCTGGTTCAGCATATCCAGCGAATCCCAAGGTCTTATCAACCATGGCTTCAGCCACTTTCACATTTCGGCCTCTTTGATTGGCGGTAGCAGCAAACTCTGCTTTTAATGCCGCAATGGTTTTTTCTGTCGTGGGTATAGGTTCTGCCGCCCCAATACTTCCTCCTGGAGCAATAGCAATATGTTGATGAGCAAGAGCTATGAGCGCTCCAGCTGACCACGCTCGATTTTTTATGTAGCAAACCGTCTCGATGGGGGTTTGGCTAATCACATCACGAATCTTAACTGCGGAATCTACAAGCCCGCCAAAAGTATCAATTTCAATCATAATCGCCCGGGCGTGCTTGCCTTCAGCATCTGCCACTGCACGGTTCACCAACGCCGCCTGTCCTCCATCAATTTCACCCTTAATATTAATGACAACCACTGGCTGGGCATTGGCTATTATTGGTTGACACGCCATTAGTCCGTTAATAACCATACATAAAGCAAGCACTACAAATATGCGCCCTATACGCCCCATAGTTATCACTCCCAATCTATGATATATTGCTTATCATTATATGAAAATTTTTCTAAACTTTTCTGTCTTATAATATATTAATTATACTATAAACTATCGAAATTTTTACTAATTTATGTATATAAAAATTAAAATCCGGTACTTATTAAAAAATAAGTACCGGATTAACTCATTGATTTAGCATCTCTCGTACAATGGTGTTTATTAACTTACCATCAGCACGTCCCTTGACTTTAGGCATAAGAACAGCCATTACCTTGCCCATTTCTTTCGGGCTAACCGCTTGCGTTTCCGCTACAGCACTCTCCACTAAAGTGCGAACTTCAGTTTCGCTCAGCTGTACCGGTAAGTAATTCATCAAAATTGCAATTTCCTGTTCAAGACTGTCGACCAAATCAGGGCGATTACCTTTCTTGAATTCTTCAATTGAATCCCGACGCATTTTTACTTCTTTTGCCAAAACGTCTAAAACCTCATCCTCAGAAAGCTCTTGCTTACGATCAATCTCGACATTTTTTATGTTAGCGCGTACCATACGGATAACTGAAAGTCGCAATTTGCCGACTTCCTTCTCCTTCATAGCCTGCTTCATATCTTCTGTCAATCTCACTTTTAGAGACATATAAATACCTCCGAAACGTGCAAAATCCTTACTTAAAACTTACGTTTACGCGCTGCTTCGGACTTTTTCTTGCGCTTTACGCTAGGCTTTTCATAATGTTCGCGCTTTCTTATTTCAGCAAGGGTGCCGGCTTTTTGACAAGTACGCTTAAATCTGCGGAGTGCACTATCAATTGTTTCGTTTTTTCCTACTTTAACTTCTGACATCTGATATCCCTCCCTCCACTCGGACCGTTACGGGGAAATGTATTTCGTTTACATACACCTAAAGATTATACACGATCAAGGTACACATTGTCAATATTAACCTGGCGGCCACGTCATAAATCTGCCACCCAAAATATGCCAATGCAAATGATGAACTGTTTGTCCACCATTATCCTTTGTATTTACCACCAACCGAAAACCATCTTCAGCAAGTCCAAGCTGAGTGGCAATTTTGGGTATGGTAGATAAAACATGACCCATAAGCGGGATATCATCAGGCACTAGTTCCAGGAGATTCGCAATATGTTTTTTGGGAATTACCAGCACATGGACTGGGGCCGCTGGATTAATATCAGGAAAAGCAATGATATGTTCATCCTCATATATAACAGTCACAGGCACTTCCTTGGCTGAAATCTTACAAAAAATACATTCCTGCGTCATACTACAACACCTCCCTTCTGTTAGTAATTTTATCATAGCGTCTGAGTCATATAATAGGATTCTATCAAAATCTATTCTGTTTTTTTTACAGATATCCTGCTATAATATGTTAACTTTTTAAGAAAATTTAATCGATGATTGTCCCCCATATGCCATCACGATATGGTTTTTCCAGATGAACATTACATACTTTTTCTTGCGCCCCATGATTTCCACTCGCATAGACTCTAATATAATTGCCAGTAAACCCCTCAATAATTCCACCCTGCTCAGGCTCAAATAATACTGTCATCTGCTTATTCAGAAACCGCTCTTGAAATTCAGCAGCTTTTTTTTCAGCCAATTTTTGCATCATTTGTACGCGGCGTCTTTTTTCATCCTCAGGTACTTGATCAGCATAATCAGCTGCTGGCGTACCACTACGACGGGAATAAGGGAAAATATGCATACGGGAAAAATCCATACTTTCAACAAATCGTAAGGCATTCTCGAACATTTCCAATGTTTCACCAGGAAATCCAACAATAATATCGGTAGATATTCCAATATTATCCACCTTATCTTGAATACTATATATGAGTTTTTGATATTCTGCTAAAGTATAGTGTCTATTCATCGCCTTAAGCACTTGGTTATCACCAGCCTGCAAGGGCAGATGTAGGTGAGGGCAAAGTCTATCATCCTGCTGCATAATAGCAATCAGTTCATCCGATACTTCAATTGATTCTAGAGAGCCCAATCTGAGTTGTACAAGGCCTTCAATGCTGAGCACAGCTTTCACGGCATCCACTAGTGTAATGGCCCCTTGAGCATCACGGCCATAGGCACCAAGATGAATTCCAGTCAGCACAATTTCTTTAAATCCTGCTGCAATTAATTTTTCTGCTTCCCTTGTCACACTCTCCAGGGGGCGGGATCTAAGAGGTCCCCGGGCGTAAGGAATAATACAATAGGTACAAAAATTAGTGCAACCTTCTTGAATTTTTAAAAAGGAACGCGTGCGTCCTTCCGGTGTTTCAAACAAGGGAATATCCTCAAAATGATCAGCTTTCATTATATTTGCAACAATATTCATAGTCCCCCTAGATTGCCCCACTTGTTCAACTAAGTCAACAATACGGTGCCTCTCCTGGGTCCCGACAATCACATTAACACCTTCAATGGCTTCAATCTGTTCAGGTGATACTTGGGCATAACATCCAGCTACAGCCACAATAGCCTCTTCATTAAGCCGTATAGCCCGCCTAATGAGTTGGCGAGATTTACGTTCACCTAAATGAGTCACAGAACAGGTATTAATAACATAGACATCTGCAACTTGCTCAAAAGGAGTTATTTCATAGCCACGTTGTTTAAATAGCCCTTCCATAACCTCTGTTTCAAACCGGTTTACTTTACACCCTAGCGTAGTAAATGCAACTCGTGGCACACTTAGCCCCCCAAATCACCATATTCATACATGACAATTGAAACCCCTGCCAATGCGGCCGTCTCAGTACGCAAAATACGTGGTCCTAGGGTAACAATACAGGCACCATGACTTTGACACAAAGCAACCTCTTGGGCACTAAATCCACCTTCTGGGCCCACTAGCAGCAAGTAGTTTTTAACATACTGCTGAGCTAAGGCTTGTTTCAAACCTTGGGCAGCCTGTCCTTCATAGAGCATCATAACAACAGTCTCAGCATCAAGAGCTGCTAAGATAGTAGCGAGGCTTCGAACAGGCTCAACAATCGGTATGACTGCCCGACCGCATTGTTTGGCTGCCTCAGAGGCAATCTTTTGCCAGCGTTCCTGACGTTTATTTTTTTTAGCCTGATCATATTGTACTACTGAGTATTCTGCTGCCATGGGATAAATCCCCTTTACTCCCAGTTCCACTGCTTTTTGCACAATATAATCCATTTTATCACTTTTAGGCAAGCCTTGGGCCAAATAAACATTCACAGGCGCTTCTTTGTCCTCTGCTATTGTTTCTTGCAACGCAAGGACTACCTTATCCATAAGAATACTATGAATTTTTGCTATGCCTGCACTGCCATCAGGTGCTACAACGACAATTGAATCACCAACTTGCAGCCGAAGTACCCTGCTTATATGGTGAACATCTTGCCCCTGAATCGATATTTCAGCTCCCAAAGGTTCATCAATAAAAAATCGACGCAAATCAGATGCCCCCTTTGCGCGCCACTATAGCAACCCATCCGCCTTCTTCAATGACTTTATCAATCACTAAGTTTTGTGTGAGCATTGCAGTCGTAACATCACTCAGTCGTTCTGTAATAATGCCGCTGGCAATAAAGACACCATCATCCTTAAGCCTTATTGGAATATCCCCAAGGAGTTTGATGACAATGTCTGCAATAATATTGGCAATAATAACATCGGCCTGACCCGTTGTTATCCCTGCAAATAAGTCACTTTGGACGACCTGAACAAGATTCTGAACGTTGTTAATAACCACGTTTTCCTTAGCTACCCGCACTGCAACTGTATCGTAATCGGCAGCCTCTACATGACTTGCGCCAAGCTTAGCGGCAGCCACAGCCAAAATTCCTGAACCAGTACCAACATCAAAAACAACATGACCAGGCTGCACCACTTCTTCCAATACTCGGCAGCACATGGCTGTCGTATGATGAGTACCAGTACCAAAGGCCATACCTGGATCAAGTTCAATGACTAAATCTCCATCCATAGATACATAATCTTCCCACGATGGTTTGATCACAATCCGCTCTCCCACTTTAATGGGGTGGAAAAACTCTTTCCATGATGATGCCCAGTCTTCTTCCATGATTTCGCGGCATTTAGTTATCCCAGTTCCTTTATTGATGCCATAAGAAACAAGTTCTTGAATCTTTTCTTCAAAAAGACCTAGCTTATCATCCAAATGCTCATCAGCAGGCAAATAAGCCTTGACTACTACAATTTCAGTATTAATTTCGACCGGAATGTCAGAATAATCCCATCTCCCTGATCTAAGGTATGAATTAACAAGCTCAGGATCTTCAATGACCACACCACTAGAGCCTAAATCATGAAAAATATTAGCCACCATATCAGCTGCCTCATGTGTAGTCTGAATACTAACTTCTGTCCATTTCATACCAATCGCCCCTTATTTTTTCAAACCACTAAGTTGCAACTATCCTGTATAGATCAAAACCTTACCATTGCATCTTAGTGGTTTAATTTGTTCGTCTTATACTCCACCAAATATATCTTTAACTTTTTTGAAGAAATTCTTTTGCTCAGGATTGATATTCTCACCGCTCGCCTTCGCAAATTCCTGTAAAAGTTCACGTTGTTTATCATTTAGTTTTTGCGGTGTCAGAACTTTTACTCTTACATGCTGATCACCGCGACCATTGCCCCTAAGATGGGGAATTCCTTTGTCTTTTAAACGTAAAACCGTGCCTGACTGTGTTCCCTCACTAATCTTAAGTTTCACTTTACCATCAAGTGTAGGAACTTCAATCTCATCCCCCAAGGTAGCCTGCACAAAACTAATGGGCACCTCACAAATGACTTCATTACCTTCCCGTGTAAACAGTTTGTGCTGTTTTACGAAAATATAAACATATAAATCTCCTGGAGGACCACCACGCATACCTGCTTCGCCTTCATGAGTGACTCTAAGCCTTGAACCATTATCAACGCCTGCAGGAATCTTGACCTTTATTTTACGTTTTACGCGACTTTTGCCCGTGCCTCGACATTCCTTACATGGTGATTGTACAATCTTGCCTTCACCGTGGCAACGATCACAAGTCCTAGTATTGATCATACGGCCAAAAGGTGTATTTTGGGCTACCTGCACCTGACCTGTTCCTTTACACTGACCACAAGTTTCAGCATGAGTTCCAGGAGCAGCACCTGAACCACTACATTTCTTACAATCTTCAGTTCTGGGTATTTGAATCTCATTTTCTACGCCAAAAGCAGCTTGTTCAAAGGAAATCTCCATATCATAACGTAAATCAGAGCCTTTTTCAGGGCCTGGCTGACGACCACCAAAACCCGACTGTCCACCAAAAAACATATCAAAGATATCATTAAAACCACCGCCGCCACCGCCGAATCCACCAAAACCACCAGCGCCTCCGCTACCATCAAAGGCAGCATGACCCATTTGATCATATTGCCCCCGACGTTCAGGATTGGATAAAACCTCGTATGCTTCATTCACTTCTTTAAATTTAGCCTCAGCCTCTGGTTTATCGCGGTTTACGTCTGGATGGTACTTACGTGCCATTTTACGAAAAGCCTTTTTTACTTCATCATCAGACGCATTCTTATTTACGCCTAACACTTCATAATAGTCGCGTTTACTCACATTACACCATCCTATCTACTTTCTGATAACTAAAAGAGAAAAACAGTTGAACCGCAAAGACACACAACACCTTGTTATGGCATAGTGTCTTAGCGGTTAATTAACTGTTATCAACAGCACAGTGTTTGGCAGGGAAATAAAACATCCCTGCCAAACATATGTTACTTCATTTCATCAAACCTGAGATTATTTTTTTTCTTCGTCGACTACTTTATATTCAGCATCAACAATTTTTTCTTCTTTAGCTGTACCAGGTGCTGCCTGCTGCTGTTCTGCTGTAGCTTCTTCCTCTGCTTTATACATTGCAGCTGACATTTCATATAATGGCTTTGTTAATTCTTCCGTATCTGCTTTAATCTTTTCAATGTCAGTACCTTTCAAGGATTCTTTCAACTGATCAGCAGCTTTTTGTACTTTTTCTACTAACTCTTTATCAGCTTTATCGCCCGCATCTTTAATAGCTTTTTCCGCTTGATATACTAAGGAATCAGCATTATTACGAGTTTCGACTTCTTCCTTACGAGCTTTATCTTCTGCTGCATGTGCTTCTGCCTCGTTGACCATGCGCTCAATATCCTCTTTGCTCATACCACCTGAAGAAGTAATTGTAATTTTTTGTTCTTTACCTGTTCCCAAGTCTTTCGCAGATACGTGAACAATACCATTGGCATCAATATCGAATTTTACTTCAATCCGTGGTACCCCGCGTTGTGCCGGAGGAATATCTTTAAGTTCAAAACGTCCTAAGGTTTTATTGTAAGTTGCCATTTCCCGCTCACCTTGTAGAACATGAATGTCTACAGATGGCTGATTATCAGCAGCTGTTGAGAATATTTGGCTCTTGGAAGTAGGAATCGTTGTATTACGTTCAATAATTTTAGTGCATACGCCACCTAATGTTTCAATTCCAAGTGATAGAGGAGTTACATCAAGAAGGAGTACGTCTTTTACTTCTCCAATGAGTACACCAGCTTGGATAGCAGCCCCTACAGCTACACATTCATCAGGGTTTACACCACGATGTGGTTCCTTGCCTAAGAATTTTTTGATGGCTTCTTGTACTGCTGGAATACGAGTGGAACCGCCAACTAAAATTACTTTTTCAATATCTTTAGGCGATAGTCCTGAATCGCTCATTGCTTGGCGAGTTGGTCCCATAGTTGCTTCAACTAGATCAGCAGTGAGTTCATCAAATTTAGCACGAGTTAAATTAAGATCCAAATGCTTAGGACCGGTTTGATCTGCAGTAATAAATGGCAAGTTAATATTTGTTGTCATGACACCAGACAATTCAATTTTTGCTTTTTCTGCAGCTTCGCGGAGTCTTTGTTCTGCCATACGATCTTTCGATAAATCAATACCACTTTCTTTTTTGAACTCAGAAATAAACCATTTCATAATGCGTTCATCAAAGTCATCCCCACCCAAACGATTGTTACCATTGGTCGCTTTTACTTCAAATACGCCTTCACCTAGTTCTAAAATGGATACGTCAAAAGTACCGCCACCTAAGTCAAATACCAGTACTGTATGTTCATTACCTTTATCAATACCATATGCAAGAGCTGCGGCTGTTGGTTCATTAATAATTCTTAGCACTTCAAGACCAGCGATGGTTCCAGCATCTTTAGTTGCTTGACGCTGGCTATCATTAAAATATGCAGGAACAGTGATAACGGCTTTAGTTACCGTTTGACCTAAATAAGCTTCAGCATCGGCTTTAAGTTTTTGCAAAATCATAGCTGAAATCTCTTGTGGTGAATAGTTTTTTCCATCAATTGTTACTTTATGATCTGTGCCCATATAACGTTTAATTGAGCTAATGGTGCGATCTGGATTAGATACCGCTTGACGTTTAGCAAGTTGACCAACTAAGCGCTCCTCTGTTTTTGAAAAGCCCACAACTGAAGGGGTAATTCTAGCACCTTCGGCATTGGCAATAACTACAGGTTCGCCACCTTCCATTACTGCTACACATGAATTTGTTGTACCAAGATCTATACCAATTACTTTTGACATGATTTATACCTCCTTAAAATATGTAAAAATTTATACTCAAAATAAACTCTGTATAACCTATATCTTACGGAATCAAAAATGATAGCATCTTTGATTCCAATTAAGAACCACTTTCTTAATTACCTACGACTTTAACCATACTTGGTCTTATTACTTTGCCTCGTACAGCATAGCCTTTTTGCAGTTCTTCAACCACAGTTCCATCAGCTTGCGTCTCATCTTCAACCCTCATAACGGCCTCATGTTTTTGTGGATCAAACATCTGTCCTATGGCTTCCACTGTTGTTAGACCACACTTTTCTAACACTTGTAAAAACTGACGATGGATCATTTCTACACCGAGCAACAACTTAGCAGCATCTTGATTCGCTGCACTGCCTAATGCTCTTTCAAAATTATCAACCACTGGCAGCAAATCCAGAATAACATTTTGCGCCACAACCATAGACAAATCTTCTTTTTCCTGACGAGTACGTCGACGATGATTTTCAAAATCAGCCTGGAGGCGCTTATAGCGCTCAATGTGTTCTTCAATCAAACGATCTTTATCTGCTACTTGCGCCTGCAACCCCACCATATCATCTTGATTTAAGATTTCGACGGTTTTTTCCACGGCTTCGTCAACTACTTCATTCATATCATTCACTTCTTCATCATCCTTGCCCTTTGTTTCGGTCAAATCTATCACCTCATATTTTAAAATTGTGTCAAACCACCTATTTTATTGACTCCAGTCTTAGTGATACTAGCATCTTCTACTTTCTTTTTGATAATAGTATCAATGCGTAAAATCGCAACTGCAACCTCACCAGCTGCCTTTACTGCATGAAGCTTTACCTTAACAGGATCAACTACTCCCAACACCAGCATATCAACGACTTCACCAGAATCACAATCAATTCCTAATGAATCTAGTCCTTGACTACCTTGGGTTGCCACAACTTCTTCGACTTTTTCTAGAGGATTATAACCTGCATTCTCCACGATTTGCGCTAAGGGCATTCTTAAAGCATGTGTGACGCAATCCACACCATAAGCTGACATACCTTTTACATTTCCTCGTGATTGTTCAACAGCGCGGCTCACAGCAATTTCTATGGAACCGCCCCCAGGTACATAACCACTTTTGACAGCAGCCTGCACACTCGAAGCTGCATCCTTGGCAATACGTTGCCGCTCACCGACGACTTCAGTTGTGGCAGCACCTACTAAAATAGTCGCCATAGGCTTACCAGCCCCGCCTAGAATACGGATATGTTCTAATTTTTCATCCGCATAGACGGTATCTGCGTTGCCTAAATATTTATGAATATCAGCGAGATCTTTTTTTAGACCAGTGCGTTTTATCATGCGAGCACCTACATGCTCAGCTCCGCGCCGTAAATCTTCAGTTAGAACTCGCTGAATTACCATAACACCAGCATCTGTTAATATTTCCTCAGCCATCGGGTGAACTCCCCGATCGACGAGGACTACTTGAACACCAAGTTCGATGATTTTGCATATATTTTCTTTAAACTGATATAGAAGTTCTCTAGATAACTTAACTCCTGCTTCAGTATTTAACGCTTCATCTTTAATTTCTTCAGGCTCTAGAGCATCATCAATGACCAGCACTTTAGCCTGACTGACCGATAGTGGCATTTCTTGATTCATGCGTTCTTTATTAACAATAACACCCATAAATACTTCATTGTCAGCGCCCTCTTCGGCCATAATAATGTCAGACAGCTTAAATTTAGATTCACATAATTTTTCGAAACCAATTAAGCGAGCAGCCCTAACAACGAGATCTGCAATATCTTCATACTCACGCCCGGCAATCATGGCAATATTGCGCACAATTGGAGCATTTATATCCTTAATCTCCCGGGCACGCAGTTTAATTTGCTCTAAGGCACAGGCTATCCCATATTTAACCCCTTCAATGACCCGGGCAATAGGTACTCCTCTGAGTACTTGATTAACCCCTTCACTAACCAGACCACCAGCCATGATTGTGGCAGTTGTTGTACCGTCCCCCACTTCAGCCTGTTGGGCTTTGGCAATATTAATCAGCATATTCGCTGCCGGATGATTGACTTCCATTTTATCTAAAATAGTGACACCATCATTTGTAATAACGACTTCACCAGAAGAGTCTACCAGCATAGTATCAAGTCCCTTGGGGCCAATTGTTCCCTCGACAGCTGCTGTGATCGCTCTGACCGCATTGGCGTTGGTCATTAACGCTGCCAAACTCTCGTCAACTTCAGAGCCGCTCCCACCTTGCTTTAGCTTCACCTGTGGCACCCCCAAATTATACTTCCATTATATGTATACAATGTTGTGTAAACACCCTTTATATGTATAGTAAAGCTCGCAACATCGAGCTTTACACTTTATATTTTTTTAGTACTTCTCCCAAATGCTGATGCATAAATTCTAATACTGACATCACTTTACCGTAATCCATTCTCGTCGGACCGAGTACTGCCACCGTTCCGACCACCTGACCATCAATGCGGTAAGTAGCCTGCACCATACTACAATCTTTTATACCGCTATATTTATTCTCACCACCAATAGTCACTATTACACCATCATTATCTTGTGTCTGCAAAATATCGCATAATAACTGTTCTTCTTCTAGCATACCAAGAAAAGATTTTACTTTATCAATGTTTTTAAATTCAGGCTGACTCAATAGTTGGGTAGTACCACCAAGATAAAGACGTTCATTTTTTTCCACAACCAACGCTTGCCTCAGTATTTCCATTGCAATTTCAAATAACTCAGCATCAACGACGATATCTCGTTGTATCTCTCTTAGCATATCTATTTTAATTTTATCAAAAGATAGACCTGCTAAACGTTTGTTGATGCTTGCAGCAATATGTTGCAAATCATTAAAAGAAGTGCCTTTTGGTATGTCAATGACCTTATTTTCTACAAACCCAGTATCTGTTACAACAACCAAAATAGTCCGGCAGTCATCAAATGGTAGAAACTTTAAATATTTAAAAGCACATTTAGACACTTGTGGGGCTAGAACCAAGGAAATATTATTGGTCATACTTGACAATATCTTAGCTGTTTCCTGAAAAACTTCCGCAACATGACGAGTTTTTGCCTTATACCAATTCTTAATAAGGGCAATTTCCTTGTCTGATATTTGGGTTGGCGCTAATAAGGAATCAACATAAAACCGATAACCCTTGGCAGAAGGAATTCTTCCTGATGATGTATGAAGTTGCTCAATGTAGCCTAACAATTCAAGGTCAGCCATTTCATTACGAATCGTCGCCGGACTAACTCCTAAAGCATGCTTGCGTGCAATGGTACGTGAACCAATAGGCTCAGCGGTGGAAATATAATCATCAACAATCGCCTGTAGGATACTACGTTTTCGCTGATCCATCATACAAATTCCACCTCCTATTGTTAGCACTCACTTTCAGAGAGTGCTAACACCTAATAAAAAAATACCACTCTTCACCCTAAATGTCAAGATGTAATCATAGATAATATTATGGCAAAAATGCACGAAACACAACATTGCCATATTTCATGCCGATCTCTGTAAGAAATATTCTATCTTTAGTTGTCAGAATAAGACTTTTGCCTGTTAACCTCGCTATGGCATCTCCATAATAAGTAAAAAAATCAGCATTAAAATAGTCATTAAATTTTTGCACTGACATCCCTTGCACCGTGCGCAAGGCTAAGAATACATATTCAGCCATGGCAGTACTACGCTCTGGGATTTCCCGCTCTGCTATGGGCAACAGACCTTGTTCAATAGCCCTAATATATGCAGCCACATCAGTCATGTTGGCCAATCGCTCTTTTTGCCAAAAAGAGTGGGCTGCTGCTCCTATCCCTATGTAAGGCTGATACTGCCAATATTTAAGATTATGGTGACATTCATAACCGATCTTGGCAAAATTAGATATTTCATACCGCGCAAGCCCCTTTTGGGGCAATAACTGGGTTGTAAGTTCATACATAGCTTCATCAGTATCTTCATCAGGCAGGTGAAGTGCACCTTGCTGCTGCATTATAGCAAAAGGTGTGCCGTCCTCTACTTTCAGTCCATAAACTGAAATATGGGAGACATCAAGCTCTACGGCCTGGAGAATACTATCACTTAACTGCTGAGTCGTCTGTCCTGGCAAGCCATACATTAAGTCAATATTAACATTAACAAATCCTGCTTGCTGTGCCATTTTGACCACCTCTACCCCTTGCGTAGCAGAATGTATTCTACCAATTGATAATAACAAGCTTTCTTCAAAAGTTTGCACACCAAAACTAATGCGATTCACACCAACAGCCCGTAAAGCTAACAACTTGCCAAAATCAACTGTACCAGGATTAGCCTCAATACTAATTTCAGCAGTTTTTTCAATGGAAAAACTATCATGTACCTGCTCTAATATTTGACTTAAGCAATTTACTGACAAAACTGTGGGGGTCCCACCGCCAATATAGATAGTATCAACAATACAGCCCGATAAAACACCGCCCAAGCCGGAAATTTCCCGGCATAAGGCGGCAACATAAGGCTGATATAAATTAGTAAGATTGGCATGAGACGGAAAATCACAATATAAACACTTTTGTTGACAAAACGGAATATGAATATAAAGACCAACCTTCATCATCAATCACCTTTAGTCTATTTTCAATATGGCCATAAACGCTTCTTGCGGCACTTCCACACTCCCGACCTGTTTCATGCGCTTTTTACCTTCTTTTTGTTTTTCCAGCAGTTTACGCTTTCGACTGATATCGCCACCATAACATTTGGCCAGTACGTCTTTCCGCATAGCCCTAACACTCTCACGGGCAATGATTTTATTACCAATAGCAGCTTGAATTGGAATTTCAAACATCTGCCTGGGAATTATCCCTTTTAATTTTTCCACAAGTATCCGTCCTCGATATATGGCTTTCTCACGGTGTACAATAATTGATAGAGCATCAACAATTTCACTATTGAGCAGAATATCAAGTTTGACTAATTGGGATGCACGATAGCCGATAAGTTCGTAATCTAAGGATGCATAACCACGGCTCGCAGATTTTAGTCGATCAAAATAATCATAAATGATTTCGCTGAGTGGCAAATGATAGGTAATCATCACCCTTGTGGTATCCAAATATTTCATATCTTTAAATTCGCCACGTTTTTCCTGTGATAATTCCATTACCACACCGACATAATCATTAGGTACAATGACCATTGCCTTAACGTAGGGTTCTTCGATATGCTCGATTTCCTGAGGTGTTGGGAGTCTAGAAGGGTTCTCTATTTCAAAGACTTCCCCATTGGTTTTAAACACTTTATAGATAACACTCGGCGCAGTCGTAATCAATGAAATATTGTATTCTCGCTCTAGGCGTTCTTGAATAACTTCCATATGTAAAAGTCCTAAGAAACCGCAACGAAAACCAAAACCTAAAGCGATAGATGTTTCTGGTTCAAATACTAAAGAAGCGTCATTGAGTTTTAATTTTTCCAGTGCATCTCTTAAAAGATCATAATCGGAAGTATCAACTGGATATAAACCGCAGTATACCATTGGCGTAACCTTACGATAACCAGGTAAGGCCTGGGCAACAGGCTTATCAGCATCTGTAATTGTATCGCCTACCCGCACATCTTTTACATTTTTAATACTGCCAGCCACAAAACCAACATGTCCTGGTCCGAGTTCACTCACATTGATCATAGTAGGCCTAAACACGCCAACTTCAGTAACCTCAACAGTTTTATTTGTGGCCATCATTTTCATCTTCATACCAGGCTTAATCGTGCCATTAATCACTCGAACATAAGCAATAACACCTTTATAGGCATCAAAATGAGAATCAAAAATAAGAGCACATAAGGGTTCTTCAAGAGTACCTTGGGGTGGTGGAACTTTCTTTACAATGGCTTCTAAAACCTCTTCAATACCAATACCTGTTTTAGCACTTGTAAGTACCGCCTCTGAAGTATCTAGGCCGATTACATCTTCAACCTCTTGTTTTACCCGATCTGGATCGGCACTTGGTAAGTCAATTTTATTAATAACCGTAATAATCTCCAAGTCATTATCAAGAGCTAAATATACATTTGCCAGCGTCTGAGCTTCGATCCCTTGGGCAGCATCAACAATTAAAAGTGCACCTTCACAAGCTGCCAAACTACGTGACACTTCATAAGTAAAGTCAACGTGTCCTGGTGTATCAATTAGATTGAGCATATAGGTTTCCCCATCTTTTGCCATATATTCTAATCGTACAGACTGAGCTTTGATAGTGATCCCACGTTCACGCTCTAGATCCATATTATCTAGAACCTGAGCTTCCATCTGACGAGAAGAAAGCGTACCTGTATACTCAATCAATCGATCGGCAAGCGTAGATTTCCCATGATCTATGTGAGCAATTATCGAAAAATTGCGGATATTGCTGGTTTTCATAAAAGCCTCCCCCTATATCTAGACAAATAAATACTGATAGAACCTCTTTATATTACAGTGGCGTGTTTTTAAAAAAACACGCCATACTATTCATTATATCACCTGCTACCTGACACCTGCAAGCATTACCTAAAATGCTCAATATAATCATTCAATCTTTGGGGCAGCCCTGTTAGATATAATTCTAAGGACTGCTTAAAATCAAACCCCTTGTCCACCAGTAATTTAGCCCATAAATCCAGCAATATGAACGCTTTCTTGCAATCAATTTCTATATAAGTAGGTATTACTATATGATGATGAGATGTTTTTATAATAATAGCCTTGTCATTATTGATTATTTCACCCACTGAATATACTGCGCTCATATTATAACTCGATCCTAAAATATAAATTGAATAAACACTCCGATGATCGCAATTCATACTAAAAACACGCACGCCATCCTGCCTTTGGGTTAAACTATTTATCTGCCGCTCTGATACCGATACTCCAAGTATTATAACTACAACTAAAATCAATAAGCCGCGAAAAACAATGATGGCATCTCGGTATTCTAGCGAACAAAACATATCATCACCTCTTACTGGTTGTTACTCTCAGCAATAATTTCGGCCAATATATCGCCAAAGAGTTCAATGCCTCGCTCGGCTTCTTCCTTAGTATTCTCCTGACACCCCACCTCAATTAATAAGGCCCGGGGATGAAGTTGCTGATTATAGCGCCAATCATCCATACGAATACCCCGGGAAATACCAGGATAACGTTGATTCATTTTAGCATCGATTAATTTAGCAAAAGCATGGTTACTTTGCCAGTGGGGCTGAGGGAGCCCCTGTTGTCCTGTAGCAACGACAATCATTATTCTAGCAACCTGTACACCATTTACTGTGGCTATATAATTATCTCTTTTTTCAGCATCCCGATGAATATCAAATAACATTTGGATTGACGGGTTTTCTGACAACATATTTTTTACAGTAATTTCAGATGCATTATAGGCCTTCATAAAGCTTGGATAATCATGAATTTTAGTACTTTGCATGGTTCCAACGCCATAGTTGCTTAATCTTTTGACCAGCGCTTCTCCCACATCCACAATATCACCCTGCTGTCCACCTGGTTTATGGGTAGCGCCTGCACTAGGAACAAATGATTCAGCTGTATGTGTATGATAAAGACCGACGATAGGTTTACCTATTGGCAAAGTACTTGCTGTTTCAAATTTGGGGAAATTAGGGATATTCATAGCACTAACCGTCTGAGATCCTGGCATCATCGCAATCAATACGGGAATCTCCGCCTGAAATAGAGACCTCACGTCTTTAATATCTGCATTTGTAAAAAACATTATAACTTCGCGCAATACCTGCCCCGCATTACTGATCTTTTTCTCTTCAACTGCTAACTTGGGCTCAGTAGCACCGATTAATCTAGGAACGCCTAAAAATAATACATCACGCCATTTAGGCAATTCAAATACCTTATATTGTCTCTGCTGCATTCCAATATTACTACTCACCGGCAGTACTTCTTCAAATAAACTACTATATTTCCATATTAAAATACACATACACAATATACTCATAACAACAAGCAGTATCTTTTTAGCTAAATACATTTTTTTTGCCTGTTGACGTAGGCGTCTAGTTAACATCATTCCCTCCCATTGACACCTAGGTTGATTTTACTATCAAACATAGGTTGTCACTATTTGCGTTTACATACAATGTATATGCAAAGGAGGAAAAAAATATTAATGAAGATATTTATATATATTTTCATAATCAATATGAGGATGCATAGCCTGATTGATTCCGCCAGCTACTAACACTCCAATATCTTCAATAAAACGATCTACTTCCTTAGGTGTTACCATCAAATCACCAAGGGCTTCTGGTAAAACCTGACTCACAATAGTTCTTCGATCTGCATCAGATAGATGTTCCATACTTTTAAAATACCGAGCAAAACTCGCATGTTCCTGCAATGTATCAATCGTATCCATGGCTATTGTAGAAGCATGAACAACTGTTGGTACGCCAATTGCAATAACAGGCACACCTAGAGACTCTTTGGTTAAACCAAACCGTTTATTGCCCACGCCTGAGCCAGGACTAATCCCCGTATTAGCCAGTTGCACAGTAGTAAGCACTCTACGGCTAGAAGCTGCCGCAAGCGCATCAATAGCAATCACCAAATCAGGCTTTATTTTACTAACAATACCTTGCACAATTTCCACTGTTTCCATGCCAGTAATACCCAAAACCCCAGGCGCAATGGCACAAACCGATCGCACACCGCCCTTTAGTTCAGGTGATAGCATTTCCTGCAAATGACGAGTAACCACTATTTTTTCTACAGCTCGCGGCCCAAGAGCATCAGGAGTAATATTACGATTGCCTAGGCCAATTACCAATATGACAGCATTCTTGGGCAATTCAACCATTCCAGCCAATTCTTTGGCTAAAACTTTCATTACTTGTTCCTGGAGCGGTGTATTTTTGTACCTGAGGCCCTGAGCCTCAATCGTAATATATTTACCCTGCCCTTTGCCCATAGTACGCTGGGCTTCAGGGGTAGTAATATTAACTTTAGTCGTAAGGATTTCTTCATCTTCGACAGTTTCAACAATTACTCCCGGAATATCTTCACTGACCTTTCGGTTCAACATCTCCCTTGCTTCTAAAGCCAAGTCAGTCCGAGGTGTCCAAGTAAAGTCATTCATTTTCATCACTCCTCATGTATAAAATCAACACTATTCTAACCTAAATCCATATCGGCTATACAGCAAATACAAACTATCATCGTTTGCTTAGAAAAGCAGGCCTTAATCATTAATTTCTATAATAAGGAAAATTCGGCTTCCGCTTATAAGGATGTTGGCAACGCGTCGAACAAAGCCCACCGCATCATCGTTAAGCAACCTGTACTAATTTATGGAATCGAAAAATGCATATTTTCTGATTCCATAACAAAATGTAGTTATAATTTTGTTAATTGTTACTTGCATTTTCCAGCATCACATGCTAGAATACTGTAGGTAACATGCTCTTTAAGGAGGTGAATCACTTGCCAAATATTAAGTCATCTGAACGTAGCGTAAAAACCGATGCTGAGCGCCGTGCTAGAAACTTTGCGGTGAGATCAACCATCAAAACGGTTTCTCGTAAAGTACTTGAGTCAGTAACTGCTGGTAACTCTGATGAGGCTAAAGCTCTTATGGTTAAAGCTAGCAGAACTATTGACAAAGCAGCCGCTAAAGGCGTTGTTCATAAAAATTCCGCAGCTCGTAAAAAATCTCGCTTGGCCCTTAAACTTAATGCCTTAGCTAAGTAATTAAGACAAAAGCCCCTGTTCATTTTATAATGAACAGGGGCTTTTTAGTATACATGTAATTTGTTTAATGCATTCTATCTGCACATGGCAATAATGATTTCTTCGAGCACCATAGAGTTAGCTTTCCCTGACTTTAAATCATGGTCCGCTGTTGCCAGGGACATCATTGTCTGTTTTAATATCTCTACCGTAAAGTTTCCACTCTGCTTCAGCATCTTTTCACCGATAAAAGGTACTAGACCAAGTTTTTCAGCGATATCACGGCTACTATACCCCCGCTCTGCCATATCCTTAGCCTGCCACATCATACGCACCTGGCGGGCGAGTAGCGAGATTAGTTTAAGTGGATGTTCGCCAGCTTGTATCTGTTCACCAATTAATTGCAATGCTTTGCCTACTTGTTTCTGACTCACAGCATCAATCATGGAAAATACCGATATTTCCGGAATCGCCGACATGATCTCCACTAGATCCTGTTGACTAATCGTTGTTTTTTTCCCCGTAAATAGTGCTATTTTTTCCAATTCATTATGCAAAAAGCCTAATGATACTTTAGACATAATACTTACAATCCCTAGAAAATACTCGATCGCATCACTTGCCATTTTTTTATTAAGTTCCGCTAATTTAGAGTTGAGCCAACCGCGCATATCTTTAGCCTTTAAATGAGCCACCTCCACAGTAGTCCCATGTTTTTCCACCATTTTGAATAACTTACGACGTTTATCAACTTTATCTATTGTCGAAAAAATCACATGGGCATAATCTGGAATATTGGCAATCAACTCTAGTAAGCGTTCATCAGCATTGTCTACTGCTTCAGCTTCCTCGCCACTACTTGTTTTCCGCGGGCGAAATAAACTTGTCCCTCGCACAACAATTACATTTTTACCACCCATAAAGGGCACTGTCTCAACTAAGGCCATTAATTCATTCGCTGTGGGCTCACGTTCTAAAGTGACAAGATTCATATCCATTTCATCAGGTGCTAGTACTGCCTTAATGACTGCCTGTTCAATTTGTCTGGTAAAATAAGTTTCTTCACCATACAGCAGATAGATCGGCTTAATCTGGCCTTTTTTAATTTGCTCTAAAACTGCTATATAACTCATAATTCCTCGCCCCCCTACGTACCACTCATTACTATCTTACATCTATCTTATTTGTATTTACCCCTTCTGTACTCTATCTTATACAGACAGGCCCCGCTTTTTATCCTTTCCAAAGTTGATTTATGGAAACCCATTATTTATGATAAGGAACAAGCATCCTACGCACTTATCATATTGAAAAAATCAACTTAGCTGTTCACATTCGCTATATCACTATGAATTTCTCGTAAATCCATCCATTTAATGATTCATTGAGCAGTCACCTGGCTCATTACGACAACTATGCTAACACAAGAGGAATGCCCCACCTACTACAATATCTTCCCATCATGAGCCACTTTTGAAGAAATAACTTGTACCGAATATAATTCCAACTCAGAAAAACCCATATGATAAGCAGTTGCTTTCTTCCCTGTAAGCCTCCCGACCTCCGCCAATAAAAAAGCCCCTGTACAAACAGAGGTAACATAGAACCTGCGAAATCCAGTTCTTCCACTTGAGGGAATATAAGTATACCAATTGTCACCATCTCTGCCAATCCTCTTATCTTAAAAACCCATTAGGCGTTTTACTTCCCTGCAATTTTCTGATGATGTCAGCATTTCCAATAATTTAAATGCCACATCCAAGGCAGTTGCAGGAGAAGATGAGGTAATAATATTTCTATCGATTACAATAGGTTGGTTAACAACTTCAACCCCAAATGCAGTCAGCTGTTGTTGACGTAACTCATTAAGATGATATGTCGTTCCCTTTCGTCCGATCAGAACCCCGCTTTTGCCAATTGGCAAGGCTCCAACACATATGGAGGCAATGATTTTACCTGCTCGATCAAATTCTTGAATCAGAGAGAGAAATTCTTCACTAAAGGCATCGGCATAAAAACCTGCTTCCTCAAATCCACCGGGGATCGCCAATGCATCGAACATATCCACATCAATTTGAGACAAATGGATTTCAGGGGTCACAATTAAATTCCAGGTACACTTTAACTTTTTGTGAATACCACAGGTTATTACATCAGTAGATCCATCTCCTTCTAGCTTGTTCCAGCCAAGTACGTCGGTAAAAACGCTCGCTTCAAAAGCCTCAAAGCCATTAGCTAGTAAAAGTAGTACTCTTTTTGTTCTCAACAAAATCACCTCCTTAATTCTAAATATCTAGTACAACTATTGAATTATGAAGTTCTATGGATATTATGGGAAACTCAAACCTTATATTTATAAAATCTTGTATCTACTTTCATGATAGGAAAAGCATCTGGCAGATTTCCTTTAGGGATTTTAACAAATTGATTCTTCTCGTAAAAACGATGGGCGGCTAAAAATTTTTCGGTCGTACCAAGATAAATCTCTTGGATAGCATGTTCTCTAGCCCCATCGATGAGTTTCTGCAGCAACAGCTTTGCTACATTATAATCACTGCCCCTATAAGCCGCCTTTACAAACATTTTTCGCAATGCACCTTGATGATTTCCTATATCTAACAATGAAACAGTTCCCACAACCTGGTTGTTGCATAAAGCGATCCAAAAGTTCCCGCCTTTTATTTGATAAAAATCAGGTATATTGTCTAAATCCGGTTGGTCTTCTCTTTTTATAGGAATAGTAAACTCCTTTTGTTGTATATCGAGAATTAAATGGATAATTGCCTCTTTGTATTCTTCAGAATACTCTTGTATACTAATTTTTTTCATCAATTATACCTCCCAAAGTAGTTACTTACTCTTCATTCTCATTCCTCTTTATAAATGTCTCAACTGCTAATTTATTGCCATCTGTCTTAAATACAATGGCCCCATGCTGGTCAGTACGATATATTTTACTATTTTGCGTCAGCAAGCGCTTGATAGTATCTCCATGAGGATGCCCAAAAGGATTATTTTTACCGACCGAAATCACTGCATACTCAGGTGCTACAGCTTGCAAAAATTCGATCGCGGAGGATGTCTTAGCCCCATGATGAGAAATTTTAAGTACAGTACTGGAAATACCCTTGCCACTGGCAAGAAGTTCTTCTTCCCCTTTACCATCAAGGTCACCGGTCAGCAAAAAACTATGTTTGCCATAACTCACCTGTACCACACTTGATATCTCATTACTTTTTCTCACATTTTGGTCACTAGCAGCATGTACCACTTGAATAGTAACGCCATCAATATCAATTTTTTGTGATCTGTAGACAGGAATAAAATGACTGTTATGTGCGACCTGCACTAAATTACGTACCTCCGGAGTATGAATTTCACGAGATAACATACTATTTTTCACAAGCAACGCTCTGGCAATGGCTGCCGCCCCACCAGCATGATCCTGATGCCCATGAGTTAGAAATAGATAATCAATGGACAATACACCATAATGTTTTAAATAAGGCACAACCACTCGATCGCCAATATCAAAATCCGTTGTACTGCCCATTACACCACCTGTATCCACCAAAATAGCCCGCCCATGAGGCGTGATAATAAGGGCGCAATCGCCTTGTCCTACATCAATAAAATGAACGTACATTGGACGAGGGTAAACACTATATATGATGACAAAAATAACTGTTCCAAGCAAAGCTGCAGCAGTCGTCCTAGGCCATTTTTCCATTAGCTCTCTTAATGATAACATACTTTTCGGTTTATACCCATACACCCATGCTAATAATAGATAATATATCACCCCACCTATAAGTCCAATAGACGGCATATACAAACTCGCACCAGGTACCATCGCTAGCCAGGCGGTGCACTGAATGACAATGCCAATGAGCAAACTGCAAATCATCATCATTATATTGCCAACTATCCCGAAGAGCATCCCAATACATACACCGAATAAACCTAATATTACAATCCATTCAATTAACGGAACAATAATTACATTAGCCACTAATGAACTCAGAGAAAGACTATTAAAATACCAAGCTATAAACGGAAGTACGCCTAGCTGGGCCGCTATGGTAACTGCGAGTAACCTGGTCAACCAAATCGGCAATGCAGTCATCATGGCTACCGTCTTAGAATTCAGAAATACCAAACCAGCGGAAGAAGCAAAGGACAACTGAAAACTCAAATCATAAATAAGGGAGGGCTCATGAATCATCATCCCTAGGGCTGATAGTAATAGAGCATTGGCCGCATCCTTTTCTCGTCCAAAATATACTGCAAATAAGGCAATAAGTCCCATAACAAGAGAACGCAAAACAGGCGGCGTCAAACCACAAAAAACAGCATAAAAAGTCACAATGCCAGCTGCGAATAAAGGAACCAATCTTGTATTGAAAGCAAACTTTCTAGCCACTAACGTACCGAGAACAGTAATGACCCCCACTACCAAGGCAATATGAGATCCTGATACGGATAAAATATGAACAATGCCTGTTGTGGCAAAATCATCGACAATCTCCCGCGGGATGCCACCATATCCACCAAACAACATACCTGCTAAAATTGACGCATGACATTCAGGCATTATTTTTTGCATATTTTCAATAATTTTTCCCCGCCACAATGCTAAAGTATGTTTCCAAGACACATTGTTATTTTTGGATACAAGACTTATGTCGTGATCTTGAATGAACATCCGTCCTCGAATACCTTGACGCTGGGCAGCAGCCACGCTATCATATTGAGCCGGATTATTATAACCATGTAAAGGGACAACTTCACCTATGAGCTTAATTTCATCACCCTGGCTAAGCATAGGCCTATTACTTGATTGCCTTACCGTCACAGACAACACACCTGTAACGGTTATCTTTTTCCCATCTGCTATTTGCCCACCCTTGATGGATACTAGGTAGCCAACTTTACTGTTGCCCTCATCGAGTAAGGTTACTTTGGGTATTTCACTGATGGTACCATATACTACCATTGTCTGCCCCGCGTAATGGCTAACATCTGTTGACGCAAGAGCATCAGCATGAATAAAGCGCAACATTCCTACAAAAAAGAATAACGCCCCCACAGACCAAATAAGTGGTTTATGTCTATGAATCTGCCAAACAATTAAAAATAATAATACAGCACTGCTAATATATAACAAAGGTAGCAGATTACTAAAATAAGCAGCACACCAAATACCAACAGTAAAGGCTACCGTAATGATTGCAATTATATATGTCATAGAGTAATTTTATCTTTTATTTTTTCAAATTTACTAGAACCAATTCCCGTAACCTTCTTTAAATCATCAATATCGTTAAAACTACCATTCGTCTGGCGATATTCCAAAATACGCTCAGCCAAAGACGGTCCTATCCCTGGCAGTGCATCCAATTCACTTTTTTCAGCAGTATTAATGTTAACCTTAGCACTGACCTTCCCTTTGCCAGCATTCACTAACATATCTCCTCCGCCCAACACTACAGATCTTGCTACCACATGAATGTGCATGCCGTCTTTAACAAGTTGGGCCATATTGATTTTACTCACATCAGCCTCAGGAGTAAGACCGCCAGCCATGGTAACAACATCAATCACTCTAGCATTATGAAACACTTTAAAAACCCCCGGTTTATTAACCGCCCCACTTATATACACTATTATCTCAGTTGTCTTTTCTTCTTGAGCCTTAACCCCCTTAGCTAACGCCTCGCCTGATGATGTATTTTCACTAACTGAACTTTTCTGCCAAAAACTATAAAAACTACCTGTCAAGATTAAAATCGCTAATATAACAATGAAAATTATTTTCCCCCGTTGTTCAGCCACTCCATTACCACCTTTTTCCCTTTTTTGTGCTATGATTCCACTATATATAGTATTCCATTTATTGCTAATAAAAAAACCATTCTTCTTTAAAATGGTTTTTTTATTCGTTAGATACTCTTTCCCCCTAGAAACAACTTGACTATAATGCTAAAATGATAGTGGCAATAATTGAATCCGTATAAAATACATATTTTTGACACATAATACGATTTCACTTATTATTGGGGTTTTACAAAATTTTATATAGTAAAGAGGGATATTTATGAGTATTAAATCTTTAACTCCGCTTGACGGACGTTACGAATCAATTACCAAACCATTAGGCGACTTTTTTTCCGAATGGGCGTTAATGAAATATCGCACCCATGTAGAAATAGAGTGGCTAATCGCGATGGCGACAAACCCGTCATTCAACGAAATAAGAACCTTCACCTCTGCTGAAATACAGTTTCTACGAAATGTTGTTAGCAATTTTGATGAGGAAGTTGCTGTAAAAATCAAAAGCATCGAAAAAATCACAAACCACGATGTAAAAGCTATCGAATACTTTTTAAGAGAAACACTGACAGGAACTTCACTGGAGGATGTTCTCGAATTCATTCATTTTTCATGTACTTCTGAGGATATTAACAATCTCTCCTACGCATTAATGCTGAAGAATGGAATACATGATGTTTGGCTACCAGCTGCGGAAAAACTCGTTACTGAAGTGGCAGATAAAGCTGAAACCTTGAAAGAAGTTTCAATGCTCGCACATACCCATGGACAAGCCGCATCTCCTACTACCATGGGAAAAGAGCTTGCCGTATTTGTCTATCGATGGAATCGGCAGTTAAAACAAATCCGTGCCCTTGAATACCTAGGGAAATTTAATGGAGCCGTAGGCAACTTCAACGCCCACCAAATTGCGTATCCTGAGATTGCCTGGGAAAACGTCGCTAAGACTTTTGTCGAAGGTTTAGGTTTGGTATATAATCCACTAACAACCCAAATCGAATCTCATGACTATGTAGCAGAATGCTTCCATGCTATCAACCGTTTTAACAACATTGTCCTGGACTTTGATCGTGATATGTGGCTATATATCTCCCTTGGTTATTTTAAACAAAAAACCGTAAGTGGCGAAGTTGGTTCCTCCACTATGCCTCATAAGGTCAATCCGATTGATTTCGAAAACTCAGAAGCAAACTTAGGTCTGAGCAACGCTCTGCTGGATCATCTGGCAAATAAGCTTCCCATATCCCGCTTGCAAAGAGACCTTAGTGATTCTTCTGCTCAGCGAAACATAGGATCAGCAATTGGTTATTCTCATTTAGCACTCGTTTATGCGTTGAAAGGCTTTGGCAAAACATTGGTCAACAATCAGGCCATTGCGAATCACTTGACTGGTGCCTGGGAAGTTTTATCAGAAGCCGTACAAACAGTGATGCGTAAATACGGACATTCTAACCCCTATGATAAATTAAAAGAAATTACTCGGGGTAAGGCAATTGACGAAGCAGGGACGAAAGCTTTTATTGAAAGTGTGGATTTACCAGAAGCAGATAAAGCCAGACTACTCGCTTTAACACCACAAGAGTACATCGGTCTAGCCCCACAACTGGTCAAGCACATACAGAAATAGAGGGCAACAGCTACAGCATCTCTTTATAATATAATTTAAAATAAATGCCGCCATTACAGGCGGCATTTATTGATGTTCTTTCCTCGTAAATTTTCTTAGGCAATCCATAACCATCAATCCCTCGACAGCAAGAAAAAGAATATTTTTATATGCTAGTGAAATTTAAAAGGACTTTGGCCCACTAAGAAGAATATTTGATACTAACGAATGAAGTTAAGGTTTCAGCCTCGTGAGTAGTATATTAATAAGCTAGGTGGAGATTGAGTATGAAATATGATTTTGATATAGTACTAGACAGAACAAAAAACTTTGCTGCTAAGTATGATGAATTAGGAAAGAAATTTGGTCGAGATGATCTCATTCCATTATGGGTTGCAGATATGGATTTTAAAGTGGCACAGCCCATTATTGAAGCAATTCAAGAACGTGCTGAGCAGGGAATCTTCGGCTATACATCTCGACCTAGTTCCTATTTTGAGGCAATTCAGCAATGGCTCCAAAAGCGGCATGGCTGGATGACTGATACTCAGCTGATGATTCACTGCCCAGGTGTTGTACCATTTCTAAGTATGTTTATCCAAAGTTTCACTGAGCCAGGAGATAAAATTATTATTCAATCACCCGTTTACTATCCGTTTTTTGATGTGGTGAACAGCAACGGGCGAACATTAGTGGAAAACCCTTTAAAACTTGTCAATGGGCACTACGAAATGGATTATGAGCATTTAGAAGAGGTTGCGAAAAGTGGTGTTAAGCTACTCCTGTTATGCAGTCCCCACAATCCCATCGGTCGAGTGTGGAAGAAAGAAGAACTCCTTCGTTTAGGAGAAATTTGCCTAGCTCATGGCATCCGCGTAATTGCTGATGAAATTCATTCCGACTTAGTATTTTCCGGACATAAACATATACCCTTTGCCATGATTTCCGAAGAATTTCGCAAAAACACCTTTACTTGCATTGCTCCAAGTAAAACCTTTAATTTAGCAGGCCTACAAGCATCTATTGCTATTTTCCCCAATGCAAAAGACCTGGACAAGTTTGACCAAGTTCTTGGTGACCTAGATATAAGAAGGAATAATTGTTTTAGCTTGGTAGCAACAGAAGCAGCTTACCGTTACGGCGAAGAATGGCTAGAACAAGTCAAAGAGTACATCGAAGGTAACTTTGCCTTTATTCAGGACTACTGCAAAAAAAACTTGCCGCAGATTCAACCCAACTTTCCAGAAGGTACTTATCTAGTATGGATTGATTGCCGGGAACTCGGGATGAACAAGGATGAACTTCACTCCTTCATGATCAATGAAGTGGGAATTGCCATGGATGACGGATTTTGGTTTGGTGATACCTATTCGGGATATATGCGTTTAAATGCAGCTTGTCCCCGCAGTATAATCGCCGAAGCTCTACACAAATGGAAAAACGCTTTAGAAAAAATTGAAAACCAATGAATTGCAAAGGGGCTGTTCTGAAACTAATGTCTTCAGAACAGCCCCTTCGCTTAGGATGTATGATTATCGAATTACAATATTAACTAATTTTTGTGGCACACAAATTACTTTTACCACTTGTTTACCCTCAATTAAAGCCTGAACTTTTTCCTGTCCAAGAGCTTTTTCTTCCAAATCACGCGCACTGAGTCCAACAGGGACAACAATTTTTTCCCGGACTTTACCGTTAATCTGCAGAACAATTTCTACTTCCTCTAATTGTATGGCTGACATATCAAATGCTGGCCAAATTTGTTTATGCACACTACCTTGAATAATGGTTTGACTCCAAAGTTCCTCACTAATATGAGGTGCAAAAGGCGCCAAGAGGAGTAATAAGTTTGACACTACTTCCCGCACTAATCCAGAATGTAAAGATGAGCTCTGTTCTTTCACTGCATACATGGCATTTACGAGTTCCATAATTGAACTAATTGCAGTATTAAAATTATGACGCCCACCAATATCTTCTGTTACTTTCTTGATGGTAGCATGTAATGCCCGTCTAAGATCACGCTCCACCTTATTCAAAGCACTGGTATCATACTGACTGTCTTCAGCAGCCATGAATGGTGCAAAACTAGCAACAATACGCCATAAACGTCCTAAGAAGCGGTATGAGCCTTCTACACCTTGATCATTCCATTCCAAATCACGCTCAGGCGGTGCGGCAAATAAAATAAATAATCGTGCAGTATCAGCACCATATTTGTTAATAATTTCTTCAGGAGACACCACATTGCCCTTTGATTTAGACATTTTAGCCCCATCTTTAATAACCATACCTTGAGTAAGCAAGTTTCGAAAAGGCTCATTGACATTAACCAGTCCAGCATCCTTCAATACCTTAGTAAAAAATCTCGAATATAACAGATGCAAAATAGCATGTTCAATACCACCAATATATTGATCCACAGGTGCCCAATAATCAGCTTTTGATGAGTCAAAAGGAGCCTTTGTGTTGTGCGGATCTGTATAACGCATATAATACCAAGATGAACAAATAAAAGTATCCATGGTATCGGTTTCACGTTTAGCCGCAGCACCACATTTCGGACATGTACAATTTACAAATTCCTCAACCTTAGCTAAAGGAGAAACAGCACCTTCCGTAAAATTAACATTGTCTGGTAAGAGTACAGGTAATTGTTCTTTAGGAACAGGTACGTTACCACAGTGCTGGCAATTAATCATGGGAATGGGTGCTCCCCAATAACGTTGGCGAGAGACAAGCCAATCACGCAAACGATAATTCACATGGCGCTTACCACACCCTTGCTCCTCTAACCACTTTGCGACTGCTACTTTACCTAGTTCATTATCCATACCACTGAATTGTCTTGAATTGACCATGACACCAGGGCCATCATATGCGCCTTCCATACTTTCAATAGTCCATTCTTCCCCTGCAGGCTGAACCACCAATTTCTTCGCTAAACTATACTTGGTAGCAAACTGCCAGTCCCGTTCGTCATGTGCTGGAACCCCCATTACCGCTCCGGTACCATATTCTACTAAGACATAGTTTGCTACCCAGATTGGTACCTGCTCACCAGTAAATGGATTAATGGCATAGGATCCAGTAAAGATACCTTCTTTTTCAAACTCGCTAGAAGTCCGACTAATCTCACTCATGTTACGGACTTTTTCGACAAACTCCCGTACAGCCTGTGCATTATCCTTACCTGCAATCAGCTTTTCTACCATATTATGCTCAGGTGCCAGGACCACATAGCTGACCCCAAAAACAGTATCATGGCGTGTAGTATATACAGAAATTTTGTCATTTAGTTCCGGAACCACGAAACTAAACTCCGCTCCTTCACTGCGGCCAATCCAATTTTCCTGCATGGTTTTAACTCGATCTGGCCAGCCTTTCAGTTCGCTAAGATCACTTAATAACCGATCAGCATACTCAGTAATCTTGAAAAACCACTGCTCCAATTCTTTTTTAACGACAACGCTGTCACAACGCCAGCAGCAGCCATCAATAACCTGTTCATTCGCGAGAACCGTATTACAGTCGTTACACCAATTAACCGCTGCTTTTTTCTTATATGCCAGTCCACGCTCAACAAATAGTAAGAATAGCCACTGGGTCCAACGATAGTAGTCAGGATGACAGGTAGCCACCTCTCTATCCCAATCATAAGAAAGACCTAATTCTTGTTGTTGGCGGCGCATATTTGCGATATTCTCCCAGGTCCATTCTGCAGGATGCACACCATGCTTAATAGCCGCATTTTCAGCAGGCATACCAAAAGAATCCCAGCCCATAGGATGAAGCACATTATAACCCTGCATGGTTTTAAATCTGGCGATTACATCACCAATAGAATAATTGCGGACATGACCCATATGTAAATTACCCGAAGGATAAGGGAACATTTCCAAAACGTAGTATTCTGGGCGCTGACGATTTAGTTCGATTTTAAAAGCACTGTTCTCGGCCCAAAATTTTTGCCATTTGTTTTCAATTTCTTTCGCAACATATCTTTCTTCCATTGAAAAAGCCCCCTATTTATTAAAATAATAAAAAAACGCCCCGTGGCTTGTTAGCCAGGGACGAGTTATACCCGCGATACCACCCTGATTGATGGCAAAAAGACCATCCTCTCAATAATTGTTAACGCCAATCACCCGTCAGCCACTACTAATGTCATAGCTGCTCCTCCACAGTGAGTTCAACGCCCTTCAGGATTGGCTTGCATCACCCGCCAACTTTCTGCACCATAAAGGTAAGTCTACTATTCCGCATCCTAGGATTTCTACTTCATATTATATCCCACCCCATATCGGAAGTCAACTTGTGTAATGCTGACTCTTGCAGGGTTAGTTCTATCTTGGAATATACTGCATATAATGTTGCGTGGGGGGCGATAATGTGTATAAGTTAATCATTGGCAATGTCAGAATTACCGTCTCAGATGACAAAATTGGTCGTGAGCAAGCTGCCGCTGCTGCTAGACAGGCTATCGGAGCAGCGCAGAGCCAAGGGAAAATCATATCTCATATTGCAATCAATGCTGGCGAAACAGGTCTTGAGGTAAAACCCACTGAAAAAATCGGCCACAGAGTGACCCGCAAAACCATCAAGCATAGTATGCTTGACGGTATGCACTACGCCATAAATGAAAAGCTATACCCCTCAAGTAATTACACCAACAAAGATTCTTGGTTTGATAGCGACACCGGACAGGAATGGCGAGGATCAGAGGTAGAGAATACGAGGGATGATTTACTGGCAAAGTTTGAGGCGTGGATGAAAACCATATAATTCTTAACCGGTCTCAAATGAGTGAGGCCGGTTTTTTTTGATGTGAAGTCATCTCTTTATTCCAATTTTAACTTGTTGAATTTAGCAAGAAGCTTTGTTATGATGTTGTAATTGAAGAAAGTTGTAAGTATGATGAATTACATCCTAAATCAAGCCTATTTATCAAATATTATATATATTTCAGATCCGGAAGGAGGGATTGCTTATGAGACGAAAGGTTCTCTTTAAAAGAATCCTGCTATTTGTGTTTTTCTCAATTGTTCTCCTAGCTTCCCTAACCGGGGCAGCAGTATATGCTTTTGTAAGTAACATTCAAACTCCAGTGACAAATAAAACCTCTGTTGTCAAAAATGAATCCTCTGCTAAAGCAAACATACCTACTGACATCTTAAACAAACGAATTAACATTTTGCTCATTGGTTTAGACGACGGCGATCCAGATAATCCCCATAGCCCACGCCGTTCTGATGCCATAATGGTCGCGAGTATTGATTCTGAGAATAAAACCATCAATTTATTGTCAATCCCTCGTGATTCTAGGGTGATGATCCCCGGCTATGACGGCTATGAAAAAATTAACAATGCCTATTTTTATGGTGGTTCGGATTTAGCTGTTGGTACAGTAAAAGAATTTCTCCACATTCCGATTCATTACTATGTCGTAATTGATTGGCAATCCTTCATTAAGGTAGTGGATATATTAGGCGGAGTCAACTTAAATGTTGAGCATGATATGAATTATGAGGACCCATATGAAAACCTAAGTATTCACCTTTCTAAAGGAAATCAGCATCTAGACGGTGAGAAGGCAGGACAATATGTACGATACCGCCATGATGAGCTTGGCGATATCGGTCGCGTCGAACGGCAGCAACAATTCTTAAGGGCGCTGAATAACCAAATGCTACAATCTGGTACAATTTTGAAGCTACCAGCTTTAATGACTACAATAAGCAAATATGTTCATACAGATATGAATATGTATGATTTAGCAAAGGTGGCCAATCTACTGCGAGAAATGAAAGCTAATTCTCTTCATGCCGAAATGCTGCCTGGTGATTTTGCGACAATCAATGATCTAAGTTACTGGTCCCCAGATATGGATAAAACTCAAACCCTCGTTAACAGCATGTTTGGCGGTGGGGTTACTAAATAGCAAGAAGCTGCCCTAAAAATATGGGTAGCTTCTTCTTATCTTCCTATAAACCAACCTGCTGAAATCCATAATCCAGAAGTTTAGCCGCATCATCCCAGCGATAGTCATCATTCAGTAACACTGCAATTAATTGGACTCCGCCCCGATTTGCACCAGCCACTAGGCAGTCGCCGGCCGCATCAGTATATCCTGTTTTGATACCATTAGCACCAGGATAAGTTTTTAACAGTTTATTCGTATTGCTAACATGAATCTTCTTTCCATTGAGAAAACTCACATCATAATCTCGCGATGATACGATCTTTGCAAAGTCCTTATTTTGCATACCATAAGCGGTAATTAAGGCAAGATCATATGCAGTCGTATAATGGTTATAAGGATCAGGCAAACCATGAGGATTGGAAAAATGGGTGCTTAGCGCCCCAATTTTCTGGGCATTCACATTCATCATACTCACGAATGCTGGTATCGAACCAGCCACTTTCTCGGCAATTGCCTCTGCAGCATCGTTACCTGAGACCAGCATCATACCAGTCATGGCATTGTTTAGTGATAATTTATCTCCAGTATGTAAATCAAGGCTTGATCCATCGCAGGCCGCAGCACTCGAACTCACGGTAACAATGCTATTCGGATTACCTTTTTCGAGAGCGGTGATCAATGTCATTATTTTAGTCGTACTGGCTGGATACATAATGTCATAAGGATTTTTTTCAAACAATACTTGTTTAGTATTAGCCACTATCAATACGGCAGCCTCAGCATCTATCTGAGGTGGTACCATAGCTGCCCACGCAGTATTGCCCCAAATGAATATAATAATAAACAGTAATAATACCATTTGACGACGCATTCTATTTCTACCTCCATATAATCATATATTAAACTTAGCTAAACACTATTTTCCCATTTTAAGGGATTTTTAAACATATTATCATATATAAAAAAACTTCACTCATCAATATTCAAATTCAATCTGTCCCTTCTAAGATTGAATTTTTATAAACAACTTTATGTTAATCCCAGCTTGATATTCTGATAAAAAGGATACTCTTTGACTTTGTGATGTTTCTGCACCGAAGCCTTCTTTGACACATTATTACTAGCAATAGGTGTTCATCAATTATTGCATTAATGAACACTTATCTTGTTTGTACGGATTCTCCCTTAGGAACCCTTTATAATCCGATCAATTTTATTATGCTCTCTATGAATTTGGGAGCTACCGTAGAAAGTAATAACATAAAGGTTAATATAATTAATACGATAGTAAAAATCCATGCGACAGCATTATACCAGGTAGAATTTTGGTACTTACCCATAATAGATTCATTACTAGCAATCAGTACCATGAAAATCAGAATAGGTGGTAGCAATACCCCATTAACGACCTGCGATGTCAACATAACCATAGTTAGTGATATACCTGGCCACAGAGCTATCCCTGCCCCGAGTATTATGATTGCAGTATAGACTCCAAAAAATATGGGTGCTTCTTTTGGATTTTTACTAATACCGCTTTCAAAACCAAAAGCTTCACAAACAGCATAAGCACTACTCAATGGCAAAATAAATGCCGCGAGCATGGAGGCTCCGAACAGTCCAAAGGAAAACAAGATACTAGCATATTTTCCTGCTAAAGGCTCAAGAGCTATCGCTGCATCTTTCACAGTTTCAATGGAAATATTATTGGCATTTAGGGTAGCTGCCGTGGCGACGATGATAAAGAACGCAATTAACCAGGTAAAAAAAGCTCCAAACATAACATCCCAAAAGGTATATTTATAGTATTTAGCCGTTATGCCTTTATCGACGACAGCTGCCTGTATGTAAAACTGACCCCAAGGCGTAATCGTTGTGCCAATAAGACCAATAGCTATCATAAGAAAATTAGCATCACTAGCAAAGTTAGGCGTAACGGTCGCTAATAATACTTCCTCCCAAGGAGGATCTATAATAGCCCCAGATATAATATAACTTAAAAAGGTTGCACACAACACAAAAAATATTTTTTCAATGCGGGAGTAATTCCCCTTAAGAACTGCCCACCAAACTACAAAGGCCATGATTGGCACTGCTACAAACTTATTGATACCAAAAATTTCAAAACTAGTAGCAATACCGGAAAATTCTGATGCCGTCGTACCAATATTGGCGATCAATAATACAATCATGGCAAAAAATGTCCATTTTACACCAAATATCTCTCGAATCAAATCTGATAAACCGCGGCCAGTCACCGCACCGGTTCGTGCGGAAATCTCTTGAGCAATGGCGAGACAAACAGTGCTAATCAGCAGTGTAAATAATAGACCGTACCCATATGTTGCTCCAGCAGCAGCATAAGTAGCAATACCACCAGCATCATTATCTGCAAAAGCAGTAATGACCCCTGGCCCCATGACCGCCAAAAATAAACCTAAACGAGTACGCATATTTTTCATCATCTGCCCCGACCTCCCCATTTGCTAAGGGCAAACCAAGAATAGGTATCTGCTTTCCCGCGTTCGGGTATCAAGATATCAAGAATATCATCCACTGTAACAATACCAAGAATAATACCCTCTTTATTCACTACTGGCACCGCAAGTAATCCATATTTATTGATAACCTCTGCAACACGCTGATGATCATCTGTAGCATATACTGTTAGCAGTTTAGTATGCATTAATTCTCGCAATGTTACATTTGGCGATGCCACAATCAATTCACGTAAAGACAGAACGCCTTGCAGATGTTCTTCCTGATCAATCACATATAGATAGTAAATTGTTTCGGCTTCTGGTGCCAATTCTCTAAGCTGATTAATAACCTCTTCAGGAGTAAGATCGGCGGCAAACGTGATAAATTCAGTTGTCATCAATGCGCCAGCAGTACCTTCCTCATACTGCATCAGTTCGCGTACGTCCTCGGCATCATCCAATTCCATCAAATTGAGCAATTCCTCTGATTTTTCTATAGTCAATTCCACTAGAATATCTGCCGCTTCATCTGGTGGCATTTCCTCTAACAAATCAGACGCCCGTTGCTCATCCATTTGTTCAATAATTTCAACTTGTGATTCCAAATCCATTTCCGTCAAAGCACCAACCGCTTGTTGGTCATCGAGATTATCAATAAAACCGGCGCGTGTTTTGTAATCCATCTCCTCAAGTAAATCGGCAATGTCTGCCGGATGCAGTTCACTAACCTGCTGCCTATTGCGATTTAGTTGAAGATGAGAATTCCAGTTTTCTAGGGGTTTAATATATTGTAAATCTAACATTTTATTTTGACAGGCCTTGACTAAAAACTCTAGCCCCAAACGGCGAAAAAGACCTCTTACACCAATATCTACGGCAACTAATATCATACGTTCAAGACTTTCCTGTACTACCCAAGACAAAGTAATATCGTTTACCCTCACAAGTTTAGAGCCTTTCAAATCGATGATCTGCTTATCAAGCAGCCACTTACTAATATAGATATCCGTATCACGTAAGGTCACGGTCTCCTCTATATGAAAGTTTTCTTTTAGCCTTACTTCCTTGTAACTACAGTACTCTATTTGATCAATAGGAATCAATTCATGAGTTTTTCTAATATGCTTAATACCTACGATTTGTGGATAAGCCCCTTCCCACTTTACTGCCATATCTCTTATCTTACCTATGTTACGACCACTTTTATCATAGATAGGCGTACCTAATAATTGGCTAAAATAAAACTCGCCTAACACTTTAAATTGATTCATCATCTACTCCCCTTTCTTTTGCGAGATCCCATCCACTAAGACAATACTAGGCTGCTACATTTTTGTAGCCAGTATTATTATATGATATCTACTGCCAAAAGCTCTGCAAAATCTAACCTTAAAACAAGAAATAAAGTAGTTACTCTCTAAAGAGCAGCTAACTATAGCAATATTTTGTAATATTTTCTTATTAATCCATTACAAAAAAAGAGGCAGTAATCCTTCGCTAAGGACTACTGCCTCTTTTTTCCCTGTAATCAATTATAATATTAGCCTTGAAACATTTGACTCTTTATAAAGATATATACGAGTATGTTAGGATTGACTTTAATTTTCCGCGTCCCCCATGAATGGAGGTTTCGTATTTAGCTATATTGGCATATCCAAAATTTCCCTATGGATTCTCAAGATTGTTTCTCCGTAACCAACTCCGGGTACAGCCCAATTACCACTTAATCCTTGCCATGTATTAATTTTCCCATATTTCTCTGGTATTTTTGCGAGCAGCTCATAGCGCGGGTCAACAATAGGCTCAACAGGCAGTCTTGTAGTAGCATATGCGAGCAAATGTTGTATTTGGCTTCTCACCCCTACTATATGGTTACTAAAAATTGCTCCTTTTGCCTTATTACCTGTAGCCCCTATACCTGCGTAATTATTTTGATATGGTAATACATCACCGCCATATCGAAAATTCCCTGTTTCATGTAAAGATTGGGCAAAAGCAACATCAGGACGAACACCTTCTTTAATACCCTCTTCGTAGAAAGTGTCCACAAGTTGATCGATACTGGTTGTTATCAGAGGTTGTGGATTTTTCATATTTATATATTCAACACATTGCTTACGAGTGGCTATTGGTCCACCTAAAATAGTTAGATCTTTAAGAAGTTCCGTCGGGCTTGTTAATTTAATCGTGCCATCTTGCTTTACGATCGTTTGTTGTACATTGGCTTTTTGTGCGTCAGATTGCGGATTACGCAACTTAAATAGTTCCTCTTTTAAAGTGGCACAGAATCCAACCGAAACGTTGAAGAGTGTTAAGCAAATAGTTAAATTAATTATTGATTTAGTCTTCAAATTCAATAGTTCCTTTCCCTTCTATCAAAACTCCATTGGAATCATTTTACATCGAAAAATAATATCTGGCAATAAGCATTTAATGTCAATCGTAAGGTCAAATATCATGGAACAATAGGAAGATCATGATATGACAGCTTTGTTTCTTCTCTAGCGTTCTTCAAATGTTGAAAATATACAGGACTAATCCATTCTTTCTGCATTGCTAACGTATGCAGCGACTGTAGTGAGTTTCCAACAATCTGTTCAGAACTCTGAGTTTCAATCCATTGTCCTAGTAGCGTGACAACCTGCTTCAAATCCCATTCATCCCAAAATACCCGTCCATACAGCAGAGCAACTTGCTGGCGTACTTCCACCTGTTCGATTGCAGCTACTTCTTTTAGTAATATCCTTTTAAAAGGTGTTAAAAATAATGGCCTAACCCGAGTAATTTTTTCTGCCATTTCAGCAGCCTTCATCCGAATACAAGGATCTGAGTGTAATATCCCCCGCATAACTCCATCAAATATAAGTGGATCAGCAGCTGCAACTTCCAATAATTCTTCTAACAGATTACGTGATTGCTCATTGTCTTCACATAATAGTTCCCATGGTACTAACAAATATTGACGCCTCCCTAACAATGCTTTTCTTTTTTACAATATCTATAATACTGAAATATACTACATTACTCAACTTTTTTTGTTAATAATATTTCCAAAAGTGTACAAGCTGATACAAAATAGGTATACTAATATAATACTCATGAAAAAGTTATAGGGAGAAATAATTCATGCTGTTTCGCAAGAAAAAAACATATGAAGACATTTATAAGTGGCATCGCAGCAATAATGGCACCTGCTTTTATTGCTATGAAGACAAACCGGTAGCAATACCTTTAGTAAGTGGCAAAGGCATTTGCCAAGAATGTCTGGACCACTTTAGGATTGGACATGTTGGTACCGATCGGCATATCATCACTCATTTGACTAAAGGTCTTCGCAGTCATGATGATACTGTACTCTGGTTACGGAAACATGGTATCAAACTAGCACCTACTGGTTATAAAAGTGGTGTTCATTCCTATATGGCTATTAACAACCCAGGAATCTTTACACATTATCACGATATTATTTATGGCAGTGCAGATATCACCACAGTAGACCAGAATACAGTTATAAAAATCATGGATAGCTATACTGATATTGAAATATTCAAGGATGGCGAAATTCGCATTATTTATTAAGAAAATTTATTTATTATTGCTTTACGAATTTTAAAGGGGGAACTACTTACCAATGAAAACAAATGAAAGTAAAACTGCTGAACCAATCGAAATGTGTGATGCTGCTCTCATTGAGGATATGAAATTAGCTGTTGATACTGAACGATTACCGACTGAATTTACACTCGCAGATATAGAAAAATGGATAAAAAATGATCAGGTAAAAAAACTTGATGGTACTCCATACCCAGAAATTTCCCTTGAATTGTTACTTAACTATTCACTGCATACGCCAATCACCAAAAAAAGGAAAAGAAAAGTACTCTATTCTAGCCCTAATGGTCGGCTGTTTTCCTTTAATCCCTTTAAACCTTTTTAATTTTTAAAATAAAAAAATCCTTTCCCAAATAGCCATGATATGGTATTATTATACAAACTAAATATGAAACTCTTATCTAGAGAGGTCGAGGGACTGGCCCTATGACACCCGGCAGCCGGCAGCAATGCAACGGTGCTAATTCCAGCAGGAGTAATCCTGAAAGATGAGAGGAATGTGCGGTCTAAAGAGCCCCTTTCCTCGGAAAGGGGCTCTTTTTTATATATCAAAAAAAATGGAGGAGTGCAATATGCCCATAAAAATTCCTAACAATTTGCCTGCTACGAATATCCTTGAAAGCGAAAATATTTTTGTAATCCATGAGAACCGAGCCTATACCCAGGATATACGCCCTCTTAAAATACTCATTTTAAATCTCATGCCTATCAAAATCACCACTGAAACCCAATTACTCCGTCTATTGGGCAATTCACCTTTACAAGTAGAAATTGATTTTATGTATACAGCTACTTATTCACCTACCAATACATCACAAGAACATCTGATCAAATTTTATGAAACGTTCGACGATGTAAAATCCCGCAACTATGACGGTATGATCATTACAGGTGCACCTGTTGAACAACTTCCTTTTGAACAAGTAGCTTATTGGGATGAACTTTGCCACATTATGGAATGGAGTAAAACACATGTCTACTCCACTCTCCATATTTGCTGGGCATCCCAAGCCGGACTCTACTATCACTATGGCATTCCAAAGTATGATCTTCCACAAAAAATATTTGGAGTTTTCCCCCATCAAAAAAATAATGAGCAACAAGTCAAACTCTTCCGTGGCTTTGATGATATCTTTCATGTTCCCCAATCCAGACATACTGAATTTAGACGAAAAGACATTGAAAAAAATCCTGAACTACGCATTCTTTCAGAATCTGACATTTCTGGTATTTACGTCGCCGCTGATTTAAAAGGTAGACAATTCTTCATCACAGGTCATTCAGAATATGATCCCCTCTCTTTAAAGGCGGAATATGACCGAGATATTGCTCTAGGGCTATCAATTAACATCCCATGTAATTATTACCCTAATGACGATCCCACAAAAACACCTGTTGTCCTTTGGCGCAGTGCTGCCAATCTACTCTTTTCCAATTGGCTCAACTACTACGTCTATCAGGAAACACCTTTTGACCTCTCTCTTTTGTAATGTTTCCGAATAAAAAAACTTTAACTACGAATTATCAGGTCTTAATCATAAAGGCCCTGGTTGTCCATTATTTAAACGGATAGACGAGGCCTTTATTTCTGCAATATCATCCAAGTTCCTTTACAATGCGACTCATCCCCGTGACCACAAATTGGTGTTCTTCCTATAGTTAAACTTACTATATAACTGCATTCATACTACCCATTCGGTAGCCAGCCAAATCAACAGTGACATAAGTAAAACCGATTTCTTTCAAACCCTGTTCAAGTATCTCAGCGATTTTGGGAGTAGTAATGATCCTAATGTTTTCTGGCGCTACTTCAATTCGTGCAATATTGCCATGATGCCTAACACGAACTTGCCCTGGACAAAACTTCTTGACCAGTTCTTCCCCACTCTCAATTTGCTTAAGGCGTTCCGCTGTAACAGAAATCCCATAGGCGACCCGCGAAGATAGGCAGGCCGCACTTAGTTTATCCCAGGTGGGTAAATTCCATAGTCTTGATATTTCTCTGATTTCGTTCTTAGTAAGACCCACTTCAAGCAACGGACTCCATGTCGTTTCAAGTTCATCTACAGCCTTCATTCCAGGACGATAATCAGATAGGTCATCTGCATTTGACCCCTCAAGTACCCAGCTATACCCATTCTTTTTAGCCCAATCAGCTAAGACCGAAAATCGCTCTTTTTTACAGTGATAACAACGACTCGCCGTATTCTCTACAAACTTAGGACTGTTCAGTTCACTAATGTTTAAAAGGATGTGTTTAATACCAATTTCTTTGGCGATTAAGACAGCTTCATTTTTCTTACTCTCAGCCAGTGTCTCCGAAAAATCAGTGACAGCGATGGCCTTATCCCCTACAGCGCGCAGTGCTGCCGCAGCCAAAAAGCTACTATCCACACCACCAGAAAAAGCAACAACAATACTGCCAAATCCAGTGAGTAAATCATTCAGTTGTTTAATTTTCATGTTAGTTTTTTTCATCATCAATCTCCTTTATATAAAAAGCGTTATTACTCAATATTTTTCATCTTCCTAAATAAAAATGAAGACTAAGACACCTCCGTTAGGATCTGCCTTAGCCTTCATTTATTATGATCAGCTAATTAACTTGCAACTATTCAACCTTAAGATAAAGATAAAACGATGCTAGCGAAGCGACTTACACAAATCTTTTAACAAAGATTTGGTT
>JAGFZX010000037.1 GCA_017889585.1 Bacillota bacterium
GCGCATTCCAACCTTTTCTTTTGCAGCTCACAGCCGATTTTATAGGGCTGTTCAATATTCTTATTAAACAAATCTGCATTGGCATGACAACCGCCGCCGCAATAATAACGAGCCCAGCAATCACGGCACTCTGCTTTCGTGAGTACATGAGTCTGCCGGAACTTATTAGGCAGTTCAGTATTTTTCACACCATCAACCACATTACCAAGCAAATACTCTTCCCGGCCAACAAACTGATGACAAGGGTACAAATCCCCTTCAGGAGTCACAGCAAAATACTCATGGCCTGCGCCACAGCCGCTTAAGCGTTTAGCCACACATGGACCATTATTAATATCTACATTAAAATGAAAGAAATCAAAACCTTGTCCATTACGTTTGCGTTCAAGATAGAGTTTGGCCAACTTATCATATTCCTCAAACAACTTAGGCAAATGTTCTTCTGTCAGCGCATACTTACTATCTTTACTCACAACAGGCTCAACAGATAGCTGGGTACACCCTTGATCTGCCATATCAAGAACATCTGCGGCAAAATCTAGATTACGAGCCGTAAATGTCCCTCGCAGGTAATAATTTTGATCATTACGAGAAGCAATCGCCTTAGTCACATTCTTTAGTACCATATCATAACTGCCATTGCCATTGGCAAAAGGTCGCATGTTATCATGAACCTCACGCCTTCCATCTAAGCTCAGCACTAGACTAATATTGTTATCATTCAGATACTGAGTAATCTCATCATTCAGCAATACCCCATTTGTGGTCAGCGTTAACTTGAATTTTTTCCCTGTCTCGGTTTCACGCCGCCGCACATAGGCAATAGCATGGCGGACAGTATCCATATTCATTAAAGGCTCGCCACCAAAAAAGTCAATCTCGCTATTAATTCGGGGACCACTATTTTTAATAATAAACTCAATAGCCTGCTCGGCCACTTCTTTGCTCATCATTCCGCGATCATGACCAAAATCGCCAGTACCGGCAAAACAATAACCACAGCGCAAATTACAATCATGGGCAACATGCAGACAAACTGACTTTACCAAAGGTTGTTGACTAAACGTCAGTGGGACCTCCAGCATTGGGGTAAATAATTTTTTATCATCAATCAGCTGATGCAATTCCGAGAGCACTTCAGACAATTCAGCAGCAGGATACTGACCTGAAAATGCAGAGAGCACTGCCTCATCATTACTACCATCAAAAACATCCATCATCTCATAAACCATTTTATCTACAACATGGACAGCACCACTATTTATATCCAGTACAATATACAAACCATTGGAGTAAAACTTATATATATTCATTTCTTTCACCTTTATAATAAAATATTTTAAGAACAATGCTAGCGCATCCTTCTAAATCCCAGGGGGCAAAACCACGTTAAACACAAAGGTCACAAAGAAGCGCAAAGGACACAAAGAAAAAAAATATATAATCTCTTCTTTGTGATCTTTGTGTTAATATAAGGTTTCTCATCTTTTTCACAAAAACCATTTTCTAACTTTCTAATAGAGTAAAAAAATCAAGCCCCTTGCCGAAATACTACGACAAGGGGCTGTCCTTGCGGTCTACTTCTGGCAGACCTGATTGCCAACGGTGCATGATGTCTTGCAGGCCGATTGACAGGAAGTCTGACATTCTCCACAACCACCTGTATGTACAGTTTCTTGCAGAGAAGCTTTATTAACAGTAATAATATGCTTCGCCATAATGAAATCCCTCCTTGCCCCATAGTTTATTTGTTGCTTCATCTATTTTATACGTTTTTACAATAGTAATCAATAGTAATATAAAGAAAAACAGGTAAACAGCATTTGCTATTTACCTGCTCTATTTTTGTGACTATTTACCTGGTGCAATAATCAATTTTACTGGCAAATTAGAGGCTCCTGGTGGGCTGAAGGTCAGCCATAATGACTTCCCACCCTCATATGTGCCAATATAGGAACTTTCATTAGAATTCTTATGGCCAAAGGACATTTTATCAGCAGGTGTTGCTATCGTATAATTCTCCTGATGACGATAGTTCACGCCTAGCCAGCCAGCATATTCCCCGCCCCGGGGATTAAGATAATATGACATTTTCCCATCAGCTGTCGATGGCACAAATATCTTATACACAATACCATAATTTCCATAATTAGTTGTACGAGTGCCATCTGTGGCATCAATACCTGTAACATAGGGATCAAGCTTATTGTCAGCCAACGTAACTGCTACTGTCCCATGCTCTTTGGTATCATATGTCTGTCCAGGAACAACCAACCTATCTTTACCTTCAAATGTGCCTCGCAGACGATACTCCGCAACATCTGGAGGTAACACTTTCGCCTGTGCTGCAAATTCTCGAATATCAGCATCAACAGGCATCATCATTACTTTTACGTTAACAGGACCATCAGTCTTAAAATCATACATACCATTAACAAGCATATTCGGTTCTACTATACTATGATCAAGACTAGGAATCAAACTGACTGACTCTTTGCCTGACGCTTCTAAAAGATAAACGTCATCACCCTTTACATAGTCCAGCTGCACTTTCTTGCCCACTTTTAGATAATCGAGGCCTGGACCACCTAAGCCATATTGATACACGGTAATATGGACAGGCTTATCTGCACTATTTTCCAGCAACACGACAATTTTCTTCCCTTCACTTGTGCCATTTACATGATGGAAGAACAGCCGCGTATCACCATTAACAATATCCTGATACATGATACCATCAGCCGGCACAGTCTCCGGGCTATCTGATAACAATAATTTTCCTCCATATGGGGATATGGTTGCTGCCCATTCAGGTAATTTTAAACCTTTTAAATTAATCGCTGGCTGTACCGTCGCTGCTTGTACTGTACTATGTAGTACTACAGCCATAATCATCGGCAATAGGCCCAATCGTAACCACTTCATAACTCGTCCTCCTTTGGGAACCGCACTAAATAATTCTATTTTGTCATTGCGAAGAATGAAGCAATCTCTTATCAAGTAGAGGATTGCTTCATTCTTCGCAATGACATGTACATTTTTTAATGCACTTTATTTATTATAACAATAGGTCAACATTATGTAAAACGGCAAAATCAGACTCCTACAGCCTGTATTTAAGGAAATACTCCTATATTCCTAGTTTACTATAAATATTGGCTCTCAGCAGACGCAGACGAAATTCCCCCAAACCATACTTAGGATGGGGAACATTGACCCGTTTAAGAGCATAGGTGTCAACGCCTTTAGGATTAAGTCCTGCAATACCTGAGCAAGCTCCCAAGTATCCCGCCTCCCTCAATATTTCCTCGGTAATTGGTGTAAATTGACCAAAGGGATAGGCAAAAAACTTCACAGAACCAACATGTTGTTCTAATATAGCTTTAGAATCAATGACCTCACGTCGCTGCTGATCCGGGCTGGTATCACCTAATGAAATATGCGACACTGTATGTGAACCGATTTCAGTATGCCGTACCTGCATTTCAGCAATCTGCTGCCAAGATAGATATTCTGAGGTTCCCACTAAACCGCTTACGACAAATACAGTACTTCGCATATTATATTTTTCCATAATAGGAAGTGCTGCCAGAAGATTATCTTCATAGCCATCATCAAAAGTAATAATAATAGGCTTATCAGGTAGACTAATTTTGCCATTATAATAATAGTATAATTGCTCTAGAGAAATAGCGGTATAGCCCTTGTCTTGCAGATAGCTCATTTGCTCCTCAAACTGAGCGGCAGTCACACTATATATATCATCAGCCTCGCTTATCTGATGATAGGCAAGAATAGGCACTCCTGGCCCTGGCCAAACCAACCAACTAAGTATACATATAACAATAAAGGCACTCAGTGCCATCAATCTATTCATTCTCCAACTCCCTTGCAATCTGTTCCAATTTACGCAAACGATGATTCATACCTGATCTTCCGACACGTCCTGCCATAACATCAACTAACTCCTGCAGTGTAGCCTCAGGATGGGCGAGCCTTATTTCAGCAGCTTCCTGTAGAGAATGGGGCAATTTAGCAAATGCGTTATGCTCAACAATCAGTTTAATGCAATTAACCTGCCGTACTGCCGCATTGACTGTTTTTTGTAAGTTAGCTGTTTCACAATTGACGAGACGATTGACCTGATTGCGCATATCTTTGACGACTCGCACATTTTCAAAAACCAACAAGGCATTATGAGCGCCAATAATCCGCAGAAAAGTAGCAATAGCATCACCGTCTTTTAGATATACAATATAATCATTTTTGCGTTCAATCAGCCTAACCGGTAAAGAAAAATATTTCATCAAGCGCACCATAGTTTTGCCAAAATCCAAATTACCTGTAACCAATTCCAAATGATAATCCCCTTCTGGCCGATTGACTGAGCCACCGCCTAAAAAAGCACCTCTCAAATAAGCTCGCCTGCAGCAGGCTTTACGCAAAATTCCACTGTCACTGCCTATATTTATATTATCCCCACGCATAATACCTAGAACTGATAACAATTCCGTAACCACCGGGGATGGCGCTACTTTAACCATATAGGAATTATTCTTCTTCAAACGACGCCCCCGCGTCACAACTACCTCTGTTTTTAAATGAAAACCACTCTTAATCAATGTCAGAGTTTTTCGCGCCACAGCAGCATTTTCAGTCGTAAATTTAATTCCTAGATTGCTATTGCCGCCAATTAGCATAGTACCGCCCATACGCATCAATGAAGCTAACTCAGCCACTTTGCAGCACCCTTGCTCGTCCACAATCCTAGCCAATTCATTTCTAACCTCAGCAGAATACGAAGCCATCTCTATCACACTCCAGTCAAGCCGCTTGGAGTCTGTTTTTAAACGCCCATCTGCGTTGTACCCGCAAGGGGTAGGCCGCATTTCTAAGTCGCCAAAGCGCCAAGAACTGCGCACTTTGCTCCTGCGCTTCTTCGTTCAACGTACTGCGAGTACGCCTTCACTCAGATGCTCGTCGCGCCTAGCATCTGGACCTTTTAAAACAGCCTCTTTAAATTCAGTGCTCATTTTTTTTAAAATCTTTTATGTTTTCGGCAATTAAATAATAATCCAACAATCGCATACGTTCAGAATTATTTTTCAGCTTATAGATCATAGATACAATGGTCCGGGATAACTTGAGCGGATCATGGCGGACCCAATTGGTTTCACTGATAACATCTGCACTGAAAGCTTTAATACCCATAGCCTCAATGGTTTTCACATCTGCTTCTACTGGATATGCTCCCTGATTGGCATACTTTTGCTGCAAATTTTCCGCGACATTATGGTTATTCACCACAACATAGTCAATAACCCCAGGACCTACATGATCTAATATAGCCTTAACATGCTCAGAGGCACTATAGCCATCTGTTTCCCCCGGCTGGGTCATCACATTACAGATATAGATTTTTACAGCCTGGCTTTGCCGTAACGTATCAGCCACACCTTGCACCAATAGATTGGGCAAGATACTAGTATACAAACTACCAGGTCCCAAAATAACAGCATCAGCATCTCGGATTGCCTCAAGAGTACTCTCCACAGGTAAAGTATCCTTCGGCTCTAAATACACTCTGTCTATCTGTTTATTCGCCAGTGGAATTTGAGATTCACCTTCCACTACAGTACCATCTGTCATCTTAGCCCATAACCTTACTTTTTGGATAGAGGCGGGTAACACTCTGCCCCTAACTGCTAAAACTTTACTAGATTCTTTTAAGGCTTGTTCCACATCACCCAGGACTTCCGTCATGGCGGCAATAAACAAATTACCAAAATTATGTCCAGCTAACCCACCAGTGCCTCCAAAACGATGCTGAAACAATTTTTCCATTAGTGGCTCTGTATCAGCTAAAGCCACCAAGCAATTGCGTAAATCACCAGGGGGAATCATATCAAAGTCCTCCCTCAGCCGCCCAGAGGAACCACCATCATCAGCAACAGTAACAATGGCTGTAACATTACCAGTTACACTCTTGATACCTCGTAGCAGCACCGCCAAGCCTGTGCCGCCGCCAATCACAGCCACCGCCGGACCGCGATTGAGTTTGCGTTTTTGAAAAATAAGTTCAATTAGCTTATCTGAACCTTCAGGAATAAGTACACTAATCACCGAACTGATAATCTGTCTGGTCGCCAGTGCCATAATCACTAGTCCACTGGCAATAATAGCTATCCCCACAATCGTAGTAACCGTATAATAATAACTGCCTGTCGTCAGATATGCCATCCTAAAAATGGCCTCTTCTAAATTACCTGCATATTTATAATTAAAAACAATCGCTATCCCGACACTGGCAGCGATAACTCCCATAGAAAATAATAACAGCCAACGCTTTACCTTTATGCCAGGGTACATCCATTTTACAAAGTGCACAAATTACACCTCTACCCTCTGTGGTCGCTATAGCGACATAATCTTGTCAAAACTTATCTCATAAAGTATTCAACATTCGGGTTGAACTTCCACCACATTCTTTTTAATATCTCGATGATCTAAATTGACCTTATACCCTTTACTTTTTAAGCCTTCATAAATCTTACCAGCCACAAATACAGAACGGTGCATACCGCCAGTACAACCAATGGCAATAATCAACTGGCTTTTACCTTCTTTAATATAATTAGGCACCAGAAATTCCACGAAATCCGTCACTTTCTCCATAAACTGTTGGGTAATTGGCCATTTCCAAATATATTCCCCTACCTCAACGACGTCACCACTTTTACGACGTAATGATTCCACATAAAAGGGATTGGGTAAAAAGCGTACATCAAACACCATATCTGCATCTAAAGGAATTCCATATTTAAAACCAAAAGATACCACAGTAATATTCATCCGTTGATGCTCATGGTCACTCGTAAATAAAGTCGTAATCTTTTCCCGTAAATCAGCAGTCGATAATTCTGAGGTATCAATAATCTGGGTAGCCCGACCACGCATCTGATCCACTCGTTCTCGTTCCCGGATGATGCCTTCACTAATACGCCCATGGGGTGCCATTGGATGCCGCCGTCTAGTTTCTTTATACCGTCTAATTAAGGTTTCATCAGAAGCCTCTAGAAAGAGCATTTCATAACGACGGCCCTGTTTTTCTATTTCTTCTAAGTTTTGTACTAATGTATCAAAAAACTCCCGACCGCGAATATCTACCACTAAGGCGATTTTATTAACCCGCCCAGCTGACTGTGCACATAATTCAGCAAACTTAGGAATTAGCATGGGTGGTAAATTGTCCACACAAAAATAGCCTAAGTCCTCCATAGCCCTGACTACCTGAGTCTTACCCGCACCTGACATGCCTGTAATAATTACCAAACGGACATCTTCCATATTATTTTACCTCCATTATCTATACCTTGCTACTACGCCGATTAGAACGCCGCTCTAGATGGCTTCTAATCGCTGCAATTGATGTATTTATTACTGCATTTGGAGCGATATCATATTTTTCTAGTAATTCGATTGCCTGGCTGAAATCGCCAACGTCTAAGGAAAAATGACTGTCAGTTCCTACCATGATTTTAGCGCCGTACTGTTTGGCCAGACCTAAGATCTTTTCACAATATGGTCGACTGCCTACTCGGGATAATTTCAAAGAACTATTATTAATCTCGATAGCCACATCATACTTGACTGCCGCCTGCACTACAGCCTCGGCATCGATCAAATATTCAGGATTACCAGGATGCACAATGACATCTACCCACGGATTTTTAATAGCATTTATCATCATTTCCGTATTTTCTTCTACGCAGCCGTTTGGCGTACAAACATGATGAAATCCTGCCAATACAATGTCTAATCTAGCTAAACGCTCATCTGGCAAATCCAGATTTCCAGCTCGATCGATCACATTTGCTTCTACACCTTTTAGTACTCGCACACCAAATAGTTCCTCAGGAATAACCTTCAAATTTCCAAAATGATAGTTATGAGGTGCACCTGGCATGGTTGGTCCATGATCAGTAATCGCAATCATTTCTAGCCCCTTATCGGCAGCTGCCCGTGCATTCTCCAGCACCGTACTATAGGCATGACCGCTGGATATTGTATGAACATGTAAATCAGCAACAAACTTCATCTCGACTTATCCCCCATTATTAACCATTACTTGTTTCTTAATTATATGGTAATTTGTCTAAAAAAGCAAAAAGGATACACATTAATATGTACCCTTTCCTAAGCTTATACTCACTATTTCATAATTGGAAATTGCAGTCCACCAGCTACAGTCTTTTTATCACCATACACCCACCAGGAAACATTCTTATACAATGGACCGTTAATTTGGGCTGCCGCCCCTTCCCTCGACCAACCTAATCCCAAATTAAAGGCCGGTTTAGGCGCCGTAATATCAATACGCATTTCACTCTTCTCGGTTACAACCAACTTACCATTTTCAAATTTAGTATTTTCCTTCACATCGACTGGCACTTCAAAATCCTTGCCATTGACTTTCACATAAATCTTCCCCTGTATTTTTTCAAACTGTACATCTGTTTTCTCAAGGCTACCTGTTGCCGCGTCCACTTCTTTGGGCACATATACTATTTCTTTAGTTTGAGTATTCTGACCTTGTACATAAACCACCTGCGTTTCCCCTGGCTTTGACTTTTCACCTGCAGTATTAATTGTTATATTAGGCTGAGACAATTGCTGTACAGGCTGATGCTCAGCTTTATACTGCTTATATTCATAATAAGAAACTCCAAGCACACTGATGATAATGAGTAAGATTACGAAAAACTTCCATTCAATCTGTACAAAGCGCAACATGCCATCATCCACCCTCTCCTATTTAAATGCATTTACTTAATACATTCCGCCAAGGGTACTAATTAAACATATGTGCTTGTATATGATAATATGACACAGATAAAAAAACGCTAGCGCGTCCTTTAATAAAAACTATCGCGAGTAAAACCCACATTAACCACAAAGGTCACAAAGAAACGCAAAGAACACAAAGAGTAATTTTTTAATATCCCCTTTGTGTTCTTTGCGTCCGCATAGCGGCTTTGTATCTTTGTGGTTAAAACGTGGTTTCCCATTTGTTTCGCAAAATTTTATGCACACTCTGAAGCAGGAATGGGCGCTGAATCTAGCAGATAGGTTAGTAAAAATGTGCCGATGCAGGCTAGCCATTCTAGATAGATGACATGAGGGAAAATGCGGATTGCCGGAACTGTCTGCCATAATATGAGTACGATTACGCTGATTATTATAGTATAGAAGGCACAATTCTTTCTGCATAAACTAGGTGCAAACAGGGTAAATAGTACGATTACACTAAAAGAGGCAGTTAGACTGAGACCAACCATAAGCGTAGTGATAATGCCGCTGATAGTCATGGCCAACGTAAGGGTTAGTAAGCCAAGAATGATTACCGAAGATTTAGTAACAAGTAAAAGTTTTTTCTCGCTTACATTGGGGTTAAAAAACTTTTTATAAATATCTTGTGAAAATAAAGTTGCTGAGCTGAGCAGTAAGTTGCAGGCTGTTGAAACGTCAGCCGCCCATAAAGCAGCTAGCGTAATGCCTGCCAAGAATGGATTTAATGACATTATTGTCATTGGGAGTGCCAATGCGGGGCTAACATCAGGATACATAGTTTTTGCAATAACCCCCAATAGGGCGCAGACAAAACCGATAGGCAGCATCATGAGTCCGCCGATAATAAAGCCACGTTGTGCGGTTTTTACATCTTTGGCTGCCAAGGAAATCTGAATTATGCTTTGCAGGGATAAGTTTACAGTTACCAATACAACTATCCAACTAATGATACCAAGTATACCCACGCCATCAAAAAAGCTGAAATAAGGAACATTTTGCGGAAGTTGTGCGTGGATCTTGTCAAGACCGCCGGAATATGTTACCCCGACAATGGTGGCTACAATTATGCCTATATACTTTAAGGATACATTTAAAATGTTAGATAGACTTGCTGACCACATACCACCAATAGAGGTAATCCCAATGAATACAACAGCACTTGCAAGCATGCCTGTGGTTAAAGTAAATATTTCAGGCATCAAGGCGCAAAGTATACTGCCGCCCGCTAAGTATTGAAGTGACATTATAACAAGTTGAATAATGATTTGGCAGGCTACACCGGCTATCATGCCTTTTTTATCGTAGTAGCGGCCTAATAATTCAGGTACAGTAGTTATATTGAGTTCACGATATTTCTTGGCGGCGGCCATCCCCATAACAATAGCGCCAATGCCCCATGCTGTTGTATACCAGCCGGCCGAAAGGCCAACCTTATAGGCCTGCTCGGCTACACCAATGGTCGATGCACCGCCAACAGCGAGTCCTACAATAGAAACAGTAATAAGCGGAGTTGTAAGCTGTCGTCCTGCTAACACATAATTTGTTGTGCTGCCCGCTGAGCGGCGCTTAGCATAGTAGCTTATCACGAATAGTAAAATGATATATATACAGACAATTATAAATGGTATGCTCATAAGATCCTCCCTCTGTAAATTAAAGTACTAATATATGATTTCTTCTAATGCCGGCTATAGAAGAAAAAAAACGCCCCTCAAACGAGGGACGATAATATTAAATCGTGGTACCACCCAAATTAACCTAAAAAAACCAAATAAAAAAGGCACCGCTAGTTAGGGACGAAATATCGCGGTACCACCCTTGTTTAATCATTTAGATTCACTTTAAAGTCTGTAACGTAGACATTACGGCGGGGCCTACTATAATTTCAGCCTGCAGTTCAGGAAGGAACTTCATCATGTGTTTTCAACCGGCTCGCACCAACCGCCAGTTCTCTGAATGAAACATAACATAACTACTTTTTTCCGTCATTACCGATAAAATATAAAATTTGTTAACCCTATTATATGAATTAATAGTACTCTTGTCAATAGCTGGTGGACAAAAAAATTATAATAAACGTAAAAACGTAAAATAAACGAGATCCCGTTTGACCTATATCAACACCGCAGCTACGTCTTGGTTATCATACTGAGTCTGATCTGTCTCAGTCACTTCTTGTATGGATTTATAAATAATATCAAGCATATGCTCAATCTCTGCTACTGTACTACTAAGGGGCGGCATAAATACCACCACACTACCAATAGGACGGATAATGAGTCCGTACTCTCTTGTTTTTTTGCAGACTTTGGCCCCGATTGCCATGTCCCAAGAGAAAGATATTCTTTTTGCTGGATTTTCTGCTAGCTCAATACCAATCATCAAACCCTGCTGACGTACTTCACCAACATGCCTAAGTTGTGTAAAGGCCGCTAGTCTAATGCGAGCTGCCTCGATTTTAGCTTCGAGACCCGCAATCACTTTTTCCTCGCGAAAAATCTGCAGGTTGGCAAGACCAGCAGCGCAGCACAAGGGATTTCCTGTATAGGAATGACCATGAAAAAAAGTCCGCTGCTGGGTATAATCACCCAAAAAGGCATTATATATTTCATCTGTCATAAAGGTCGCTGCTAGCGGCAAATAGCCACCTGTAATGCCTTTGGCCACCATCATAAAATCAGGAGATACATCTTCTTGATCACAGGCAAACATTTTACCGGTACGACCAAAGCCAGTTGCCACTTCATCGACTAAAAACAGCACATTATATTTTTCCGTGAGTTCCCGTAGTCTCTTCAAATATCCTTTAGGTTGGGTCAGCATACCTGCAGCCGCCTGCACCAGTGGTTCCACAATCATGGCGGCAATTTCCCCATGGTTCTCAGCTAAAATTTTCTCAACCTCATCAATACACGCCATACCGCACTGTTTTGGATCAGAAGATAGTTTACAGTGATAACAGGATGGACAAGGAGCTTGGATGCTTTCAAACAATAATGAGGCAAAAATCCGATGAAAGAGATCAATACCACCCACACTGACGGTGCCGACTGTATCACCATGATAGGCATTGGCTAAGGTAACAAACTTTTGCTTTTTAGTTGCGCCTTTGAGCTGCCAATACTGATAAGCCATTTTGATCCCAATTTCTACTGCTGTAGAACCATCATCGGAATAAAATAATTTAGTTAACCCTTTAGGCACAACTGCCATTAATTCCTCAGCTAACTGGGAAGCTGGTACATTGATGAGACCCAGCATCGTAGTATGAGCAACCCTGCCTAACTGGTCAATAATAGCCTTATCAATAGTGGGATGGCGGTGACCGTGAAGATTGACCCACAGGGAAGATACACCATCATAATATTTGTTACCATCACTATCAATCAGCTTAATACCTTCGGCAGCCTCAATGATCATTTGGGGCTGAGCCACCCATTCTTGCATTTGGGTAAAAGGATGCCACACATATTCCTTATCGTTGCGCTCGATGTCATTCATCATGATTACCTTCCTTTTGCGATGCTAATAATTTCATCCATTTGTAAATGCTTCTCAGCAAGCTGAGCAAGTTCTACTGACTGAATTTCCCCCTCACTGATTGCCCTTGAATAAGGGAATTTCCCTAAAATAGGCACCCCAGTCAAATGCGTAATATATTCCTCATTGGATCTTTCCAGAATACTAACTTCGCCTTCATTCCAACCATTTATAATGATGCCTGCCACATGCAGTCCACGGCGGCGAGCATATTCTACTGTAAGTACTGTATGATTGATGGTTCCAAGGTTTGGTCTCGTCACAACAATCACTGGTAAAGCTAGCTCAGCCATTAAATCAGCCAACAGATAGTCTTGCCATAAAGGAGACGTAATCCCACCTACCCCTTCCACCAATATCGGGTCGTAACTCTTAGCAAGTACCTGATAGGCCTTAAGAATAGCAGGTATCTCAACTTCCACACCACTGACTACTGCAGCCACTGCCGGCGTAAGAGCTGGTGATAAACATAGCGGATTGACGAGATCACGCTCACTCTCCCCAATACCTGCTGCACCCATTAAAAAAGTAGCATCTTCAGCCACTAGCTTGCCAAACCCATCAGCCACTGCGCCAGAAGCTATAGGCTTCATAACCCCTACATGGAGTCCACGAGCCTTGAAAGTTGCGGCAATCGCCCCAGTAATCACTGTCTTACCCACATCTGTGTCTGTTGCTGTAATAAATAGCCCTGACATATAGTCACCCCTTATGACATAATATTGAACCGCCAAAAAAATACTATGAGAAAAATACTATGACATCTTTTGAACCGCAAAGGCGCAAAGGACACAAAGGGTATGCAAAAGACCTGTAAAATTAAAACCGTAGTATTACCTTCGCGATCTTTGTGTTCTTTGTGGTTAAAGTTATATTAATTTCAACCCCTTACTCACTGCAATAATAATTTCCACTGTTCTGACCAAATCAGCCTTATCATGAGCGGCTGATACTGTTAGACGCAAACGACTCTTTCCTGGCATAACCGTCGGCGGTCGAATGGCTGATACAATGAGTCCTTGCTCTTTTAATTGCTGGGCCATTTCCTCGGCCACTGCTGCTTCGCCTACCACAATCGGTATGATAGGCGTTAATGCACCATCAATCTGCAGACCAGCAGCAACAAGAGCCTTTCGTACATAATCCCCATTATGTCGCAATTTATCAACGAGTTCTGGCCTGGCCTGTAATTCTTTCAAAGCGGCATATCCTGCTGCCACAGTGCCCGGAGACAGAGCTGTGGAAAATATAAAACTACGGGACTTATTAACCAAGTAGTCAATCAATGTCTGGCTGCCAGCCACATAACCACCCTCAGACGCCAAGGACTTACTGAGAGTTCCCACTTGAATGTGCACACGGCCTTTAAGACCAAAATAGTCTACTGTGCCACGTCCACCCCTACCTAAGACTCCTACAGCATGAGCATCATCCACCATCACCATCGCCTGATATTTCTCAGCAAGCAGGACTATTTGATCAAGAGGCGCAATATCACCATCCATACTAAAAACCCCATCTGTGACAATGAGTCTTTGCCCTTGGCAAGGCGTATTCTCTAATACCTCCGCCAGATGAGCCATATCAGTATGACGATATACCACGGTCTGCCCTTTGGCCAAACGACAGCCATCAATAATACTAGCATGATTAAGCTCATCACTAAAAACCACATCATTCTTGTTAACTAGAGCACTGATAATTCCCACATTGGCCATATAACCAGTATTAAAAATCAGTGCCGCCTCAGTACCTTTAAACAGCGCCAATTGCTGTTCCAGTTTTTCATATAATGGATGGCTGCCTGTTGTCAATCGTGCTCCACCTGAACCTGTACCATACTGTTCTACAGCAATCATCGCAGCCTTTTTTACAGCGAGGGAATGTGTTAATCCCAAATAATTATTCGTTGCCAATAGCAAATATCTCTGCCCTTGAGACTCTACATGTACAGCATCTAATGGCTGATAACTGACAAGTGCCCGGTACAAATCATGTTGTTTAACTTCATTTATATAATCAGTCAAAAAATCCACTACTCACATACTCCTTTGCCAGTATTATCTATAGGTCAACCCTACGAGCACTGGCTGATGACTTAAATAATCTTTAACAATATCGATATCAACATCAGGCTTCACAAAAAACACTCTCCCGCCCAGCAAACTACCAAGGGGCTTACAATGAGGTATGCGAACATAGCCAGCTGGCGAAGCAACATAACCTGTCGTATACTCAGGGTCATCTGACCAACAAAGTTCAGCAACCATACCTGGGGCTGCCGCTACCTTACTGGCCAGTACGAGAGCTTCCCGCACATGAGTATTATTGATACCCCTATCAGCTAGCAGTGCAGTAACCCCCTGTTCATCAGCAATATCCATTCTTGATACCCGCACCCCTCTTGATCCTGTATCATCAAGTCGCCTGCCTGTAACAGCACAAAGCAGCATGGCGCCACCCATACTATCAGCAAGAGATAACAATGCTGTCATACCAATTTGAGCCGCCAGAGAGGTAACACCTGCCTGAGCAAGGACCGATTGCGCTGTGTGACGACCGACAGGCACATCGCATACTGAAACTGTTTGTACTGACAACAAGGGCACCTCTTGCACCTTATTTTCCTGTATTTTTTCCACAACAATATTAATGAAGTCAGCTTTTCCCCGTGTATGGGAAAAAGCCCGCTCTAGCATGGCATTGGTGGTTTGTTCCACCATATCTTGAGAGACAATCCGTTCAGCCCCAGAAATGTGACGCCCACCAACTTCATGAGCGCCCCCCTGAGCTGATCTCATTCTAACGCTGTACACTATGTATCACCTTTCCTGTTTGAACCTTAACCCGCTTTAATAGCAAGGTTAGTGGATAGGTTGCTAGCGCCGTATAAATCATACCTGGCACGGCTGCGAGTAGCAGAGGGATAACAGCTTTGCCTAAGATACCGCCAAGAGATAGACGAGCTAAACTGGAACCTAAAGGCCCTGCCATAGCCAGAACTGGCCAAGAAGTACCGAATACCCCAATCACAATTCCTACCGCCACACGAAATACCATAGCAATAAATACATTCAGTATGGTTTGCGAGCCTAGAATTAAACCAATTACGCTGGATAATACACCTGCTGTCACATACTTAGTAAAACCAAATACCGCGCAAATAGCTACTGCCAAGGGTGCTGATACTTGAAACTCAGTACCTGGAATAAAACCAGGCAATTTAATGGCACCAGTCACCGTAATCAAGGCCGTTAATAAAGCCGTCTCAGTTAGCATCCTTGTCTTATTCTCCATTGGTTACCTTTCCTTAGCAGACAGAGGGACTCGTCCCATATCTTTAATCATTTGCAAATCCATAGCGCTATCCCGACCGCCAGTGGTCAAATATCCACCAATGAGCATTCCGCTCAAACCGCTCATCAAGCCCACTGATTGTAAATCTCGCAGATTGACTTCCCGGCCGCCTGCCGTACGAATACCCATCTTCGGCATAATAAACCTGAACAAGGCAAAGACTCTTAAAATCTCTCGTGGTTGCAGACTTGGCTGCTCAGCCATGACTGTTCCTTTAATCGGATTGAGAATATTAATCGGCACAGAATGAACACCCAATTCTCGCAGTTCAAAAGCCATCTCTAGCCGTTGCTGCATACTTTCACCCATACCGATAATCCCTCCAGAACATACTTCAAGACCAGCGTCATGAGCAGCCTGAATTGTCCTTGCCCGATCATTATAGGTATGAGTAGTACAAATCTCCCCATAATAACTACGACTTGTCTCCACATTGTGATGATAACGGCTAACACCTGCCGCCTTAAGGGCCTGGGCATTTTCAGCTGATAAGGTACCTAGGGAAGCACATACTTTAAGTTTTGTTTCTGCCTGTATCCTTGATAAGGCTCCTAAAATTTTTCCGAAATCCTTATCCTGCTCTGCTCCACGACCACTTGTTACAATACTAAACCGATTGGACCCATTCCCTTCGGCCTGTTTCGCTGCCGCAACCAGATCCTGTTCACTCATTAATGGGTAAACATTGATTTGTGCCTTATGATGCATCGACTGAGCACAAAAGCTGCAATCTTCCGTACATTTGCCAGATCGACCGTTAACAATAACGCATAAATCTACTTCATCTCCAACAAACTGCTGTCTAATTTTATCGGCCATGGCCAGTAAAAAAGGCAAATCTTGATCAGGTATCTGAGACAATACCACAGCTTGCTCCATCGTAATCGATTGACCTGCCAGCACCTGTTGCCCAACTTCTGTGATAAACTGCATATTTTTCATTTATAAACCCCTCTTAGTTAACTAATGATATTTTATAGGTTAACATACTTTATTTTAAAAAACAACTTGTTAAAGGGGGCAGGTTTGACTTATTAAAAAATAAGTCAAATCTGCCCCCTTTATTTGTATATTATTAAATCATCTGTTAAAATAGATATGCGAGTCACTGACTCACTCCCATTGTCATTTCGGCTTATTGAATAGATTGAGAAAGGTTGTTGACCAAAAAATGAATGTTAAAGTGATAGACCATCCATTAATTCAGCATAAATTATCTATTATGCGCAATGTAAATACAGGCACTAAAGATTTTCGCGAATTATTAGAGGAAATTTCCATGCTCATGGCATTCGAAATAACCCGTGATCTTCCACTGCAAGAAGTAGAAATTAAAACGCCTGTTACAAAATGTACATGCAAAATGTTAGCAGGTAAAAAATTAGGTATTATTCCTGTCCTGCGTGCTGGTCTGGGCATGACCAACGGATTCCTAAAGCTAATCCCGAATGCAAAAGTTGGGCATATTGGTCTATACCGGGATCCAGAAACCTTAATGCCTGTGGAATATTACTCAAAGCTGCCTAGTGATATAGCCGAAAGAGACTTTATCATTATTGACCCAATGCTAGCAACAGGCAATTCATTGATTGCTTCAATTGACATTCTAAAAAATAACGGCGCCCAAAGTATCAAACTCCTATGCTTAGTCGCTGCACCTGAAGGCATAAAACTAATTAACGAAGCCCATCCTGATGTAGACATCTACGTCGCCTCAGTTGATGAAAAATTGAATGACCATGGTTATATTGTCCCAGGCCTCGGTGATGCGGGAGATCGACTTTTCGGCACAAAATAATTTTTACATAAGAAGAAAAACGCTAGCGCGTCCTTTTTTTGTCATTGCGAGTGTAGCGAAGCAATCTCTGGACAAGTAGGTGATTGCTTCCTCGTACCTCGTCGCAATGACAGCCAAAAACTTATAACTTCTGATTCCGTAAAAATCAGGCATGCATTATTGTTATAAATAATGCATGCCTGATTTATTTTGAAAATCATCTTTTTGAAAAAGCTATTACTACATGACCTTCGACAAAATCAGTGAACCAATTAAAGCGACTACTGAAGCAATACAAGTAGCTGCCGTATAAGTTTTAAACATATCGGTCACAGACAAACCGAAAAATTCCTTAACAATCCAGAAACCTGAATCATTAACATGTGAAAAGCTAATTGCACCAGCACCAACTGCTACTGCAATAATGGCAGGATCCAGACCTGGATAAGCACTAAGCACAGGCATAACAATACCAACAGCCGTCATCATCGCAACAGTTGCAGATCCCACTGAAAACCGCATAACAACCGCTACAAGCCAAGCCATAACAATAGGGTTCAAAGATAATGCTGTAAGAACTTTGGCAATTTCAGTTCCCAGACCGCTATCGATAAGCACCTTGTTGAAAGCTCCACCAGCACCAATAACTAACAAAATTCCTGCAACAGGACCAAAACACTGATCGGTAAAGGATAGTATTTGTCCCATACCAAACCCTCTTGCCAATCCCAGTGTATAATAAGCGACAAATGTTGAAATGAGCAATGCCGTAATTGGATTACCAATGAATGCTACGAAAGGCATAAAAGAAGCATCTTTCGGAAAAGTCATATCAATGATTGTCTTAGAAACCATAATCAATAGTGGTAACAAAATAGTGAAAAGAGTAATTCCAAATTTGGGTAACTTCTCATCTAGTGTGCGTTCTGCCTTTTTAAGATGCTCAGGCAATTGAAATTTAAACTTTTTGTCAAGTAAATTTGCCCATAGTGGACCTGCAATGATAGCAGCAGGTAAACCTACGATAATACCATACATAATCGTCTTACCGATATCAGCCTTCAGTGACGCAGCGATAGCCATTGCTGCTGGATGCGGCGGTAAAATACAATGTACAGTAATTAACGATACCGCCATAGGAATACCGATAGCAACAACTGATAAACCAGTTTCTATAGCCAGGCTAAATACCAACGGAATCAGTAGTACGAAACCAACTTGGAAAAACACAGGAATACCAGCAATAAAGCCAACAAACATCATAGCCCAACCAGCTTTTTGCTTACCCATGGCTTCAATCATGGTACGCGCTAACCGTTCTGCTCCTCCAGATACTTCTAGCATTTTTCCTAAAATCGTTCCAAGCCCTAAGATAGTAGCTAGAAAACCTAATGTGCTTGCCATCCCCGCTTCAATAGAACCACCAATTTTCGCAAGTGGCATGCCTGTAGCAATTCCGACAAAAAAACAAGATACAATAAGTGTAATAAAAGCATGTAAACGAACTTTCATAATTAGGAATACGATTAGAACAATAGCTGCAAATAATACCAGTAATAAAGATGCACTAGTTCCCATTTTCTCACTCTCCCACTTTTTTTTATAATCTACAACTTGCTATAAGATCTAATATTGTTTACAAGACCTCATTAAACAAATTGTACACCCCACCCTGATTGATACTCTTATAAAGTTCATCTTTCCTGATGTGCAATTTTTCGTATTTTTCATTATTTTTAGCATCTGGCTGATATACAAGAGGATCAGTGGCACTAATTTTCTTGAATGCCGCCTCATAATCTGTATATATCCCCATAGTAACCCCTGCACTCATCAACGCCCCTAATGAAGAAGCTTCATTATTGTCATAGCGGATAATCATCTTGTTAAACGCATCGCTTTGTATTTGATTAAAGAGTCCAAGAGTAGTCAATCCCCCTGCTACACTCACCATAGAAATTTTGCCAATAAGATTCTCAATCAGCGCAAGATTACTTTTAACTTCTAAGGTAATACCTTCTAAAATTGCTCTTGTAAAATCACATCTCTTATTCGCCAAGGATACATTAAAGAACATACCCTTCGCCAATGGATTCCAGTAAGGAGCAGCACTGCCCTCAAAATGCGGCAGCATCATGAGACCGTTAGAACCTACAGGAGACTGAGCAGCTTCCTCATTCATCAAGTCATAAGCATTTTCACCAGCAGGATAAAATTCTTCTCTAAACCACCTGTGAATCGCACCACTATTAAAAATTCCAGCTTCAACGATCCACTTACCAGGAATGGCTGATGCGCTGCAAAGAGTTCTGCAGTCCTTATCAAATTGAGGCTTTTCAGAATGTGCAATCGCAAAAGAACCTGTCCCTGTATTTGCTTCTGCATCGCCAGCCTTAAGCACATTTAGAGCCAATGCCGCACATTGCTGATCACCACCGCCAATGATAACGGGTATGCCAGAAGGAATTCCTGCAAGTTCTGCTATTTCATTAGTCAAAGATCCAGCGACAGATCCTGGCGGAACTAGTTCTGGCAATAAATCTACAGAAATTCCCGTATGCCGCAGCATATCTTCATCCCACTGAAAATCACTGATATTCATCAGCATTGTTCTGCAGGCCTGTGACCAATCTGTAACAAACTTATTTGTCAATAAATAAATAACATAATCCTGCACGCCAAGCATTTTATGTGTTTGCTTAAATATTTCAGGCTCATTATCTCTTAGCCACATCATTTTGGGTACAGAGAAATATGGATTTAACCGCAAGCCAGTCCGAATATACATAGCACGTAAACCCAAATGCTGAGAAAGTTGATCGCATTGTTCAACACTTCTTTTATCCTGCCACATGAGTGCTTTATGCAAAGGTTCTCCCTCACGATTAACAGGTATAACAGAAGCACGTTGGGAAGTAACACTAATCGCATCTACATCAATTTTTTTATCATGTACAAATTTCCCTGTTTCTTTAAAAGTATATAACAAAGCATCTTTCCAAGTAAAAGCACTTTGTTCCACCCGATTATTGCCAAGAACTTCTGAATGATATTCTTGAGAAGAACGAAATAAGAGTCCGCCAGAACTATTATAGAGCATTACTTTTAAACTTGATGTTCCTACATCAACAACTAAAACATGTTCCATTATTACTTCCTCCGTCTAACGATCGTTGTCGTTAAATTTAGAATATTTTACCTATTAGAGGAGCATGATTGCTGTTGACAATCATGTTCCTCCTTTAAATTATGCGTTTTTAAACATTGTCATATATTTTTTTACAACATCTTTGACATAGCCGACCTCACGTAATGAGATCTCTGATAAATGACATTTCTTTGCAGCTAATAATTCTTGCACTTTATCCACTGTATATACGGAAATTTCAGTATTTACGTTAATTTTACAAATACCTGTTCTAATACATGTCTTAACAACATCTTCAGGTGTACCAGATCCGCCATGCAAAACTAATGGAATATCAACAACTGCTGCAATTTGCTCCAAAATGCCTACATCAATACGCGGTGTTCCTTTATACATTCCATGAACTGTTCCAATGGAAACAGCCAATGCATCAACACCTGTTTCATCAACAAACCGTTTAGCCTCTGCTGGATTGGTATAGATTTGCTCAGCATCTTCTTCGTTGGAGAATTCACCCTTGGCTAATGCACCAAGTTCAGCCTCCACACTGACACCAACAGCGTGAGCAATCTTAACAATCTCAGCTGTTTGTCTAATGTTTTCTTCATAAGGAAGATGGGAACCATCAAACATAACCGAAGTAAAACCAGCGCGAATGGCTTTGACAATATTAGCATAGGATTTGCAGTGATCAAGATGAAGGACAATTGGTACATTAACTTTGCTCGCCATTGTGCGAACAAGAGCAGATATCTCTTCAACAGTCATGTTCACCAAATAATTTTCGCCAAAGGCAACAATCGTTGGTAAATTCATTTCTTGACCAGACTCAATTACGCCACGTACAGTTTCATAGTTGTATACATTAAATGAACCAACAGCATATTTACCCTTACGTGCCTCATTAAGCACGGTAGCAAGATTGGTCATCATTTTTGAACACCTGCCAACCAAGCTTTAAATTCTGGATTTTCCAGCACCTCAGGATTTTTAATGAAACGAGCTTTTTGACCAGTCAGGAATTTATTGATATCTTCAAATAAAAGTTCTGGTGAACGAGTCAATGCCTCTCTAGTTGTTCCAGCAATGTGAGTTGTAAGTGTTACATTATCAAGCTGCAAGAATTCACTTTCTGCTTCAATCGGTTCAGTAGTAAATACATCTAACGCTGCACCAGCAATTTTATTTGCTTTGAGAGCATTAACTAAAGCTTTTTGATCCACTAGTCCTGCACGAGCAGTATTAATCAGGTATGCAGTAGGCTTCATTAAGTTAAGTTCAGCTTCCCCTACCATATTTTTAGTGGCTTCGCTCATCCGAGCATGCATGGAGATAAAATCACTTTGTTTAAACAATTCTTCTTTAGTAACAGGAGTTGCACCCGCTTCACGGACGGCTTCATCACTTAAGAATGGATCAAATACTAAAGTATTCACACCAAAGCCAGAAAGTTTTTGCGCAACCAAGCGACCAATATAACCAAAGCCGACAAGGCCAATATTTTTACCTTTTAATTCAGGAACCCATGATGAATTGGAGAATGTTTTGCGCCATTGGCCATTTTTAATAGAATTATGTGCTCTCGCAATGTTACGGCATTCAGACAGCATCATACCTACAGTAAAATCAGATACAGCTTCTGCATTACGGCCTTCGATATTGAACACAAGCACTCCGCGACGAGTGGCTTCTGCTAAATTAACATTTTCTAGTCCAGCGCGAGCTACACCAGCAATGCGTAGTTTAGGCATAGCTGCCATTACTTTTGAAGAAATAGGCACAAACAATCCTGCCAGCATTTCTACATCACTGCCGCTATCAAGAATCAGTTGATCCACAACCTCAATCTCAGGTCCAAATTTTTCTACTTCCAGACGACGATTTTGCAATTTACCCCAATCTGTTTCCCAATTTCCAACTTTAAGATCCCCTAAGAATTGTTCCACATTATTGTGAGCCGCAGCTTCAAAAGCATCTCCCATAATCATTGGATCTCCAAGTACTATCGTGTTAATTTTATTCATGATTATCCTCCTTTATTTTGGACAAATGACAAATGCATTTGCATGACTAATGATTGTTATATTTTTTTTGCGGCAACAGCAAGCCGTGATTTGTTAAGACTTCTCACTGCTGATCTGCCTAGTTTTACTACAATTGACACATAGAGCATATCAATGATAACCAACTGTAAAATCCTTGATGCCATGGCATCTGAACGAAATTTAGTTTCATTGGACGAGCTGAGGAGTACATAATCTGCCACCTTTGTTACTGAGGAATGCTGATAACTAGTTAATGCTACAATATGTGCATGGGTTTCTTGCGCCAATTCCACAGCTTCTAGCATATCCCGGCTCTCACCAGAATGAGTAATGGCTATAACAGTGGTATTTTTGGTTGCATGAGCACACCCTATATTCATTAAATGATTATCTGTAAAAGCAGCTACATCTATACCTAATCGTAAAAACTTATGGAAAGCGTCCATGGCAACTGCCCCTGATGCTCCTAGCCCGCATATCAAAACTTTATCACTGTTTATTATTAAATCAACAACTCGCTCTAATACTCTCCCATCAATAAGCTGGTTTAAATCCTGCAAAGAATTCACCGTAGATAAAATTACTTTTTCCCTAATTTGCTCCGCGGAGTCCTCTTTTGTAATTTCTTCGTAAACACCTTGTACAGATTGTTCCGTAATTTCTTGAGCCATCCTCACCCGGAAAACTTGATAAGATTTAAACCCTAGTTTGTGCAGAAATCGTACAACAGTCGTTTCGCTGGTATTACACTTTTCGGCAAGATCAGTGATTGACAAAAGAATCACTTGTTCAGAATTATTTAAAATAAAATCGGCGACTTGTTTCTGTGTTGGTGATAATGTATTGTATTTTGTTCTAATATCAGTAAATAAACTTTGCATGTAAAATCTCCCTTATAGTCGTTGTTTTTTTACTACGATCAACTGATGGGAGTTTTTTTTTACCTCCTGGATGACTATTTCGACATCAAGTTATAAACTCCTTCTTTAATTTTCTGTTTTTTAAAAAAAGTTTCATTTATTTTTAAAATTACATTTTTAAAATAAACGAGGTAGTCAAGCTCAGTGATTATTAAAAACAAAAGCCAATTAAACTATCATTTCCCTATTTCTTTTAAAAGATCTTCTAATAAAACTTGAACTTGCTTTTGATGCTTATCAAATACAGGTCTTACTGCCCTTTGAATTCGTTCTAATTCCCCATTGGATATTTTAGTAATCTTCATTCCATTTCTTTCGAGATCAGCTACAATATTCTTACTGATTTTACGATTAATCTCTGTCGTATATAAAGCACTTTCTTTCGCTACTTCTGTCAAAATAATCTGATCATCCTTAGGAATTTTATCCCAAAGGACTTTAGAATATATCATTACAAAAGGTGTATAGACATGATGACTCAAGGTTAAAAACTTTTGAACAAGATTGAAATTACTACTTTGGATGGTTGATAAAGGATTTTCCTGTCCATCGACAACTTTCTGATTCAGAGCATAGTACAATTGCCCAAAGGGAATCGGCACGGCTTCAGCACCCAATTGGGAAAAAGTATCAACATGGATTGGGTTGACCATTGTCCTAATCTTGAGCCCCTTAAAATCTTCCAAACAACTTATTTCGTGACATGAGTTCGTTAAATCTCTAAAACCGTTCTCAGCCAATGCAAGTCCATGAAAGCCATATTTGTCAAGTTCAGATAAAATTTTCCCCGCAAATGGCCCTTTGATAATTTTATCCACATCACGTTCATCTTTAAACAAAAATGGAAAATCAAATAATAATAATTCTTTGGCAACTGCCGTAATTGGTGTTGAGGACATGAAAGTCATCTCAATAAGACCATTTTTTATTTTATCCAGCATTTCATTATCTTCACCTAATTGGGCACTATGAAATATTTTCAGTTCATACCTTCCATTTGTCTTACGCTCTAACAGTTCAGCAAATTTCTTCATTCCTAAATAAGATGGTGATGATTCAGAAAGACTAAAAGCCACCCGAATTATTTTTTTCTCAGACAATTTAAAGCCCATGACCGTTTGTTGAAGTTCACCAGCTAATTTGGACAGCCCCTTAGCACTATTCGCAATTTCATCAATGGATGCACTGACCTCTTCTGTACTCGCAGCTGTTGTTTCAATGGCCATTGCAGATTGTTCAGATACAGTCGCGACATGAAAAATTGATTCCTTTAGCTGCAATGTAAAATCGGTTTGCTCATCGGCCATTGTAGCTACATCCTTAATTCCATTTCGGGCAGGTGCTACACAGAGCGTAATTTCACTAAATCGTTTATCCGCATCCTTGATCGCTATTACACTTTCATTCATCTCAATAGAAGTAGTACGAAATGCTTCCACTACCAAATTCACATCAAGGGCCATTCCATCGATTATAGTACCAATTTTGCGTGCAGCATCTCGGGACTGCTCCGCTAACTTGCGCACCTCGTCTGCTACAACTGCAAAACCTCTACCTTGTTCTCCTGCCCTCGCAGCCTCAATAGCTGCATTGAGTGCTAATAAATTGGTTTGACTGGTAATTGAATCTATCATCGTTAGTATGTCCATCACTTGACTGGATTTTACTCCCAAGCTTTCAACTAACCCAACATTATCCTGCATATTTGATGCAATTTTTGCTATAGTTAAAGTAGCCCCATGAACAGAGGACTGACCATTATCAGCGACCTCATGAATCTCTGCTACATTTTGATCAATATCTTTAATTTTATGAGCCGTTGTTTTTACAAGCTCAAAGACATTCTCCGAATTACCTGCGACTTTTTGAGCCATCTTTCCGATTTCTTGTGAACCACCAGCAAATTCGACCGTACTTTGCGCAATGCTTCCAACTGCAACTTTGGCTTCAGTTGTAACATTAGCCAGAGTAACACTTGCTGTTGAAAAAGTTTCCACTTCAGCATTTATTTTATTTAAAAGCATACGCAATTTTGCAATTGTATTATTAAATGCTTCAGCCAATTGACCAAACTCATCTGTATACGGATAGTTCATTTTTACAGTAAGATCCCCAGCTCCCATTTGCAAAAGCTGATTTTTCATATCCTTTAGAGGTTGGACTGCCTTTTTTAGCAATACAAAAAAAATTGTTCCACTAATCAGTTGAATGATTATCAATAAACAAAGACTACTCCAGATAATATCCCCCATTGCTCCATGCTGCAAGTCATTGGTTGGTAGCAACAAAGTATGCATCATCCCTACCATAGACGCTATATTGGATATTAATATGATAGTCATAATCATCATTAAAATTCTTTTCTGAATATTCATCCGGCAGCCCCCTTCTGTTGTTTTTTTACTCCTAAATGCTCCTTTCAGTTTATTTTTACCTACCGCATCAATATTTCGTCATATGTTTTATAATTCCTCCTTAATAAATCACTTTTTAATTTATTTTAAATATTGCAACTATTTAAAATAAAAAAGTAAAACTCCCACTTATAAAAGCAGGAGTTTTAGAATTGATTGACAGTATAAACTTTTCAAAATGATCTATTTCTATTTGCCAAATACAATTAGAATTATACTTTTTTGGCAGCTACAGCAAGACGTGATTTGTTAACACTTCTAACCGCTGATCGACCAAGCTTCAAGACTATTGAGACATAAAGCATGTCAATGGTGACAAACTGCAGAATCCGGGAAGTCATAGCATCTGATCGAAATTTAGTTTCATTCGACGAACTAAGCAATACATAATCTGCTAGTTTTGTTACTGATGAATGTTGATAACTGGTGAACGCTACAATATTCGCATGTGCTTCTTGCGCCAATCCCACCGCTTCCAAAATGTCGCGGCTTTCACCAGAATGGCTAATTGCAAGAACTGTTGTCTTCTGGGTTGCTTGAGCACATCCAATACTCATTAAATGATTGTCTGTAAAAGCCACGACATTTAAACCCAGTCTTAATAATTTATGAAAAGCATCCATGGCCACTGCACCTGATGCTCCCAGCCCACATATGATAATTTTATCGCTAGTTATTATTAAATCAACAACTCGCTCTAATACTTCCCCATCAATCATCTTGTTTAAATCCTGCAAAGAATTCACTGTTGATAAAATTACTTTTTCCCTAATTTGCTCCGCAGAATCAGCTTTTGTAATTTCTTCATAAACACCTTGTACAGACTGTTCCGTAATTTCTTGAGCCATTCTCACCCGAAAAACTTGATAAGATTTAAATCCCAGTTTGTGCAAAAATCGCACAACAGTTGTTTCACTGGTGTTACACTTTTCAGCGAGATCAGTGATTGCCAAAAGAATCACTTGTTCAGAATTATTTAAAATGAAATCGGCAACTTGTTTCTGCGTCGGTGATAATGTATTATATTTTGTTCTAATATCAGTAAATAAACTTTGCATATAAATTCTCCCTGATTTACGTTTTTTCACTATAATTAGTCGATGGGAGTTTTTCACCACATTCTAACACCCTATAGCTATTTCGTCATAAGGTTTCTAAATCCTGCTTTTAGAACACCTTCTAAAAAGGCTCTCATCAGGGATAATCTAAGCCTGTCTTAATACATATTTCTCAATTGCTTCGGCTACGCCGTGGGCATTATTATGAGCAGTTACAGCTTGAGCGATCCCCTTCACTCGATCTGAGGCATTCCCCATGGCTACACCAAAGCCTGCATATTCAATCATAGGATAATCGTTATTAGAATCCCCGATCGCCATGACTTCTTCACGCTTGATATTAAGCTTTTCGGCAAGCACTGCTAAAGCATGTCCTTTGTTAACACTCGGGTGAGTGAGCTCTAAAAAAGTAGCCTTGGAGGTAGCCGCAAATACTTCCCCGCTGAACTCTGCATTTACTATTTTTTGAATCTGTTGTATCTCATGAGGTTCAGCCAGAGCCAAAAATTTAGTAGGTTCATGCTTCATGGAATAAAACTCAGCACCTGCAACCACAGCTTTGATGTTTGCAAATTTTTCATAATATATGACTTTTTCTGAGCGTTCAGCAACATATAACTCATCATTGATATAGGATTGCAGATACCAACCCCGCTGACGAAACAATTCTACAACTTTGCCAGCTACATCAGCTTCAATCGTCTTATGAAGAACCATTTCTTTCGAGATAGGACAACGAACCATTCCACCATTATATATAATAAGAGGAGCCTGCATGTTTAGTTGTTTGGCAAAAGGCAGCGCAGAGGTAAACATTCTGCCTGTAGCAATCGTTACCACAACTCCTTGCTCCTGAGCCTTACCAATTGCCTCACATGTCCTTGTTGATACTTGCAACGTTCCGTCTAATAGTGTGTCATCCATATCCACTGCTACAAGTTTAATTGCCATAAATTAACCCCCATATATAAATTAATTTACCGATCATGAATGACTTTTGATAAGGTAAAACTACAAATCGTTATAAAGAAAACACCAATAACAGGTGCTGTCATGCTCTGGATTTGGAAACCTGGTAAAATTTTTACAACGATCAGCAGTGTTAAAATATTCATGAAGAAAGTGACTCCACCGAGATTCAACCAGTTAAGAGGCCTCGCAGTAAACATCAAAATAGGTCTTACTGCTGCATTAACGATACCAATAATAGCTACGCCAAGTAACATACCGCCTAATGTATCAACAAAAATCCCTGGCAGCTCTGCAATAACCAAAAACAACAGTACCGCATTAATAATAATGCGCAGCATAAATCCGCACACGTCCTTGGCCTCCTTAAAATTAAGACTCTGATTACTATTATATCCTGCTGGGCAATTTAATGACAATATATTTTTCACTACTGTTTGTCATAAGAAAACAATTTTCATCCTTAAAGCAAATATCGAGGCGTTTTTTTAACCGCAGAGAACACAGAGAAAAAAATTATTATAAACCCTCTGCGTACTCTGCGCCTCTGCAGTTCGTAAAACTTATTCATTCTAATACAAAAAACACCAAGTGCCATATTCGGCAACTTGGTGTTTCTCTGTTATATGTATAGTTTTATACTAATTTCATATCTACCAATACTTTATTCATACTGCGAACTGCATCAGCACTCTTGTTGAACTTCGCTTGTTCTTCTTCATTCAACTTATACTCAACGATTTTCTCCCAACCATTTTTGCCGATTACAACTGGAACCCCAATACAAATATCTTTTTGTCCATACTCACCATCTAAAGCTACACAGCAAGGATAAACTTTCTTTTCATCACGAACAATAGACTCAACCAATAATGCACCAGCTGCACCAGGAGCATACCAAGCTGAAGTTCCAAGCATACCCGTCAATGTAGCGCCACCTACCATGGTATCAGCTGCTACTTTGTTCAAAACTTCTGCATCCAATATGTCAGCAGCAGGCACACCCATGTATGTTGCGAAACGAGTTAACGGAATCATTGTTGTATCGCCATGTCCACCAATAACTATTCCTTGCAAATCAGTCGCAGGGCAACCAATTGCTTGGCTCAGATAGCCTTTGAAGCGGGAGCTGTCCAAGATACCGCCCATACCAATAATACGATTCTTAGGAAGGCCGCTTGCCTTAAGTGCAAGATAAGTCATGGTATCCATTGGATTACTAATGATTACGAAAATAGCCTCAGGGGAGTATTTTAGAATACTATCGACTACGCCCTTAACGATACCTGCGTTAGTACCAATTAAATCTTCACGAGTCATGCCTGGTTTACGAGGAATGCCTGAAGTGATCACAACCACGTCAGAACCAGCAGTTTTGCTATAATCATTTGTACTACCGATAACACGAGTGTCAAACCCAAGTAATGTGGAAGTCTGCATCATATCTAAGGCCTTACCTTCTGAAACGCCTTCTTTAATATCTAGCAATACCAATTCACTTGCTAATTCCCTTTGTGCAATCACATTTGCACAAGTCGCACCTACATTACCAGCACCAACAACAGTAATTTTCATTCTGACAGAATCCTCCTAAAATTTTATATAATACTTTAATACCCTTAACTACTGGTCTTCGCTTTAATTATAACTTGTTGTTTATACTTTTGTACAGATATTAAGTGAAATATAAGACGTACTTTTGAAAAAAATATTCATATTTCTAATACATACATCATTATTCATTCCCAAAAAGAATATCAAGCAATCAAGCAAGTTATAACAATAAAAATAGCAATCGATTCTATATAAGATTTCCAATTAAGCAATTTTTATGCGCAAAAAAAGCCCTCCTACCAAAGTAGAAGGGCTCTTATCGTTAATATGAATTAACGACCGCTGTTTTTGCTGAAGCAGTCGCGGCAATATACTGGACGATCGCTGCTTGGACGGAATGGAACTTGTGTTTCAACGCCACAAGCTGCACAAGTTACATCATGCATTTCGCGTTGTGGACGAGCGCCACCTTGATTGAAGCCGCCACCATTTCTTTGTTTACGAGCTGCACGGCATTGTGGGCAACGGCCAGGCTCATTAGTGAACCCTTTTTCGTTATAGAAATCTTGCTCGGAAGCTGAGAATACGAAGTCTACGCCACACTCGCGGCATGTTAAATTTTTGTCTTGAAACATTATAATAGTCCCCCTCAAATTTTTTGCCCAACATGGTTTAGGGTTCAGTACTGTCCTTGCCAAAAAAGCTACTTGAGAAGGATTGATAATTGAATCTCACTAGACCTATTCATTTGGGCTCTACTCTTAGTATACTATTTTTTTAGAAAAAGTAAAGGATTTTATTTACAGAATTAGAAAGAATCTTACTTTCTAATTTATCTGCTGAAATACTCCAAATATCCTTCTTAAATATGCATGATACTTAATATGATTGTACATGCTATTTATAATTCACTACATTATATTTTTCATCAGGAGGTACTAATATGACCCTACTTGACAGAGTAAGTTCAGAAACTCGTGGCATTTTCAACATGTTTTTTGACAAAGAACCCGTTAATTATTTAGAAGCAGCTGGTTTATATGGAGTCATTGCCCAAGGGCGTTATAACATTGCTTCCCTTGAGGTTGCTTATAACCATGCCCAAGACGGCGAACTAAAGAGATTAATTATGGAGGCCATTGACAATCACACTAAAAACCTTATAGAGCATTCAGAAAAATTACTAAGTGAGAGTGGTGGCACGTTACCTACTATATCTTTTACCAAACGTACATTACACAAAAGGCCCTTAGACATTCCGCCCGATGCCCGCATGACTGATGGTGAAATTGCTATCGCTGTTGGCACAATGGCTAAAGCTGCACAAATGGCACTACTCGCTACATTGCACCAATCCTACCAACTAGAAGTCGCCTTAATGTATCGTGAAATGCTAGATGCTGGTCTAGATTGGGATTACCGTCTCTTGCAGCTCATGCTCGACCGCGGTTGGCTGCCTAAATTAGCAAAGATACAGCATTAAAAGAAAAAAGCCTTCCAATAAGTGGAAGGCTTTCCCTTTTATTCAGCTTGCTTTTCAAATTGATCTTTGGCAACTCCACACAACGGGCAAATCCAATCTTCAGGGATATCTTCAAATTTAGTACCAGGGGCAATACCACCATCTGGATCACCAATTTCTTCATCATAAACATAGCCACAGACTACACAAATCCATTTTTCCATTAAAAGTTCCTCCTTTTATATGTAAATTAGATAACATGTTTATATTTTATCATATTAATATAAATTAGCAACTAGTATTGGTTATTAATTTTCTTATCACTTCATCATACCATAGGAGAAAAACAGGCTTGCATCAAGCCTTAGCTGACCTTAAAAATGGAGGTAACGATATGGTAATCACTTGTATCACACTTTTGCTAGCTATTATTGTAATTTATTATAGCTGTGAACTTTTTGTAAATGGAATCGAATGGATTGGTCTGAAATTCAACATTGCCCAGAGCGCCATCGGAACAGTATTAGCCGCATTTGGTACAGCACTCCCTGAAAGCGTTGTAACTTTTGTCGCTGTTGCCTTTAATGGGACTAGTGAGCAAAAAGATATTGGGGTTGGTGCTGCAATGGGCGGCCCCCTTGTACTTGGAACCATTGCCTACGCTGTTGCAGGGCTTTGCATTATTATCTTTCGCAAAAAACGTGAACTTGGAGCAGAAATTGACATTGATAGCACTAAATTGTGTAATGACCAATTATGGTTCTTGTCCATCTTTATCTTCAAAGTCTTATTAGGACTTCTAGTTTTTAATGGTAAATCATTGACAGCTTTGTTCTTTTTAGTAGCCTATGCTTTCTATTTTTATAAAGAAATGCGCGTAGAGTGCACTCTAATGCCAGAGGAACTAGAACCTTTAAAATTTCAGCCCCACCAAGCTGCCCCCGCAACCTCTTGGATCATAGCACAAACCCTCTTCTCCCTTATCCTCATATCAGCAAGTTCCAACTTGTTCGTAAAAAACTTAGAAATAATTAGTAGTCTGTGGCATGTACCTCCCCATGTTGCATCCCTACTATTAAGTCCTCTAGCCACTGAACTACCGGAAATTTTAAACGCAGTCATCTGGGTACGACAAGGAAAAGAGACATTAGCCCTTGGCAATATTAGCGGTTCCATGATGATACAAGCTACTGTACCTAGTGCTTTGGGTATATATTTTACGCCTTGGCTATTTGATAAATATCTGCTTATGGCGGGGGGGTTGACTCTTATCTCAATTATTTATTTACTGGTTACACTTAAGCGCAACAAACTATCACCTCATCGTTTAGTCTATGCCGGATTATTTTATCTTATTTTTGCTCTTGCTTTCTTTATATAAGAACAATGCTAGCGCGTCCTTTGGAACAAACATATAGACAAAAACTTTTAACCGCAGAGGCGCAGAGAACACAGAGAAATTATTATTATAAACCCTCTGCGGTTCATAAATTTTATACTTTCTAGTATATTAAAGAAAAACACTACGCGTCCTTTTGAATCCCTGAGAGTAAAACCCACGTTAAACACAAAGGGAAAATTTATTTATAATATCTTCTTTGTGGTCTTTGTGTCTGCGTAGCGGCTTTGTATCTTTGTGATAAAAATAGGGTTTCACCAGTTGTTTTACAAAAAAACTTATACTTTCTGATACCAAGAACAAGACGACCTTCTCTGAAAAGGTCGCCTTTCCTTTACCATTTTCTATTAGATCCACCACCTCCGCCTGAGCCGCCGCCAAAACCTCCGCCTCCCGAACCACCACGACCGCCACGCGATAGTATTGACAGTATCAAATAGGTAATGGTTCCGCCAAAGAACATCCAGTCAATAATAGCTAGTAGTAACAAACCACCAATTATCATAAGTTGCATCCACCAAGGAGCAGCATCCCACCACGATCCCGAACTTGCGGCCTGAGGACGGGGTGCTGGCTTGGCATCTGTTTTGAATTCCAACTTATATTCTTTGGCCACCTCACTCACTAGAGCCTGGTAACCATTTAAAATCCCTTTATCATAGTCACTCTGTTGAAAATAAGGTATCATATATTCGTCTTGAATACGTCCTGTCTTGGCATCAGGCAATGCGCCTTCCAGTCCGTAACCGACTTCAATGCGAGATTGTTTATCAACCACCGCTACCAGCATAACTACCCCATTATTGAGGGTTTTATCGCCTACGCCCCATTGTCGCAGAATCCCTAAAGCATAATCATTTGTTGATGTACCTTGTAGAGTATTAATTGTAACGACTACTACCTGGGCTTTGGTTTTGGCAGCCAACTGACTTCCCACATTATTAATTCGCGCCTTTGTCTCAGCGCTTATTACCCCAGCATAATCCTGGACATAAAAACTACTCGTAGGAGTAGGCGGTATTGGAGCTTCAGCCCAAGCGACAGCGGTTATACCCATAACCATATAAGCTAAAAGTACTAGCCAAGCTAATCTTTTCTTCATGTTCTCCCCCCTCTCATTGCATTTCTATGAGAAATTAGAGAAATAAGATTACCACATAACAACTCTCTATATAAGTTGAATGAAATATTATAAACGACA
>JAGFZX010000078.1 GCA_017889585.1 Bacillota bacterium
GGACTTATTTATCCCCATCACCATCCCAAATTTGATATGGACGAAGGGGCGCTTAGTTATGGTATGGAGATTATGGTCTGTGCAGCAGGGAAACTGATGAAAAATAATTAACAAAATTAATTGTTAGGAGGTAATTGTATGAAGCCGATCAAAGTGATTTTAACCCTAATTCCCTTTATATGGACTATCGGTATGATTCCTTTCGTAAACCGAGTACATCCGATAGTGATGGGACTTCCCTTTTTAGCTTTTTGGCTGATAGCCGGCGTTTTCGTTGCATTTTTTTGTATTAAGGCATTATATGCTATTGATTCTAAAAACATAAATGAAGCAGAGTAGAAACCCTGATGGGGAACTGAAAGGAAGATAAAGATGAGTAATGAAATAATGTCCTTGGTAGTCATATTTGCCTTTGTTCTAGGCTCTACCGTAGTAGGATTGATTCCAGGGATGAAAAAAAAGATGTCCCTAGAAGAATGGGCAGTTGGCGACCGGAATTTTGGACGGTGGCTCAATTGGTTTGTCATGGCTGGTGAGATTTACACTGCCTTTGCTTTTTTAGGCGCTAGTGGTTGGGCCTATGCTAGAGGAGGTCCTACGTTCTATATTCTAGGCTATGGAGCTTTGGCATATTTGGTGGGTTACTATTTATTACCTAAGATCTCCATAGTAGGACGCAAACATGGACTAATGACTCAGGCTGACCTAGTGGAAAAAATGTATGGTAGCAAAAATTTAGGTATCCTTACAGCTTGTATTGGAATCGCCTTTTTACTTCCTTACTTACAACTGCAGCTGACAGGATTAGGGCTAATTATTGAGACTTGTTCCTATGGCCAGATTCCTCGTGTACCGGCTATGCTTATCGCCTTTACCATGGTTGCCGCTTTTGTATATACGAGCGGACTAAAGGGTATAGCGGTGACGGCAGCCATTAAAGACGTGGTTATGATTGTGGCCGTTGTATTTTTTGGACTTTATTTGCCAATTCATTATTTCGGCAGTGTAGGAGGCATGTTTGAAGCCCTAGATGTGGCTAAACCAGACTTTTTGGCTCTGCCTGGAGGTACCAAAACTCTAGATGTTAGCTGGGTGATGTCCACCCTCGTGGTCACTAGTTTTGGCTTTTACATGTGGCCCCACTTTTCGGCCAATAGCTTTAGCGCAAAGAATCCGGACGTGCTTCGTCACAATGCGGTATATTTGCCGCTATATCAGTTATGCTTGGTCTTTCCAATGCTGATTGGTTTTACAGCGTTATTAGTGCTGACTCCAGCTCTTAAGACTCCGGATATGGCTTTTATGGTTATTGTCCAGAATATCTTTCCCGGTTGGGCACTAGGACTTGTTGGCGGTGCGGGGGCACTGGCGTGCATGATTCCGGCGGCTGACTTGCTGCTATCGACTTCCATGCTATTCACTCGTAATGTCTATGGCCGTACTATGGGGCAAGATATTAGTTCTCAGAATATGGGGCGTGTGGCTCGTGGAATGATTTTAGTCCTCACGGCTCTTGCTCTCGCATTAGCCATCTTTGTACCTAATATGCTGGTAAATCTGCTATTGACCGGTTACTCCGGTGTTACCCAGTTCTTCCCCATGATTATGCTCGGCTTGTATTGGAAGAAGGCTACACGTATGGGGGCTTATGCCGGACTCATTGCTGGCGAAGCGATTGTCTTTGGCCTTATTCTTGGGAAGATGGATCCCCTTGCTTTTATTGGTATGAACTTAAATGCTGGTTTTGTAGCTTTAGCTGTTAATGTAGTTGTCTTCGTAGTGGTGAGTTTGTTAAGCTACAGTGTGAAAACTGGACAGAGCAGCTCCACCTTGGCGAAAGATTAGTAAAGAGAAAATATAAAACTCATTACCCCAGATAAAGGAGTAATGAGTTTTTATTATCTGCTATTGCCGCATGAGGCGCATGCCATTGGCGATTACGATTAGGGCGGCGCCTGTGTCAGCGAAGACTGCCATCCATAGATTGGCGGCCCCGGCAAAGGTGGCAATCACAAAGAGGACTTTGATAAAAATTGAGAAAGTAATGTTTTGTTTAATAATGCGTAATGTTTTTCGGCTAAGCCTTATCAGAGAGGATAGTTTGCTAAGATCATCATTCATTAATGCAATGTCTGCCGTTTCCAATGCCGTATCAGAACTAGCACTGCCCATGGAGATGCCGATATTGGAAACAGCTAAGGCTGGCGCATCATTGACTCCGTCACCAATCATGGCCACACTGCCATATTGATGAGCTAATGCTTTAACTGTAGTTACTTTATCCTGGGGCAAAAGCTTACTATACACAGCATCGAGATGCAGTTCATTACCAATGGTTTGGGCGGCGTGCTCATTATCACCTGTTAGCATTACGATACTCCTGATACCTAGGGTGCGAAGCTCCTCTACAGCCGCGGTACTATTTTCGCGCAGTGTATCAGCCACGGCAATGAGGCCATAGAGAGTGTCTTTGGTGCCGATCAGGATCACGGTTTTTCCTTGCTGTTCAAGGACGGTGATAGCAGGGCTGGGTATCTGTTTATGTCCTAGTTCAGCAAACAAGCGGGGATTACCGGCGTAGATTGTTTGGCCGTCAATGTCAGCTTGTGCGCCTTTGCTGGTCAGGGCTTTAAAATTAATAGTTGGTTTTAATTCCAGTTGATTGGCTTTTGTTAGAATAGCCTGGGCAATAGGATGTTCAGACTGCTTTTCGATGCTTGCTGCTAGTATCATGATGTCATCTGTTGTTATGTCATGTAGTGGCAGGATATCAGTGGCAACAGGGCGCCCTTTGGTTAATGTTCCTGTTTTATCAAAAGCGATGGCTTTGATGTGGCTCATTTGCTCCAAATAGACACCGCCTTTAATGAGTATGCCTTGGCGGGAGGCGTTGCCAATGGCGGCAACAATAGAGACTGGCGTGGAAATGACGAGAGCGCAGGGGCAGGAAATAACCAGTAATACTAGGGCACGGTAAAGCCAGGTTTCAAAAGGTTGATTGAAAAAGAGCCATGGAATAATCAGTAAGGCAAAAGTTCCGAAAATAACTGCTGGTGTATAGTATTTGGCAAAGACATCGACAAATTGCTGCATAGGTGCCTTGGCAGCCTGGGCTTCTTCTACCATATGGATAATTTTGGATAAAGTTGAGTCTGCTGATAGTTTGGTAACAGTGATTTCTAAGAATCCTTGCTCATTGATTGTCCCTGCATAAACAATATCACCAGAGTTTTTCTCCACAGGCAGAGATTCGCCAGTGATCGTAGCTTGATTGACAGAGGATATGCCGTTAGTTACAATACCGTCCATGGGGATGCGTTCACCTGGCTTAACGAGTATGATATCGCCAACGATAAGTTCTTCAACAGGCAGTTTTTCCTCGTGGGTTTCGCGCTTTACTACAGCTTCAGCAGGCGCTAATTCCATCATTGTACGCAGGGATTCTCTAGTTTTATCCATGGTATAGCTTTGCAAGGCATTGCCCAGGGAAAATAAAAATACGACGGTCGCACTTTCGCTCCACTGACCAATAGCCGCAGCCCCGATTGCGGCAATGGTCATTAAAAAGTTGCTGTCAAGGGTGTAGGAGCGTAGTCCATACAAGCCGCTTTTGGCCACATAATAGCCACCGATGAGTATGGTAATCATATAAAGGGGAATAACGAACTGCTCATTGCTTCCAGACCACTCCCATAGGGTGGCTATCAGTAAAAAAAGACCAGAGAGTATGGTGGTTGTAATTTTGGTATTCCACCACCAGAGTCGGTTTTTTTGTCCTGGAAGATTTTTGGTGGCAATTTCATAACCTGATTGATTGATATTTTTGATGATATCGGCAGCAGGATTGGTGTGGGTGATGGTGAGCTTCCCAGCGCCAAAGTTAATGGAAGCTGAGAGCACTCCAGGGACCGCCAGCAGTTTTGTTTCTAATTTGGCGGCACAGTCAGCGCAGTCCAAACCTTGTAGGATATAGGTATTGGTCACAGGTGCAGATTGGTTCATATTCATTCGCTCCTCTAACTATGCTTACTATGTTCAAGACCTTGGTGCATAAGCACTAGGACATGGTCATCAGCAAGAGAATACCAGGCTGATTTTCCTTCTTTGCGATATTTGACCAATCTGGCACTACGCAGTATTCTTAGCTGATGGGAGATGGCTGATTGGCCCATGTCGAGTGCTGATGCAATATCGCATACACATAGTTCATGATTTGTTAAAACATGCAGAATTTTTATTCTTGTAGGATCTCCTAAGATTTTAAATGTTTCAGCTAGGTTTATAATGGTATTATTTGCTGGGATTTGAGCCCTGGCGCGGCAGATTAGTTGTGGATGCTCGCAGAGCTCTTCGCAAGTATCCAAACATCTTTTTTCCATACTATCACCTCAATATATGAATATGTGTTCATATGTTTATGGTGATAGTATACTACATTTATCCATTATGTTGTCAAGGATTTTATCGGATGATTAAACCCATCTTTATACAAGGGAGAGTCAAGAGCGGCTAAGTCCCTGGATAAGTGGGATTAAGATTCAGGTAGATTTTTAAAAAAATACCTGAATCAAGCCTTCTTTATATATGAAAAAAAAGATATATGATATACTTTAGATAGAATGAAACTAGAAATTTGTACCCCCACTTTAACAGTAGGAGTCTTAGAATTGACTATATTAACATAGAATATAACAGTCTTAGATACAAGGAGGCTAGATAGGGTGATTATAGAATGGGAAATGGCTACTCGTTTGTTAATGTCATGCGTTTTGGGTGGACTTATTGGCTATGAACGAGAGTCCCATCAGAAAACAGCTGGTTTGAGGACTCATATTTTGGTATCGATTGGATCGTGTCTGATCATGATATTATCGATTAAGATATATGAATCTGTGCAAGGACTTACGAATGCTGATCCCACCCGATTGGCTGCCCAGGTAGTAAGTGGTATCGGATTTTTGGGCGCGGGTAGTATTATAAAGGATGGCCCGACAGTTAAAGGACTGACAACGGCGGCTAGTTTGTGGGTAGTATCAGGTGTGGGCCTAGCTGTAGGCAGTGGTTATTATATGGGCGCATTTTTGACGACTGGTTTGGTGTTTCTGACCCTGACTATTTTATCTCGTTTGGAGAATAAGGAATATCGATCACTGGTAAGTTTGTTCATTACGGCAACAGATAGGCCAGGGCAAATAGGAGAAATCGGATCACTGCTTGGTATTCATGGCATAGGTATCAGGGATATTAAAATTGAGGAAAAAAAGGATCTCTTAACAATAACCTTTAGAATACGTATGCCTAAAGACGTAAATGTTAATAATGTGACAACAGGTTTGCTCGGTATTAAAGGTATTACTTCTGTAAAACTGAATGATTAGAGGGTTGTTACCGCGTGTAATGCATAGTTGAGTCAATATAGAATAATGGGGTGGAGAAATGGCGCACTTAGACATTCTCAAAATGTTAACAAATGGCCCAATAATTCCGGCAGCCCGTTCAATGGAAGTTTTTAAGGCAGCCTTAACACATACGATTGTTCCCAGTGTAGTGCTGCTTTTTGGGGACATTAATAGTCTGCCTGGGCTGATTAGTCTAGCTAAAGAACATAAAAAACGTATCATATTGCATTTGGATTTGTTTGACGGTATTGGTAAAGACAAAGCGGGAATTAAATTTCTAGCGAGAGCGGGAATTACCGCCATAATCACAACTAAAACTCATTTGTCTAAGTTTGCCCGAGATGAAGGTATGATTGTGATACAACGAATGTTTTTAATGGATTCTGATTCATTGCGTACAGGACTCAGTTTAGTGCGCAATTTTAAACCAGACGCTATTGAAATATTACCAGGCGCGGTTCCTGCTAGTGTAGTAGAGGAAATTATTCGTGAGACAGGCTTACCTATTTTAGCAGGTGGGCTAATACGCACACAAGAAGATGTAGATCAAGCCATCGAACGAGGAATTTCAGCAGTTACCACCAGTCGTCAGAAGTTATGGGATGCGATTATGATAAGCAAATAATAAGAATATTTTGAAAAACCAAGAATAATATTATTATTAAAGCAGGAGTTTTAAGGGTGCATATAGAAACAGACTAATTATAGGCTATAGGCGTAAAGCATTGGTGACATAGTCAAAGTGAATTAATGTTAAAAAATGGTTTGCATTGAAATTATAATTTTCAGGGAATTTAGCAGGAGATTATAATAGTACGTCGAAATAGTACAATATAGATGAATGTCTCTACTATGGAGATTAACTGAATAGCTTTGGACTAGAGATAAAGAGAAGTCCGTTTATTCCTCTAATAATAGATATATATACATATGTCTATATGTATATATAGGGGCGTGAATGGAGTTCTCTTTTTTATCTAAATATTTAATGGAAAAGGATGGTGAAAAAGTAAAAAAAACACAATAAATAAATAGGATATTGAGGGAAAACCTAATGTAAATGAAGGAGGGTTTTGGAATTATGACAAATTTATTTGGTGAATTTTTTGGTACGATGATTCTGTTGATTTTTGGTTGCGGTGTTGTTGCTAACTGTGTTTTAAAAGATTCCAAAGGTAATGGCGGCGGCTGGATAGTTATAGCTACAGGCTGGGCCATGGGTGTTTTACTTGGTGTGTTTGCTGCTATTGCTACAGGTGCTCCTCAAGCTGACCTTAATCCTGCAGTTACATTATTTAAAATGTTCTTAGGTGTATATACTGTGCCACATGCTATTGCTACAATGTTTGCTGAATTAGCTGGTGGTATTGCTGGTGGAACTCTTTGTTGGTTATTATACTTACCACACTGGGAAGTTACTGAAGATAAAGGTTTAAAACTTGCTGTTTTCGCAACTGGTCCTGCTATTCGTAATACTTTTGGTAACTTGCTTTGTGAAATTCTTGCTACTGCCTTATTGCTAATCGGTATTTTTACTATCTTTAGTAAAGGTGTAATGGGCACTGCTGGTTTTGGTGCTGGCGTTGGTCCTTACATGGTAGCCATGCTGATCTGGGCTCTTGGACTTAGCTTAGGTGGTCCTACTGGTTATGCACTCAATCCTGCTCGTGACCTTGGGCCTCGTATTGCTCATGCTATATTACCTATCGCTGGTAAAGGTGATTCTGATTGGGCTTATTCTTGGATTCCTGTAGTTGGCCCAATGGTTGGCGCTTGCCTTGCTTTCGTGGTTTGTAAAGGCGCTGGGATTATTTAATAAAAAACATCAATAATGCCCCAAGTTAATTATTATTGTTGACCTTAGCATAAAGCGTGTAAATAACATGAAAATAGAGGGAGTGACGTTTTTAATGACTAAAAAATATGTAATGGCACTTGACGCAGGTACAACTAGTAATCGTGCAATTATTTTTGATCAAGACTCCAATATTATTGCAGTAGCGCAAAAGGAATTTACACAAATTTTCCCTAAAGCTGGTTGGGTTGAGCATGATGCTGATGAAATTTGGAGTACGCAAATTGAAGTCATGCGGCAAGTTGTACAACAAGCTGGTATTGCTGCTGCTGATATCTCGGCTATTGGTATTACAAATCAACGGGAAACTACAGTTGTTTGGGATAAAGCGACTGGCAGACCTGTCTACAATGCAATTGTTTGGCAATCACGTCAAACAATGGACATTTGTAATGATCTAAAAGCTAGAGGTTTGGAAGCAGAATTCAAACAAAAGACAGGGCTGGTTGTTGACGCTTACTTCTCAGGTACAAAAGTAAACTGGATTCTGGATAATGTAGAAGGCGCTCGTGCTAAGGCTGAAAAGGGCGAACTCTTATTTGGTACTATTGACACTTGGTTAATTTGGAAATTGACTGCTGGTCAAGTACATGTTACTGATTACTCGAATGCTTCTCGTACTTTGATGTATAACATTCGCGAATTAAAGTGGGATGAAAAAATCCTTGAGTATTTAACTGTACCAGCTTCTATGCTGCCAGAAGTTAAATCTTCTAGTGAAGTATATGGCCTAACTGATGTTGCTATCTTTGGTGCAGCTGTGCCAATTTCTGGTGCTGCTGGTGATCAGCAAGCTGCACTATTTGGTCAAACTTGCTTCCAGCCTGGTATGGCGAAAAACACCTATGGCACTGGCTGCTTCATGCTCATGAACACTGGTGATAAGGTATATGAGTCTAAAAATGGTTTGCTGACTACGATTGCTTGGGGTATTGACGGTAAAGTTGACTATGCTCTGGAAGGTAGTATCTTTGTTGCTGGTTCTGCAATACAATGGCTTCGGGATGGATTAAGATTAATGGACTCCGCTCCTGACTCGGAGTATATTGCTAAAAAAGTTACAGATGCTGACGGCGTATATGTAGTGCCTGCTTTTGTTGGTCTTGGCGCTCCATACTGGGATATGAAAGCTCGGGGTGCAATCTTTGGCTTGACTCGTGGTACAACAAAGTCTCATCTTGTGCGTGCGACTCTGGATTCCATGGCTTATCAAACTAAAGATGTACTTAGCGCAATGGAAGCTGATTCCGAGATTAAACTGCAAGCTTTGAAAGTAGACGGCGGCGCTGTTGCTAACAATTTGCTCATGCAGTTCCAAGCTGATATTTTAGGTGTTCCTGTTGATCGTCCTAAAATTACTGAGACGACTGCTCTTGGTGCAGCTTATCTGGCAGGACTTGCTGTTGGCGTATGGAAAACGAAAGAAGATCTTGTTAGCACTTGGCAGCTTGATAATCGTTTTGAGCCTGCCATGGATGCTGAGCAAAGTGCAAAACTTTATAAAGGTTGGCAAAAAGCTGTTAAACGCTCTATGGATTGGGAAGACTAAGTTAAGGATGTTCGACTGCTAACGCATCGAACGAAGCGATCTCATCGTCGCTAAAGCGTCGTGAGCCTGCTTCTGTACCTGCTTTAGTAATTTTATAAGATAAGGGTTGAGATAAGAGATCCCTTTGTGTTCGGTGAAACGAGTACAAGGGGATTCTCTGTCTAATTATAGTCAGAGGGTAAAGAGTCGCGGAACTGTCCCCTGAATATCGTGTAAGTTTTTTCCTTACAAAAAATAAAGCAATTTTTCTGACTGAAAAATCAGAGCTTCTGCTGACAGCCAACTTTTCAATACAATGCAATAATTCAATTAAAGCTTTTTTACAGCAGTAAAAATGGAGTTTGCTATTCCATCATAACTTATAAAGCCCATTATAAATGAAGGTATTTAAGATTGATGGAGTGTCTAACATATAAATTTTATACTATTTAATTCTATAGAGGGGGCAAAGAAATGCAAAAAGCGACAGTCGTTGTCATTGGTGGCGGTGCCACTGGAGTCGGTATTCTGCGAGATTTGTGCATGCGGGGAGTGGATGCAATTCTCCTTGAACAGCAGGACTTGGCCTATGGTACGAGTTCCCGTTATCACGGATTATTGCATAGCGGTGGACGTTATGCTGTAAAAGATGCGGAAGCTGGTCGGGAATGTATTGAAGAAAATACCATTCTGCGGAAAATTGGCAGACATTGTGTGGAACAAACAGAAGGTTTTTTTGCTCGTACTCATTTGGATGATGAGTCTTTTGAGCCTAAATGGTTAGAGGCGTGTGCTAAAGTAGGTATTCCGACAATTCCTATAACTGTTGCAGAAGCGAGGCGTTTAGAACCTAATTTAAGTTCCAAAATAAAATCTGTATACCGAGTACCTGATGCTGCCATTGATGGGTTTCGAATGGTATGGCAAAATGTAGCATCTGCTCGTAAATATGGCGGACGTGTAATGACATATACTACTGTTATTGGTATTGAACATAGCAATAATCAAGTAGTAGGTATGCAGGTTCGTAATACCTTGACAGGGGAAATTAGTCGTATTGCCTGTGACTTTATCGTAAGTGCTGCTGGCTCATGGGCTGGTGAAATTGCAGCTCTTGCAGGAATTACAGTGAATGTTCAGCCTGATAGAGGGACACTAATTGCTTTCAATCATCGTATTACGAGTCGTATCATTAATCGGCTCCGTCCGGCATCAGATGGTGATATTTTTGTACCTCATGGCTCAATTACGATTTTAGGTACGACTTCATCATCAGTGAAAAACCCTGATGATACGATTCCTAATGCGAAAGAAGTAGTTGAACTGCTCAATATTGGTGAAGCTTTGTTTGAAGATTTAAGAAGTTATCGCATGCTTCGTGCTTTTGCTGGCACTAGGCCGCTCTATAGTGCTGATCCAAATGCCAAAGGCCGGGGCGCTTCGCGTGGCTTTGTAACTCTTGATCATGCTCATGATGGACTTACAGGTTTTATTAGTGTAGTCGGTGGTAAGTTTACCACATATCGTTTGATGGCCGAGAAAGTAACTGATCTTGTTTGTCAGTATTTGAATGTGAAAACAGCATGCCGTACTGCAGTGGAAGATCTCGTTGATGATGCTTCTCCTGAGCTTATAGCCAAGGCTCGTCGCTACTTCCCGGCATATGGTGCAGAACTAGCGGCATCACGTTTAGGCTCTGAAAGCCTAGAAAAAGTCATTGAGCGTATGCAGGCAAAACCCGAGAAGCGCCAGCTCATTTGTGAATGTGAAAATGTAACCATGGCTGAAGTGGAAGAAGCAGCAGCAGACAGTACTAGCCATATGATCAGTGATGTTCGTCGTAAGACTCGTATGGGGATGGGGACCTGTCAGGGGGCCTTTTGTACCTTCCGTAGTATAGGTGCAGTAGATGCTAGCGGTTTATCATGGGGTGAAAATACGAATGAATTGTTCAAAGAATTCCTGCAGGCCCGTTATAAAGGCATTCGTCCTATTTTGTGGGGCAATGTCATGCGTGAAATGGAATTGACCCGAGGAATTTATGAAGGAACGTTAAACATAAATGGAGCGATTAACAATGAGGGAAAATGATGTAATTGTGATTGGTGGTGGCCTCGCAGGTCTCACGGCGGCGGCGGTAGCAGCTAAACGTGGTAAGAAAGTAATGTTATTATCCTTAGGTGCTGGTACACTGACGATTGGCGGGGGTATTATTGATGTAATAGGGTATGTAGATAGCCAAATGCCTGTAGCGACTCCTAGTGCAGGAATACTGCAAGTTGCACCCGAACATCCATATAAAATAGTTGGCCGTCCGGCAATTGAAGAATCTATTCAATTCTTCAAGGATATGTGTGAACAAGAGGGTTATCCTTATATGGGCAAACTTGATGAGATGCAATGGATTCCTACTGCTGCAGGTACCTTGAAGCCTACTTGCTTGATTCCTAAGACCATGAATACAGCTCAGCTTCAACAAGCTGATCAGGTCGTCATATTAGGTTTTAACGCTCTTAAAGATTTTTATCCTAATTTGATCGCTAAAAACCTTAAGAATACTCCAGGCTACAGCAATAAAAATTACCAAGTGGTGATGATTGATCCCGATCTTGGTGATGGTCGTGACGTTACAGCTCTCGATGTGGCTCGCTGGCTTGATACGGAAGAAGGCCTTCAGCAAGGTATCCAGAAAATGCGTAAGGTCATTAAGCCAGGCGATGTAGTCATTATTCCGCCAGTTTTAGGTACACGGCCTAATTATCATGTGGCGAAAAGTCTAGAACAAGCTTTGGGATGTACTTTTGTTGAAACTGCTTCTGTGCCTCCTTCTATTACTGGACTGAGACTCCGTACGATGATGCTAAGTTATGTTAAGAAACTTGGTGTACGAATTGTGGAACAAGCAGCTGTCTCCAGGTCCATTGTTGAAGATGGCAAGTGCACCGCAGTGGTAACAGCTGGTATTGATCGTGAACGCACCTACTATGCAAAATCTTTTGTTTTGGCAAATGGTGGCTTTTATGGAGGTGGCCTGATTGCAGAGCCAGAAGCGGTAATCGAACCTATTTTCAATTTGCCTGTCAATGCACCGGCAGATCATGAACTCTGGGCTAACCCTTCCTTGTTCTCCAATGAACCCCAACCTTTTGCAAAAATAGGTCTAACTGTTGACGAAAAAATGCGTTCTCTTGATGGGTCAGGTAAAGTGGTACTAAGCAATGTCTTTGTTGCCGGACGGAATCTGCAGGGTTATGATTTCTGTTTTGAGAAATCAGGTAACGGTGTAGCTCTTGCGTCAGCCTATCAAGCGGC
>JAGFZX010000079.1 GCA_017889585.1 Bacillota bacterium
ATGGTGGGGTTAGGCGGACTCGAACCGCAGACCTCTTCGATGTCAACGAAGCGCTCTAACCAACTGAGCTATAACCCCTTGAACATTATCTATTATATTACGGTAAACACGCAATGTCAATAGTAAACCATACCAAACCTGATTTACTTTGTAATAGTATCTATCTCAGTAGCAGTTTTGCCCCAACTCCTAGCAAAATAAGACCTATAATTTGATTCCAGCCGTAGGCCATTCTTTCTAGGCCAAATGCGCCAAAATGATCAATAATAATGGCAGTTAAGACCTGTCCAATAATAATTGCCGTGGTAGCATTAGCTACTCCCACCTCAGGTATACTAGCTGCAACTAGATAGATAATGCCAACACCAACTACTCCACCTAAATAAGCATACCATGGTGCCTCTGATAATGCATATAAATTGCCCTTCCCCATGCGGAGCACAAATAACAATATCACCAAAATAATCGTTCCAGTCACATGTACAATAAAGGTTGTTTCTAGCAGACCAACAACCTTACTTAATGCAGTATTAAGCGAACCTTGTACTGCCATGAGTACACCAGAAATAAGGGCTAGTAAGAGCGCTAATATATTTCCTGACATATTCAATCAAACAACCCCTTTTATAGAAAGCACAATCAATCATATAAATCTAGTATAGCGTGCCGCCCCTATTTCTATACATTTGCAATCATAGAAGATGTAAGATCTATTTTCCAACTTCCAAAAAAAAGCAGGCATAATGCCTGTTAATCTAAAATATATACTGTTACTTGTTGTCTGCCAAAATCCATGGCCTCGCCGTGACTACCAAATGCAATATCAATTCTATTACCCTTTATCGCACCGCCAATATCATCAGCGATTGCATGGCCATAACCTGGTATAAATAAACGGGTTCCTAAAGGAATAACTGTTGGATCAACAGCCACAAAACCTTTTCGAACCAAGTTACCGCCAAATGTATAATGACCATTTCCATCATCATACGCAGAGTAGGCAGATGCATTCATAGTCAGTGATCGACTCGCCCTGCTTGGATTAAATTCAGTATTACTGGCACGCCCTAAAGTCATTAAGGTGTCTTTACCAACAACACCATCTGCTGTCAAACCACTACTACTTTGAAAATCTTTGACTGCTTTTAACGTCATCTTGCCAAAAATACCATCAATTTCGCCAACGTTGAAACCTTTTTCTGAAAGTAATTTTTGTAGCATTTTTACATTATCGCCGCGCATACCAATTTTCATGCTGTCATCAGCAGGCCCGGCAAAAACGACAGCACTTGTCAGTAGCATACATATTGTCAATGCTACTATTAAATAAACTTTTTTCAATTGGTTCACCTCTCTTTTTAACGCCTCTGAGGTTAGCTGCTACTCAATACAAGTAACAAAAAAACTTCATTGGCTCAGCCTCCGGGGTTAGCTGTCGGATTCGGGCTTAAGAGAAGAATAGAGAAAGCGCCCTACCACTATAAGTGGATTCACCCCTATGTTTTTATTGGGTCCCCCGTACCGTAGATTCGGCTCTTCCATATATATTACACCAACTTTGTGTTTTTAGTCAAATAATTGCATATTTTTAATGATAATATTCTGCCAACCACGTTAATGAGAATCCATACACCCGAAATCTAAAGCCGGGTTATTTTTAAGCAAAAAGATATTATTATCCTCGATGAGGCCTATTGGACAACGAAAACACCTCCGAAATATTAACTTCAGAGGTGTTTTATTAGTTTAATAACTATGCCAAAGTTGTTTTCATCACCTATTCCTATAAAGTCTACGAAGAATTCATCATACGCATTTACTAAATATGCATCAAAGCTTTCTATTTAACCTCTATTTACTCAATGGTCCCAGCCGGAAAAATCATTTATTTCTAATCCTATTATCTGTTTTAATCCCATAGATTCATTCGCATCTATCCCCTGATGATTAGCTATCCATCTATCAGTGCTACCTAATAGTAATTATCAATACATTTAACATGAACAAACGTTTATATTATTATACTATCAATTATTTTTTGTATATACATACTATTTTAAATCCTATAAAAAAACCATTCATAAATTAAGAACGACTAACGACCTACTTACTCGATACCCGAACAGTAACTTTCTTACCGCATTTCACGCATTTTGCTGTACCACGCTTGTTGATATTAACTTTACCACCGCACTGAGTATGAATTAACAACTTCAAGATCCCTCCCTTTATTATAACCACAAAATCATTCTATGAGGAATTGTTGAAATTGAGAACAAAAAGTTTGAATCGATTTTAATATAAAATAGCCGACTCACTCATTAAAGTAGACGGCTTATATAGATACTTACAAATTTAATAGTGCAATAATTGAATTACTGACAGTGTACATAACTAGCATTCCAGTACAAATGATAATTGGATGATTGCTCCATTCATTTTTTCTTTCTTTTTTATCATTATCCATAAGTCACCTCTTCTCATTTTTTATAATCCAATATATGTATCTTATCATTGACATTATACAGGATAATTATTACAACTTGATGACAAATTCATAATTATTTGATATTAAATAAAGTTTTATTACAAATTACGATATTCTATTAAAAAAACCTAAATTTCATGCTCATTGTTATCTGGATTTTAGTACAAAGAAAAGAGCCCGAAGGCTCTTCCCTTTTCAAAGGGGTAGCTGCTATCGAGTCAACTCCCTAGTATAGTTTATGCTTTATTGTCTATTTTAGTGATCAAACCGTTTATATTGTGCAATCGGCTTGTTATATCTATAAATTTCTACAACCTTCAATACTTCTAAAATAAAATAATACAACACAGTATAAAATCTATATTTTGTTATATGCTAGACTCAAAAAAGGAGGTTAATTATGTTTTACGCAAACAGGGAACTTAAATATATGAAGTGTGATTTTTGCGGGCACGAAAAAGAATGCTATGTACAACGTGAATATGATGATGAACAGGTAATATGTCCAGGTTGTTTACTTATGTCAGATTACGATTAACCATTATAAGAGCCGCCTACAATGAAGTAAGCGGCTCTTCACGTCTTTATATAATCCATTTAAATAACCTATGGATTTTACTATACTTGCTTTCATCATCAAATGCCTAATAACTCTGCCAGTTGTTTATTAACTACGCCAGTAACTTCTAAATTATGCTCAGCTTGATAGGCTTCAACTGCTTGCTTGGTAATACTGCCATACACTCCGTCAGCTCTATTGTTTAAATAGCCTAATTCCTTTAGCTTCATTTGAAGCAAGGCCACATCTGAGCCCGACATTTGATGTTTTAATGTACGGTTTACTTTCATTCTACGACCTTCAATACGTACAGACGTGCCTACAGGTATCCATTCAAATAATTCTTCCACATCTTTATTGCGCATACGAATACAGCCATGACTGGCAAATTGTCCAATAGACCAGGGTTTATTAGTACCATGGATACCATAAATTCCCCATGGTATGTTAAGCCCCATCCACCTTGTACCAAATCCTGTCCCCCAGTTATAATCTTTCCAGACAATATTCCATTCCCCAATCGGTGTTGGTGTATCACTTTTACCAACAGCAATGCGATACTTTTTGTACAGCTGGCCATCACTATGTAGTTCTAATACACGCTGGGACACCTTGATCACGATACTCATCGTCCCAACGGGAGGCGTTGTTGGCTGATTTTCAATTGCTGCCAACTCTTGTTCATCAATATATTCGAAACCTATGATGCCACAAATAATACTCATAATTAATAAGATGGCTACACTATAGAATATCTGGGTTCGTCTGATCTTTACAATTGCCACCCTGTCCCCTCCTATACGCAACTCTTTAAGAAAATATATGTATTAGTGAGGGAAAAGAGTATAAAAAAAACCGGTATAAACCGGTTAATTAAGCACATAAATTTTTACATTTTTAATACCATAATCAAGAGCTTGATTGCGATCATTGAATGCCAAATCAATACGATTGCCTTTAATCGCACTACCTTGGTCTTCAGCAATCGCTTCACCATAGCCTTCTACCCAGAGTTTTGTTCCCATTGGAATAACCCTTGGATCTACTGCGGCAACACCATGGCGCACTGTACCGCCCATATAGGTTTGATTATTCCATTTACCATTATCAAGTGGCCCAGGCGCATAAGCAGTTGCAGTCATATTGAGTATACGTTTATAATTTTCTGGAGCACCTGCTAATGAATTATTATCACGAACTCCTTGAGGAGATAGTGGCTGATTATTAAACAATGCTGTAATGACTGCTAATTGTTTTTCATAGGGAGCTATACGATCATTAATACTTTTTTCTACCTGTTGGCGTAGTGCGTTTTCTGCTACTTGGCTAATACTGCCTTGGGATACTGCAGCGGCAACGCTAGTCGCCTCACCTTGCCCGGATTGATCTAAAGCAACTTTGGTCAGAGCCTCCACTAGACCTTGCTTGTTACCCTGCTCTAATTGTTTCTTTACTGTCAGCAATTGCTGTATACGAGCTACACCCGCATCTTGTGCGATAACTTGTGTTAGCTGATTCTCTATAATTCCAGCATGGGCTAGAGGTGCCACTGGAGAAAAAATATTGAATACCACAGCTGCTAATGTACTGGCAATGATTTTTTTCATTATTTATCCCCTTTCAAAAATATCCATATGACTAAGGTCTGTCCATGCTATTGTAACATATAGTTTACATAATTAATAAAGGTAATATTAGGAAATAAAAAAGAGGCAGTGTTCATCACTGCCCCCTTATTAACTTATTATTTAGATGTTACCATATTGAGATACTATACCTACTTTGCTAATTGATACAAGGTTTCGGTCAATACATCAATACCTGTCATAATATCATCATATCCCGTATATTCATCAGGATTATGGCTAATTCCTTCTTTCGAAGGAACAAAAATCATCCCTGTTGGTGCTAGTTTTGACATATTCATAGCATCATGCCCAGCTCTACTATGTATAACCTGATAAGGCGCGCCAATGTCAGTACAACTTTTTTGAATAAGTTTACTAATCTCCGGATTCATTTCTACAGGCTTTTCTGAAGAGATCATTTCAATAGCTACTACAGTATCTTGTTCCTCTGTAATGTTACTAATAGCATCTTTAATGACCTGTAGACATTCAACAATACTTTCTTGATTGACACCACGAAGATCTACCCACATTTCTACCAATCCAGGCACAACATTGATAGATCCAGGATAAACTTTAAGGGCTCCTACTGTGGCTACTGTCCCGCGACCTGCTTGCTGCAAAGCAATCTCTTGTATGGCCAATATAATCATAGCTGCACTCACTAATGCATCACATCGTTCTTCCATGGGGGTAGAACCAGAATGAGCCGCTATTCCCTCTACTGTAATTTTGAGACGTGTCGGCGCTGCAATGGTCTTTACAATACCAATAGTATTACCTGATTTCTCCAATACCTGTCCCTGCTCAATATGTAGTTCTACGAAAGCTTTTATTTGCTCACTACTTCTTGCTGCTGCACCAATCTGCTGTATATTAAGATTATGCTGGGCCATAACCTGCTGAAAACTAACGCCATTCTGGTCTTTAGCTTTACTCCATGCATGAGTATCCGCTAGGCCTACCATTGCTTTGCTTCCTAGAGTAGCAAAACCAAAGCGGCTTGATTCCTCGCCTACAAAGACGATAAGTTCAACAGTATGATTTAATACCCCCATACCCTGAATTCGCCTTATTGCTGCCAATCCGCCGACCACGCCAACCACACCGTCGAATTTACCACCTTCTGGTACTGTATCTAAATGAGACCCCGTAAGGACTGCGGGCAGGGCTTTATCCCCACCTTCCAAGCGGCCAATAATATTACCCATTTGATCTCTGCTCACTACCAGACCAACCTGATCCATTAAACTCATTATATATTCCTGGGCCTGTATATCTGCTTCTGTAAATGCTAAGCGAGTGATGCCGCGTTGCCCTTTACCAAAACAGGCAATTTTCTCTATTTGATCTATTACCCATTCCTTATCTATTTTCATCAACACGCCCCCTATATTTTATATCTTGCTATAGCAACAGTATAACCCAAATGTAGCAATAATTCCATCTCTTCCCTATACAATAATAATCAAAAAAATAAAACGTCTGAAATCAGACGTCCTATTTATGGCTAAGCCAATATAGCCTGCTTAACTGTTTCTAATCCCAACCGTTGAATCATAGTGCCCATCCGCTCATAACTTTTGCCATTTTCCTTATAATAAGTAACCACTTTATCTACCAAAGACAAAACATCCTCTTGGGGCACGTCTTCTATCAAAACATCAGCAAGCCGCGGCTTAAGCCCAGCACTGCCACCAATCATAACAGTATACCCTTTGCGAGTACCGATAAGCCCTAAATCCTTAACTGCAGATTCACTGCACGAATTCATGCAACCTGAAACACCAATTTTAAATTTAGATGGTAACATCATGCCGTGATATTGTTTATCAAGCTCTAGACCTAGAGTGACAGCATCTTGCACAGCACGTTTGCAAAAATGCGTAGCCGGGCAAATTTTCACACTGCGCACACATAGCCCAACAGCATGCCCTTTGTCCATATCTAAATCTTCCCAAACGCCATCAATTTTATCTTCCTCAATGCCAACAATAGCAATTCGTTGGGCGCTAGTCAATTTTAGAGCCTGAGCGCCATGTTTTTCTGCTACATCGGCAATTTTACGCAATACATTAAAATCTGAGATAATCCCCCCGGGTATATGTGGTGCAATTGCATATGTGTTCTTGTCACGTTGCACGATTGCGCCCTTTTCCAATATATCTTTCTTAACTTCCACTGTATGTCCTCCTTGTAAATAATAATTAATAATAATAGCTATGCGACTTATAAAATATATCCAACATTGGGTAGGAAAGCAAGTGCTCTAAGATTTTTAAACGCTATTTTACAAAGGAAACAATAATAACCAGCAAAATAACCGCTGCCAGCACACCGCCAATAGTCAGCGCCGTTCTTTTCTGCTTATTCATATCCTGTCTGTGGTATGCACGTTTTCCGATTCCCTTAGCCACTGCACTAACCCCTCCTTAATATAAAGAAAACTTAGTTACCCTTGAATATTTCATAATGACTTACTTCACTTCTTAATAACTGAAATAAATCTCTATGGTTCTCTTCTGCTGTCTTGTCATAAGTCTGCTGATAAAAATCACGCCCCTAAGCTTCTATTGACATAGCAACTCTAAGGCTTCAAGATCACTAAAGAGCTTTACATCCATGATTCCCTCTGGACTTATAACAAAATATATCACTAATCTTATTCGACTATTATAAATAAATTCCTGCAATATGGCAATCTAAAATTTTAATTATTTAGTATTAATTATTTATTATATCTTTAGATGCATATGTTACCATATAAATTGAATTATATTTATCAAAAACGTCTTCTCTAATATCAGCGATCAGCCTGATTATGATAGAATAATGTCAATTGCAAAAGAAATGAACTTAACAAACAGTGGCTGTGTTTTCACACAGCCACTGTTTGTTTTATAACGAATGAATCATATTCTTTTTATAATCAACATAAAGAGTCTTTAACTCTGACATTTTGTTTGACATTTCAATTTGCAATTGAGAAGCCATTTCAAATTCTTCATTTTTAATAGCATCATTAATACGACTAAATAGTGATTTTTGAGCAACAGTATCTTTAGCTAATAGTACGCGTAAACTGTTAATCTTCTTCCAATTATACAAATCAAGATCTACTGCTGTTTCTGCGGTATGCAAGCATTTGCAATCTCTTACGATCTCTAAATTCTCTGGAATGATACGCTTCACAAGCTCCGTTCTCCAGCGGACTAAAGCACCTGCCACGAAACCATCAATAAGTTCTTTCCGGAAAATGTTACCTGCTGTAAGTACAGCAACTTTGTCTGGATATTTCTCGATGCTCTGCATATTTTCCCAAACAGTCGCTGGTGGGGTACCAAATAAACGGCCTCGCTCTTCATCTGAGAAATCATCAAATACATCATGTTCACTGCGATAAGCGCGGTCTGTTTCCAGATAGAAACCTGGTGCTCCAGCTTCTTTTGATAGCTCTGCCTCTAGCCCTTTAGTATCTAGCCCAGATTCAATTGCCGCTTTAATACCATCAAACATTGTTAAGTAAATACTTGCTGTTGCAATATAAGTATTTGTATATGGATTCGGTGAACGAACTTCAAAACGAGTTGCCATGGGATTGGTCACATCGCGAACCAAACCAGCTAAAATAGTTCTATTCCTTGAAACGACTTCAGGAGTATATCCAAGAGAAGTAACTATACAGATAGGTGCCTCAAAATGCGGCTTCAAGCGATTTAATGAATCATTGGTTGCTGAAATAAAAGGATTTACAACTTCATAATTTTTTAACAATCCCATAATAGCGCCATAACCGATTCCACTAATAAAATCTTTTTTCAAATCAGTCGGTGAGAATAAATTCACCATCTTACCTGATTTCATTTTTGCCATAATGCAGACATGAGTATGCTCACCATTACCAGCTACACCAATAATAGGTTTCGCTTTAAAAGTAACTTCTAGCCCATTGGCACGGAATATTTCTTTTACAATTATCCTAACTTGCAATTCATTATCAGCAGGTTGTAAACCTGTAGCAAAGCGCCAGTCAATTTCCAATTGTTCCATAACATAAGTTAAGTGACCTGTTTCATTTATTTGAGACTTGACGCCACCCACTTCTTTATGACCCATTTCAGGACTCATACCATATTTCTCAAGCATCAAGACAGATTGTTCCATAGCGGTACGCACTTCACCACGGGTACGTTGCCAGTATTGCTCTTGCATAACCTGTGATGCTGATAGTTCAGAAACCTCCGCTTTGTTGGCAGGTGTCTTTACCCAGAATTCAAGTTCTGTGGCTGATGTAAAAACAATATCCTCAATTTCAGATGTATTAACATGATCTAACCCTGCAATTTTAGGATATTTCTTGAATAGGCTAAATAATTCTTTTTTAATATAAGACAAGCTTTCAGCCAAAATAGAGCGAGAATCAACTCTTTTTTCATTATGTACCAAGAAAGAAGGTATACGCAATGTCCCAACTGGTTTACCAATTACCGCATCAATGTGTTCAAAATTATAATCAACAAACCAATTTACATTAGGATCAGCAATAATATCAACTTTTGCATTATTTAAAGTTGCAATCCCTGTAAGAACAACAGAAGAACCATCAGTTTGCACTGCACTTCCTTGGAAAAATTCATCCATATCTTTAATAAACAATTCCATAGGAATTTTCTCATCAGTGTCATTACCAGCAAGATCAATACCTACCAATGATACAAATTTAATCTCCGGATGTTCTTTCAATAATTCAACCAATTCATTTTTCCCATATTTCCCAGCGGGAATTACATAAAGCAATTCATTTAACATTTTCACTCACCTCTTAAATATTATAACTGTAATTGTACTATACTATACCTATGATTATACTTTGGCTAGTATTATTAAACTTACTCCATTCTCCTTATTGAAATTTTTAAGTATTTCATTCTATTATACTATTAATAGCAAAAATTACAAAGATTACATTGTTATATTATTTTCTATAATAAACATTATCATTTATATTATTCTACTTTTTAAATAACTTCTTGGAGGATACCCAACTATAATGATATCTTAGCCATTACAAAAGTGTTGACGTGAAATCAATACAACATATTCTTTACAGTTACCACTACTAACCTCCCATATGGGTTTACATCAATAATCAAGCACCCAGAACTCTGGGCGCTTACAAAATTAAAAGCCTGGCTTATACAGCCAGGCTTTTAAAGCATAGATTATACATTGAATAATAAGTCACTATAAGTTGGCATTGGCCATACATCTTCATCTACTATAGTTTCAAGTGTATCAACTACTTCACGTAGTGCTGCCATTTTTTCAAATACATCAAAACGGAATAATGCAGCTTGCTCATAAGTGTCTCCATGAGCATTGGATGCTTTCGCTACAGCTTCTTCAAGAACAGCAATATTTTTCTTCAATGAGGCAGTCAATGAAGATACTTCTACTAACAATTCTGTTTGAGCTGTTAAATCAGCTGCTACACCTGTAGCATTGATTGTATTTATTGAAGCAGCGATGTCTGTAGCAAAATTGATAACAGCAGGAACTATTTGCCTCTTAGCCATTTCTATCATTGTCAAAGCTTCAACGTTAATCGTCTTGATATAATTTTCAAGAGCTATTTCATAACGGGATTCCATTTCGATTCTGCTGAGTACTGCATGTTTTTCCATAACTTCTATATTCTTTTCAGAAATAAGAGCTTTAATGGCTTCTATCGTAGTTTTCCTGTTTTGAAGCCCTCTCTTTTCAGCTTCAACAACCCATTCATCTGAGTATCCGTTTCCGTTAAAGACCACTCTTTTGTGCTTAGTAACATATTCAGTAAGAAGTCCTTTCACTTCGGTATTTACATCTTTAGCCTTTTCTAATCGCTCAGCAACTTCGTCTAGTATTTCCGCTACAATCGTATTTAAGATTATATTTGGCATAGCAATGGAAGCTGAAGATGGGCACATTCTAAATTCAAACTTATTACCAGTAAATGCAAATGGGGAAGTTCTGTTTCTATCAGTTGCATCTTTGGGCAAAGGTGGAAGTGTCGTAACACCAATTTCCATGTTACCACCATTTTTAGAACTGGTAGCTCCACCATTTTCAATCTGCTCTAGAATATCTTGTAATTGCTCTCCTAGGAATATTGATATGATCGCGGGAGGAGCTTCGTTAGCACCCAGTCTATGATCATTTCCTGGATTTGCAGCTGATACTCTTAATAAATCTGCATATACATCAACAGCTTTTATAACAGAACATAAAAATACAAGGAATTGCTGATTATCATGGGGAGTACGACCTGGTTCTAGCAGGTTCATACCATCATCTGTTCCCATAGACCAGTTATTATGCTTACCAGAACCATTAATACCAGCAAATGGCTTTTCATGTAATAAGCACACAAGATCATGTCTTAAAGCAATCTTCTTCATTAAATCCATAGTAAGTTGATTGTGATCTGTTGCTATATTTGTAGTAGTAAAGATTGGAGCTAACTCATGTTGCGCAGGAGCAACTTCGTTATGCTTAGACTTGGCTGCAATTCCAAGCTTCCAAAGTTCTTCATCTAATTCTTTCATGTAAGCAGAAATTCTTTCTTTAATGGAACCGAAATAATGATCTTCTAATTCCTGCCCTTTCGGAGACATAGCACCAAAAAGTGTTCTTCCTGTAAATATTAAGTCTTTTCTTTGTTCATATGTTTTCTTATCAACAATAAAGTATTCTTGCTCTGGTCCAACGGTTGTAATCACTCTATTAGATGTTGTATTGCCAAGAACTTTTAATACACGCAATGCTTGTTTGCTTATCGCTTCCATTGAACGTAATAATGGAGTCTTCTTGTCTAAAGCCTCTCCAGTATAAGAACAAAAAGCTGTTGGTATACATAATGAATCATCTTTTATAAATGCGGGTGATGTGCAATCCCATGCAGTATATCCTCTAGCTTCAAAAGTAGCTCTAAGTCCACCAGATGGGAATGAAGAAGCATCTGGTTCTCCCTTAATTAATTCTTTGCCTGAAAACTCCATTATAGCTGTACCATCAGAAGTTGGTGATATAAATGCATCATGTTTTTCAGCAGTGATGCCTGTCATTGGTTGAAACCAATGAGTAAAATGAGTTGCACC
>JAGFZX010000118.1 GCA_017889585.1 Bacillota bacterium
GTTTTTCTTATGAATCTGAGCAATATAGTAAAAGAAGAGGGCATGCAATTCGCTTATCCCTGGCAGGATATGCAGGAGGAATCGGATAATAGTAAAGATATCATAAATAGCAGTAATTGTCCTGAGGGGAGTTAAACAGGGAGGATTAGCATGGAAGCATATGAGAAAATTCATCAGTTACACCATCTTATTGAAACTGGGACGGTGGCTGATTTGCCAGGCCCTTATAAAGTGGGAGTGGATCTTGGCACGGCGGACGTAGTGCTGGTTGTCACGGATAGCCAAGGAAATCCGGTGGCGGGAAGTTTACGTTGGGCATCTGTCGTTAAGGATGGTTTGGTGGTTGATTTTAGGGGAGCTACAATGATTGTCGAAGAATTAAAGGCGGAAGTAGAAAAACGGATGGGTATTACCCTTGATAAAGGAGCTACTGCTATTCCACCAGGTACTGTAGGCAGGAATGCACAAGCCTGTGGTCACGTAATTTCTGGAGCGGGCTTAGAACCAGTCTGCCAGGTTGATGAACCAGTAGCAGCAGCAAAAGCATTGAATATTACCCACGGCATTGTAGTAGATATTGGAGGCGGTACTACAGGAATTGCTGTATTAAAGAACGGAGATTTAGTTTTTACCGCTGATGAAGCAACAGGAGGAACTCATATAGCCTTAGTGATAGCAGGAGCGTATAAAATAAGTTTTGAAGAGGCAGAAGTACTTAAAAAAGACACAAGTCAACATCGACGCATTATGCCAGTGGTGTTGCCTGTCATCGAAAAAATGGCGACGATTGTAAAAAAGATGCTAGCAGGCTATGAAGAATACAATAATTATCCCGTGTATGTGGTAGGTGGTACTGCGTATTTGAGCGGTTTTGGTGAAGAATTTAGCAAAGCCTTTGGCCGAAAAGTTCATGTTCCTCCCCATCCTTTATTGGTTACGCCTCTTGGAATTGCCATGTTTGGCTAATATATTTTCCGCGTAGAAGGTTCCTATACTATTTCGTTAGAAATCGAAATAGTATAGGAACCTTTACTTATTTACATAAAAGTCAGCAAGAAAGTACCGCTAATGTGTTAGAAAAATCCAAGGGAGTAGAGTCTTATTATGTCGAATTTTAAATTATCCGAATATTAAATAAAATATGGAGGGGTTATCTATGGAAAAAAAGCTAAATGACGAACATGGAAAATCTATAGGAGATCTAAGAACTGTCAAATTAGAAGATATAATTGATATAGCCTTTCTACAAAACTTTCAGGATAACTTTGCGGAATCTGTAGGGGTAGCAAGCATTACTGTAGATATAACAGGTAAGCCAGTGACGAATCCTAGTAACTTTACAACTTTTTGTATGAAACATACAAGGGGCTCTGAATTAGGTCTTAAGGGCTGTATGGGTTGTGATAGTAAAGGTGGGGAAGAATCGGCACGGACAGGAAAACCAGCTATCTATGATTGTCATGCTGGCTTAGTGGATTTTGCGGCCCCCATCATGTTAGAAGGTAGGCAAATAGGCTCTATATTGGGGGGGCAAGTTCTGACATCAGCTCCAGAAGAAGGCAAGTACCGTCAGATAGCTCAGGAAATTGGTGTAGATCCGGATGAATATATAGCGTCTCTAAGGGAAATTAAGCAAGTGCCAAGAAAGAGTGTTGAAGCTGCTGCAAATGTTTTATATTTGGTAGCGAATACTTTGTCTAAGATGTGGTACCAGCAAAGTAAACTAAAAAATATGGCTGGTTCTATTAACGATAGCGTGATTCAGATATCGGCAACAATGGAAGAATTAGCAGCTTCTGCTAATGATGTTAGTCACAATCAAAGTACCTTAAATCATGAAATCAATCATGTTAACGTGGTATCCGGAAAAATTAATGAAGTTATGGATTTTATCAAAGAAATTGCTGATGAAACTCGCTTACTAGGATTAAATGCGGCAATTGAAGCTGCTAGGGCGGGAGAGGCAGGACTTGGTTTTGGTGTAGTAGCCCAAGAAATCCGCAAGCTGTCAGGGGATTCAAAACAGACGGTAGGAAAAATCAAAGAGTTTACGACGATTATTCAACAGTCTGTAGATAAGACCGTTGCTATGGGGAATGCTACAAGCCTAACCGTAGAGCAACAGGCAGCCGCGATAGAAGAGGTAACGGCAAGTATTGAAGAAGTAACAAGTATGGCAGAAGATTTATATAACTTAGCAAATGATATGTAAGAATAGTGGTTCGGATTAAGTGACTGGGAGATGATAAAATGGCACGTGTGCAAATGGTTGTTTTTGAAATTAATGGTACGGAATTCGGCATAGAAGCAACAGCAGTGAATGGTATTATTAGAACAAACAGAGTAAACATCCAGGTTGTCCCAGGCACGTTAAGTGATATAGAAGGTATGATAAGTTGGAGAGATAAGGTACGGTATGTCTTTAATTTGCGTAGAAAACTTAAATTAGAACATAAGGTAATATGTGATGATAGTAAAATTATCATGGTTCATGCCAATGATCTAATGGTAGGGTGTTTGGTAGATGAGGTTACTGACATTGTATTGTTTAATTCCGAAGAGATCGAACCTGCGCCATCTTTTATGCAAGAAGGGAAGGGCAATTACATAACTGGGATTGGTAAAGTAGAGGAGCGTTTAGTTGTCATATTAGATGTAGATAGACTCTTGACGGGTGTAGAAATAGATGAATTAACCATGGAAAATTTGCAGCAATATGTTAAGGGGAAATAATGATTTTAAAAGAGCAAAGCCATGATAGCGAACTGTAAGCTATCATGGCTTTATCTTTACTCTTTAATATTTTTATCTTGCTTTAGTGCACCTGGACCATCCTGAGCCACGGCTACTTCTGCATCACCGAATGTTTTCATATCATTTAACACGTGGAGCGAAGCTTTCAGTACGGACATGCCTAATGCCGCACCAGTTCCCTCTCCTAAGGACATATTCAGATGCAGGTGAGCGGGAAGGTTAATTAGATCAAGTGCGACTGTATGTGCAGGTTCCGGGGAAACATGAGAGCCAATTAAGTAATCTTTTACCTGAGGAGCTAATTTGACAGCAATAAGAGCTGCAGCACTAGTTACAAGACCATCTAAGATCAGAGCGGCTCCGCCAGCAGCCCCACCAAGTATAACGCCTACTAAGCCAGCAATTTCAAAACCACCTAATTTACTTAACACATCGATTGGATCATCTAGGTCGGGGCGATTCAAAGCAATCGCATTTTCTATTATCTTTATCTTCTTGCTGAACATTGCATCTGTTATGCCGATACCTCTTCCTGTTAGTTTGGCCACAGGAATTTGACTATAAGTGGCAACGATTGCTGTACCCGAGGTAGTATTGGCAATACCCACTTCGCCTAATCCTATAGCGGTTACACCCTTCTTAATCTCCTCAGTAGCTATCTTAATTCCAGTTTCAATGGCTTTAATAGCTTGCTCTCGTGACATGGCAGGACCATGGTTTATATTGTTCGTTCCATAGGCAGTTTTCTCATTCCGTAGGGTAGGAAGTGATGGTAAATCCGTGGCAATTCCCATATCAACAAGCAACAAATCAGCAGCAACATGTTCAG
>JAGFZX010000119.1 GCA_017889585.1 Bacillota bacterium
TACTTAATTCGCCCCAGCCTTTTTTGTTTTCTTCTTTACGAGGAATATAAAGATATTCGCCGTCAATATGTTGTTGTATTGCCATAATCAAATCATCTGGCAATATACAAATTGCATTTTTATAGCCCATTGTGCGCCTCCTAAATAATCAAAAAATAGGATTACGCAAGGACTATCCTCATATTTGAATTATGCGATAGCCCTTGCTATGCACAATACCGACTCCAATGCACCTTTAGCGATAAGACAACCCTCCTTTCGTATTTATCTATTGTTAATGTCTTTAATATATGCTTCTTTAATTGTTTTATTTCATCCTTGTCGCCGAACATTCTGTTGAGTTTCTCATTTTCAAGCTGGCGGGCATTTAATCCGGCGTATGATACTTCCCATTGCAATTTTTGATAGCTCTCAAAGCGTTTTTCGGACGGTTCTGGTGCAAAAATTTATAGAGCCCCAAATATCCTGAACTTCACCCCAGTATTAAGCGGAGATCCCCATAATTTTATTAAAGAACTTAACCTCACCGAGGGCAGACTGAATCTCTTCAATCTGCCCTTTCCTGATCATATGCATAACCTCAATTCCGCAAATCGTTTTTTCAGCAGTCTCAAAGCTGTCGAATCCAAGCATTGGCTTGATCTTTCCCTTAATAAATCGATGATCCTGCTCTATAATGTTATTCAAATATTTTACTTGCCGAATTGTTGTCTTGACTGAAAGACTTCCACCATAAATCATCTCATAGATAGCAATTTCAGTTACAGCATATTTGTCAGTTGTTATAACCCTTGGCTGCTTATTATGTATAGCCTTTAAAGCTTTTCTAAAGAACTTCTTGGCGGCATCTTTATCACGATGTTCAGATACAAAGAATTCTATGGTTTTTCCTTCAGAATCTACTGCTCTATATAAATATGCATTTTTACCCTTGATTTTCAGATAGGTTTCATCTATACGCCACGAATCATTCGTTGGCTGAAGGTGTTTTCTTATTCTTTTATCAATTATGGGAGAATATTGGTGAACCCATCTCATAATTGTTGTGTGAGTTAGATTTAATCCTCGTTCTTGCATCATCTCCACAAGCATCCGGTAACTGAGTGGATATTTCAGGTACCAGCGAACACATAATATTATAAATTCGGACTCAAAATGTTTCCATTTAAATAAGTGCTGTGACATGCTCTTTACCTCAAATTTCAAGTTTAGGGTAATGATTATATCACGGTGCTATTTTCTGCACCATAACCGTTCATAATAATGACTTCCTGCAATAAGCCAAACATATTGTATATTCTTATAGCTCAATGAATTATCAGTACCTTTTTTACATAACAGTTGACTTAACTTTTGTCCTATTACTTCAGGTGATAATATTTCAATATTTTCATTGAGGACAACCAAAATGCCTACTGGGTCGTTAAGATGAAAGCACTATTTCATCTTTCGTACCTTGCTGTATAAGGAACATACTTCTTATACAGATTAATATTATTGCCTCAAATTTTCAAACCGTCTCACCATTCTTCCTACCACTTGCCATTGCATAAGCGGCAGTCTTGGCTGCTAGATGCTTATAATCGCTATTCCAGCGATTAACTCCAATATAATCAAAAATAATAGCACCTGTATGGCGACAGAAACGATCCATCTGCTCAAAACAGCTTAACAAGCCATTGCCAGTACCACCTGCCGAAGCAATAAGCAACACTTGCTTGTCACGTAATATTTCTTTTCCATTGAATTCACATCTGCGTAGTCGATCGATAAAACTCTTCAATGCTTCTGAGGTTTCTCCCCAATATACAGGTGATACAAGAATAATAGCATCACTCGATTGAATGCGGTATTTTATTTCATCAAAACCATCATTACCATATGTGCAGTAATTTTCATCCCTACATGGACCCCATCCATCACCACAGACTTGACAACGTATTAGTTTAAAATCACAAAGTCTTATTTCATCGACTTCAGCTCCGCCTTCAGTAGCACCGAGCTTTGTTGCATCAATTACAGCCTGGCATAGTCCATCGTTTTTAGGATTACCTGATAAAATACAAATCTTCATAATTCAAATCCTTCCTTTCCATATACTTGTCAATACAATTACTTAAAATTGCTTTTCATTTTGAATAAAACTACATCCGCACGGAAAATAACATGGCAATACATACTTTATGGGAGTATGTCGGTTTCATAACCTTTCTATACTATTACACGAGATACCTGCCCCCCCCCAACAAAAAAAAACCGAAGTCTGAACGAACATAATGCGCGACACGTTCCTAAATGAAAAGTTTAGGCATTGGTAATAATGCCAAGAGAACTAACATCTTGATGAATCAAATGATAGGGTAACGCCTTGATGGGTTCACTTTAATACTCCGACTGACGTAGATATAGATAACTCTCGGTTCTATTTATATTTTAAGCCTTCACTTTATCCAACAGTTCCTTATCAAAGAGTGGCTTTAGGGATAGGGGCACGGTGTAGTGATCCATGACCTTGCCAATTCTTCTATTCTCCAATAAAGTTTCACTTTACTTCTGGGCAATTGAGCGGTACGAAGCTATATCCCCCGCCATTAGCTTGCACATATCCAATGCCAGGAAATGCAAGATGTGCACCGCCAATAAGCCAATTATGTTTAGCTGCTTCGACCATAATTTTCTGACGCACTTTCGCGACTTCATCTTTGTCTCTGTCGTAAGCGATTGTTATCGAAGGATCTTCGAACTGCACTGCAGCAACATGAATAATATCACCCCAAAGGGCTAAAGTATCACCTTTACTCTCAATGATATAGGCAGTGTGACCGGGTGTATGACCGAATAAGGCCTCAGTTTTGATACCTGGAGTCAATTGGATGTTTCCTTCAAAAGTCTTAAACTTGTTTGCTATTATATATGGGGTGATCGTTTCTTTTGCCGCTTGGAAGGTTCGCTTTGCAGCATCCGAAGCAGCATTTCGGTTGCCATCGTCCAGCCAATAATCAGCTTCGCGCTTATTTGCGTAAACTGTTGCATTTACAAAAACACGCTCCGTTCCCGATACTAGGCCCCCAATATGGTCGCCATGCATATGAGTCAGGTAAATTTCATCGATTTGCTCAGGTTGGTAGCCGACGACACGCAAATTATCAATTACGTTCCCCATGGTCGGACTGGCCATTTTTCCATTGCCTGTATCAATCAACACCAACTTGGATCCCGTGTTAATCAGAAAAGTGTTCACTGTGGATTCGATTTGCCCGCCTGGATAAGCACGCTCTAATACGTCTTTGATTTTCTCCCTGTTACCTTGCAACAGCTGCAACTGCTACTCAACCGGTCGCTGATTGATGCCATCAGACAGCGTAATTACCTCAAAGTCTCCTACCATCATGCGATAACCACCTTTCATCTCAGTCGCCTCCGCACAAGAGGCAGTATTAAGCGTTATGGTACAAAACAGGGTTCTGGTGCAAAAAATAAATCGATGCTATAATCTTACCACAAACTTGAAAATTGAGGTAAAAATATCACAGAATTTATTTAAGTGGAAACATTTCGA